>NZ_JBSFVT010000015.1:0-188232 GCF_053592455.1 Streptomyces sp. NPDC002676 | reverse complement strand
CTGAGATCAGAGCGGCAAGAGCCGTGTAACGGGAGACTGTTACGCACGGTTCTGTGAGGGCCGGGAGGTGAGATCCCTCCCGGCTACTCGACCCGATGATCTTCTTGGCAGGGTCGATGCCCTGGCTGGTCAGGGGGACGGTGGCGGAGGTTTTGATGCTCTGGCTGTCGATCAGGCAGGCCCTGGGCTCGCTGGTGCGGCCTTCGGCCTGACGGACTTTGCCGCGTAATAGGCCGGTGAGCTGGTCGAAGATGCCGTCGGCTTCCCAGCGGGCGAAGTAGCCGTAAACGCTCTGGTGGGGCGGGAAGTCGTGAGGAAGGTAGCGCCAGGGGATGCCGGTGCGGTCGACGTAGAGGATGGCGTTCATCAGGGTGCGCAGGTCATGGGTGGGCTTGCGGATGCCGTTGCGGGCCTGGCGCCACGCTTCGAGAGTGGGGCGGATGAGTTCCCAGCGGGCGTCGGACAGGTCGCTGGGGTAGGGCTGTGGAGTTTGCATGATGGATGCGTATGGGGTGGCAGCTGGTCTGGCCAGGGCGTGTGCGGGTTTGCCGGGTGCACCGGGGCGTGCGTTCTCGACACGGCGCGTACCGGTAGATTTCCAAATGAGACAGGAGCACTTACAAGGAAACCGGCGTACTACAGTTCTGCCGATTGCCGCAGAAGCGGTGTTTCCGGCGAATCGCTTCGCTGAGCGCTCGATCCGACTCCTGGAATTCCCCCTGAACCATCCAATACCAGAATCAAACGCTCACTAAAAGGCTGTCTCAGCCGGCTCGAGCCGGTCTTCGGCGGGCGTAGAAGCCGTTTCGTCGCTGGACCGGTCGATCTTGGTTCCCCTTCAGCCACCGAGCAGGACCCTGGCGCCGCCTCCCACGGGAGAGGCGTCGTGGTCGTTGCCGAGCCGGTCCGGCAGCAGCCGATGTCACCAGATGAACCGGTTCCTTCCAGCGATAGGTGGGGCAGACCTGCTGACGGGCGGTCGCGAGCAGTCGTCGAAGTGCAGCTGCTGCGAGACAGCAGCTTCATCTCATTACCGCGACAGAGCGCGCTACTCTGAGTGACCATCCTTGGTGCCTGTCGTGGGTGTTGAGGTGGGTCAGGCCGGGTGCGTTCGCGTTCCCCGCCCAGGACGAGATTCCCGGTGCTGGTTTGGTGCTGACTTTGGAGGGTCAATAGCGGGAAAATCGCAGGTCGTAGCTCTGATCGAATGAGTTGTCGTACCACTCGATGGTGGTACCGATGAGGCTGGCGGCGACGATGCGGGGGAGGCTGGCGGGGGGTGGGGGAGCGGTGGTCGGGGAGGCCATGTGCGCCACTTCCTCGTGTGCGGTGGGGACGGGTATGTGTCGGGACACCGTAGAAACCTGCAGGTCAGGCGCACATGTGGTGGGACAACATAGTTCGGCGTGGGAGTGTGCGTGCGGCCCCCATGCCGAGGTTCCGAGCCCAAGTCAGAGGCTCAATCGGCCGGTGGAATCATGGAGACCGTCTGGGCCGAGCTCGACGTACGGTGAACTGCATGGTGGCGACCACTCACTCCTACGCCGCCCCAGACGGCGCCTGGATGCGAGAGTTCGACGACAGACTCGCCACCGCAGCCGCCGCCAAACTCACCGGCCTGCTCACCACTCGCACCACCGGTACTCCCATCGCCGTCGGCCCCGCAGCAGCCCGCCTCCACGCCGGCCTCGACCGCGCCGCCGCCCAACTCCCTGTTCCCGGAGACCCCCACGGGACGCCCCCGAGCCTCCGGGCGCTCGCCGCCGACCCTCGGGCTGCTGCCGGCCTCATCCGCGCCGAACTGCCCGAGCTGCACGTCGGCACCCTCAACCACTGTCTGTGGCAGCCGGAATGGGCCGAGTGCACCAAGCACCTCCCCGACGGCGAAGACAGTGCCCCGCTCATCGGGGCCTGCCAGCCCGCCCGCTGCCGTAACTCCGCCGTCAGCGCGGACCACGCCCCGATCTGGCCGGCCGAACAACACGACCTCACCCAGCAACTACGCGACCGCCGCCTTCCGCCCGCCCGCCGAGCCGCCCTCCAGGCCCGCCTCGACGACGTCGAGCCCATCACCACGCCCCTCACCCAGGACCTGTGAACGGCCGTTTCCCCAGCCTCCGAAGCCAAACTCCGCGCCGCGATGACCCGCCTTTTGGCCGGGCAGCCCCAGCGCACCGATGGCGCCCTCACCAAGGAAAACCTCGCCCGTGAAGCCGGAGTCAGCCACGCCACCGTCCATCGCGCCACCACCATCCTCGCCGAATGGAACATCCACGTCCCCCGCCCTGTCCGCAGCACACCCGCCGAAAAGACCCGCACCGACACCATCGCCGTTCTGCGCACCCAGCTTGCCCAGGCCCGCCAGCAGGTCCGCGACTTCCAGGCCGGCTCGACGCGCTGGCCACCGTGACCGCATACCTGTATGCCGAGAACCTCACCTTGCACCGACGCCACCACGGCCCGTCCGCCACAGCCGAGGGCCCAGCGGAAGGTGCGGTGTCACCCCCAGCTGGCCGACTGATCAAACCGGCCGAATGACCCGGAGTCCCGCTGCGCTCTGATACCGCTGGATTTCCCTGTAGCGCCCGGCGGTAGGCGGTCAGGGTGCCGCCGTAGGTGCGGTGACCACGGGGTGAGGTGGGCCTGGTCCGCGAAGCCGCCTCAGCAGCCGCACACCTAGGCTGACCGTTCAGCGGGGGCCGGCGCCTTGCCACGCTTGGCCTGCAGCAACTGCCGGCGCTTGTCATCCTTGGCCCAGCTGTGCGAGCCGGGCTTGCGTGCCTCGTCCATCAGTTGCTTGACAGTGTGCTTGCAAATGAACTCCTTTAGCTTCGCGCCAGGGCGGCCTCCGAGGTAGAACCTCTTCGCGGTGTCGTCCTTGTAGGCGAACTGGAAGATGCCGGCGCGACGACCCAGGCTGATGCACTGGCCGATGAACCCCAGGCTGATGGGCGCGGGTGGCTCACCCGCCATCCGGCGGAGCACCGTGTCGGCGGCATGCGCGCCCAGAGGAACCGCGGCCTGGCAACTCATCCGAAACGGCAGGTCCGACGGTGCCGCCGAATCACCCGCAGCGACGATGCGCCCGTCATCCACGCTCGTCAACGTCTCGTCCGTGAGCAGACGGCCCAAGGCATCGGTGCTCAGTCCGCTGCGGCCGGCCAGGTCCGGCACGCCGAATCCGGCGGTCCAGATGGTCACCCTGCTCGGCAGCTCGCGGCCGCCACCGAGCTGCACGACATCGCGAGTCACAGCCGTCACCTTCGCGTCGGGGCCTTCGAGCACGGTCACACCGAGTTTGCCCAGCCGCTTGGCAACCGAGCGCCGACCTCGAGGGTGAAGGTAGGGGCCGAGCACCTCGCCGCAGACCAGGGTCACGGCGTGGCCCTCCTCTGCCAGTTCGGCAGCGGTCTCGATGCCGGTCGGACCGGCTCCGACAACCGTCATCGCGGCCGTTGCAGGCGCTGCGCCGAGGACTGGCCGCAGCCGCTCCGCCTCCTCCAGGCTGGCAATCGGGTAGGCGAACTCGGCCGCTCCCGGCACGCGCGGGTCGGCGCTGCCGCTGCCCACTGCGTAGACCAGGTAGTCGTAGCCGACCGTGCCCCCGGTCGCCAACGTCACGCTGCGCTCGGACGCGTCGATCCGTGTCACTGTGTCGACCACCAGCCGGATGCCGTTGCCCAGGACTTGGGTGTAGTCGACGAGCGCGTCGTGGGATCCGCCCACCAGTTGGTGCAGGCGGATTCGCTCGACGAAGACCGGGCGCGGATTGATCAGAGTCACTGCCACGTCGTCGCGCTGCGTCAGGCGGTTGGCCGCCATGACGCCGGCGTATCCACCGCCGATCACGACCACGTTGGTGCTCTCAGTCATGGTGTCTCCGTAAGTTGTCAGGTGGCCTGGGAGGGCCGGATGTGGCTGATGGTGGCTTGCCTGATGTGGCTCCGAAGGAGTGGCCGTCCGGCTCTCCGGGGCGCCGCTGCTGATGGAGATGTGCGCGCCTTGTGCGGTCTGCTGTTTGCGGAAGTGACGGCGGGGTGTTGCTCGGGCCGACGGCACGCTGTGCGGAACGAGAGGGGCGAGTGGGCAAGCGACAGGCCCAGGACTTGGTGTGGGCTGGCGTCGACGCCGCCATGGGCCACCACTGGGTGGCTTCCTCCGCGCTGCCCGGCCGCACGGTCAACCACATGACCGGCGCCTACCGCGGTAAGGACAAGACCGACGCACGTGACGCCCACGTCGTCGCCGAAACCGCCCGGCAGCGCCCTCGCCGGGGGTGACCCGGGCCAGCAGGCGCGCTCATCCGCTGATGGTCAGTCGTGCGGCGTCGGTGTGGGAGAAGTCCAGGTCGGCCATCTCGGCGGGGACATGGGTGACGGCGGCCGCGGCATGGCCTGCGGGCTTGTCAGGCCGGCTCAAGCAGGGTGTTCCGGCGGGGCTCGCGCGTCATCTTCTGAGCTGCTCCGTGAGGAAGGCGATGATCTCGTCACGGGCACGCGTAGTCGGATGACCCTGCTCGTCCACGAGATGTGCCGTGACGACGCTGTGGGCACAGCCGACGACGTCGCGGAAGAAGGGCGGAGGGTTCGTGTTTGCTGCATCTCCGGGAAGCACGCGGCCGTCGAACGCTTCGCCGAGCAGCGCTTGGTAGGCCGCGAACCGCTGGCCCGTGCACCACCTGTCGTTGTCGAAGCGGTACGCGAGTACCTTCAGTCCGTCTCGTTCGATGCGTTCGGCCAGGGCCGCCGCGTCCTCGTCCCCGATCTCCAGCCCTCCGGGGTCGTCGAGCGGCAGCGAGGGATGGTTGACGACCGGGGCGATGACGGCCGGTTCGAGGGCCATGGTCAGCGCGAAGTTGCCGGTGAAGCACAGCCCGACCGCGCCGACGCCCGGCCCACCGCAGTCTGCGTGCGCGATACGCGCGAGGCCGCGCAGCCATGCCACGACGGGGCTGGTGCCGCCCCCGGCGAACGCTCGGAACTCGGCGCTGACACATGCGCGCCGGACGACGGCCTCGCCTGCCTCGGTGGTCGGGTAGGCGCCGTCGACGCCGAACAGCGAGGGCAGATACACGCGGAAGCCGGCATGACGCACCCAGCGCGCGAACCGCGCGACGTCGGGGCTGATGCCCGGCATCTCGGGCATCAGGATGACGCCGGGTCCCGTCCCGGCGACGTACACGGTCTTGCTGACGCCATCGACGCTGACGGCTCTCCGGGAGAAGTCGTCCAAGGGGTCGTCGCGCCGTGCTCGCATCGTTGTCATACGAGGAGTGTGGTGAGACGGTATCCCCACGAGAAGCGGCGACATCGCCACATAGTGCGGCGATCTCGCCATCCCCGTGTGGAGCCGGAGGAACCATGAACCCGCTGCGCCTGGGTGTGCTGGCGTATCCCGGCTGCTTCGCCTCGGAGGTGTTCGGGATCCCCGACCTGCTGGCCATGGCCAATCACGTCGCGGCGGCGCACGGGTCGGACCGACCGCCCTACGAGGTGTGTGTCGTCTCGCCCCGGCGGCGGGTGGTCGCCTCCGGCGGCGCGGCCATCGAGGTGACGGCGCTGCGCCCCGTCGACGTCCTGATCGTGCCGGGTTTCGAGCTGTCGCCCAGCCTCGATCTCGACGCGACGCTCGCGAACCTGAAGCCCGAAATAGCGGCGATCCGGTCGCAGGCCGCCTCCGGGATCGCTGTCGTGTCGATCTGTGTCGGCGCCTTCCTCCTCGCCGAGGCCGGTCTGCTCGACGGGCGCGAGGCGACGACGTCCTGGCTGTTCGCGGATCGGTTCGCCCGTCGATACGCCCACGTCAAGGTGCGCCCCGAGCGTCTGGTGGTCACCGATCGCGGTGTGACGACGACCGCCGCCTTCAGCGCCATGTACGACTTCGCGCTCCAGTTGATCCGTGAGCACGACGGCTCCCGCGTCGCCCGCAGCACCGCACGCATCGCGCTCGTCGACGACGCCCGCTCCACCCAGACCCCCTACGTCGACCTGGAACTAATGCCCGCCGTCGGCCGGGAGTTCTCACGCGGTGTGAAGCGGTGGCTCGACCAGAACCTCGGGGCACGCTACGACCTGTCCGCCCTCGCCGAGGCGTTCCACGTGAGCACCCGAACCATGCTCCGCCGCTTCGGTGAGGAAGCAGGTCAGACCCCGCTCGCCTACTTGCAGTCCGCTCGGGTCCGCCGGGCCCGTCATCTGCTGGAGACCACCGACAGGACCATCGTGCGCATCGCCGCCGACGTCGGGTACGCGGACACGAGCACCTTCAGCGCCATCTTCGCCCGGCACACCGGCCAGCGGCCCCGGGACTACCGCGCCACGTTCCGCCGGCCGGATCGCGAAGCGGACCGCAACGCCGCACGCGGCCCTGATCTCCCAGAACCCGGACAGACCCAGTTCACGTCCTCCAGCTCCCACTCCCGTCGTGCAGCCCACGCCTCTTGACGGGAGTGCCATGAATCAGGTGTGTACCTCCACGAAGGATGCGGAAGCTGATGGGTGAGGGTGGGATTCCGCCCGAGCTGGCCCAGCACCTGATGCAGGCGGCCCTGGAGGTCGAGATGGACCTGCACCCGGCCGCCGAGGCCGACCTGGTCGGCGGGCGTGGGTCACTTGACGAACTACCGGCGGGTAACGTGACGGTCCGTACCGGCAGGCCGCATGTCCAGGGCATGGTCCTCGGCGTAGTCCAGAGCGTGCCGGGCGGCTCCGACCGAGACGATAGCGTCGCCCAGTCGCGAGACGGCAACCAGTGGGGGAGTAGGGGAGTAGATGCGTACGCCGACAGCCGGGCTGTGAGGTCTGGGATGATCGCATCGGCGGACTCGGCGACCGCGCCGCCGATGACCACCACTGCCGGGTTGAGCAGGATGCTCAGGGATGCGGTCACCCGGGCCATGGACGTGGCCGGCCGGTCCAGGATCTTCAGAGCCACGTGATCCCCGCCGGCTGCGGCGGCGGACACCATCTCTGCCGTGAGGTCATCCGGGGAGTTCTGGTACATCTCGCTCAGTGAGGTCGGTGCGGCGGCGGACCGGACAGCTTCCCTGCCCCATGTGCGCGCGAAGGTGGCCGGACCCGAAGGCCCTTCGACCCCCTCGAGCGGGCCTACGTAGCCCAGCTCACCAAAGCCGCCCCGGCTGCCGTGCAGAAGCCGCCCGGACTCGAAGAGACTCCCGCGCCGATCCGGTCGCCCGCGAGCAGGACGGCGAGATCGTCAACGCCCTGGGCTGCTCCGCGCCACCGCTCGCCTGATGCCGCCAGGTTGGCGTCGTTCTCCAGCAGGACGTGCCACCCGTGCTGGTCGGCAAGGGCCGTCGGCAGGTCGACGTCGAACATCTGCCAGTGGTCATCGGCGGTCAGCACCGTCCCGTCCCGGCTGACTGGAGCGGCCACCCCCACGGAGACCGCCGGCACGGATGCCGCAGGCACTCCCGCGTCCTCGAGCACGGCCAGCGCCGCACGGTTGACGACGTCGAGGCGCTCGGCCGCAGCGGCGCCCCCACCGCTGAACCGGCAGGGTCACCTTGGCAAGCGGCTCGCCCAAGAGGTCTGCCAGCATGACCCTAGTCTTCGCATCCCCCATGTCGGGCCCCGTCGCCGTGAGGGACGGGGCATGCCTACTCGCCCTTCAGCAGACGGGCCAGTTCGTCGTCGACGTCGACCTTGCCCGTGTCGACGGCCGCGTGCCCCACCTGGCGGCGAGCATCACCCGGCGCCGCGAAAGTCAACGCCGCGCCCAACGACCGGCTGCCCTTTTGCCCTGACACCGGCTCAGCCTGCCCGGCCCTCGGAGCAGTCTGCATCGCGTGGCGCCGGGCGGGTGTCGGTGATGTCGTGGGCCCACGTCTCGCTTCCAGGCGTCCAGGGGCTCGAGTGCGTCGAGCAGTTGGCGACCGTGTCGTGTCAGCGCATATCCGGCGCCGCCGTCGGTGGTCACCGGCCCCGCCTCGCCGAGTCAGCAAGGCGGTCGCGCAGCACGCTGGACGACATCCGGTTGCATACCTCCTGCAGCGCCCGGAAGTCGAGCGGCTCCGTACGCAACTCCCAAAGCACGCGCAGCATCCAGCGACGTCCGAGCAGGTCCAGCAGCGCCATGATCGGCCGTCCGGTGCGCGATGACCGCACTGGTCGGCCGGGCAACGGTGTGGACATGGGCAACCTCCAAGATTGCGCTTCGATTTCCGAAGCGCTATGGTCACTTCGTTTTCCGAAGCAGACGTCAGGAGTGTCGTTCATGACTCACGCCCCCACCGGCCCTCGGATCCCACCGCTGGAGCCCCCCTACGACCCGACCACAAAGACCATGCTTGACAAGTGGATGCCGCCCAACAGCGGAATGGAGCCGCTGGCGCTCTTCCGCACCTTCGGGGTGCACGACGAGCTCGCCTCCCGTATGCGACCGCTCGGCGCGGGCATCCTGGGACACGGCCGGGTCGAGCCGCGGCTGCGCGAGGTGATGATCCACCGCACCTGCGCACTCTGCGGCGCGGAGTACGAGTGGGGGGTACATGCCGCCGGTTTCGCCAAGCCGCTCGGCTTCACCGATGCCCAGCTCTTCTCCACCGTCCACGGCAGCGCCGAGGATCCCGTGTGGTCGCAGGACGAGGCGCTGGTCTTCCGCCTCGCCGACGAGCTTTACGCGACGAACGGTGTTGGCGCTGAGCTGTTCGCCGCCCTGAGCGCGCTGTTCTCGCCCGACCAGATCCTCGAGCTCGTGATCACCGCAGGGTGGTACCGGACGATCTCCTACGTCATCAACACCGCCCAGGTCGAGTTGGAGGACTGGGCACCGCGATTCCCCCTGGGGTAGGTCGCGCCCTGGGTGGACAGCACAAGGCAATGGGCGGATGGCCGCCCGGCTGGATGAGGGCGGCAAACCGGCAAGCGCGGAACGCCTCGTGACCTCCGGCCCGGTCTTCGCAGCGGCAGGAAGACCTGAGCCAGAACGATGGCGAGGGCGATCTGTGCTGTTCTCATGCGTCGGCGGTCCTGCGGCGGCGGCGTTCGGCTCCCAGGCGGGCGTAGTAGTCGACGATTTCGGGGGCGCCCACGGCGGCGGGGTTGACGACCTGCTCGGGGGGAGTGCCCTGGAGAAGGCGCTTGACGGGGACTTCGAGTTTCTTGCCGGTGCGTGTGTGAGGGATGGCCGGGACTTCGAGGATCTCGTCTGGGACGTGACGAGGGGAGGCGCCGGTGCGGATCGCTTCCTTGATCTTCTCGCGGAGGGCGTCGTCCAGGTTCACTCCGGCGGCGGGGACCACAACAGGGGCATCCAGTAGCCGCCGTCAGGTTCCTCCGCGCCGATGACGAGGGCTTTGGCAATTTCGGGAAGGCGTTCGACGACGTCGTGAATGTCCGCGCTGCCCAGGCGTACGCCGTTGCGGTTCCGCGTGCTGTCGGATCGGCCGTGGACGATCATCGAGCCGTGACCCGTGACCCGGGACCGTGATCCAGTCGCCGTGCCGCCACACGCCGGGGTAGGAGGAGAAGTAGGCGTCGCGGTAGCGGGTGCCATGAGGGTCGTTCCAGAAGTACAGCGGCATCGACGGCATGGGGCGGGTGACGACCAGCCCGCCCACCTCGTCGGTGACTGGGAGGCCTTCGGCGTCGTATGCGGCCACGCCGAGGCGGGGGGCGGACAACTCCCGGCCCAGACGGGAGTGTTGGGCGCGCTGCCGGCGAAGCGGACACCACGTCCGTGCCGCCGCTGGTGGACGAGAGCAGGACATGGTCGCCCACGTGGTCGCGGACCCAGGGGTAGGCGGAGGCCGACAGGGCGGAGCCGGTGCAGCCGACCATGCGGACGGACGACAGGTCGTGACCGGACGGGTCGATGCCGAACTTGGCCATGCTCAGCAGGTACTGGGGGCTTGTGCCGAAAACGGTCACCCGACAGCACGTACCCCGGCGCTCGTCGCGACCGAGGCGTGCGTGTCGATGACACGCAACCGCACACGGCGGACCAGCGTGAGGTAGGAGCCCGTCGGACAGGCTCGCCCACCGGGCTGGCGTGCGCTGGCCCTTCAGGCGGACCAGCAGCCGTGCGCCGGTGGTCGCGCTCCTGGTCAGGAACTCGTCGCTGTCGAAGCCCAGGTCCGCCAGCAGCAGCATGCTGTCGTCCAGCAGCGGCAGGAGTTGCTCGGGGTGGACGGTCTCGGCCGACGCGACCGGCCCGAAGACCGCGCCGAGCGGGGCCCGCGTCCCGGTCTCGTAGATGCGCTCTTGCGCTTCGCGGGCTGCCGGCGGATTTCCCAGCCGTACGCCAACTCGACATGGGAATCGGGACAGGCGTCCCTGTCAGGCGGGTTTCAGGAAGCGAGCGCCTGGCCCGGGCGTGCGGTGGATGGCTTCCGGGGGCAGGTGGGTGTGCCCTGCGGCGTATTCGAGAACGACCTGGACGGGCTGCTCGCAGGCTCCTTCAACGCGACCCGGGCGGTTTCCTGGGCGCTCGTTCACCGGTCGGCCGCTGTCTACGTCGGGGGAGCGCCCGCGGACGCGCCCCGCTACAAGGCCGTCCCCTCCGCGCCGGAAGGGCAGCTCGATGAGCGCGGGCGGGCGGGTGTTCGCCAAGGTCACCGAGGCGATCCTCGACGCCGAGAACGGTGCGTGGCCACGCGATCCCAGTCGGATCTGGGTGATCCCCACCGAGGTCCCCGAGGTCCCCGAGGTTTCCGAGGGCCACTGGGGCGGACGCGGCCAGATCACCCCGCTCGCGGCCGTTCTGACTCGCCGAGGACAGGGCCGCGCCCGCACTCAGGACAGTGCCTGCACCCCCATCACCCCAAGCCGCGAAAAGTCAATGTCCAACCGCCGGCTACCCACTCACCCTGAGAGTCGCGTCGTCACCCTGCCCCGGGTCGGCGCCGAGCGCCTTCGGGGCGGTCTCCATCGCGTGGCTCCGGGCGGGTGTCGGCAATGTCTTGAGCCCACGCCTTGCTCCAGGCGTCCAGGGGCTCAAGCGCGTCGAGCAGTTGCCGCCCTCGCCTGGTCAGCGCATATCCGGCGCCGGGGTCGGCGGTCACCAGCCCCGCCTCGTCGAGCTCGGCGAGGCGGTCGCTCAGCACGCTGGACGACATCCGATCGCACGCGTCCTGCAGCGCCCGGAAGCCGAGCGGCTCCGTGCGCAACTCCCAGAGCACGCGCAGCATCCAGCGGCGCCCCAGCAGGTCCAGCAGCGCCATGATCGGCCGTCCTGTGCGCGATGACCGCACTGGCCGGCCGGGCAATGGTGTCGGCATGGGCAACCTCCGCGATTGCGCTTCTATTTTCAAAGCACCAGTAGGGTCACTTCGTTTTTCGAAGCACATGGGGAGTGTAGTTCATGACTCAGTTCCACGCTGGCTCGCGGATCCCACGATCCACCGGACCTGCGCACTCTGCGGCGCTGAGTACGAGTGGGGGTACACGCCGTCGGTTTCGCCAAGCCGCTCGGTTTCACCGACGCCCAGCTCTTCTCGACTGTCCACGGCAGCGCCGAAGATCCGGTGTGGTCGCAGGACGAGGCGCTGCTCTTCCGCCTTGCCGACGAGCTCTACGCGACAAACGGTGTCTGCGATGAGCTGTTCGCCGCCCTTAGCTTGTCATTCATCCAGTTCGCCGGGGTTTCGTGCCCACCTTGTGGTGGGCGGGACGGCTGAACGCCTCGCCAGTGGCAAGCACTCTGCCCACATCGTGCCGGGTGGCCGGGCGGCGGTTCTTCGAGCCCGGCGGCCTGCCTGGCCCGGGCACGCCAGCCGACTCCTCCTCACCAACCCCGCCGAAAGAGGCCGCCCTGCTGAAACCGGCCGCTGATCAGCGGCCGTTGCCCGAACGGTAGACACTGAGGTTGCCGTAGGCCGACAGAACGCCGCCCAGGTCGCCGGGTTTGTGCCGCAGGGTGGTGTCCAGGAAGGCGAGAGTAGCCGCGGCGACGACGCGCGGACTCTCGGTGCGCCCCAGGGACCCGACTATCGAGGGCACAGGCGGCAGGTACAGGGGGCCGTCCATGAAGGTGAGGTGTGCGGCGCCGGGGATGGTGAGCCGGTAGCTCGTCGCGGTGCTGAGTTTGAGGGCCTTGGTGAGGCGGGGTATGTAGTGCGGGTCGGTTCCGGGGGTGATGGCTTGGGTGAGCGCGAGCGTCGGCTGGTGCAGGGAGGGGGAGGTGGGGCCGTGGGGGTAGCCGTCCAGATCGATGACGGCGTCGAACCGGTGGTCCTGCCGGGCTGCCTGCAGGGCGGCAGCACCACCCATGGAGTGGCCGGTGACCGCGACCCGGCTGGTGTCCAGGCGTCCGGTCAGCGGGCCGGCAATCTCACCTCGACCTAGACGGTCCAGCTGGGTGAGGACGAAGCTGAGGTCGGCGGCCCGAACAGCCGTCCAGCCGGCCGCCAGCTTGTCGTCCTTGTCTCGGTCGCCGGTGGAGGCGGTCTTGGTGTGAATCGTTCGGCCGTCGGTGAGGACGACGGCGGCGGAGTCGTACGGGTGGTCGAGGGCGGCGACCACATAGCCGTGGCTGGCCAGTTCCTCCGCCCAGGCGGTGTTCTGGGTGCGCACTCCGCCCGATCCGGGAGAGAACAGCACGACTGGAAACCGTCCGCCACTGCTCGCCACCGGTGCGTTGAAGACCGAATGGGTGTGAGCACGCGGGACGCCGTCGACCAGGAAGCCGGGCAGGCCAACCTCGTGGGCGAGGGCGTCAGAGACGGTGCGCGCCTCGTGCTCCGTGCGTCCGAGGTACTGGGCCCCCTGCGTGCCTGCTGGGCTCTTCTGGGCGGGGTACCAGAGCTGGACCACGACCGTGCGCCGGTCGTGCGGATCGGCGGTGAAGCTCTCGGGGCGGCGTGGGTCGGTCCACTGCAGCACGCGGGTCCCGACCGCGAAACGGCCTGACGGCTCGGGGAAGACAGGTACAGGGAAGGACCAGGCGGCCACCGGGCCCGTGGCGATCAGGCCGACGCAGGCAGCCGATCCAGGCAACGCCAGCCACCATGGGGCCCGCCGCGCTGGCCGGCCTCTACGGCGTCGCAACAGAGGAGAGAAGACGAACGGCAGCGTGAAGGCAGCGCCTGCCAGCACCGGCAGCATCTGCCAGCGGATCCCCACCACACTCAGCACGATCACGGCCAGCACGAATACCGCCCCTGCCGCGATCGTGACGCGTGGGCGGGCAGCGGGGGGAAGCCAGCGCGCCACCACCAGCGCGACGGCACCTAGCAAGGCAAGGAATTCCAGAGGGGACATGTACAGCCCCGTGATGATCTCGGTCACCCGGCCATCCTCGGCGCGGGGCACGGGATGCCACATCGGACCCGGGTCGCCGTCGCGTGCCACCGGAGTCGCAATCCGAGGCATGTCCCCTGTGCGACCGGAGTCGCAATCGAGCAGGCCAGTTCAGCGGCTGCTTTGCGACCGCGGGAGGTAGCGGGACTCCTCCTGCGGTCGTATCTCGGCACAGTGCCATCAGACGGTGGACTCATGCGTTCCGCGGGACTGCGGCCTACCGTGGCAGGGCCGCGGTACACGCCGGGTAGCCCGGGGCTTCGCTCCCCTGTACCCGACTCGGCTCCGGCTGTACGCGGTGGTGGCCCCGGCCGTGGGCCACCATGATGCTGAATCGACAGGGACGTGTGATGACCGAGGCGGCCGCAGAGCCCGGCAATGCCCACCCGGTGCGCTACCGCGACGGGGTGCGGCGGACGAGGACAGCCGCACGGCTGACGAGGTGCGCCGACCTGACCTCCGCCCGAGCGGCGTGGCTGACGCGTGCCGGCCGGCGCTGGGGCTCCCGGCTGCCGCCCATGCTGTGGGACTTGCTGCTGCCGACGCTGCTCCTCGTCAACGTCGTGACCACGCGCGCCCCGCAGGAGCTGCCGGTGGCCGTGGCCCTCACCGTCGCCCTTGCACTGCCCCTGGTGTGGCGGCGCCGGGCCCCGCTCACGGTGTTCGGCGCCGTGGCAGCCGCGGCCTTCGTCCAATGGGTGATGGACATCCAACTACCGGCGGACATCGCCTTGCTGGTAGCGCTCTACACGGTGGCCGCGAACTCGGGCCGGCGCGGCACGCTGGTCGCCGGTGCCATCGTGGAGGCAGGCGTCGTCCTGGCCTGCCTGCGCTGGGCGACGGCAGGCGCATTTCTGACCCCTTTCGTCGGGGTGACCGCGATGGCCATTGCCGCCGCCGTCCTCGGTATGAATGTGCGGACCACGCGCGCCTACCTCGCAGCCCTGGAGGAACGGGCCGCACGCCTGGAGCAAGAACAGGGCCAGCAGGCGCGGCTGGCCGTCGCCGAGGAAAGGACACGTATCACCCGGGAGATGCACGACATCGTCACCCACAACCTGTCCGTCATGGTCGCGCTCACCGACGCCGCCGTCTACGCGCAGCACCGGTCGCCCGACAAGGCGACCACCGCGATGCTCCAGATCTCCGAGACAGGCCGGCAGGCACTGACCGACATGCGGCGCTCCCTGGGCGTCCTACGGACCGACGAACCGGAGGCGGAGCGCCACCCGTTGCCCGGCATCACACAACTGCAGGCCCTCGCCGACCAGATGTGCGCCGCCGGGCTGCCGACCTGCCTCGAGGTCCAGGGCGGCCACACCCACATTCCCGCCACCGCACAACTGACCGTCTACCGTCTGGTACAGGAAGCCTTGACCAACACCCTCAAGCACACACCCCCCGGCACACACGCGGAGGTCCGGGTGCGGTGCTCAGCCGAGACCGTCACAGTGGACGTCACCGACAGCGGCCCCTGCCCGCCACTCCCCGACGCCACGGCGTCCGGCCACGGCATCCCCGGCATGCACGAGCGCGCGGCCGCCTACGGGGGGAAGTTGCAGGCCGGGCCGCTCCCGGGCGGCGGTTGGGGAGTCCATACCCGCCTCTTCCTCGGCAGCAGCGGAGCGGCGTCCGCATGACGATCCGCATCCTGATCGCCGACGACGAAGCGCTGCTTCGTATGGCCTTCAGCACGGTCCTGGAGGCCCAGCCCGACATGGCACCGGTCGGCGAAGCTGCGGACGGCATGGAGGCCGTACGCCTCGCCCGGGAACTGCGCCCGGATGTCGTCCTCATGGACGTCCGGATGCCCGGGACCGACGGGATCGAGGCCACCCGGCAGCTCATCCGGATCTCCCCGCAGAGCAGAGTGCTGATCCTCACCACCTTCGACCTGGACGAATACGCCTTCGCCGGACTCAACGCCGGAGCCTCGGGCTTCCTGCTGAAGAACACCAGGCCCGAGGAATTGCTCTCCGCGATACGCAGCGTGGCCGCGGGCGACGCGGTGGTCTCCCCGCGGATCACCCGCCGCCTGCTGGACAACCTCTGCCCGCACATCCCCGACGGCAGCAGCGCCGACCACGACGAGCGGCTGAGCCGGCTCAGCGCCCGCGAGCGCGAGGTGCTCATCCAGGTGGGCCGCGGCCTGTCCAACACCGAGATCGCGGCCACCCTGTACGTCGCGGAGGCGACCGTGAAGTCCCATCTGGGGCGAATCCTGCAAAAGCTCGAACTCCGCGACCGGATCCAGGCCGTGATCTTCGCCTACGAATGCCGCCTCATCCACCCGGCATGACGCCGCCGCCCGGAGCCAACGGCGATGTCACACTCCCACAACAAGCAGCACGCCTACATGGTCATGTTCTCCTAATAGCTACGTCGGACGATCGTGTAGCGCTGCGTGACGCCCGGGGTTGAGGTTCTCGTGCGGTCGGACGGCACCGGCGTGACGAGCGAGCCGGGGACCGAGTCCGAGAGCCTGGGCGCGCTGCGGCTGCCGCGGCCCGGGTGGCGCCACTGTCCGCCCGCCCTCGTCGTACACGGCGGCGATTGATCAGTCGACGCCAAGCCGTCGCCTGCCACTGCCACTACCAGCGGCGGCCGCACACGTTCGAGAAGCGGTCCGGGCAAGACAGCTTTGACGGTCCATCAGTCCGCTGCACTGCCCCAAACCACCCCTGAACAGGGAAAATTCGAGGTGCTGCTGGAGCACCACTGTAGTAAGGGCAGCACTCATTCTTCGCCGCCTGGAAGCACTCCTCGATCGCCCACCTGGTGCCGGCGACGTGCACCAGGTCGTCCACGCCGGCATCCAGGGCCGCGTAACCGGGGTAGTAGGCGATCCATGTTCGGCTTGTGCATGGCCGATGCGCGGGCAGCGGACGGTGGACAGGTACTTGGACACCGCCAGTACGTAGCTGACGGTCCTGCAGCACCCGCCGAAATCGGCATTCTTGTCCGGAGGCGGCGTCCGCTGTCACCCAGGCACCGGCAGCGGCGAGGCCAGGGCGCGGCCGGTGGCTGTCCACCCGGTCGGCATGACCATCCCCGACGCCATCCACCACGCCGCTCTACCGCATCCGCGGACAGCTGATGGGGGGAGCTTTTGTGCTTCAGCGTGTTGGCACAGCCGGTGCTCCGTGGGGCGGTGGGGAACGCGGGCCGGTCGTGCCTGCTCGCAGCGTGGTTACCCTAATCGCCACATCAGTCAACAACGAACAGACGGGCGCCTTCTTGCGTGCTTGAGCGGTGTGGCTGCATGTCGTTTCCGACCTGATAGCTGCCGCCGGCCTTGATGGTGACGATTTCACCGTTTGCCAGTTCGGTGGTGAGTGTTCCTTCAAGGACCAGCAGGATGTGGCCCCGAGTGCACCAGTGATCGGCCACGTAGCCGGGGCTGTACTCCACCATCCGAACGCGCACGCCACCGAATTCGCGTGTGCGCCAGGTCGCGTTCCCCGAGTCGCCCGCATGCATTGAAGGGGTAACCTCTGACCAGTCAGTGATTCCGAAGGGTGTGTCAGCCAAATCCATTGTCCCGCGCTCCTTTCGCCGGTACTCGCCTGCCACTCAGTCCGATCGCTCGAATCAGCGCCGGATAGACCCCCAGTAGCGGAAGGGCTAAGCGGTCAGCGTGGGCCAGGCCAGCGGATGCGGCTTGCCTGGGGCAAGCCATTGCAGCCGCTCGTCGAGGCCGGCGTCCGCGAAGGCGGTTGATATCGCCTCGGGCCGCTCGGCGAAGTGCTCCCAGGAGTCGTAGTGGATCGGAACGACGCTGCGCGCATCGAGGGAGCGGGCCAAAGCCACCGCCTCCTCGCTGTTCATCGAGAATCGCGTGTCGCCACCCACTTCAAAGTGGGCGTCGCCGAGATGGAGGAAGGCCGTGCCGATCCTGAACCGCCGACCGATCTCGTCGAGGGCGTCGTGGTAGACGGTATCGCCGGAAATGTAGATCGCGGCCTGCGCATCGGGGACTTCCAGCACGAACCCCACGGTGTCTCCCATGATCGGCTCGATGCCTTCCGGTCCGTGCCGTGAAGGAGTGGCGGTGACCTTGAGACGGGTGGCGCCTTGCGTGACTTCGTGGCTCTGCCACGGCGCCAGCCCAACGGCGTTGCCGCCGAGTCGGGACGCACCAGAGACCGTGGTGATCACCGTGGTAGCGGTGGGGAGCAAGGCACGGCCGGCAAGATCGAGGTTGTCCTCGTGCTCGTCGTGGCTGAGCAGGATGAGATCGATCGCGGGCAGCTGGTCGGCTGTGAGTGCCGGACCTGCGGTGCTGCGCAGCTTGTACGTACCACCGAGCACGGGCACCTCGCCGATGTACTCGCTGCCGGCAGGGTCGAGCACGGGGTCGGTCAGGATCGTCAGCTCCCCGATGGTGAGCAAGACGGTCGCTGTTCCGACATGGGTAGTGGTGATCTCCATGGTGTGGTGCTCCAGAGTGTGTTTGCGGTGTGGGTTGGCCGGTCGGTTGCGGGCATGGCGACGCTGACCTACGGGTGGTCGAGTCGTCTTTGGGGGGTCTGTTTCTCAGTTGTCAGGGTGCGGACCGCGGCCGGTTGTCCTGGCGTGCTTGGCCGCTTCGTCGGCGATTGGGACTGAGGAGGGCGTGAGTCCGGCAGCGCGTGTGCGGAAACGGCACCGGTACTCGGCCGGTGTGGTCCCCAGCTGGCGGCGGAAGGCTCTGTGCAGTGTCTCCACCGAGCCGATACCGCAGGCGGCGGCGACGTCGTCGAGGGCTCGGTCCGTCTCCTCAAGCAACCGGCGGGCAACTTCGATCCGCGCGGCCTCCACGTAGGCGGCAGGGGTGCGACCGTACTCGGCCCGGAATACGCGGGAGAAATGCCGGACGCTGAGGTTGACCCGGTCGGCAAGGACGTCCACGGACAAGTCCTCGCGAATGTTGTCGGCGATCCAGGTGAGCAGCTCCCCGAGCTCGTCGCGTGAGGGTTCCTGCAGCGACAGCGGTACGCTGAACTGGCTCTGCCCACCGGGCCGCTTGAGGTACATCACGAGCAACCGCGCGACCTGCAGCGCGACCTTGTCTCCGTGGTCCTCGGCGACCAATGCGAGGGCCAGATCCATCCCGGCGCAGCCTCCGGCGCACGTCCACACCCGGCCTTCCCTGACGAAGATCGGATCGGGGTCGACATCAATGCGCGGGTGGTCGGCGGCGAGCCGGGGCGCCGTGTACCAGTGGGTGGCCACGGTGAGTCCGTCCAGCAGCCCGGCGGCGGCGAGGATGTGGGCGCCTGCACATACGGACGCGATTCGCCGCACCCGGGGTGCTGTTTCGGCGACCCAGTCGACCAGGGCAGGGTCGACCACCGGTTCCAGTCCTGCGGTCCCGAACTCGATGGCGCCCGGCACCATCAGTGTGTCCGCTCCCCGCCCCGCCTGGGCGAGGTCAACGTCGGCGACCAGCTGTACACCACTGGCGGTACGCACCGGCCCCGGCCGCTCCGCCGCGAGCTGCATCTCGTAGCCGCGTGCACCGGATCTCTTGACGAGTTGGGACGCAACGGAGAAGACCTCGACCGGTCCGGTCACGTCGAGCAACTCGACGCCTGCGAAGAGGGTCACCACGATCCTGCGGGGCGCGTGCATGACGCCATCGTCGGCGCCTGGAGTGGGTGTCTGCAAGGACGGGGTTCTGGCACTTTCGGCCATCGACAGGAGAGCGGTGGGACGCAGTGGCCCATCGGGCCGGCCGTGACAGTGCCCGCCTGAGCACCGGTGTCGATTCGGCGCCACTAGCTCTCGGCCTTGTGCAGACTGCTGGCATGGGCGCCCCTGGGCTTTCGCCTTCGGCTACGCCACACCAGGCACACGGCGGTTGCGGACCCGGTCCACAGGGACCGGAATGGTCACCTTGATACCGCGTCTTCGCAGGTAGGCCCGGCTGCCGCGGGAGTCGTACGCCTAAGGACCGATCCGGGGCACCCGGATCGCCTCGAGGACCGGCTCGAACTGCAGAAGTGGTGATTGCGGATCAGAGGGCCAACTTCTTGTAGAAGCAGACCCGGTCCTGCCCAGGACCGTCGTAGTCACTGTGTAGGGGCAGACCATCGACCTCTCGGTCCCCACTTTCGAGGGTGAATCCCATAGCGCGGTGAAAGGCGATGGATCCTGTGTTTCCCGGCGAGGTAATCGCGCGCACCGCCGTGCGGCCGACTTCGGCGGCATGCTGGAAGAAGGTCGTGTACAGACGCCGAGCAGCCCCCTGCCCACGAAGCTCGGGATCCACTCCCACGAAGTGGATGTACGCCTCTTCGTCGTTGTCTGCGGCGTGAAAACCAATGAGGAAAGCCCTGATGCCGGCTTCGTCCTCCAGGACCAGGCTGGTGCCGGAGAAAAACTGCAAGAACAGCTTGGGGAGCAGCAGTGACAGCTCGCGGGCCTGCGCGGGGGTACGTGAGTCCCCCCACCACTGCTGCACACATGCGACGATCCTGCCGTGGTCGGAGACGCGGGCCTGTCGCAACACTGGCATGTCGTTCCCTCTCGGAGTCATGGCGTTGGCCGGGCACCCACTTTGAGCGAAACTCACCGTCAGACGCTGACGGCTATTTTCCCGCGTGCGCGGCCGCTCCTCAGGTAGCCGATGGCCTCGGGGACGTCGGCCAGCGGGTAGGTCCGGTCGATGACGGGGGTCATCGCGCCAGCCTCGATGAGCTCCGCGAGGAGCCGCAGGTCGTCGTGGCTCTGCGTGGAGAAGAAGCCGCGGAGGCGCTGGCCGGTGAACGGAGACAGCAGCAGCGCTCGCAGGAGCCGGCCCATGCCGCCGAACCACTTCCCGCCGTCCTCACCGCCGACCAGGACCAGCGTCCCGCCGGGGCTGAGGACGCGGCGCAGCCGGGCCAGGGGGCGGTTGCCGGCGATGTCGAGAACGAGATCGTAGCGGCGGGTGCCGTCGGTGGGGTCCTGACGCGAGTAGTCGATCACCTCGTCGGCGCCGAGGGAGCGGACCAGCTCCGCTGTGGCGTCGCCGCAGACACCGGTGACATGGCCGGCCCCGAGGGCCTTGGCCAGTTGCACCGCGAAGGTGCCCACGCCACCCCCGGCGCCGATGACGAGGACACTCTGCCCGGACCGCAGTCGCCCGACATCGCGCAGCGCCTGGAGGGCTGTGCAGCCGGAAACCGGGACGACGGCCGCCTGCTCGAAGCCGGCGTTGCCGGGCTTGCGGGCGAGCCTGTCCTGCTTGGCGCAGGCGTACTCGGCGAACGATCCGTCGCAGGTGCCGTACACCTCGTCGCCCGGCTGGAAGCGGGTGACGTCCGGGCCGACGGCCTTGACCCGTCCGGCGACATCCATGCCCCGGACGCGTGCCTTGGGCGCCCGCAGCCCGAAACCGAGGGCGCGCAGCAGATACGGCTGGCCCGTGGTGAGGTGCCAGACGCCCGGGTCTACGGATGCCGCCCGGACCTGGATGAGCACCTCGCCGCTACCGGGCTCCGGCTGTGCGATCTCTTCGACACGCAGGTCCTCGGGCGGTCCGTAGGCGTCTTGGACGATGGCCTTCACTTGCTCTCTCCCTCGATCTCGCCGGTTTCATCGGTTCCGGGGTACTGGAAAGCCTGTTCGAGCGGGACGCCGAACACTCGGGCGATCTGGAAGGCCATCTCCAGGGTGGGCGAGTAGCGGCCCTGTTCGATGGCGATGACGGTCTGGCGGGTCACGCCGATGCGGCGGGCGAGTTCGGCCTGGGTCATCTCGCCGTGGGCGAAGCGCAGCGCCCGGATCGTGTTGGTGACCCTGGTCGGCCTCACCACGGGTGGAAGCCCAGCCGGTAGGCGACGATCTTCGCCGTGGATGACAGGATCGCCGACAGGACGAACGCCAGGTAGATGGCGTTGGCGATCCAGAACTGATCGGCGCGGACCATCGCGAGGACGAGTCCGGCCACGCCGCCGATCACGATGAACGACTGCCCGATGTACATGCCGAAGCGGTGGATCTCCCGGTCTCGCTGGTCCTTGGTGTTCGCGCCCTCGGGAGACACGATCGCCACCGTGATGTTCAGCGCGATCTGCGTGACGATCGCCGCACCGACGGTCCACAGCAGCGGGGACGCATAGGACGTCTGCGCCAGCGGCGCCGCTCCTTCGTGCCGCCGCAGGACGACGCCCAGGTACGCCGCGTATGACGCGACCGTGACCAGGACCATGATCCAGGCACGTTTCTCTTCGAATGCCACTGCCCGCTCCCGATGTAAAGAAAGCTTGACACGGACAATGTCAAACAGCCGCGACATGATGTCAAGTTTTCTGTACATCGCAGGGTGGCGGCGGCGGTTGGGTCGGCAAGCGCTGACCAACCCGGCCTCCACCCATCGCCACTGAGGGTGCCTTCGAGCCGGGCTGGAAGCCGGGATCGTCGATGGCCGCTGCCGCACCGCCGACCTCGCGCAACGCCCGTCGCAGCCGGGCGGCGGGGGACCGGTCAGGCGGACGGACGCCGGGCCCTGCTGGTCCGCACGGAGGGGGACGCGCCCTGACCGACCAGGTGCACCGCCGCCGCTCGGCGTTCACGGCGGCGTGGCCCGCGCCCGACCGGGCCCTGTTCGCCCGCCCTCTGACGTCCTTCGTCGAAGCCCTCGGCAGCCTGCCGAACCGAGAGACCTGGAACCCGCCCGCCGGCCCCGGCACACACCACCGGCCCAACCCGGGGGCTCAGCCGCGGGATCTGAGTCGCCGGAGCATTCGTGCGTCCTGGAAGCCGACCGAGCGGGCCGCCGATTCGACCGTCGCGCCCTGGCCGATGAGGTGTTCGGCGCGCTCGACGCGGAGGAGTTGCTGGTAGCGCAACGGGGTCAGGCCCGTCGACTCCGTGAAGTGGCGAGTCAGTGTGCGTTCGCTGACGCCGACGGCAGAGGCGAGATCGGCCAAGCCCAGGCGCTCCGTGAAGCGGGTGTCGATCAGGTCCTGGGCGCGGTGGACCACGTCGTTCACGTGCGCGCGGTG
Organism: Streptomyces sp. NPDC002676; assembly: GCF_053592455.1. NCBI lineage: Bacteria > Bacillati > Actinomycetota > Actinomycetes > Kitasatosporales > Streptomycetaceae > Streptomyces > Streptomyces sp. NPDC002676. Next base: position 166,001 of record NZ_JBSFVT010000015.1, on the reverse strand, counting down.
TCGCAACATCGCGCTCACCTGCTGGTCGTCTCCGTTGCGGCGGGCGTAGACGACCATCTGGCGGGCTACGCGCGCGGCGGCTGCCGGGCCATGGCGGACGGCGACCAGATGGAGAGCCAGGTCGATGCCGCTGGCGATGCCCGCCGAGGTCACCACGCGATCGTCAACCACGTACAGGACGTCCCGTACAACGCTCGCCCGGGGATAGCGCCGGGCGAGTTCGTCCTGCACATCGTGGTGAGTGGTGCAGCGCCGACCGTCGAGCAGTCCCGCCCGGCCGAGGGCGTCCGCCCCCACGCAGACACTGGCGACGATACCGCCGGACGCGTGGTGATCCGCGAGCCACCGCAGCGCGGCCGGGCCGATCGGCCCACCGCCTCGGAGCCGCACCCCCCCGCCAGCCGGGGACGATCAGCAGATCGTCGGGCGCGGGCTCCGGCAGGCTCACCTCCGCTCGCAGCGTCACGCCTTGCGCGGTGGGTACGTCCTCCCGCTCGGCCACATAGCCCACCTCGTACCCATAGCCGAAATCGGCCGCCGTGGTGAAGACCTGGGCGGGCCCGGCGAGGTCCAGCAGATGCAGCTGCGGGACGAGCAGGAAGACGACACGGGTCACGATCCGGTCAGCCCCTTACGCCGCTCGTGACTGCCTCGCCGGTCAGCTCGTCAACACTGGCGATGGTCGCGAAGCGGCCCGCCAGCGCGTACTCGGTGCGGGCGATGATCTGGTCCGTGGAGAGGGTCAGCGGGTCGGCGAGGATCTCCGCGAGGGAGCGCCCGGCGGGGGCGTTCCAATGCTCGATCGGATGGGTCGCCGTCGCGTCCGTGACGAACGTGACTCCGTAACCGAAGTCGGAAGCAACCCGGGCGGTCGTCTCGCAGCATTGCTCGGTGCGGATGCCGCACACGACCACCTCGCGGATGCCGCGCTCGGTCAGCAGCTGCTGCAAGTTGGTCGTGGTGAAGGCGTTGTGCGAGGTCTTGGTGACCACCGGCTCGCCATCGGCCGGGACGAGGCCGTCGATCAGGCGGACGTGGCCGAGGGCGGGGTCGAAGGCGGTTCCGCTGCCCGGCTGGGAGTGCAGAACCCACACCACCAGGTCGCCCTTGGACCGGGCGGCTTCGACCAGGCGGTCCACCTGCGCCGCGACACCGGGGTCGGACACGGCCGCCCAGTTCGGCAGCTGCCGGAACGACTCCTGGACATCAATGACGATCAGTGCTCTGTTCATGCCCCGATCCTCGCCGTCGCCATGGCTCACGCAGAAGACACCATCATGCCCCGATGCGGACTGATCCGGTCACAAAATGCTCAGAGGGGCGCCGGGTCGCGCCAGGAGGCGGTGGCTTCGCCGGTGAGGCGGCGGGCCATCAGGTCGGTCATGGCGAGGTGGATCACGGCTTCGGACCGGGCCGGGAGGGTTTCGTAGTCGGCGCGATTCTCGTGCAGAACTGCGTCAAGGGCGGTCGCCTGCCTCGGACATGCAGGCGCCCCGTACCGCGGGGGATGCGGTACGGGGCGCAGGCGCAGCGGCCGGGGCGCTACTCGGTGTCGGTGCAGCGACGCTGATGGAACTTGAGGACGTGAACTGTTGGAGCCTGGCCGAAGCGATGGGTGAGCGGGGCCCCGCGAAACGAACGCGATCGTCGACGAATCGCACGCGGATCGATCGCGATTCTCAGACGCCGTTGCAGGCCAACGCGATCCGTCCCCAGGGGACGACCGGTGGGCATCCTCAAGGAGGGCGAGGAGAACCCGTACGCGACGGGAACCCGCATCCGGGAGACCGAGACTGATCTCGACGGCGGGATTCCCCGCTCCCCTGTCCCTGGTCCCGGAAGCGGGTCCCGGGTTCCTACTGGACGTCGACGAAGTCGCTGGCCGACGTCGCGGCGCCGGTGGCCGTGGTACCCGCGTAGGAGAAGCGGTAGTACCCGTCGCTCGTCGCGGTCGTGGTGGCCGTCACCGCTCCACCGGAGCCGCTGGTGACGGTCTTGAGGGTCGTGTACGTGCTGGTGCCCGACTTGCGGTACTGGAGCTTCACCGACACGTTGCTCAGTCCCGCGTACGCATGGGTCTCCCAGTTGGCGCGGGTGAGCGTGCCCTTGACCGTGATGGTCCGGCCATGGACCACCGGCTCGGGCGAGGCATCCGCGGTCAGCGTGGTGTTGCGCTTGATGTGCACGGAGCCGGCGTATCCGTCGCTGACCGAGCCGCTCGGGAGGCCGTACGCGATGGCGTACGCGTGCCAGGTGCCCGCATAGGAGTTCGTGGTCATGGCAACCTTCGGGTCCACGGTGAAGTGGACCGTGCACGTCGACGTCTGGGCATCGACCGCCACGCACGAGCCCGATCCCTCCTCGGCGGGGAACAGAGCGCCGTCCCTGCCCTGGTCGTCGAAGGAGGTGCCGTGCCACAGGGCGACCCAGCCGGCGGTGACGCCGTCCGGGTCGGCCGCGGTCACCGTGGCGGTGAACGACTTCTTGGCGGAGGTGCCGAGGACGATGTCCTTGCCGCCGTTGACGACGACCTTCGTGATCGTCGTGTCTTCACTGCTCATAGGCCCCGCGTGCGCCTGCGCGGCGGCGGGAAACACCAGAGCCGAAGAGAGAACCAGGGCGCCGGACAGAGCGGCGACCGAAGCGCGTCTGCGCATATGCATCCCCACGGTGAGAAGAAGGGCTCCGCGGGACATCTCCCGACAAGAGCCCATGGGCGCACGCATCTTACAGGTACCGGCGCGCTCTGGGTGAAAGAGTGAACACTCGCCAGGTCGTGGGCGACTCGTACTGCCGGGGGCTGTGGCAGCGACATGGGGCTGGGGCCGCACTGTGTGACGTAAAGGTGCCCCGCCTTGAAGAGCCGCCACCGACAACAGCGACGCCGTCGTGCTCATCTGGCACGATGCGCAACAATCGTGACGCGGCCACCCTGCAGGCCCCTGAACGGCGCGGATGAATTCTCGCGCAGGGCGCAGTCGCCGGAGGCGGCAAAGGGCAGTTGGCGCAGACCCGAAGCGGGAGGGGTGCGGCGCCCGGTTCAGAGCCGCAACGGCTCCAGCCTGCGGCCGCTGCAGACCGTTCAGTGGCCCGGAGCTGCGCGCCGCAGGAACTCCTTGGACACGGGCGGCCACATGCCGTGCCGGATGGCGTCGGTCGCCGCGACGAGGACCGCTTGGACGAAGGAAGGGACCATGTCGTAGCGGCGGGCGAGACCCGGTGCGCCGGAGAGCGTCTGCGGCAGTCCGAATTTGCCCCCGGTCAGCAGGGCCGTACGGATACGGAGGTCCTTGCGCGCGGCGTTCACGGCATGGCGCTGCTCGGCAGCGGTCAGTTCCCCCCGCAAGCCGGCGACATCGACCAGGCCCGGCAGCTCTCGCTCGTACGCCAGGAAGTCAGGCGCACCCGGTTCGGCTCGGCCGTGCAGCGTCGTATGGAGGCGTTGTCAGGGTGCCCGCGGTGACACAGCCGCTCCGTCATCGCCGTCACGGCCGCCAGCTCAGTAATCAGGCCAGTTGAGGCGATCTCTTACGGGCAGCAGGTCGATGACGGCTGGGTTTTCACCAACTCGTCGTGTAGACAAGTCAGTTGTTGCGTCTCTCGGATCGCAACAGGCGGTGATCGCGGTGACTCCTCAGTCGCTCTTCCCGCGATCGCCGACCCCCCTCATGCACAGCGAAAGGCACATGTATGGCGAACAACCGCAGGATGCGCTACTGCGGAAGGATGCTGGCGCTCTCAGTGGCTGCCCTGGGTGCGGTCGCGGGCATAGCCGCTCCGGCCTCAGCCGATGACCAGCCCACCCGGGCACAGCTCATGGCCGACTGCGACTCGGGTGCGGGGAAGTGCACCTTCAACGAACCGCAGTTGGGCCGGGCGTATCTCGGAGGCTTCCACCGGGTCTCCGACTCGCTCTACAACTGCAGCACCTCGGCTGCCACCCAGTCGATGACCTGGTCCGACACGGTCGGTTCCACGGACTCGGCGGGCGTATCCGTGACCGCCGGCGGCAAGATAGCGGGGATCATCGACTTGAGCGTGACGGCGACATACAGCCACACCTGGTCGAGCACGCACTCGGAGGCCAGTTCCGTCAACATGACGGTGAAGCCGGGTGAGGTCGGCTGGATCTCCCGTGCGCAGGTGATGCAGACCGTCTCCGGTACATGGCAGACCCATTACGACGACCGGAAGTGGGGGCACTACTTCTGGTTCGTACCCGACGTCGTCACGGGGCCTGCCTCGAACGGGACGGACGGCCAGAGCAACGCGGTGGTCGTCAAGTCCAGGAAGATGACCGCTGAGGAGAAGCGGTCCTGCTCCGGTCGCTCTGGTGGTGCCAAGACGTTCGTCGTCCGAGACTGATCCACCGATCGCGCGCCTGGCTGCCTCGCGGTCCATATATCCGTGAGGCAGCCAGGGGCAGCTCACCAGTCCTGAGCCCTGATCAACCGCGCAGCTGCCGGGACGGTCGAAGGGGCGCACGCCTGCATGAACGCGGGCGGATGCAGGGCGCTCTGCCCCTGGACGGGGGCCGCCGGGGGGGGGTGAGCCGCGTCGCATCGGAGCGGAGGAGGTTGCTATGCAACGAGTTGCATAGCAGGATCGGCGTCATGGCGCTCGAACACGCGATTTTGGTGTCGCTTTTGGAGAAGCCGGGATCCGGTTATGAGCTGGCACGGCGTTTCGAGCGGTCCATCGGCTACTTCTGGACCGCGACCCACCAACAGATCTATCGCGTGCTCAAGCGCATGGAGAACGACGGATGGGTCGACGTCCGGGACGTCCCGCAGCAGGGCCGGCCGGACAAGAAGGAGTACTCCGTCGCTGACCTCGGCCGGGCCGCGCTGTCCTCCTGGTTGCACGATCCGATCGAGCCGGAGAGTGTCCGCCACGACCTGGCTGTAAAGATCCGGGGCGCCGCCTTCGACGACCCGACCGCGCTGATCCGCGAGGTGGAGCGGCACCGGCAGGCGCATCGGGACCGGCTGGCGCACTATCTGGCAGGAGAGGAGCGGGACTTCACGGGGCCCGAGGCGATCGCGGCCGGCCCGCAGGCGTCGCTCGACGCGGAGCGGGAGCTCCAGCACGTCGTACTGCGCGGCGGCATCGCATACGAGCGGATGATGATCGACTGGCTGGACGACGTCCTTGCCACGCTGGCCCGGCTCGATCCGGGCGGCTGATCGCCGCAGCACCCTCGTAGGTCTCCCGATCCGGCCAGTCCGGCCGTCAGAGTTCGCATTCCCACCCGTCCACCAGCCGAAAGGCGTCTTCACCATGGCTGACCAGCTGCTGTTCAACCCGCGTACCTATGACCCCGCGCACTTCGACTCCGAGACGCGCCGCCTGCTGCGTGCCACTGTCGACTGGTTCGAGGAGCGCGGGAAGCGCCGGCTGATCGAGGACTACCGGACCCGCGCGTGGCTCGGCGACTTCCTCGCCTTCGCAGCGAAGGAAGGCCTGTTCGCCACCTTCCTGACGCCGTCGTCCGCTGCGGGGGAGGGGGAACCGGACAAGCGGTGGGACACCGCGCGGATCGCCGCGCTCAACGAGATCCTGGGCTTCTATGGCCTGGACTACTGGTACGCCTGGCAGGTCACGATCCTCGGCCTCGGCCCGGTCTGGCAGAGCGACAACGCCGCCGCCCGCTCCCGCGCTGCGGAACTCCTCACCCAGGGAGAGGTGTTCGCGTTCGGCCTGTCCGAGAAGGCGCACGGCGCCGACATCTACTCCACCGACATGCTGCTCGAGCCCGACGGCAACGGCGGCTTCCGCGCCACCGGCTCCAAGTACTACATCGGCAACGGCAACGCTGCCGCACTCGTGTCCGTCTTCGGCCGCCGTACCGACGTCGAGGGTCCCGACGGCTACGTCTTCTTCGCCGCCGACAGCCGTCATCCCGCCTACCGCCTGGTCAAGAATGTCGTCGACTCCTCCAAGTTCGTCAGCGAGTTCCGCCTGGAGGACTATCCCGTAGCGGCTGAGGACGTCCTGCACACCGGCCGCGCCGCCTTCGACGCCGCCCTCAACACCGTCAACGTCGGCAAGTTCAACTTGTGTACCGCCTCGATCGGCATCTGCGAGCACGCGATGTACGAGGCCGTCACCCACGCCCACAACCGCATCCTCTACGGCCGCCCCGTCACCGCCTTCCCCCACGTGCGGCGAGCGCTGACCGACGCCTACGTCAGGCTCGTCGGCATGAAGTCGTTCAGTGACCGCGCCGTCGACTACTTCCGCTCCGCCGGTCCCGGCGACCGACGCTACCTGCTCTTCAACCCGATGACGAAGATGAAGGTGACCACGGAGGGGGAGAAGGTCATCGATCTGATGTGGGACGTCATAGCCGCCAAGGGCTTCGAGAAGGACAACTACTTCGCCCAGGCGGCCGTGGAGATCCGCGGTCTGCCGAAGCTGGAGGGTACGGTCCACGTCAACCTGGCGCTGATTCTGAAGTTCATGCGCGGCCACCTCCTCGACCCGGTCGAGTACCCCGGCGTGCCGACCCGCCACGACCGGGCTGACGACGACTTCCTGTTCCGGCAGGGGCCGGCCCGCGGGCTCGGCTCGGTGCGTTTCCATGACTGGCGACCCGCCTTCGACGCGTACGCGCACCTGTCCAATGTGACCCGCTTCCGCGAACAAGCCGACGCGCTCTGCGAGTTCGTCATCACGGCCGCCCCCGACGCGGAGCAGGGCCGTGATCTCGACCTCGTCCTCGCGGTCGGTCAGCTCTTCGCCCTCGTCGTGCACGGGCAGCTCGTGCTGGAGCAGGCCGCCCTGACCGGACTCGACGAGGACGTGCTCGACGAACTCTTCGCCGTCCTCGTGCGGGACTTCTCGGCGCACGCCGTCGAACTGCACGGCAAGGACTCGGCGACCGAACAGCAGCGGGACTGGGCGCTGGCTTCGGTCCGGCGGCCGGTCGTCGACGAGGCACGTACGCGGCGGGTCTGGCAGCGGGTCGAGGCGTTGTCCGGAGCGTACGAGATGGCTCCGTAGGCCCGCCCACGCATCACCGGTGGCCGGGCCGCGCGGGCACGGCCACCGGTTGCTCAGGCTTCGACTCCGTCTCCATTCCCGCTGGCTATGTGGACAACCCGTAGGGGAGTGTGGCCCGGTGGGCCTGACGTCCGGCACACGAAGGCGCCGCCCCGCCGAGGCTCGCGTCCAGCTGCGCTTCGCCGTACTGGCGCAACGACTCGGCCTCCCCCACCGGCATGGTCAGCAGATGCTCCGGCTGCATACCAGTGCCGGGAAGAGGCAGAACCGCAGGTCCTGGCTCTGACCGCATGAGTTGTCGTACCACTCGATGGTGGTGCCGATGAGGCTGGCGGGGGGTGGGGGAGCGGTGGTCGGGGAGGCCATGTGCGCCTGTTTGTAGTCGGGGGCGACCTCGGCCCACACCAGCGATGCGCCCCGGCCGTGAAGACAGCAGCACCACCCGCTGTGCCAGCCGCACGGCCTCCCGCACGTTGTGCGTCACGAACAGCACCGAGAGTCCGGTCTCAGCCCAGATGCGGGTCAGTTCGTCGTGCAGGACGTCACGGGTGATCGCGTCCAGGGCGGCGAACGGCTCGTCCATCAGCAGCAGCCGGCTGTCCTGGGCCAGCGCACGGGCCAGCGCGACGCGCTGCCGCATACCGCCGGACAGTTCGTGCACCCGCTTGCCGTACGCGCCCTGCAGCCGTACGAGTTCCAGCAGCCGCTCCGCCTCCTGCCGGCGCTCCGGCCCCGCGACCCCGCGCAGTTTCAGCGCGAGTTCGATGTTCTTGCCCGCGGTCAGCCAGGGGAACAGTGCGTGTTCCTGGAACATCAGGGCCGGTCGGCCGTCCGTATCGATCGAGCCGGTGGACGGCCGGTCCAGCCCCGCGACCAGGTTGAGGACTTGCCGCACCCCGAGGCTCCCAGGAGGGTGACGAGCGTCGCCGCCGCGGCGTCCTCGGCAGCCTCGGTGATCGTGGCAGCCACGGTCGTCACCTCCTGGGAACTCGTCGGTTCCGGTTGCCGTTACCGGGCGCCGAGACCGGCGTCACTGACCTCACCCTTGCCCTGGGCCTTGAGGACCTTGTTGAGCAGGGTGAGGTCGTAGATGCCCTTCAGATTGGGCTTGTCCAGGAGACCGGCCTTGACCGCGTGCTCTGCCTCGGTGTTGAGGGTGGAGGCCAGCGGGTCGTCGAGGAAGGTGATGGACTTCCAGGCCGGGTCGATGACGTCGGCGGGCAGCGCCTTGCCGGACAGCTTCTCCAGCGCCGCGTTGGCGGACGCCTTCGCCTTCTCCCGGTTGGCGTTGATCCACGCGTTGGTCTTCACCGAGCCGCGCAGCACGGCCTCGACGACGTCCGGGTGCTCCTTGAAGAACTTCTGCGACACGATGATGTTCGTGATCACGAACTTCTTGTCGGGCCACAGCGACGACTCGTCCAGCAGCACCTTGCCGCCCTCGGCGACGAGCTTGGACGCGGTCGGCTCCGGCACCCAGGCGCCGTCGATCGAACCCGACTTGTAGGCGTCCGGGGTGATCTTGTTGTCCGTACGGACGACCGAGACGTCGCCCTTGCCGCTCTGAGCGTCGACCTTCCAGCCCTTCTCCGCGAGCCAGTTGAGGAACGCGACGTCCTGGGTGTTGCCGAGCTGCGGCGTGGCGATCTTCTTGCCCTTGACGTCGCCCAGGGACTTGATCTTCTTCGGGTTGACGACCAGCTTCACGCCGCCGGAGGCGGAACCGCCGATGATGCGCAGGTTCTTGCCGTTCGACTTGGTGTAGCCGTTGATGGCGGGGGAGGGGCCGATCCAGCCGATGTCGATGGCGCCGGCGTTCAGCGCCTCGATCTCGGAGGGGCCGGCGTTGAAGGTGGAGGGCTTGATCGTGGTGCCGCCCAGCTCCTTCTGGAACAGGCCCTGCTGGACGCCGACCAGAGCGGTGGCGTGCGTGAGGTTGGGGAAGTAGCCGATCTTCACTTCGTCGGCGGAGAGCTTTTTGGCGCCTGCCGGGACCGCGGTCTGCTTGCTGTCGTCGGTGGCGTTGGAGCCGTAGCCGCAGGCGGTGAGGAGAAGGGGGAGTGCGGCTACGGCGGCGATGGTGCGCAGGGTGGTGAGCGGTCTTGCGGCAGACACGGCGGTGTCCTTTCAGGGGATAAGTGAGCAGGGAGATACGAAGATGCGAGGCGACTGCTTGTCGGCATGCACCGACACTCCACTCGTCGGCCGTCGGCGGCAGGCAAGCCGTCGCGGGCTGAGAAATGGAACGTGGGGGACGCGGTCAGCCGGGGGTGTCCGAAACGCCGAATCGAGGCGGGACGGGCGGGAAAGCAGCGCTCATTGGGAGTGAGGAGGCTCTGTGGCGTCAGAGGGGCCGACAGATGGCGCTGGAGGTATGGCCGAGGTCGATGTGCCGGCGCGAGGTCAGAAGAGGCAGCGACTGGGCTGTGCGGTCGAGCGTTCCCACGGCCACCCCCCATAGATCCCTAGTTTTCCTACCTGGTTGCTGGGGATCGTGGCAGAAGGTGGCGTCGTCCCCAAGGGGTAGTTCATATGATGGACGTCGCAATCTCGCTTTTTGGGATCAGCGAGTGATTGGCCCAGCGCGTCAGGGGTTTACCCAGGCACCCGGGGCGTTGGTCAACGCGGAAACTTCGGCGGGCAGTTGGGCCGATGCGACCTCGGCGAGCGACACACCCTCGAGGATCTCGCGCACGTTGGACCGCAGCGCGATCCACAGGGGGAGCAGCGACTCGGCGGGGCCGGTGTAGGACAGTTCCGGGGGGCGGACGCCGCGCACCGAGACCAGCGGTCCGTCCACGGTGCGGACGACGTCGGCGATGCTGATGGACTCGGCGGGCCTGGCCAGTCGGTAGCCTCCGTTGCCGCCGCGCTGGCTGAGCACGAGGCCGCCCCGGCGCATGTCGTTCAGGATGCTTTCGAGGAATTTGTGCGGGATGTCCTGGGCGGCGGCAATGGCCTCGGCTTTCAGTGGCCCGTCATCCCGTGACGCGGCGAGCTGCAGCGCGGCACGTACCGCGTAGTCCGCCCTGGCTGAGATCCGCATGTGCGCATTATCCCGTACGGCTTCGGCCGGTGTCCCTTGTGGGCGGGCCGCCGGGCAGGTGGCGGGTGTCCCTGCCCGGCAGCCCGTGGGGGTCAGGCCGCGGCGGGGGTGTAGTGGGAGGCGTCGTCGCCCTCGATGACGTGGCTGAGGGTGCCGTCGATCCCGGCGGGGACGTCGCCCGCGACGGTCACCCGGTGCAGCAGGCGCGGCAGGTCTCCGTAGTCGTCGGGGGCGTAGTGCTGGGTGATGCGGTTGTCGAACAGGACGAGGTCGCCCGGTGTCCAGGTCACCCGCACGATGTTCTCCGGGCGGGTGACGTACGACTGGAAGATGCGCAGCAGGTCGCGGGAGTCGGACGGGTCGAGGCCGACGATGCTCTGGGCAAAGCCGCCGATGAACAGCCCGCGCTCCCCGGTCTCGGGGTGGACGCGGACGACGGGGTGGGCGGTGCGGTACTTCCGGGAGACGAACCGCCTGCGGTGCTCGGCCGCCTTCTCGTTCTTCGGGGCGGCGTAGTCGTAGTCGTTGGTGTGTACGGCCCAGAGCTTGTCGGCGAGCTCGCGCAGCGGTTCGGGCAGGTCGCGGTAGGCGGCGGCCGAGTTCGCGATGAGGGTGTTGCCGCCATACGGCGGGATCACGATGCTGCGCAGCGTGGATGCCTTCGGGGGCGTACGGACGAAGGTGACGTCGGTGTGCCAGTGATTGGCGCGGATGCCCTCGTCGCCGTCGACGGGCAGGATGTGGGGCTGGCCGTCGATGGAGGGGACGGTGGGGTGCGCGGTGGTGAGTTCGCCGAAGAGGGAGGCGAAGCGGAGCTGGCCGGCGTCGTCGAGGTTCTGGTCTCGGAAGATCAGCGCCTTGTGTTCCAGGAGAGCGGAGTTGATCTCGGTGACGACGGCGGGGTCGAGGTCGGTGGAGAGGTCCACGCCGAGGATCTCGGCGCCGATACGGCCGCCGATCCTGCGGATGTCGAAGCCGATGCTGGTGCTCATGTGCGGGTGTTCCTTTCAGGAGGTGATCAGCGGGGAGGTGATCGGTCGGGAGGTCGTCAGGAGGTGATGGGCAGGGACGGTCCTTCGGACCCCGGTGGTCCGAGGGGAGGGCCGACGGCCCGTAGTGCGCCGGGTGTGCGGCCTCGTCCCCAGCCGATGTGCCGGCGGTAGCTGCCGAGCAGGCCGGTACGGTCCAGGTGCTCCTCGTCGCGGGCGGTGGAGCCGTCGGGCAGCGGGCGGGTCACGGGCGCTACGTACAGTGCGTCGGCCGGGCAGTTGGCCTCGCACTGGAAGCAGGTCTGGCAGTCGTCGCGGCGGGCGAGCACGGGGATGCCGTCCTCGCCGCGGTCGAAGACGTTGGTCGGGCAGACCTTGATGCACTTGTCGCAGGTGATGCAGCGTTCCGCCGAGACCAGTTCGATCACGAGGCCACCTCCAGGGGTGCGGCTGGTGCCGCTGATGCCGACGGGGCGGTTGTCAGGGGCTCGGTGCGGGTCCACACTCGGTCGAGGCCGCCCGTGACGATGTGGTGGTGCTGTCCGGGGTCCTGTGCGGGGAAGTCGAGCCGCTTGGCCATGCCTCGGGTCTCCGTGCGCGCCAGCGCCGAGGCGTACATCCAGCGGGCGTGCGCCGCCATCGCCGCCGCCTGCCGGGCCCGTACGGTGTCTCCGCCGTCGGCGTGCAGGGAGGCGCGCGAGTCTTCCCACACGCTGTCGAGCACCTCCAGCGAGGACGTGAGCCGGTCGCCTCGGCGCAGGTAGTTCTTCTCGTACGGCAGCACCTCGCCCTGAACCGCGGCGATGACGTCCCGGAAGCCGTTGGCGGAGCCCGGGGTGCCGGTGGGCCGGAGCCCGGCTCCGCCCGCGGCCACGAGGCGCCTCGTACCGGCGCGGACGCCGAGTGAGCGGGCATGGCGAGCCGCGCCCCGGCCGGCCCAGGTGCCGGAGGAGATGGCCCAGGCGGCGTTGTGGCTGCCGCCACCGGTGAAGCCGCCGCAGATCAGCTCACGGGTCGCCGCGTCCCCGGCCGCATACAGGCCGGGGACGGTGGTGGAGCAGTCGTCGCCGGTGATGCGGATGCCGCCGGTGCCGCGCACGGTGCCCTCGGCGAGGAGCGTGACGGCGAAGTGCTGGGTGAAGGGGTCGATGCCGAGCCGGTCGAAGGTGAGGAAGAAGTTGGGCTGGGCCAGCCGCATCGCCTTGCGGGCCGCCGCGTCCGCCCGGTCGAGGCGGCAGTACACCTTCTCACTGAGTAGCGCCTTCGCGATCACGGACCGGCCGCCCTGGCTGGCCGCACCCTCCAGGACCGTGCCGTCCTCGTGGTAGAAGGTCGCGAAGGAGTAGAACGCGGTCTTGGTGACGGAGGTGCCCTCGGGCGCGATGCCGTACGCGTTGGAGAACTCCATCCCGGACAGCTCCGCGCCCGCCTCGGCGGCGAACAGGGCGCCGTCCCCGGTGTTGACGTTGCAGCCGAGTGCGCCGCTGAGGAAGGCGCAGCCGCCGGTGGCCAGGACGACCGCCCCGGCGCGCACCCGGTAGGGCTGACCGGCCTGGCGCCGGTGGCCCCTGGCTCCGGCGACCGCTCCGGAGGGGTCGGTGAGCAGTTCGGTGACCGGGCTGTGGTCGAGGATGCGGGCTCCGGCGCGCTGGACGCGGATGCGCATCCTGCGCATGTACTCCGGTCCCTGCAGTCCGTTCCTGAGCTGCTTTCCGTCCGGCCCGGTGGGGAAGGGGTAGCGTCCGGCCGCTGCCAGCTCATTCATGCCCGCATACGTCCGGTCCAGGACCCGGGTCATCCAGCGCCGGTCGGCCAGGAATCCGCCCAGTGCCTCGCGGCTCGCCATGGCAGCCTCCCGCGCGGCGGGCTCCGGGGGGACGTACCAGACGCCGGTTCCGGCGGAGGCGGTGGCGCCGCTGGTGCCGCAGTAGCCCTTGTCGGCGACGACGACGTCCGCTCCGTCCTGGGCCGCCTTGAGCGCGGCCCAGGTGGCCGCGGGACCGCCGCCGACCACCAGGACGTCCGTGGTGAGGTCGAGTCCGGTCATGCGGGCCGCCCTTCTGCCGCGGCCGTCACGGTGGTCGCGGTCAGTCGGTTGGCGGGGCGGGCCAGGCCGTAGTGCGCGCGCAGGGTGCGGCCGGTGTACTCGGTGCGGAACAGGCCGCGCCGCTGCAGGATCGGCACGACATGGTCGACGAAGTCCTCCAGGCCGCCCGGCAGATGGGGCGGCATGATGTTGAAGCCGTCGGCGGCACCCTGGGTGAACCACTCCTGGAGCTGGTCGGCTATCTGCTCGGGGGTGCCGGCGAACACCCGGTGACCGCGGCCGGCGCCGAGCCGGGCGATGAGCTCGCGCAGGGTGAGGCCGTCGCGGCGGGCTAGTTCGGCGACGAGCGTGAAACGGCTCTTGTTGCCGTTGATGTCCCGTTCCTCGGGCAGCTCGGGCAGCGGCCCGTCCAGCGGCAGCCCGGTCAGGTCGGTGCCGAGCATCCCGGACAGCTGGGCCAGCCCGTACTCGGGCACCTGGAGATCCGTCAGCTCCTGTTCCAGCGCGCGGGCTTCCGCTTCCGTCGAGCCGATGACGGGGGCGATGCCGGGAAGCACCAGCAACTGGTCCTCGGTGCGGCCGTAGCGGGCGAGCCGCGACTTGAGGTCCTTGTAGAAGGCTTGGCCGTCGGTGAGGGTCTGCTGGGCGGTGAAGACGGCCTCGGCGTACCGGGCGGCGAACTCCTTGCCGTCCTCCGACGAACCGGCCTGCACCAGCAGCGGGTAGCCCTGCGGGCTGCGCGGTACGTTCAGGGGGCCCTGCACGGCGAAGTGCTCGCCGCGGTGGTTGATCTCCCGCACCTTGTCGGTGTCGGCGTACACGCCGCGCTCACGGTCGAGCAGGATCGCGTCGTCCTCCCAGCTGTCCCACAGCTTGGTGGCGACTTCGACGAACTCCCGTGCCCGCTCGTAGCGCAGCCGGTGCTCCAGGTGCTCGTCCTGCCCGAAGTTGCGGGCCTCGTTCACGGTGCCGGAGGTGACGATGTTCCAGCCCGCCCGGCCACCGCTGATGTGGTCCAGGGAGGCGAACTTGCGGGCTGTGTGGAAGGGCTCGTTGAAGGTGGTGGAGACGGTGGCGATCAGGCCGACGTGCTCGGTGACCGCCGCCAGGGCCGACAACAGGGTGAGCGGTTCGAAGCCGCCGAGCGCGTTGTGCCGGACCTTCCCCCACAGGGCGAGGCCGTCGGCGAGGAAGACGGAGTCGAGCAGGCCCCGCTCGGCGGTCTGCGCGAGCTGCTGGAAATAGCGGAGATCGGTGACCCGTTCGGGCTCGGTACGCGGGTGGCGCCAGGCGGCGTCGTGGTGGCCGGCGTTCAACAGGAAGGCGTTGAGATGCAGGTGTCGGGTGCTGGTCGCGGTCATGGGGTACCTCGGATCGGGGGCGGTGAGACGCAGGGGCAGTGAGACCCACGGGCGGGAGGCGAGCGGGGCAGCGCGACGGGACCGGGTGACAGTGAGACGAGCGGGCGGCCGGGTCAGGCGTCGGCCGGTACGCGCCAGGAGCTGAGCCGCCGCTCCACGGTCACCAGGAACTGATTGAAGATCACGCCGATGGCGGAGATCGTGATGATGCCCGCGTACATCTGCGGGATCGCGAAGTTGAACTGGGAGGCGTTGATCAGATAACCGAGGCCCGCCTTGGCGCCGATCATCTCGGCGGCGACCAGCACCAGGATGGACGCCGCTCCGGCCAGCCGGATGCCGGTGAACATCACGGGCACCGAGGCCGGCAGGATGACCTTCTGGAACAGCCGGGGCGCGGACAGATCCATCGACTTCGCCAGCTTCAGCAAGGTCGGGTCGACGTTGCGGACCGCGCTGATGGTGTTGAGCAGGATCGGCCAGGTGCACGCGTACACCACGATGGAGATCTTCGAGGTCTCGCCGATGCCCAGCAGCAGGACGAACACCGGCAGCAGGGCCAGGGCGGCGGTGTTGCGGAACACCTCCAGCAGCGGACCGAGGAGGTCGGCGACCGGCCGGTACCAGCCGATCAGCAGGCCGAGCGGCACGGCGACGGCCACGGCGAGACCGAATCCGCTGAACGAGCGCACGAGGCTGGCGCGGGTGTTGTCGGCGAGCTGACCGTCGGCGGCCAGTCCCCACCAGGCGTGGGCGACCTCGCTGAACGGAGGCAGGAAGATGCGGTCGACCAGACCCAGTCGCGGTGCGGTCTCCCACAGCAGGAGCAGAGCCACGATCGCAACGGACCTGGTCGCCCCCTTGACCAGCAGGTAGGGCAGCCGGCGGACCGCCCGGCGGAACCGGGTCGCCGTGGAGCGGACCTGGCGCAGGCTCGACGGCGATGCGTCATGGGGCGCGGACACAGCGGATGTAGCAGACACTGTGGATGCAGCTGACACTGTGGACGTAGTGGGGGAAACGGTCGGGACGGGCTCGGCGGTGCTCGCCGAGCCCGGCGCTGTGGTCTTCTCGGCGGCTGTGTCGGTTGTGGGGCTCATACGGAAGCCTCCTCCTTCTCCAACTGCTGGGCCCTGGCCACCTCGTCGTGCAGCAGCGACCAGATCTCGTGTCGGTGTCGCGCGAACTCGGGACTGGAGCGGAGGTCGTCGGTCGCCGTACGGGAGTCGAAGGCGACGGGCACGATCTGCTTGATGCGGCCCGGGCGGGACGTCATGACGGCGACGCGCTGTCCCAGGTAGACGGCCTCCTCGATGCCGTGTGTGATGAAGACGACGGTCTTGCCGGTGCGCTGCCAGATGCGCAGCAGTTCGTCCTGCAGCGACTCCCGGGTCTGGGCGTCCAGCGCGGCGAACGGCTCGTCCATCAGGAGTACGTCGGGGTCGTAGGCGAGGCTGCGGGCGATCGCCACCCGTTGCCGCATCCCGCCGGACAGCTCATGGGGGTGGCGGTCCTCGAACCCGGTCAAGCCGACCAGATCCAGGAACTCGCGGGCACGTCCGGCCCGTTGACGCCGTGGGACGCCTGTGGCCTCCAGGCCGAACTCGACATTGCCCTGCGCCGTGCGCCACGGCAGCAGCGCGTACTGCTGGAACACGATGCCCCGGTCCAGGCCCGGGCCGCTGACGGGCTGACCGTCCAGCAGGATCCGTCCGCCGGTGGGCTGGGCGAGGCCGCCGAGCAGCTCCAGCAGAGTCGACTTTCCGCAACCGCTGGGACCGACCAGGACGACGAACTCGCCGGCCGCTATCTCCAGATCGATGCCGTCGAGGGCGGTGAAACGGGTGGCCTGCCGATCCCCCCTGCGGTCCCTGACGGTGAAGTCCTTCCGCACGCCTTCGAAAACGATCTTGGACGTCGTGGATTGCGTGGTGGATTCCGGCATGGGATCAGCTCCCGCTCTTGGTGGCGGAGGAGGACTTCTGGTTGCCGTTGAACTCATTGGTGTAGAGGTCCGACAACGTGACCTGGCCCTTCTTGATGTCACCGCGGTCGGTCAGCCAGTCGACCCACAGCTGGAGTTCCTTGCCGGTGATCAGGCCGGCCTTCTCGGTGACGCCGTAGGAGCGCCAGTACTTCAGGGGTGCGGTGTCCTCGTTGCGGCCGCGCTTCTTCACGATGTCCGTCATCCGGGCGATGACCTCTTCATGCGCAGTGGAACGGGACCACTCGATGGCACGCCCCACGCCGGTGACGAAGATGCGGGCCGTGTCGGGGTTCTGCCTCAGGAACCGGTCCGTCATCACGTAGGTGCCTGCGCTGAATGCGCCGAGCAGTTCATAGTCGGTGAAGAGCGGGCGGATGCCCCCGGCTGCCAGTGCCTTGTCGCGCAGAATGCCGCCGAGCACGGCCACGTCGATCTGCTTCTGCCGCAGCGACTGCTCGGTGTTGACCGGAGGCACCACGAGGGGTTCGACCTTGCCGATCTCCGCCTGGGACAGACCCCCTCGCTGCAGATAGATGTCGAGCATGGCCTCGGCATGGGCTCCGAGGGTATTCATCCCGACCTTCTTGCCGAGCAGGTCCCGGGCCGAGCGGATCGGGCTGTCCTTGAGGACGTAGAAGCCGTTGTAGGCGTACTTGTCGGATCCGTAGTAGCTGATGACGGCCTTGACGGGGGCGTGGTTCGCGGCGAGTTTGACGACCGCGCCGTTGAACGCGCCGCCGAAGTCGACCTGACCCGTGGCCGCGGACTGGATGTCCTGCGGACCGCTGATGGTGTTGCCGACCCACTTCAGCTTCACGTCCTCCAGATAGCCGAGATCCTCGGCCAGCTCGGGCAAGGTCACCTGACCCGCCCAGCCCTGATACCGGAGCGTCTTGGTCTGGCCCTTGCCGGAAGCGGCTCCGGCGGTCGTGCCGCAGCTCACGGCCACCGCAGAAAGACCGAGCAGGGAGAGGAACTGGCGTCGGGTCGATGCCGTAGTGGCCATGGAAAGGTCCTGTTCACGCGAATGGGGACTGAGGCGGAATCGATGGCATGAGGAAGCCGTGACCGAGAGGGTTGCTCGGCAATTGGGCGCAAGCAATGCGGACAGCGAAAGGGGAAAGAGATTCGCCAGGAATGCCTGCGAGGAATCAGCCGCCTACGCCGACAACGGTCGTGGTGGCCGATGGTGAAAACGGAGCGGGAGAGCGGCGCCCGTCAGTGCGTTCAGCGGCCGACGGCACAGATGGCGCTGGCCTGACGTCGCAGATCGACGTGCAGGCGCGCGGCGAGGTTCTCGGACTTGCTCACAGTCAAGAGAGTTGCAGCGGAATCCGGCCAAGTCAATGTCGCCTGCGCGGGCGTCTCGTATTCTGAACCCACCGACATGTGAGCGAAGTGCGGCGTTCACAATCGTCTGGATGTCGGGTTGTGCGGCGGATTGCCGATCACGCCGAGTCCGCCGGGGAAAAGCCCGGCGGAATCGCAAGGTCAGACAGGCAGGACGAACGGAGGGTGGGCTCCGTTGAGGAAATAGTCCCCGACATCGCGGAGCCGGTGGGTGACGGGCTCGTACAAAGTGTGCGTCCGGGCATTGCGCCAGAAGCGGTCGAAGCCCAGCCGCGAGGACGCGGAGCGGGCGCCGATGATGTCGAGGGCGCGGGCGGTGGACTCCTGTGCAGCCCTGGAGGCGGCGGCTTCGGCCATGGCTACGAGGACGGAGATCTCCGCGTACTCGTCGTAGGTGATGTCTTCGCCGTGTACGAGGCCGTCGTGCACGGCTGCCTGTGCTTGATCGGTGAGCGCGGACGCGGCGCGGGTGAGGACGGTGAGTTCTCCGTAGGCGGTGAGCACCTGCGGGTCCTGGGGGGAGCCGACCGGCCCGTCCGGGTGCCAGGGTGAGTGGCCCGCCCTGCTGTAGTCACGGGCCTCGGCGAGCACTCCCTCGGCCATGCCGAGGCGGAGTTGGACGGAGACGAGACGCCCGACCGGCGATGCCAGAGCAGCCAGGGGCGACAGGACATCCTCGTCCGCGGACAGGGAGCCGAGTACGTCGTCGGCGGCGACCGGTACACCGTCGAACTCCACGCTCCCGCCGGCCGCGAGCCGCTGGCCGAAAGTGTCGGCGTCGCCGTCGATCCCCACCCCGTGATGGGCGGGATCGACGACGACGGCGAGTGGTTCGCCGGTGTCGGCCCGTACGGCCCGCACGGCGAGGCGGTCGGCGACCAGGACCCCGGTTGTGTAGCTCTGCCGACCGTCGAGCACGAAGCCGGCGGCTCTCCTGGCCAGCGTCAGAGGTGGTTCCTGGCGGGCGAAACCACCGCCCCAGCACCACTGCTCGGCCGCGGACTGCCGCTCGACCTGAGCGGCGAGAGAGGGCTCGGTGAAGAACCGGGCGCTGCACGACAGGAAGTAGTGACAGCCGAGCAGTTGACCGATCGCACCGTCGGCGGCGGCGATCTCCCGGACGACCGCGTAGGCCGTGGGCCAGTCCGCGCCGCCTCCCCCGAGCTCTGCCGGTACGAGGAGCGTCAGCAGCCCCGACTCGCGCAGCCGGGACACCTCATCGAACGGGGCCTTGCCTGCCTGCTCCCTGGCCGCCGCGTCCGTGGCCAGGTCGTCCGCCGTCTCGCGGGCCACGCGCAGCCAGTGCGCACGCCCGGGCCCGGTCCGGTCGGAATCCGAGGCGGGGCCGGACGGCGCAGTGGCAACGCCCATGGTCGTGCTCTCCTCAAGGTCGGCGGCAAGATGCGGTGTCGGGGCTCTCTTGGCTGGGACTCTCTTGCTGGTCGGGCACGTACTTGTAGCCCACGCGTCGTACGGTGACGATCCGATGCCGGTGAGTTGTGCCGAGCTTGCGGCGCAGGCGCGCGATGTGGACGTCCACGGTGCGGCCGTCGCCGATGTGGTCGTAGCCCCAGATGCCGGCCATCAGATGCTCACGCGAATGCACCTGGTGGGGATGGTGCACGAGATGTGCCAGCAGTCCGAACTCCAGGTAGGTGAGGTCGAGTTCGCGTCCATCCACCTCGGCGACGTGTCGCGCGGCATTGATACGGATGACACCGCCTCCCGTCTGCTGCACGGGAGGTGAGTCCGTGTAGGCGACCGGTCGGATCTCCGGCCGTGGCACGTTCTCGGCGAAGAGCTGGGCGGGGTCGGTGCCCTCGGGGATGAGCACGAGGTAGCCGACGACGGGTGTGGAACCGTGTTCCTCGGGGCCGCTCTGCGTGGTGTCGCCCACGAGGCGGAGATGGCGCAGGTCGGGAAGTGGCGAATCCGGTGGAGTTGCCTGGGCCTGAAGTGCCGTGGTCATGGCGGTCGTCCTTCAAGGGGTACGTCGGGCCATCAGGCGCTGCGGGTGGGCGCGCGCCCGATGACCAGGGATGAGGGAGAAGGAGCGGAACGGCACGCGCGACGTGTGACCGCGTGCCTCACACGCGACAGCAGGCGGCGCTGACGACGTGACCAAAGTCGACATGCCGACGACGAACGAGTCGCTGCTGCGTGTGGGACATGTACATCATCCTGCGCACCCACTGGGTGGGGCGTCAATGCATCCCTAGTAAATCGATGGGAAATGTAGGGAACGCAACATCGCGGGTGGGCTCACCGGTCACCGCCGACCGCCGGGTGGACCTCGGGCGCGGTCGCCGTCGCCAGCCGGGCACGGAGTGCGGCCAGCTGGACTCGGAGCCTCTGCAGGGGTGTGGGCGGCAGTGCGCGGGCGGAGCCACGCGCGTAGGAGCGCTCGACGTAGAACTGCCCCGCGCTGAGCACGGTCGTGACGGCGATGTACCAGAGGGTGGCCACCATCAGCAGCGGGATGACCTGGTAGGTCTGGTTGTAGACCAGCTGCACCGAGTACAGCAGGTCGTGCACGGCCAGCACGCTGACGATGCTGGTGCCCTTCAGGGTGCCGATCAGCATGTTCCCCGCGGTCGGGACGATGGAGCGCATCGCCTGCGGGATGACGATCCGGCGCAGGGTGCGCCGCCTGCCGATGCCGAGTGCCTGGGCGGCCTCCGTCTGGCCGGAGTCGACGGAGAGGATGCCGCCGCGCACCACCTCGGCGGCGTAGGCGGCTTCGTGCAGGGTCAGGCCGATGACGGCGGTGAGGGTGGGGCCGAGCAGGTTGACCGTCTTGACGGTGACGAGCTGAGGCCCGAAGGGGATGCCGAGGCCGAGCGTCGGGTAGAGGGCCCCGATGTTGAACCAGAACAGCAGCTGCACCAGCAGCGGGGTGGACCGGAAGATCCACACGTATCCCCAACTCAGGGTGCGGAGCACCGGGTTGGCGGACAGCCGCATCACGGCCAGCGGTATGCCGAGCAGGAAGCCGAGCACCATCACCACGCCGGTCAGCCACAAGGTGAGCAGCAGCCCGTCGAGTACGGCGGCGGTGGTGAAGTACTGGCCGACCACGTCCCACTGGAAGGCGCGGTTGCGTACGACGGAATTGACCACCATCGCGAAGACCAGCAGCGCCGCCGTAGCCGTCAGCCGGCGGCCGACGTGCCGGCGAGGCACGATGTGCGGCAGCTCGTCGCCGGGGCCTTGGCTGCTGGAGTTTTTGAGATGGCTTGGGTGCGGGACGGCTGCGGAGACGCGGGAAGAAACGGTGATTTCGGATGGCGAGACCATCAGGAGGTTCTCCAGGGGAGGGAGGCGCGGGCGTCGGTGACCACCCGGCGGCGCGCGTTCGTGGATGCCGCGCAGACACAGCGCGGGTACGGGGCAGTGGCTGGGTTTTCGGCGTCGTCACGTTCGCCGCGTCCCTCAACGCGGCCGGTACGGCCGCCGCAGCGCGGCGGAGCCGGTCCGTCCTCGATCGTATGGGCGCACCGTGCGCATGTGTCAACCACGCACAGGAACTGCTGGGCGCCGGTCCGGCATCCGGGCCGTGGTTGACGAGAAGCGAGATGTACTGCTCAATTAACCGCATGAATGCCGAGCGGCACCTGGTCACCCGTGACCACATCGACTTCGGTCGGGTGTGGTCCGCCGCGTGTTGCGCCTGACGCGGCAGCGGGCCGTCTGACCGGCCCTTCCCTCCCTCGGTGACCCCGTCGCGGGCCGAGTTCCTCCCTTCGCGGCACCGTCATACGCGCGCGCTGAACACACGCTGAATCCGCGTACGGACGGGCTGCGAGACCCGACACCAGCCGCTGCCGCCGCCCTACCTCGCCCGAGGCCCATGCCCCGGCGTTGTCACACCTGCTCACCACGAAGCTTCCAGCACCCTGAAGCGCCGTCACACCCGGCCGCACCCAGGGCTGCTCCGCCGCGCCCGGGTACTGCCCACGGAGCGGCACGGCCCCAGAGGACTTGAGGAAAGGCCATCTCCCATGCCCGTGGAGTTCCTTGGCATCGCCGCCACCAACGACGGCTCAGAGACCACCCCGCGTTCCGGCGCCGCCTTCGACAAGGAGTACACGCTCCGTCTCGCCCGGGCGCACGAGGACCACGGCTGGGACCGTGTGCTGTTCGCCTACGGCTCCGGGTCTGCGGACCCCGCTCCGGCGGCCGCCTATATCGCGAGCAGGCTGGACCGCCTCCAGATCCTCCTCGCTCATCGGCCCAACGTCTCGTACCCGACCTTCGCCGCCAAGACCTTCGCCACCCTCGACCAGATCAGCGAGGGCCGGCTGACCGTGCACTTCATCACCGGCGGCAACGACCACGAACAGGGCCGTGAGGGCGACACCCTCACCAAGAACGAGCGCTACGCCCGCACCCGCGAGTACATCCGGATCGTCAAGAAGATCTGGACCACCCACGAGCCCTTCGACCACGAGGGCGAGCACTATCGCTTCCGCGACTTCGTCAGCGATGTCTTCCCGGTCCAACAGCCCCGCCCGGACGTGTCGTTCGGCGGCTCGTCGCCCGCCGCATACGCCGCCGGGGGCGCCGAGGCCGATATCTACTGCCTGTGGGGCGAGCCCCTGGCCAGGACCACCGAACAGATCGAGGCTGTGAGGGCCGCCGCGAAGGCCGCGGGCCGCACCGAGCTGCCCCGCATCCAGGTTGCGTTCCGCCCGATCATCGCCCCGACGGAGGAGCTGGCCTGGGAGAAGGCCCACCGCACGGTCGGTGCGATCAAGGCCCGCAAGGAGAAGGGCGAGGCGATCACCAAGCGCCACAATGGGCATGCCGCGCCGCAGGCTGCAACACCTCAAAACGTCGGCTCACAGCGGCTCATCGCCATCGCCGAGGCGGGGGACCGCTACGACCGCGCCCTGTGGACCCCGACGGCCGCCGCCACCGGAGGCGCGGGCAACTCCAACGCCCTGGTCGGCACCCCGGAGACGGTCGCCCAGGCACTGTTGGACTACTACGACCTCGGCGTCGACATCCTCTCCGCCCGCGGCTACGACATGCTGGGCGACGCGATCGACTTCGGCCGGTACGTGATCCCGATCGTCCGCGAGGAGGTCGCCAAGCGCGACGCCGAGCGGGCGGCCCGCGGCACGCAGCACCTGGCGGCGGTGAACGGATGACGTCCGCCTCCGAACTGACGATTACTCAGGTCGTCGTCGCCGACCCGAGAGTGAAGCCCCTGCTGCGCGAACTCGGTGACGAGTACTCACGACGCTACGGCAAGGACGCTCACGCCGAACTGGCCCGCTATCCGGACGAGGAGTTCACCACGCCGTACGGCGGCGTACTGCTCCTGCTCCTCGAGCGTGGCGAGCCGGTCGCGGGCGGCGCGTTCCGCCGGTACGACGAGACGACAGCCGAGCTGAAGCGGATCTGGACACACTCCGCCCACCGGAGGCGCGGTCTGGCCCGACGCGTCGTCGCCGAGCTGGAGCGCGAGGCGAGCGCTCGCGGCTACCGGCGGATCTACCTGACCACTGGTCCGCGCCAGCCCGAGGCTCGCGGCCTGTACCTGACGACCGGCTACATCCCGCTGTTCGACACCGAGGCCGACCCGGAAACCATCGGGCCCCTGCCGTTCGAAAAGCACCTGCCGGCCGCACCACACCAAGGAAAGGCAGCCGACCTGTGAGCGTCCGTGGCATCGGAACCCGCCTGCGCATCGCCGCCGCCATCGCGCTGCTGCCCGTACTGGCGCTGACCGCCTGTGGCTCCGGCGACACCTCCGGAGCCATACCGACGGGTGCTCAGGCATCCCCCGCGCCGACCGACGATCCGGTCGCCTCCGTACACAAGGTGGACTCCGTCGCCGCCCTGCTGCCCGCCGACGTCCGCAAGGCGGGCACGCTGCGGGTCGGCAGCTCGATCGGATTCCCGCCCGGGGCGTACTACCCCAACGGGCAGGACAAGCCGCCCGCGGGCCAGGACATAGACCTCGCCGACGCGGTGGCCAGGGTCCTCGGCGTGAAGCTGGAGCGCCAGGACGCCTCCTTCGAGACGATCCTGCCCGCCCTCGGCAGCGGCAAGTACGACGTCGGCACCGGAAACTTCGGCGTCACCACCGAACGCCTGAAGACCATCGACTTCGTCACCTATATCGACGACGGCCAGGGCTTCGCGGTGAAGACGGGTGGCACTGCGCTCAAGACGAAGGTCACCGACCTCACCCAGCTGTGCGGGCTGACCATCGGCACCGGGGCCGGCACCACCTTCGAGGCGACCCTCACCGCGCAGAAGGGGGTGTGTGCCAAGGCGGGCAAGAAGCCGTACGACGTGAAGGTCTACTCGGAGAACGGGGCGACGCTCACCGCGCTCCAGCAGGGCCGCATCGACGTGATCATGTCGACCATCAACGGCCTGCGCTACCAGGCCGCACAACCCGCCGCGCAGACCACCTTCCTCGGCGAGTACCACCGCCTCGACGTCGGCTTCGCCTTCAAGAAGGGCTCCCCGCTCACCAAGGCGTTCCAGTCCGCCGTCAACGAGCTGATCAAGAACGGTGCCTACGCCCGAATCCTCAAGAAGTGGGGCACCTCCGCCTCCGCGATCGACACGTCGCGGATCAACCCGCCCGAACACACGTAACGAGTAAGCAGGAACACCACGATGGGACTCACCACCGATTCCGCCTCCGCGCCACCCGGCGCGGCCTCCCGGGGCACCGGCCCCGAAACGCCGTCCGCCCCGGACGACCCGGCCTCGCTCAAGGTCGTCCCCGCCCGCCACTACGCCCGCTGGGTTGCGGCCGTGGCCGTGGTCGTGCTGGTCGCCCAGTTCGCGCACGGGCTGGTCACCAACCCGGTCTGGGAGTGGGGCGTCTTCCGTGACTACGTCCTGTCCGAGACGATCGTCCAGGCGGTTGGGGTGACCCTCCAGCTCACCGCGTACGCCACTGTGCTGGGCTTCCTCCTCGGCACCGTCCTGGCGTTCATGCGGTTGTCGCGCAGCCCGGTACTGCAGACCGTCGCCTGGACCTACATCTGGATCTTCCGCTCCATCCCGATGATCGTCCAGCTGGTGTTCTGGTTCAACCTGAGCGCGCTGTACAGAGAGTTGGGCGTCGGCATCCCCTTCGGTCCGGTGTTCTGGTCCGTCGACAGCAACAGCCTCATCGGCAGCATCGGTGCCGCCGTCATCGGACTGACGCTGCACCAGGCCGCCTACGCCGCGGAGATCGTCCGCGGCGGCGTCATCGCCGTAGACCACGGGCAGCTGGAGGCCGCCGCCGCGCTGGGCATTCCACGGCTGCGCCAGATTCGCCGGATCGTGCTGCCGCAGGCCATGCGCGCCATCCTGCCGACGGCCGGCAACGAGATCATCGGCCTGCTCAAGGGCACCTCGGTGGTCTACGTGATGTCCATCGGTGAGCTGTTCTACCAGGTGCAGGTGATCTACGGCCGCAACGGCCGGGTGATCCCGCTGCTTCTGGTCGCCACCGCCTGGTACGTGGTGCTGACCTCCCTGCTGTCGGTCGCCCAGTACTACGTGGAGCGGCACTTCGCCCGGGGCGCCAACCGCACTCCGCCGCCCACCCCCATCCAGCGCGCCCGCCGCTTCGTCCGCGACCTGCGTGCCGCGGCGGCACAGCGTCACCAGCCCGTCGTACCCCTGAAGCCCTTGGGAGACAGCCGATGAGCGACATGACGGTGGCCCTCAAGGACGTGAAGCCGACGGTCGACGACGTGATGGTGGACGTCCACGGCGTCCACAAGAGCTTCGGTCCGCTGGAAGTGCTGCGCGGCGTCGACCTCCAGGTCCGCGCCGGCGAAGTCACCGTCGTCCTCGGCCCGTCCGGCTCCGGAAAGTCCACGCTGTTGCGCACCATCAACCACCTGGAGAAGGTCAACCGCGGCTGGATCAGCATCGACGGCGAACTCATCGGCTACCGCCGCTCGGGCGCCAAGCTGCACGAGCTGAAGGAGAAGGACGTTCTGAAACAGCGCACCCACATCGGGTTCGTCTTCCAGAACTTCAACCTCTTCCCGCACCTGACCGTGCTGGACAACCTCATCGAGGCTCCCGTCTCCGCGCTGCGCCGACCGCGCAAGGAAGCGGAGGAGAGGGCCCGTCGGCTCCTCGACCGGGTCGGTCTCGCCGACAAGGCGGGGGCCTACCCCCGGCAGCTGTCCGGTGGTCAGCAGCAGCGCGTCGCCATCGCCCGCGCGCTCGCCCTCGAACCGAAGGTGCTGCTCTTCGACGAGCCCACCTCTGCGCTCGACCCGGAGCTGGTCGGCGAAGTCCTCGACGTCATCAACGGCCTGGCCCGCACCGGAACCACCATGATCGTCGTGACCCACGAGATCGGCTTCGCCCGCGAGGTCGCCGACACCGTGGTGTTCATGGACGGCGGTGTCGTCGTGGAACAGGGCCCGCCCGCGGCCGTACTGGACGACCCGCAGCACGAGCGCACCCGCGCCTTCCTCTCCAAGGTCCTCTGACCGCCCCTCACCCCTTTCGCCCTCGCAAGGAGCACGACCATGTCCACCTCGTTCACCCGCCGCACCTCCGCAGCCGCGCTGGGACTGACCGCCGCCCTCGTCCTCGCCGCGTGCAGCAACCCCTCCGACGGCGGCACGACCGAGGTCGCGGCCACCAAGGGCGCCGGCACGAAGATCAACCTGAGCCCTGACCAGCACCGCATCACCACCGGCAGGGTCGACTCCATAGCCGCCGAGGTCCCGGAGACGATCCGCAGGAGAGGCACCCTGGAGATCGTCGGCTCGTCCGGCTCCGCAGCGCCGCTGACCTTCTACGCCACCGACAACAAGACCGTCATCGGCGTCGAACCCGACATCGCCTACCTGGTCGCCGACGTACTCGGGCTCAAGCCGCACATCAACACCGTCTCCTGGGAGAACATCTTCGTCGGCCTCGACAGCGCCAAGTACGACGTCGGCTTCAGCAACATCACCGACACCGAGGAGCGCAAGGAGAAGTACGACTTCGCCGGCTACCGCCAGGACAACCTCGGCCTCGAGGCCAAGAAGGGCAGCGGTCTGAAGGTCACCGGGCCCAAGGACGTGGCGGGCAAGACGGTCGCCGTGAGCAGCGGCACCAACCAGGAGAAGCTGCTGATCGAGTGGAGCAAGGAGGACGTGAAGGCCGGCCTGAAGCCGGTGAACATCAAGTACTACCAGAACGACAGCGACACCTACCTCGCCCTCCAGTCCGGCCGGATCGACCTCTACCTCGGCCCCAACCCGACCGCCGCCTACCACGCGGCCACCACCGGGAAGACCGAGGTCGTCGGCACGTACTCCGGCGCCGGCGCCACCCTGCAGGGCCTCATCGCGGCCACCACCAAGAAGGACAGCGGCCTGGTCAAGCCGCTCGCCGACGCACTCAACGAGATCATCCGCAACGGCACATACGCCAAGGTGCTGAAGCGCTGGGGCCTGTCCAACGAGGCCGTGACCAAGTCCGAGATCAATCCTCCCGGCCTGCCGAAGACCAACAAGTAGCCGTTGCTGGGTGTGGGGCCGCAATACGCCGCGGTACGCGGCCCCACACCCCCACGAAGAAATCTCACGCCCCTGAAGGGTCCGCCATGGCCACCGTCCTGTCTGTCTCCGGAAGTCCCTCCGCCACCTCTCGTACCGCACGGCTGCTGCGCCACCTGGACGCGCGGCTCGCGGCCCAGGGACACGAGGTGATCCCCCTCGATGTCCGCACCATCCCCGCCGAGGCGCTGCTCGGCGCCGACTTCCGGCACCCGGCGATCGCCGAGGCGACCGCCCTGTTCGAGCGCGCCGACGGCGTCGTGATCGGCACGCCCGTCTACAAGGCCGCCTACTCCGGGCTGTTGAAGTCCCTGCTGGACCTGCTGCCGCAGTACGCCCTGGCCGACAAGACGGTCCTGCCGCTGGCGACCGGCGGGACCACGGCGCACGTCCTGGCGATCGACTACGCCCTGCGCCCGGTGCTCAGTTCCATGGGCGCCGCGCACATCGTCCAGGGCTGGTTCACGCTCGACAAGGACATCGCGGTGGGCGAGGACGGCACCCTGACCGTCGCGCCGGGCCCGGCCGAGGCCCTCGCCCAGGTCGTCGACCGGTTCTCCAACGCCCTCGGCAGCCGTACGCCCCTGCCGGCGGCCGCCGGACGAGCAGCTTGACCGCGACCGCCGACGACAAGCGAAAGGCGTGAACCTCTACGCGCCTCACCCTGCACCGGTTCCTGCCCACCAACGGCGACAGCCGCCATGTCGCCGACGGCGGCCACGCCACCCCGGTTGCCGCAACCGGCGGTGACCGGCCGCCGAGCATCGGCTACCTCACCCGGATCGCCCGCGCTGCCGAGGTCTTCGGCTGCAGCGGCGCACCGACCCCCACCGGCGCCTGGCGCGAGGATGCCTGGCTGCCCACCGACGCTCCAGCATGGGCTGTGGAGGCATCCATGCGGCCGGCAGGCACCCTCGGTTCATGTACCCTCCGCCGGTGCGGCAGGCCCGCGACGGCTCACGTGATCTCCGAGGACCTCGAACGCGGCCGGTCGCGCGCGGAAACGCGACGAGCTGGGCGGACTCTTTGCTGCTGGTCGTCCGGCTGCAGACGGCGGCCGGCGCCCGCATCGGCCGGAGACGTCGTCCCGGTGTCCGGAGGCGCACAGCCCGGCTCTTTGTCCGTCGCCAGGACGCATCACAGTGCCCGCGCCGCACAGGCCCTGACGTCCGCGTCCGAGTCCGCCGTCGCGGTGGTCAGGGCTGCTCGGGCGTCCTCGGTGGCACGGTGCCGGGTCAGGGCCAGTACCGCGGCCTTGCGGACGTCGGCGTTGGGGTCGGCGACGGCCTTGGCGAGTGCGGGGACGGCCACGTCGGGGTCCGCGGCGGACAGGGCGGTGGCGGCGCCGGCCCGCACCTGCCAGGCCGGGTCGGACAGGGCTGACTCGGCATGTACGGCCAGAAGGGTCGGACAGCCGGTCGTGCCCAGGGCCTCGTAGGCGGCCCCGCGCACCAGGGCGTCGGGATCGTCGACCAGTTCGGCAAGGGCCGAGCGGACTACGTCCGAGTCCGGACCCGGAGCCATGCCGGCCAGGGCCTCCGCAAGGCCCAGCAGGCGGTCGAGGCCGTGAGGGTACTTCCGGGCCACGACCAGGGTGCCGACACCGGGCTGGCGCTCGACGAGACCCTCGGTGCGCAGCAGGCCGAGGGCCTGGCGGACGGTGTTGCGGGAGGCGCGGTAGTCGGTGGCGAGGGTCGACTCGTGGGGGAGCGCGCCGTTGGGGAAGGCGCCGGTGAGGAGTTGGCGGCGGAGCAGGCCGGCGAGTTGCCTGGCCCGGTCGGCGCGCAGCCTGCGCCGGCTGCGGTGGGCGGCGACCGTGGTCGCGGCGCCTTGGCCGACGTGGTCTCGGATGCGGTCGGTTGTTGCGCCACCTGACGCCCTGCCGGATGCGTCGCTGAACTGGGTATTCGTCAGACGGATGGGAGCATCTGCCAGTCTCTGCCGGTGCCGGCGGCGCAGCGCCGGCTGGAAGTCGGGTCATCCTCTCATCATGTGAGACGTCGGGCGCGACGCGAGAAGGCCCTCTTGACGGGGCGCGAAGGCCGCCTGACACTCCAGTACAGATTCCCCAGTGGATGGATAGGAAATGATGGAGCGTCTGGAGCCGCCTGCCGACCGCTCCGCGCGTGCGTGCCGGCCGTCTCTCCTCCTGACCTCCCGCCGCCACATCGATCTCCTGCGCGTCTGCAGCGCGGCGAACGCTCCTCGCTGAACCGGCGGTGCCCACCGGCACCCGTCCCGTCGCATACGGGTACACCTCAACGCTGCCGCACGCCCACGCCCCGGTGCTGCCCGCCGCACCTCTGAGAACCAGAAGCCGGACCCGGACCCAGGGAGACACATGTCCGCCGCACCCTCGACCACCGTGCCGTCCCGTCCCTCGGTGCCCTCGTTCCGGGGCAGGATCGGCCGTGACGCGAGCAGTGGCTACTACGCTGTGCCGCGCCGTTACCGCCTCCACCTCTCGCTGTCCTGCCCCCACTGTCTGCGGATCGCCATCACCCACAGCCTGCTCGGCCTGGAAGAGACCCTCCCCGTGGTGCTGCTGCCGGCCGTGCCCGACGGACCCGACGGTGGACACTCCGCTCTGCGCCCGTTGTACGAGACCAGTTCGCACCGGTACTCCGGCGCCACCGCGGCACCGGTGCTGAGCGACGACTGGACGGGGCGGATCGTCAGCACGCACACCCCCGACATCCTGCACGACCTGGCCCGGTACTTCGGCTGTGACCACCCCGACCGGCCCGCGCTGTACCCGCACGGCGCCGGGGCGGAGATCGAGGCCGTCGAGCACCTCTGCGAGTACCGCATCAACGCAGCCGCACAGCACGCCGGACAGGCCGACACCGATGCCGGGGAGTGTCAGACCGCCCTGACATCCCTGCTCCGCGCCCTGGGTTCACTGGAGGGGCGGCTCGCCTTTCAGGACTTCATCCTGGGCGACGAAATGACGGCCGCCGACGTGCAGTTGTGGGTGACCCTGGTGCGGATCGACACCGTGCACCGACTGCACCTGGACGCCGCCGCGGTGCACCGCATCGCCGAGCATCCACACCTGTGGGCCTACGCACGACGACTCGCCGCCCTTCCCGCCTTCGGCCGACACCTCGACCTGGACGGCATCACCCGCAGGCACCATGCCCACTGCCGAGGACTGGAGGCCGCAGGGGCGGCCGTGCAGATCCTGGACTGGGCGGTGCACATCGCGGACGGTGCCGCCGCTCAGCCCTGCCAGGAGCCTCTGGACGGTTTCATGGAACCGCAACACGCTCTCCACCTTCCTCCGTCCGGCTCCGCCTAACCTGCGACGACATGGGGCCTGCCATGCCGGAGGCGGCGAGCCCCGATCCGAGCAGGACAAACAGCTGGAAGAGCGGAGGTGACTGTTGCCCGCCGTTTCTCGCGTGCTCGTCCCGGCTGCCGGGGTTCTCGTCGCGCGCGGCTGCGTCCGCTTGTACTCCCGGCCTCACATCGATCTGCAACGGGTGGCCGGCGCCCTCTGTCGTTCCTGACCTGTTCCCCGCCACCGAGTCCTTCTGCACGAGGACTGGTGATCACATACGGTCGACCAGGAAGGCACCCTTCTCGTGTCCGCACATCCCCCTCTTCACCTTGCCGTGGCCCTGGACGGCACCGGCTGGCACCCGGCCGCATGGCGTGAGCCGGGCGCCCGGCCCCACGACCTGTTCACTGCCGGTTACTGGGCCGATCTCGTGACCGAGGCCGAACGCGGCCTGCTCGACTTCGTGACGTTCGAGGACGCGCTCGGCCCGCAGTCCTCGCACCTCACGGAGCCGGACGGGCGCACCGACCAGGTGCGGGGCCGGTTGGACGCCGTGCTGGTCGCCGCGCGGGTCGCCCCGCTGACCCGGCACATCGGTCTGGTGCCGACCGTGGTCGCCACCCACACCGAGCCGTTCCACATCTCGAAGGCGATCGCCACCCTGGACTACGTCAGCACCGGTCGCGCGGGCCTGCGCGTCCAGGTGACGGCACGGCAGCACGAGGCCGCGCACTTCGGCCGCCGTACCTTCCCGCCTCTCCGCGCCGAGGACCGGGACACCCCGGCCGGCCGGAACCTGATCGCCGAACTCTTCGAGGAGGCCGCCGACTACATCGAGGTGGTGCGCCGTCTGTGGGACAGCTGGGAGGACGACGCGGAGATCCGCGATGCCGCCACCGGGCGCTTCATCGACCGTGACAAGCTGCACTACATCGACTTCGAGGGCAGGCACTTCAGCGTCAGAGGGCCCTCGATCACCCCTCGGCCCCCGCAGGGCCAGCCTGTCGTCAGCGCGCTCGCGCACCAGAGCGTGCCGTACCAACTGGTGGGCCGTTCGGCCGACATCGGTTACGTCACCCCGCACGACAGCGACCAGGCCCGCACCGTCGTCGCCGAGATCCGTGCCGCCCAGGCCGCCGCGGGGCGGGCGGAGGAGCCACTGCACGTCTTCGGTGACCTGGTGGTGTTCCTCGACGACGATCACGCGGCGGCGGAGGACCGCAAGGCCCGCCTGGACGGCCTCGCGGGCCATGCCTACACCAGCGACGCCGAGGTGTTCACGGGTGCGCCCGGACAACTGGCGGACCTGCTGCTGGAGTGGCGCCGGGCCGGCCTGAGCGGCTTCCGGCTGCGCCCCGGAGTGATCGGCCACGACCTGGAGCAGGTCACACGGGGCCTGGTCCCCGAACTCCAACGCCGAGGCGCTTTCCGCCGCGCCTACGAGGCGGACACCCTACGCGGGCTGCTCGGGCTCACCCGCCCCGCCAACCGCTACGCCGCCGTCTGAGGGGGAGTCGTACCACCATGAGCAAGCCGAACACCGGCACGCCGGCCACGGGCAAGGCGACTTCGGGCAGGCCCCTGAAGCAGATCCATCTCGCGGCCCATTTCCCTGGCGTCAACAACACCACCGTGTGGAGTGACCCGCGGGCGGGCAGCCACATCGAGTTCAGCTCGTTCGTGCACTTCGCACGGACCGCCGAACGAGCCAAGTTCGACTTCCTGTTCCTCGCCGAGGGACTGCGGCTGCGCGAACAGGGCGGCCAGATCTACGACCTGGACGTGGTGGGACGGCCCGACACCTTCACCGTTCTGTCCGCGCTCGCCGCCGTCACCGAACGGCTCGGCCTGACCGGCACCATCAACTCCACCTTCAACGAGCCGTACGAGGTGGCCCGCCAGTTCGCCAGCCTGGACCACCTGTCGGGCGGACGCGCGGCCTGGAACGTCGTCACCTCGTGGGACGCCTTCACCGGCGAGAACTTCCGGCGCGGCGGCTTCCTCCCCCAGGACCAGCGCTATTCCAGGGCCAAGGAGTTCCTGGCCACCGCCACCGAGTTGTTCGATTCCTGGCACGGCGACGAAATCGTCGCTGATCAGCAGTCCGGCATCTTCCTCAAGGATGCGCAGGCCGGAGCCTTCGTCCATCAAGGACAGCACTTCGACATCGCCGGCCAGTTCAACGTCCCACGCAGCCCGCAGGGCCGCCCGGTGATCTTCCAGGCAGGCGACTCCGACGAGGGCCGAGAGTTCGCCGCCGCCGGCGCCGACGCCATCTTCAGCCGGCACAGCACCCTGGAGGCGGGCCGGGCCTTCTACACCGACGTCAAGGGACGCCTGGCCCGCCACGGCCGAACCCACGACCAACTGCTGATCCTCCCCGCGGCGACCTTCGTACTCGGTGACACCGACGCCGAGGCGCAGGAACTGGCCCATGAGGTACGACGTCAGCAG
Source organism: Streptomyces sp. NPDC002676 (assembly GCF_053592455.1). Lineage (NCBI taxonomy): Bacteria > Bacillati > Actinomycetota > Actinomycetes > Kitasatosporales > Streptomycetaceae > Streptomyces > Streptomyces sp. NPDC002676. The sequence goes on along the minus strand of NZ_JBSFVT010000015.1, from coordinate 132,946 downwards.
GTCAGCGGCCAGACGGCGATCAAGTACCTGGAACATGTCTGGAACCGGGACCTGTCCGCCTACGACCCGGACGGCCCGCTCCCCGACATCGACCCGGCCCCCGGCGAGAACACCATCGCCCGCGGCCGGGCCAGCGTCCGGATGTTCCGCGACCCGCTCGCCGTCGCCCGGCAGTGGCGCGAGCGAGCCGCCGCGGAGAACCTGTCGATCCGCGAGCTGGTCATCGAGACCACCGGCCGCCAGTCGTTCATCGGCTCCCCGGCCACCGTCGCCGAGACGATCAACCACTTCGTCCAGGCGGACGCCGCCGACGGCTTCATCCTGGTGCCGCACATCACCCCAGGCGGCCTGGACGAGTTCGCCGACACCGTCGTTCCGCTGCTCCAGGAACGCGGCGTGTTCCGCCGCGACTACACGGGCACCACGCTCCGCGACCACCTCGGCCTGGCACACCCCGACGCCCGCGCCGAGGCGGAGACCCGACGGGCGGCGTCGTGAAGTTCCTGGCCATCACCCTCATCGTGCACGCCCCGGATCCGGTGACCGGTATCCAGAAGACGACCAACGAGCGCTTCCGCGAGGTGATCGACAACGCGCTGCTGGCCGAGGAACTCGGATTCGACGGCTTCGGCGTCGGTGAACGCCACGAGCGGCCCTTCATCTCCTCCTCGCCACCGGTCGTACTCAGCCACATCGCCGCGCTGACCTCCCGGATCCGGCTGTTCACCGCCGTCACCACCCTCAGCCTGCTCGACCCGGTACGCGCGTACGAGGACTACGCGACCCTGGACCACCTGTCCGCGGGCCGTCTCGACCTGATCATCGGCAAGGGCAACGGCACCGCCCAGCGCGACCTGTTCCACGTCACACCCGAGGACCAGTGGCACCGCAACGCCGAGACCTACGAGCTGTTCCGCCGCATCTGGCGGCAGGACAAGGTGAGCGCCTCCCCCCGCTTCCGCCCCGAGCTGACGGACGCCGAGGTCTGGCCCAGACCGCTCCAGCAACCCATCCGGGTCTGGCACGGCAGCGCGACCAGCCGGGAATCGGTCGACCTCGCCGCCCGCTACGGAGATCCGCTCTTCTCGGCCAACGTCACCCACCCGATCGAGCCGTACGCCGAACTGATCCGCCACTACCGGGAGCGCTGGGAGCACTACGGCCACGACCCGGCTCAGGCCGGCGTCGGAGCAGGGACGGCCGGCTACTACGCGGCCCGCACCTCGCAGGAAGCGATCGCCGCCTACCGGCCGGTCTTCGAGGGCCATCTCGCGTTCCAGGAGCAGCTGGGAGTCGAGCCGGTGTTCGCCACGCTGGAGGACTTCGTCGAACGCAGCTCGGCGCTGATCGGCAGCCCGCAGCAGGTGATCGACAAGGTGCACCGCTACCACGAGCAGTTCGGACACAGCGTGCTCCATCTGCACGCCGATGCAGGCGGCCTCACTCAAGCCCAGCACCGCGCCTCACTCGAACTCTTCCAGTCCGACATCGCCCCCGTTCTACGACGCGACATCCCCGACCCGCCGTTCCCCTGGACTCCCGTCACCGCCGAGCCCGAGCCCGGCCCCGAACCTGAGCCCGAGTCCGTATCCGCGCCCGCACCGGCACCCGCGCCCACCGACCGCTGAGGAGCACCACCCGACCATGTCCGGCATCCCTCTCGGGGTCCTCGACCTCGTCCCGATCCCGTCCGGCTCCACCGCCACAGAGGCGCTGCGCAACACCATCGACCTCGCCCGGCAGACCGAGCGGTTCGGCTACACCCGCTACTGGTTCGCCGAGCACCACCTCAACCCGGGCGTGGCCGGGACCTCTCCCGCCGTTGTCCTGGCCCTGACCGCCTCCGCGACCTCCACGATCAGGATCGGCGCCGGTGCCGTACAGCTCGGTCACCGCACCGCCCTGTCCACCGTCGAGGAGTTCGGGCTGATCGACGCCCTGCACCCCGGGCGACTCGACCTGGGCCTCGGCCGCTCGGGCGGACGTCAACCTGGACAGACGGCAGGGCCCCGGCCGACCACGACCCCCGTCGTCGACGGGCGTGCCCCCAATGGGCTGAAGATCCCGCCACGTTTCTCCTTCGAGCACCTGATCGGTTCGCCCCGTTTCCTGCTCCAGCAGCAGCTCCTGCACCAGCCGGGCGCCGGCCCCCAGGACTACGGCGAGCAAGTCGACGACATCCTCGCGCTCCTGCGCGGCGACTACCGCTCCCCGGACGGGGTCGAAGCACACGCCATCCCCGGCGAGGGCGCCGCGGTGCAGGTATGGATCCTCGGCAGCAGCGGCGGACAGAGCGCCGACGTCGCGGGCCGCAACGGCCTGCGCTTCGCGGCCAATTACCACGTCAGCCCGGCCACCGTACTGGAAGCAGCCGAGGGCTACCGCGCCGCCTTCCAGCCGTCCGACCACCTCGACAAGCCCTACGTCAGCGTCTCCGCCGACGTCGTCGTCGCCGAGGACGACGAGACCGCCCGCGAACTGGCCACCGGCTACGGCCCATGGGTCCGCAGCATCCGCACCGGCCAGGGCGCCATCCCCTTCCCGACCCCGGAGCAGGCCCGCGCCCACACCTGGACCGATGCGGACCGGGCCCTGGTCGCCGACCGTGTCGACACCCAGTTCGTCGGCTCCCCGGGGCACGTCGCCGACCAGCTCGAACAACTGCAGGAGGCCACCGGCGCCGACGAGCTGATCATCACCACCATCACCCACGACCAGGCCGACCGCGTGCGCTCCTACCAACTCCTCGCAGAGGAGTGGCAACGCCGATGAGCAGGTCGCGGCCCGGCTCCTGATGCCGAGCGGCCGGCTCGCCGACTCTCGCCGGCCCCGGCGCTCAGTCTTTGCTGGATCGTAGTGGTGCGGGTTCGGCCGGTCCGCTTGCTCGGCTTCTGGTGGTTTCCCCGGCAGGCCACGAACGTGACTTTCGACCGCTCGCCGGGCGAACAGGCGCTGCCCGAGCAGCTACGCCGGTGTTGGCCTGCCGGTCGCCGCCGCGCTCCATCGCATCGTGTTCACCCGTCTGCGGGTCGACCCGCGTACCCAGGACTACTACGAGCGCCGGATCAAGGAGGGCAAGACCCGACGCGAAATCGTCCGTTGCCTCAAACGCTATGCGGCCCGAGAGGTCTTCCACCTGGTCAAACAGGTACAGCCAGCACCCCGCTCATAGGGGCTGTGTGAGACGGGGGATCGTGCCCGGCTGGATCGGCTCGACGCAGGAGCGAGGTCCAGCGACCAGCCCAGCGCGCCCCCTGCCCTCACATGCCCGGCATCCCCGACATGCTGGCATCTGTTCCCGAATCACCGCTGCCCGAGGCGGAGTTGCTCCCTGATGAGGACGACCTGCTTCATCCCGTCGTCCCTGGTGATCGCGCCGACCTTCGCCTTGAGCCCCATGACCTTGGGAGTACCGTCGGCCATGACCGGCATCCATGTGTGCGCACAGCTTCCCGTGCACATGGACATGGGCGCCTCGTCGTACCCGTAGAGCGTCCAGCCCTTGGCATCCGTGACGACCGCCCCCATGCCGGACATCCGCTTGGCCATCAGCATGCTGGTGCTGACCATGCCCATGCCGCCGACCACGCCGCATGGGGCGAGCAGCAGCGCCGAGGCAATGCCCGAGGCCACCGCCTTTGCCCGAACCGCCGAGGTACAGCGGGCAGAGATTTGAGCGGAAGCGGTAGGGGCATCAGGCCGCAGCGCTGCCCCCTCTTCCAGATCTCCCTCCTGGGGGACATCGGCGTCGCCGTGCTCATGCTGTGGGCGGTCGCGCCTTCGAGCTCGGTCATGGTCGCGCCTTCACCCTCCGCGCGCGCCGCTACGCCCTGCGAGCGCCATGATCCGGCGATAAAATGAAGCTCCTGGCCGGGATGTTTCATCGCTTACCGGACGGCGGTACCTGAGCGGCGCTCAGCCACCGTCCTCGATGAACACCTTCCTCCGGCCCTCGCGGAACGAAAGCCGACCTACCAAGAAGGAGCCAGGCCATGTCGTCCGCCCATCACTGCCGACGCGCCGCAGCCCTCATGGTCGCGACGGCCGCAGCCTTGTCGCTGGCAACCGCATACTCAAGCGCGAGTGAGAACTCCTTCTCACCGACGTCCTCCAGCCAAGCCGCACCGTCGCCTGCCGCGGGCGCAGCACAGATCACCATGAAGAACTTCGCCTTCAGCCCGGCGGCCCTGACTGTGCAGGCAGGCCAGAAGGTCACTGTCGTCAACGACGACTCCGACGCACACACCGTCACCGCGACGCAGGGCAAGGCGTTCGATACCGGACGGATCGCCGGCGGTAAGTCCGGCAGCTTCACGGCGCCGTCGAAGAAGGGCACCTATTCCTTCATCTGCACGTACCACCCCAACATGAAGGGGACGCTGACGGTTCGCTGAGGCCCTTCTGGACGCACCGCAGGTTCTGACGGGCGTGCGGCGGCAGAAGGACTGCCGCGCGGCGCCTGGGTCGAGCCCACCGCATCGTGACGGCGCCCCTTGCAGCAGCGCGGCGCGAACACTTCGCTTCCCGCAGCGGCTTGGGACGCCGTCGCCGACGCGGTCAAGGACGACTCCGCCTCCGCGATCACCGCCCTCAGACAGCTCGGCCTGGACGTCGTCAACATCACCGGCGACAACACCCGCACGGCGAAAGCAATCGCCGCCCAGGTCGGGGTGAAACGTGTCCTGGCCGAGGCCCTCCCTGAGCACAAAGCCGACGAGATCCGCCGTCTGCAAGGTGAGGGCCGCACCGTCGGCATGGTCGGCGACGGCATCAACGACGCACCCGCCCCGCCGCCGATGTCGGTCTCGCCAACGGCACCGGCGCCGACGTCGCCATCGAGGCCGCCGACATCACCCTCATCTCCGGCTCCCTGACCAGCGTCATCACCACCATCCGGCTCTCCCGCGCCACGATGCGCAACATCCGGCGGAACCTGGGACATCCGCCTCAGCCAACGGCTGACGAATGGCGCTCGCCCTGCGCGGCGATGGCACCCCGAGGGTTTCGCTGAAGAGCACGCGCGAATACGGTGGCTCGGTGATGTCGATCAAGAAGTTCCAAGTCACCTTCGACTGCGCAGAACCTGAGCGCCTCGCCCGTTTCTGGTGCGAGGTGTTGGGGTACGTGGTACCGCCGCCGCCCGAGGGGTTTGCCACGTGGGACGATTTCAAGCGCTCGCAGCCACTTGAGCAGCAGGACGCATGGTTTGCCTGCATTGACCCCTCAGGCGTGGGTCCGCGACTGTACTTCCAGCGCGTTCCCGAAGGGAAGGCCGCCAAGAACCGGCTGCATCTTGACGTGCGGGTCGGCACCGGTCTCGTGGGTGAAGAGCGTCTCGCCGCGCTTGAGGCCGAGTGTGCTCGGCTGGTCCCGCTCGGGGCGGTACACGTGCGAACGCTGTATGACGGCAATGATTCGTGCATCCCGATGCTGGACATCGAGGGCAACGAGTTCTGCATCGACTGAGGAGCCGCGAACGTCCCATCCTTCGGTCATCACTGGAGGAGCGCACGATGGCCTTGTCCCGGTCTGACCTGATGCGGCTGCTGGAGTCACTACGCACGGCCGACCGACCCGCGGCCCCCCGAGGGAAGGGAGGCCGCGGAGTCGGCTCAGAGCTTTGCGCCGAAGTCCTGGGTCCAGTAGGTGCCCTGGGTGCTGCCGGGCTTCGTCACGTAGCCGACGCCTATGTTCCTGAGCGAGCAGTTGAGGATGTTCGCCCGGTGGCCAGGGGAGTTCATCCAGGACTTGACCACGTCGGCCGCGGTGGTCTGCCCGCCGGCGACGTTCTCGGCCAGCGCACTCCAGCCGGTGTAGCCGGCCGCCTGGGCCCTGTCCACAAGGCTGCTGCCGTCGGAGCCGGTGTGCCCGACGAAGTTGTGGTCCGCCATGTCGGTCGTGTGGTTCTGGGCGGCTTTGGTGAGTGCGCTGTCGCTCGTGAGGCGCTGGCAACCCGCCTTGATGCGTTCGGCGTTGGTCAGCCTGATGACTTCCGACCGCATCGAGGCAGGGCTCGGGGCCGCCGACGCGGGGGCGGTGAGCAGCGCGGTGGACGCCACCGCGCCGATCGCGATCGCTGCCAGGTGACGGGGGACTGACATGGTTCTCTCCCAAGTAGGGCAAGGCACCGCGGCCCAGCGGGTCGTTGTCGGGGAGCCGCACCTTTGCCCGGGCGGCCGGGGGTGTTCCGGCGGTACGAACTCCCAGGGCGGAACGGTGTGTGGGCGGTACTCGGCGCGGCCGCCGTCTTCCACGGCCGCGCCGAGTGGTCTTCCGTGCGAGCCGGACCGAACCTGCGGTTCGCCGGGTGTTGCGGGTGGCGCATCGCATGCTGGGCGTGCCAGGGATCGAGGACCGTCGGCCAGGCACCCGTCGGTCGTCAAAGGGGCTTGATGACAACCTTCTTGAGGAACGCGTAACCCGGGAACCTGAAGACTTGGCCCTCACGGTTGAGGTCCTTGTCCTTCTGCTCGCCCATCGCGGTGACGTAGGTGACGGTCACCTGCATGAGTTTGCCGTCGGCGGGCTTGAGGTTGATCGCTTCGAACGGGGTCAGGTTCCGGACGTCTGTCGTGGTGCCCTGGCCGGTGAAGCAGAGTCCCTCGTCACCGGTCTGGAGCCGGACGAAGAGGTGGCTCCCGGGAGTGGTGTGGTGCGCGTCGCAGCGGTGGATGACGGGGGCCGCGGAAGCGGCCGCCCCGGCGGGGGCGGCGAATGAGACAAGTCCGAAGCCGGCCGCGAGTGTGGCCAGTCCGACTGCCGTCTTCTGCCCGATGGTGGTCATGAGGCTCTCCTTCTGGTGGCAGTGGATCGAGAGCCCGGGATCAGTTCAGGACCTTCTGTCGGACCACGATGTGGCCGGCGTCGGGGTTGAGGCTGCCGCCGAGCCGGCTGAAGGCACCGTCGGTCAGGTCGAGGCACTTCGGTTCCTGCGGCGTCTGCTGGAAGGTGCCGCGGTCGTTGATGCGCACGACGAGGGACTTGCCGTTCGCGACGTTGGTCACCTTCACGCGGGTCCCGAACGGCAGTTGCGGATTGCGTGTCAGCGAGGTCGCCGCGGTGTTCTTGTTGTTGTCGAAGATCTCGCCGCTGGCCGTGAGGGCTCCGGGAGGCATGGGACCGTAGTGCGTCGCCCAGCAGGCCCCTGCCTGCGGGGCCCTGGGCGCGGCCGAACTCGCTGGGGAGAGCCCCAGTATGGCGGTCAGCGCGACGGCTCCCGTGGCCAGTGGGACGTAGAGCTTTCGCTTGCTCATGCTCGTTCCTCGTTTCATGTGGTGTCGTTTCACGGCGTGGTGGATCGGTGAGGGAGCGATGTGCTCCGTGTCCGTGGCGGCATGCGTGATCCGGCACGGCTGTTGCCGGATGGAGGGCGGGGCTGTTTCTCAGCCGGCCGCGCGATAGGCGGCGCCCACCTCGTTGGCCGTCGCACCGTCGTAGAGTCCGGTGCCGTCACCGTGGCTGGTGGAGAGGGTGAACCATGCGTACCGTTCGACGAACGGCAGCCCCTGCAGCATGGCGGTCGACTGCTTCACGAACGCGGCCTGCTGTGCCTGTGTCGGATACCTCGGGGTGCCGGTGGAGAAGTCGATCAGTGCGTACTCGGTGAGCCAGATCGGCTTCCTGTAGCGGTTGTGGGTGGCCTGGAGATAGTTCCGCAGCTGGGCTGTCGCATGCGTGGCGTCGAAGTCCCCGCCGTACCAGTGCAGGGGAATGAAGTCGACCTTGTAGTGACGGCTGGCGGCGCCCTTCATGAAGCGGTCGAGCCAGCCGTCTGCGACGTCGGCGCCGGTGGCGACAGCGGGCGCTCCGAGCCGCATGCCGGTCGACTGCAGCCGGGGCCACAGATCGAGCGCCTGCGGCACAGTCATGTTGGCCTGCCCCGGCATGTCGGGTTCGTTGAATCCGAGCAGTGTCTTGCCCTGCTGTTCGGCCTGGCCGAGTTCCGCATCGGTCACGGAGCCTTTGCCCCAGATCATGGGCACGAATTCGACCCCGGACGGGGGCGTGATCTGCTGCTTGCCCGAGGACCAGGTGTAGAACCAACCGGCTTTCGAGTCGGCAAGCGCGTTGGTGACGCCGGTGAAGTTCCAGGCGCTGACGCCCTTCTTCTTCACCGTGGCGGAGGACGCGTTCACCGCGTCGGTGGGCGTGCCGGCATGATTGCCGAACGCGAGCAGGGACAGAGCCGCCAGAATCACGGCGAGACCACGTAAGTTGGGCGTTTTTCGCATGGCTTCCTCCTTTGTCATCCGGCCGCTCGTCAAGACGCATTCACGGCCAGGGGGGCCGCGTGTTCTGCGGTCACGAGGCGCGGTGGAAGGTCACGAGGAAGCCGCTGCACTTGCTGCACTGCCGCATCACCTGGTTGCCCGGCTCCTGGTCCTGCCGGGACCACCCATAGGCTTTCGGGCAGTGGGAGGCGATCATGTCGCTGTAGGCCGTCTTGGCGTCCCGGTTGGGGTTGGTGCACAGCATCGGCTTGCCGTCCGCCCAGCGCGTCAGATTGCCCGCGGGGCAGTTCGGCAGCAGGTTGTTCGCGCAGCCCACTGTGTCGCACCCGCCACCGCCGGGGCTCACGTTCTGGGGGGCGATCGTGATCGGCACCGAGAACGCGTTCACGTAGCTCACGTCGTACCAGGGAGCGACAGCGTCCTTGGAGTCGAAGTTGAACTCCGCGAGGCTGGCGGGCTGTTCTCCGGTGTCCTTGGCGCAATGGTCGGCGAACTTGCCGCAGTCCCCGACCGCACAGTGGAAGGTGCTGCCCGGTGTCCCGGTACATCCCATGCGTGCGAAGAACTTTCCGCGCCAGTGGCCGGGCGCCGTCGTCTCGGGAATGGTCACCGTCGCCGACTGGCCGGGCGCCAGGATCGGCAACTTGTCGAAGTTCTTCGACCGGTCGGCGTTGACAGCGCTGCCGATCCAGATCTTCCTGCCGGTGCTGTTGACGAACGTGACCGTGTGGTCGACCGCCGCCGCGGCAGCCGGGGCGGCGGAGCGTGGAGCAACCGCACCCGCGCCCGTACTCGGTGTGGCCACCAACAGCGCCGCTGCGATCGCGGCGATTATGGCGGTCACGAGGGTTGACAGGGAAAGTCGCAGGGGGATTTTCAGAGGTGTTCTGCGCATGATTCCTCGCCGGATGAACGTCAACGATCGGGTTCTGAAGGGCGCGAGAAGGCGACCGCAGCAAGGCGGAGGAAGGAGGCCGGTTGTGTGCCGGCCTCCTGGGGCCAAGGGTGTCGCCTGCCGGCCGGGCACCACGGTGGGTGCGACAGCGTGCGATGTGGCGTGGTGGTGACGGACCGCCGCCACCGGCGCGTTCAGCAGGTCAGCTTGTCTCCGGGAGCGACATTCAGGGTCTGCGTGAACTGCCGGTAGAGGTTGACACGGTCCTGCATCTGGGCGGGGTTCTGGCCGTTGCACTCCAGCGCGCCGTTGATGCTGCGGATCGTCTCACCGAATCCGGCACCGCTGACCATCGCCTTGTGCGGCGTCATGGAGCCGGGACCCGACTGAGTGGTCCAGTACCACAGCGCGGTCTTCCACGAGATCGTGGCGTCGGTCTCCACGAGGTTCGGGTTGTGCAGCAGGTCGATGCCCAACGCGTCACCCGCTGCCTTGTAGTTGAAGTTCCAGCTCAGCTGCATCGGTCCGCGGCCGTAGTAGGCCGCCTGGCCGGCCGGGCAGCCGTACGGCTGGCTCGCGTCGCAGTAGTGCGGGTAGTTGGCGGGGTTCTGCTCCTTTGTGTACCGCAGGCCGCCGGTCTCGTGGCTGACGTTGGCCAGGAAGGCGGCCGCCTCCTGCTTCTTGACCGTGTCGCTGCCCGTGTGGGCGAAAGCCGGGAAGGAGTTCATCGCGTTGCGCAGCCCGGCATAGGTGTAGAAGGGGTTCTTGTTCGGGAACATGTGCTGGAACTGGGCTTGGCTCACGACAAAGTTGGCCGAGGCCGCCGCGGGCTTTGCGGTCACGGCTGCGGCAGAAGTGGGGGGAAGGACAACCGTCGATGCGGCGGCCACCACGGCTGCGGCGGCCACGGCCATACGCGTAGCGGACATGACAATACGCACGGAGAACTCCTCGAAGGGTGCCTGGATTGGGAGGACGATCCGCTTCCGGCGCGACCACCGCTGCACGCCCGCAATCGCACGGACAAGGGCGGCGTCGAATCAGCAGGCGGGCCTCTTCCTTTCGGTCACCGCCACGGGATCGAACTGCGCATACAAGAATCGTCGTCCTGGCGGGCCGCGACATCGGCAATGCCCACCGTTACGCCGACGTGACGCGGACACCGGTCCCGTCTCCGCCGCCCCGTCGCGCTGGACACGGGGCATGCGACCTCGTGGCCCTGGCGTGAGCCAGAGCGACAACAGCACAGCGTACGAGCGCACAAAAAGGCGCCGCCAGGGGCCACTTATCTCCCCTGGCGGCGCCGGCCGCCGTGCCTTCCTCACCCCGCCGGCTCGGATGCGGCTCCGGTTCGTCAACGGCGAATCAGCGGACGTGACCCCCGGTGACGAACACCGTTACACCACGGACCCGGCTCCGGCCCCTTCTTCGGTGCGTGTGGGCACGGCCTGCGCCCGCCGTGCGGACCATGCGGCCACATGGGTACGTGAACGCAGTCCGAGTGTGGTGCGGATGTTGCGGACGTGGGTCTCGACGGTGCGAACCGACAGATACAACCGGGCCGCTATCTGTCGATTGGTGAGTCCGGCAGCCACCAGGTCGATCACTTCCCGTTCGCGTGGGCTGAGCGGATCGTCCCCACCGGGTGCCGTTGCCGGATGTCCGTCCCGTGCGTAGTCCACGATCTGTCGTGGACCCAGCCGGCGCCCTGCCGCAAGCGCGCCCTCGGCCCGTGCCTTGGGCAGCGCCCTCAGCGCTGTGGCCGCCGCCTCCTCCACCTGCGCTCGGAACCAGGGAGGCAGTACGAGGGCCGCGGACACGTCGTACCTTTCGACGGCCGCGAACAGCCGCAGCGTCCGCTCGAACCGACCGCCCCGCGCCGCGCTGACAGCCAGGCCCCAGAGCGCGGGACCGGCTGCGCCCAGGTGAGCCGCGTCGCTCACGTGGTCCGTGTCTCCCAGCGCCTCGGCGAAGTACGCCTCCGCCGCAGCGCAGTCGTCCCGTTCCAGGGCAAGGACGCCGGCCGTGTGCAGGAGCACTCGTAGCAGGACCGGATTGGCCTCGCCCCGCAGGATCGGGAGGGCTTGGTCAACCAGCCGCACCGCCTGGACCGTATCGCCGCCGCCAAGCAACTGCCAGGCGAGGAGGATCAGGCAGAACGCGGTCATGACGCGATCGCCGACCCGGTGGCTGATCTCCAAACACTCCTCGAGATCGGCCCTCGAGCTCTGGTCGCCGTGTTGCGTCCGGGCCAGGCTCAGCACCAGCAGCATGCGGCAGATCAGATGATCGCGGCGCTGCGGGCGCCGGCGCTCGAGCGTCACTGCCCGCAGCGCAAGCTGTACCGCTTCGCCGGTGTTCCCCTCCCACGCGATGAGCAGCGCCTGCATGCACAGAGCGATGCTGCGGTCGCCCGCCCCCGGATCCGTACGGTCCAACGCCCCGGCCAGCATCGTGCGGGACTCCGCCCCGCACCCCCGGTTGATGTCCACGAGGGCCAGTGCCCCGGCGAGGAGGAGCTGGCGTGGGTCGCTTCCCACGCTCAACCACTGCAGCAGAGAAGTGAGGTTGTCGCGTTCCTCGTCCAGCCGCCGGCAGGTCCTGGCAGGCGTGAGCGCTGCCTCCCGGAACGGGCGCGCGAGTTCCGCCAGCCAGTCGACGAGACGGTCGTAGGCCCGTATCTCCTCGCCCTCGGCACGGAGCCGTTCGTGCCCGTAACACCGGATCGACTCCAACATCCGGAACCGGGCGGAACCCGCCCGGTCGGCACCGGGGACGATGAGGGACTTGGCTTCAAGGCCGGCCAGCAGCTGCGGCACGGCCGACGGGGGTATGTCGTGGTCCGCGGCGACGGCCGCGGCGGCATCCGTCCCGAACCCGCCCGGCAACAGCGACAGTGACCGGAACAGCGACCGCTCCTGAGGCGTCAGCAGGTCATAGCTCCATTCGATGGCCGAGCGAAGACTCTGGTGACGTCGATCCGCCGTACGCCATCCGCATGTCAGGAGGGAAAGGCGGTCGTCCAGCCGATGGTGGATCTCGCCCGGCGGAAAGGCCCGCACGAGACCGGCCGCCAGCTCAAGCGCCAGCGGCAGCCCGTCGAGCCCGGCGCACAACGCGACGACGTGTACGGCGTTGTCCTCGGTGAGCTGGAATCCGCAGGAGACGGCCTGCGCCCGGTGGACGAAGAGCCGTACGGCGTCCGAGCGCAGCAAGCCGGCGAGCGATCCGGCGCCATCGGGATCCGGCAGGGAGAGACCGCCCACCGAGTACACCGTCTCGCCCGGCAACCGTAATGGTTCGCGACTGGTGGCCACGACGCGCAGGCCCGGATGGCGAGGGAGTAACGCGCTGAGGGCCGGCCCGCAGTCGTCGAGCACATGCTCACAATTGTCGAGCACCAGAAGCCGATCGCGGTCGGAGCCCGTCTGGCTCCGTGCCCCCATCATCGGGGCACGCGCTTCTCTTGTTCCCACGAGCGCTTCGGTGATCCGCTGCCGCGCTTGCTCCCCCGTGGCCGCCGACCCCAGTTCGACAAGGCTGACTTCACAGCGTCCGCCGCGCTGTTCAAGGGCAGCCAACTCCACCGCCAGGCGTGTCTTGCCCACACCCCCGGGCCCTGTCAGGGTCAGCAGTCGTGTGGCGCGCACCAGCCGCTTCAGCTCCACCAGCTCATCGGTGCGGCCGATGAAACTGCTCAAACGGGCTGCTCCGGTCGCAGTCGAAGCACTCATTCCATCGTCCTTGAGTCGCTGACGGTAGGCGCGCTGACGGCAGGCGTTCGAGCAGTAGCGTGGACGCTTCTTCCTGGCCCTGATGTCATCTTGGGAGCCTCGGCGAATCGGTCTGTCGCACATATCGCAAGAGAACGTGGGTGATTCAAGCCGAATCCCATGAGAATCCCTGTCGCGCTGCACCTGATACTCCTTTCGCGAGTCGGGTGATAGGGCAAGGCATTGGTGCCGACCGGAAAATCGTTGCGGCGATGGCGGATGACACATCCTCACGAAAACAGACACGCGACGGCAATTACGGCGGGAGTTTCTCCTTCACCGTGGCGGCGTCTCCAGGACGCAGGACCTGATCATCATTCGCCTCTGTATGACGATCAGCTCCAGGTAGGGGCTACGGCTGGAGGACGGCGTCGCCAACGGGACTTGGTGAGTGCGTGGGCATGGCTGATCACACCCTTCGGAGCCCAGCCGGTCCGTGGGCCGATCTCGACGACCGGCGGCACGAGTGAAGCACAGCAGCTGACGATACTTCAACCACTGAAGTTTTTAAGCCACTTAAGATTTTGCGTCGCTATGGAACCTGCTAGGTTCGATGTGTGACCGAATCGAACCGTTCAGCGCCCGGCCTGCGGCAGCGCAAGAAGGCCCGCAGCCGCCGGGCGCTGGCCGACGCGGCCTTGCGGCTGTTCCTCGAACGCGGCTACGACGCGGTCACCGTGGCGGAGATCGCCGAGGCCGCCGAGGTCTCGGTGCCGACCCTGTTCTCCTACTTCCGCAGCAAGGAAGCGCTGCTCTTCGACCTGGAGCCGGAGATCGACGCCGGCCTCGTCGCCGCGGTCGGTCAGCGCTCTCCTGGCCGGGACGTGCTCGACGCGGTGCAGGAGTACCTGATGTCACTGCTCACCGCGGATCCGCGGGAGCGGGAACAGTTCGACGCGTTCCTCGCCCTCGTGCACGGCACCCCGGCACTGCGCGTCCACTGGCAGCAGATGTGGCTGCGGCACGCGGACACCCTGGCCGGCGCGCTCGCGGCCGATCGTGGCCTGGAGACTCCCGACCTGCGGATCCGCGCAGTGGCCCGATTCGTCATCGACGCAATGACGCTCGTCACACTCGAACCGGATCCGCCGGCAGCGCTGGCCGACCTGCTTACCCTGCTGCGCTCCGGGCTGGACACCACCGACCTGCCCTGAGCGATCACCGGCCTGCCAGTCACCCGGGGAGTCTTGGAGCGCCTGCAGTCATGGCGGACGGCCCAGCCCCTCAAGCCCCTGCTGATCGGCGCCACTTTCGTGGAGGAACTTGCCAGGGCCCCGCTCTTGTCCGGGCTCGCCGACCGCTACGGACGACGGTGCGTGTTCCTGATCGAACTGGTCGGCCACGACGTCCACTCGGTGGCGCCGGCCTCCGCTCAGGACGCGCCGTCCCTCATCGTGCTGCGGGTCCTGCTCGGTGTTCGGACGGGGGCGAACCGGCCTTGGCGGACCCGCCGGCCCGGGCCGGCGAGCGGCTGGGGTGTGGCCGCTGCGTGGTCAACTGCCCGAATCGGCACGCCGACCGGCTGTGCATCAAAGGAAGTGAGCGGGGTGTCCGCACCGACGCCGACGGCTGCTGGAAAGGCCGCCATTCCACAAGGACCCACCGACCCGACGGCCCCACGGGCCGCCTGGCCCGCTGGCTGAGCAGTACTCCCTTGGCTTCGCAGGGCGGTTGACACCGTCCTGACCATGGAGCGCCCGCCGGGAGCACACCGCTCATCGGCTGGGGGTGCCGCCGGCGGTACGGCGGCAGCCGACTTCCTGCGCGCCACCGTCCTCGGGTTCGAGACCGACCCGCGTGTGGAGCTCGCCCTGCACGGCTCACAGATGCTCTCGCGCGGCCGGCACTCGGCATCCGTGTTCGGCAACCGTGCCGCGGCGCCTTCGCGGCGCCGAAGTGTGCGAAGCCTGCGCCCGCGGCGAGGGCGGGATTCGAACTTGCCTGGACCTTCGGAGCTGAGGTGATCCGTGGCCCGGCTTCTGCGGATGCCCTGTTCACCTGGGGATCTCGCGGGAACAGGGCATCCTTTCGCCGGATCAGCGGCCGAGCAGTTGCTTCACCTTCCTGCCCTTGGCGGACTCGTCCAGCGTGTCCCACAGCTTGGCCGAACCGGTGTATGTGTACACGCCCGGAGCCCCCTGTGCCGCGCAGCCGTCGCCGTACGACACGATCCCGGTCTGATAGACCCCGCGGCGGCCCGGCAGCTTCCGGAACATCGGTCCACCACTGTCACCCTGGCAGGAGTCCTTGCCTTCGACGCCCGCGCAGACGTTCACCTTCTTGTCGTAGCTCGAGTAGGACGCCTTGCACTCGATGTGCGACACGATCGGGACGTCCACCGCTCGCAGCCGGTCCGGATAATTGGGCACCTCCGTGTCGGTGTTGCCCCAGCCGATGACCGTGGCCTTGGCGCCCGGGCGGATGAGTGCGTCCGTACCCACGGTCGGCAGGTTGACCGGTGCGGTACCGGTGACCGGCTTGTCCAGCATCAGGAACGCGATGTCGTACGCCTCCTGGCCCCTGGCGTAGCGGGGGTGGACGACGATGTCGGTGACGTTGCGCAGGTGGCCCTGGTTCTTCTTGGACAGCACGGTGCGGCCGATGACCGTTTCGAGCTGCTTGGGCTGCTCATCGACGACGCAGTGCGCGGCCGTCATGACGACGTTCGGGGCCAGCAGGCTGCCGCCGCAGAACTGCCGGTCGAGCGGGTTGCCCCGGCCCTTGGACAGCAGCGCCGCCATGAACGGATACGAGCCGACGGGCTTCTCGGTGCCGCCGATGATGGGACTGTCCGGGCGGCCGGGATGCGTCGGTGTCGCCGCGCCGGCCGTCCCGGTGGACGCACCGACGAGTCCGAGTACCGCACCGGTGGCGATCGCGACGGAGGCGATCCGCCGGGTGGCGGTTCTGTGAGCGGTGGAAAGACGCATGGGGGGTGTCTCCAATCTCCGAAGAGCCACCACGACGGAGACTCCCGAGGCGCTCGACCGGGCCAAGCGACGCGGAGCTCACCCGTCGGCGGTGGCATTCCGCCCTGTCAGAGGGGATCTTGCAGAGGGAGGTTCCCGCAGGCGCTCGACGGTGCAAAGCGGGTGTCGCGCTCGTCGATGCGTGCTGTACGTGGCAGCACTGCGCAGGTGCCGATGCCGACGAAACGAGCCGGTAGCCGCGGACGCACCGCTTCCTTGCATACCCTTCAGGTGACCCGAGCGCTGCCCGCCATGCATAGTTCTGAGCGCGGGAGGGCGCGCGCCCACCATGTCGGCGGCACGGGGGTCCCGGAGGAGTCGGCGGCGGTCCTCGGACGCTCGAAGGACGACCGCCGCA
The DNA here is from genome assembly GCF_053592455.1 of Streptomyces sp. NPDC002676. Lineage (NCBI taxonomy): Bacteria > Bacillati > Actinomycetota > Actinomycetes > Kitasatosporales > Streptomycetaceae > Streptomyces > Streptomyces sp. NPDC002676. The sequence continues at coordinate 116,720 of NZ_JBSFVT010000015.1, read as the reverse complement.
GCATGGGTCGTCGCGTGGTCCGTCTTGCTGCTGGGCCGTTGGTCCAGGCGGTCGGCGCTACGAGAGCTACGCGTAGCAGCCGTTGACGGCCGCCGCGAGGTCGTCCATGGCGTCCTTGGTGGCGTCAGGGTCGGCCGTGGCGCCGTTCTCGACGAAGGAGAACACTTTCCACTTGCCGTCCTTGCCCTGAGTCAGACCGCTCAGCGCGATGGCGCCCGTGAGGGTGCCGGTCTTCGCGTGCACCTTGCCCACCGCGCACTTGGAGTTGGCGTCGTCGAAGCGGCCGTACTCCGGGCCGAGCGTGCTGCCGGCCTCGCCGGAGACGGGCAGGCCGTCGAGGACGGAGCCGAGGGTGTGCGCGTAGCGGGGCTGTGCCGGCAGTTCGAGGATCTGCGCGAGGGCGGTGGCCGGGATGCGGTCGGCCCGGGACAGGCCGCTGCCGTCGTAGAGCTGGAAGTTGTCGACCGAAACGCCGTACACCCGACTCAGCACGTGGCGCACGGCCTTGGTGCCGCCCTCGAAGGTGGCCGGGCGGCCGGCGCCAAGGGCGGTCATGCGTAGCAGGGTCTCGGCGATGTTGTTGTCGCTGTGCTTGAGCATCGCGTGGACGATGTCCGACAGCGGTGCCGACTTGTGCTGGGCCACCGGAACGTCCGTCGGGCGTGCGGTGGCGCGGGTGACGTGACCGGTGACCGTGACGCCGTCCGCGGCGAGTTGTTCGGCGAAGACCTGCCCGGCGTCGATGGAGGTGTCCTGGACGCCGTGCCCGTCGACGACCAGCGCGCGGACCGGGGCGACGGTGCCTGGGTAGTAGCCGCCGTTCCAGCCCTTGGCCAGGGTCGGCTCCGGGAACAGGCTGTCGTCGACGGCGACCTTCACGGTGGTCCGGCCCGCGGCCTTGAGTTCGGTGATCGCGGTCTTCGCCAACTCTGCGAGGTCGGCGGTGGTCAGGGTGCGGTCGCCGCCACCGACGAGGGTGAGGGTGCCGTGGCCGTAGACGACCTTCGTGGTGAACCGGTGCCGCGGCCCGAGCACGGTCAGGGCGGCGGTCGAAGTGGCGAGCTTGACGTTGGACGCCGGCATCAGGGCGGTGGAGGCGTTGTGGCCCCAGACGGTGGTGTTCGAGCCGGCGTTGAGGACCACGCCGCTCACGTTCGAGCCCAGCCGCTGATCGAGTATCCGGGTCTCCAGGTTCTTGGCCATCTGCTGGTCGTCGGTTTCCAGGTCGTGAGACTTGGCCGTCGTGCCGACACCCTTTTGGGCGGCGAAGGCGGACGGAGCAGCCAGGGCGGCGGACGCCGCGGGCACGGCCACGGCGAGGACGAGGGCCCGGCGAAATCCGATTCCCGTGCCATTCTGTCTGGGCTTGCGGCGCCGGCGTCGGCCGCCCGGAAGGAAGGTGTTCTCGGGTGTCTCGGCAGCTGTTTCGGTCATCGAGGTTCGCAGCTTTCAGTAATGGGGGCCTTGGATAAAGAAAAGTCAGACGCGCTGCATCAGCCATCACACATGACCCTGGCCTTCACCGGCCTGGTAGCCGTGGAGCGTTGGACCGGTACGGTCGGCTTGTCCGCGGCACGCTGCTGGTTCGGCATCAGTGGTCGCCGGTGACCGGTCGGCGGTCGTAGCACACGGAGTCCGGGTCCGCGCTCGCGGCCTGTCGGCCCTTGATCTCCACTCGCGCGCCGGGCTTGATGGCGTCGTACACCCATTTCCCGGCCTCGGGCGCCAGGGCGATGGAGCCGGGGCTGGAGTTGTGGCCGATGCTGTTGAGACCGGCGGAGGGGTCCAGCGCCCACATCAGCAGCCGCTCGTGGTGACGGCGGTCGGTGAAGGTGACCGCCCACTGCCTGACGTCCACATATTTGGTCAACTTGCTGTACTTGTTGGGGGGCATTGTCAGGGTGGGGTACTTGGCGGCGACCGTGACCGCCCTCTCGCCGAACGGGCAGTTGTCCCACAGCCCGCTGATGGGGAACCTCCTGCCCCTCATGGTCAGTGTGTGGGCGTCCAGGTCGATCGTCACCCGCTGGACGGGCGCCGGGGACGGGGCCGGTGTGGGGGTGTGGGACACGGACGCCGCAGGGGGTGCGGCCGCCCCGGTGGCGGAGCCCAGGGCGCCGGAGCTGACGGCGGTGAGGGCCGCCGCCGCCAGTGCGCCGGCGGAGAGCACAACGCGCCGGCCGCGGCGGCGGCGTTGCGCCCGGCTCCTCGCCTGTGCCCCCGTGGCCGGTGCCGCGCCCTGCGCGGCCAGGCCGCGGAGCCGGGCCGACAGCTCGGTCTCGGTCAGGGGATGCGGTGGCAGCTGGTCAGACACAGGCTTCCTCCGTGGAGTGGATTTCCTCGCTCACCAGGTGAGCGGCGAGTGCCGAACGGCCGCGTGACAGGCGTGCCTTGATGGTGCCGACGGCCGCACCGGTCTCGGCGGCTATCTGCTCCATGCTCAGATCGCACAGGTGATGCAGCACGATCGCGGTCCGCTGAGCCTCCGGCAGGCGCCGCAGAGCGGCGACCAACGCCACATGGTCCGGACTCGGTTCGGGCGCCGCCCGCGGCACGGACTCGCCCCGCACCAGCTCCCACCAGCGGCGTGCCCGCCGCCAGTGGCCCATCGCCAGGCGGTGTGCCACCGTGCGGATCCACGCCTCGGGATCCCGGTCGCCGCTCAGCACGGACGAACGCCGCTCCCAGGCGCGTGCGAACGCCTCCTGGACCACGTCCTGGGCTTCGGCGTAGTCGCCCGTCAGGGCGTACAGCTGACCGACCAGACGCGGGCAGGCAGCCGTGTAGAAGAGGTCGAACTCGTCCTCGGTCACCTTGTCGTGCTCTCTTCTTACGGCGCGCAGCGCGTGCCGCGCAGGGCCGGTGCGATGGGGGTCATGCGGTCGTGGCGGCGCCGGCCGCGCTGTGCGCGAGCCACTGTTTCCAGGTCAGGTTCCAGTCGCCGTAGCCGTTGCCGGCGGCGACGGTGTCCTTGTCGGCCCCGGTGACCGTGACGACGTCACCGACCCGTACCTGGTCGTAGAAGCGCTGGGCGGTGCCGTCGGAGGCGAGGCCGACACAGCCGTGGGTGACGTTACGGTGTCCGGCCTCGGTGTCCGCCCGCGGGTTCTGGTGCACGTACGTCCCCGACGTCGTCAGGTGCACGGCCCAGAAGTAGTCGCCGCGGTACTCGTTCCCGAGGCCCACGGTGCGGGAGTCCATGAGCACCTTGCGCTGCTTGTCCATCACTACCATCGTCCCGTTCCAGGTATCAGTCCCCGGCGCCCCTGTGGTGACCGGGATACGCCGCGCCGTACCGCCGGTACGGACGGTCATCATGTGCGTCTTCGCGTCGACCGTGGCCACCAGCGACCGGCCGATGGTGAAGTGACGGGCGCCGTGCGAGCCGACACGGAGAGAGACCCGGGTGCCGGACTGCCAATATGCGGTGCTGGGGCGGAAGTCGACACGCTGCCCGTCCAGGAGGCTGCTGTCCTTCACCCAGCTCCACGCCCCCCTCGTGCCCGACGAGGTCTGTACGCGCAGCCAGCTCTCGACACCCTTGCGCTCACCGGCGGGGACCGGCCGGGAGAAGGTGACGGATATCGGCATGCCCACACCCACCGTCTGCCCGTCGGATATGTTCACCCGCGCCTGCGCAAGCACGGCGGGCTCCGGCACCGACGGAACCGGGCGTGCGCTGGACGCTCTGCCCGCGCCGTCGTTGTTCCTGCCCGCGCCCTTTTCGGCCGCCGCGGCGGAGGTCCGGGCACCCGGCGCGTCAGGGGCCACCCTGACGCCGGAACCCGCATCCGCCGAACAACCGACGGCCGAGAACAGGGCCGCACAGGCCACGACAACAGCGCCGAAACGGCCGGCGGTCCGACCGGCCGAACGGTCCACGTACATGTAATCCCCCCGGATAAGTTGCGGTATCGCCTCTAATACGCACGGGCTCGGAGGCAGGTTGCATCGGAGTGAAACCTTTTTGCCGGGCAGTTGGACGCAGGGGACACAACATGCGCGCGCACCACCTGTCCGTGTCGAACGTGCACGCCGACGCAGCGGGCGCTGCGGCCCGCTCCGGCCGAGGAGCTTCGCGACCCGGCCGATGGATGCATGCCACAGCCGTTCCGGACGAGCAGCAGCGACGCGCCGAGGGGATCAGGCACGTCTTTGGCCGTGTGGAGTGCCCGGCTTGCGCGAGTGTGTTCAGCATCGCGGACACGTACACCAGCGTGAACCTGTTCGGCGTCTAACATGCAGGTCAGGCGCACATGTGGCGGGACACCATAGTTCTGGGCGTCTGAGTGCGCACACACCATGGGGGTGCTGTCGGGGCCTCGGTGACGGCTGCAATGAGGCAGCGAAGGGCGCTGTCCGAGTTGCGCTGTTCGGGCAAGATCTGGAGGCGCCGTGCTGACTCCCGTGCTGGTTTGGTGCTGACTACGCTGCGTAGAACTCCGACATGAGCCGCAGATCGGGCGTCGCGGGGCTCGGGGGCCTGCGGGGCGCGCAGTTCCCGGCTCGCGGTGCACGTGCGCGGGTGTTGTAGACGCGGCTGCCCCGCCCTGCCCTGGCGAGTGTCGTCGCGGCCAACTCTGTGTGGCGGCCTGCTGTTCCTCGGCGCGCTTGGCGGCGAGTCAGTCGTGCAGCGTCATCGCATCAGGGACGGGGATCTCGTGCAGGGATTCGGCGTCACTGGTGCGGCGGGATTCACCCTGGGTACCGTGTGTGCATGCCCACTCGCACGGAGCTGCGTCGGATGCGCCGTATCGAGCGCTGGATGGCAATCATTCTGCCGAGGGTGGTCCGACGCGTGGTCAACGGCGACGTGTCGCAGCCTGGTTGGCTTCCTCGCCGCTGGCTGACCCTGGTGTCGGGTGACGTCGATCTGGACGCGGGCATCGGCGCAGTCTGGCTCATCTGGCGTCCCGGGTCCGCGAAAGCGGAGACGCACACCGCACTGATTGAGCGCTGCGGCGAGAAGTGGCAATACACCGGCGGTGGCAGTGAGTCCGATGGTGACGTGCCCGCGGAGAGGCTGGCGGCGGGCCGGCCGGGGCAGGTCGGCATGATCGAACTCGGCGGAGGCGCAGGTGGTCTGAGTCATGCCTACCGCCTGCAGCATCGTCATGCGGACTTCATCGGGATGGCTCCGTGGGTCGGATCCAACGAACTCCAGGTGGCGGCCGAAGTGGATCACCTTCTCCTCGGCGACCGACGGATCGATGTGCCCCGGCACGGCAGGCTCGTCGTCGTATGGAAGTCCCGGTCCAGAGGACACGTCGGGATACGACCGCTCATCGTGGCTGTGGGGCGCGACGGTTCGGAACTCTCCAGGATCGGCCCTCACGACGGTATGGACAGCTACACCTGGGCAAGGTTGAACAGTCAGCAGGAGGAGTAATAGCTGGGCGTCGACGACCGCGCAATTCCCTGCCTTCTGCGGTTTCAGCACGGCGTAATTCCCTGCTCCCACGTTCACGACTCCCCATGGGGACGGCGATCGTGACACGGGGATGATCTTCCCTGATTCGGGTCGATAGATGAACGCTAGGTGCAGTAGGCGCCGAGGCCTTGCTCCAGCAGGGTGAATACCCTCTGCGCCGCGACCACGGCGTCTGGATAGACCGCGTCGGCCTTTTCGCCGGCTGCGAGCCGTCGGACGTTCTCCCGAACCAGTTCGGTCTGCGCGGAGCACAACTGACTTGCCGCCGCGCGCGCTGTGATGTCACCCGGCTCGCTGCCGGTCTGCTCGGCGAGTGTGACGGCGAGTGCGTCCACGGTGCGGGTCGTCTGCTCCAGGACCCGCAGTCGCAGGCTCGGTGCGGCCAGGACCATGCGCTGGAAAGCGAGGAAGTGCTCGTTGTCGTTGAGGCCGGTGACGACGTCGCGCCGGTCCAGTCCGGCGAGGAAGTGCCGGCGCACCGCACCCAGCGCGGACTCGCCGGATTCCCGGTTGAGGACGATCGCAACAAGGTCGTCGAAGTGGTCCTCGAAGCGGTGCAGGGCCAGATCTTCCTTGGTCGGGAAGTAGTTGAACACCGTCACTGTCGAGACGTTGGCCACTGCCGCCACATCGGCGACGGAGACCTTGTCGAAGCCGCGCTCCAGGAACAGGGAGATCGCCGCCTCGGAGATGGCGCGCCGCGTCTGCTGCTTCTTCCGCTCACGCAAGCCGGTCCCGTCGCTCATGCAGACACCCTAACCTAATGCTTTTGCCACTACAAACTTTTATTGACACAAGAGTTTTAGCGGATATAGAACTCCTGCCAGGAGGTGCGCCGATGAGCCGGAACCATGTCGTGATCGCAGTGACCGGGTGCTTCGCCACGCTGCTGCTGGGGCTGCTCGACCAGAACATCGTCAGCGCGGTGTCGTGGACGATGGTCAAGGACCTCGACCCGGTGCACGGTGTGGCCCGTCTGCCCTGGCTTCTGACCGCTTACACCCTGGCCGACTGCATCGTGCTGCCGTTATACGGGAAGCTGGCCGACGTCTACGGCGCCAAGCGCATCTACCTGCTCTCCCTCGGGATCTTCCTGGCGGGGTCGGCGCTCTGCGGCATCGCGCAGAACATGGCCGAGCTGATCGCCTTCCGGGCCCTGCAGGGTGTCGGTGGCGGCGGCCTGATGTCGGTGACCATGGTGGTCCTCGGGCTGCTGGTCCACCCCGGCCAGGGCGAGGGGGCGGAGGGCTCGGGCAAGGCCGGCATGGGCGGCATCATGGTGGGGCTCGGCATCGTGCTGGGCCCGGCCGTGGGAGGGCTGGTCGCCACCCACCTGAGCTGGCGTTGGGTCTTCTACATCAACATCCCGCTGGGCGTCGCTGCGTTCATCACGTCGCTGACCCTGCTCAAGCTCCCGGTGATCCCCGTTCGGCGCCGCATCGACTTCCTGGGCGCCGCTCTCGTCGCCGCGACCGCGAGCGCCCTGCTGATGATCTCCCAATGGGGCGGCAAGGACTACTCGTGGACCTCGCCGATGATCGAGGGGTTGGGCATCGCCGCCGCAGTTCTGCTGGCTGCCTTTCTCTGGCGTCAGGCGACCACCAAGGAGCCGATCTTCACGCTCGCCCTGCTGCGCAATCCGACCTTCCGCATCATGGTGCCACTCGGCTTCTTCGGCGGAGTCGGTCTCGCGGGTTCGGTGGCGTATATGGCGGGCTACCTTCAGCAGGCCCGCGGGATGAGCCCGACCGGCGCCGGCCTGCTCTTCTTCCCGATGGCCGCCGGGATGACCATCATCGGTCTGCTGTCCGGAAAGGCCATGGTCAAGATGGCGGGCCGACACAAGTACCAGCTGCTCGCCGGTCACCTCCTGGTCGCCGGCGCGCTGCTGATCTTCAGCAGGCTGGATACCGACACCCCGCTCTGGTTCCTGAGCCTCGGGCTGTTCCTGCTCGGCACCGGTCTGGGCCTGTGCCTGGGAATCGGCCTGATGATCACTCAGAGCGCCGTGGGCGCCGAGGACCTGGGGGTCGCCACCACCTCGCTGCGGTTCGTCCAGCAGCTCGGCGCTTCGGCCGGCCTTGCGATGTTCGGCACGGTGCTCAATCGCCAACTCGCCGCGAAGCTGGGCAGTTCGGCGGGAGCCGCCAACGCGCACGGACAGCTGAACACAGCGGTGCTCTCCACGCCCGCACTGTCTCCCGCAGAGCGGCACGCCGCGCTGCACGCGATCGTCTCCTCGACCGACACGGTGTTCACACTCGCCGCCTGCGTCATGGTGCTTCCGGCCGTGCTGTCGATGTTCCTCAAGGAACGACCGGGCCCGGCCGCCCCGTGACGCAGCAGCGCTGGTACCGGACCGGGGACAGGAGCCGAGGTCGAGCTTCACTTCGCCGTACGGGCGCACGTGGCTCCAGAACAGCGGGGTCAGGCCGCGCCGGCCGGTCGGCCCCAGCAGGCCGGACCGCCGCGGCTCGGCCAGGACGGCCTGGAGTATCAGGGTAGGTATTGGGCTCGGGGACGACGCAGGTGGCCGCCCCGAGCAGGTCTGTCCGGTCAGGGCAGCTGCTCCGGGGGCAGCGAGAGGTAGAGACGGCTGCCCTGCGGTCGGTAGCCGAGACGCGCGCCCCGAAACGAGCCGGGGCGACCGTCGTCGAGGTCGAGGGCGCGTCACACGCGGTCGCCGTCTCCCGGCCCGAGGAGGTCGCCGACCTGATCCGCGAAGCGGTACGCGCGATGAGCTGGCCCTGCGGCACGGACAGCCGCGCGGGCGGACCCCCTGCACCGCGTCCGCCCGGCCCCGCCGTCCCGTTACGGTCCGGGGTGCGTCGGCCACTTTCAGCTGTCGTCGGCCAGGCCCTCATCCGCATGCTGCGCTAAGCTGCAACAAGAGTGTCTGTGTGCCCGCTGGTCCCTCGCGGCGCAGCCGCCCCGAACGGCGCGGCGTGGCGGCCAACGCCTGCTCGGTCAGCGGGAAATCCAACAGTGCCAGGGGACAGTCGACTTCCTGTAGGTCCGTTCTCCCGTAGGTCGGTTTTCATGGACCTGAACACCATCACCGAAGTAATCCGGCGACCGTCCGAGCGGCCAGGCATGGACTGGCACGAGGGCGACGCCTGGCTCGCAGGCGGAACATGGCTCTATTCCACGGAGCAGCCGGACCTGCGACGGCTGATCGACCTGACGGCGTTGCGTTGGGAGCCTCTTGTTCCGACGGACGGGGGCCTGGAGATCAGCGCCACATGCACTATTCGCGAGCTGTACGCCTTCCCATGGCCAAAGGACTGGACCGCCGGAATCCTCTTCCGGAAGAGCTGTGAGGCATTCCTGTCCTCGTTCAAGGTCTGGAACGCGGCGACCGTCGGCGGAAACATCTGCATGTCCTTGCCCGCCGGCCCGATGATCACGTTGACGGTCGCGCTGGAGGCGCAGTACGAACTATGGGCGCCCGATGGCTCCGTGCGCTTCGTCGACGCCCTCGATTTCGTCACGGGTGACCACCGCAACGTTCTCGCCCCCGGCGAGATCCTCCGGCGCATCACCATTCCGGAGCACGCGCTGCGCAAACGCACCGCGCACCGTCGCTTCACACTGACCCGGCTCGGCCGTTCGACGGTGTTCCTCGTCGGCACGCAACGGCTGGGAGCAAGTGACCTGATGCTCACCGTCACCGCCGGCACCACGCGGCCGGTCCGCATCGTCTTCGACTCCCTGCCCGATGTCCGAACCCTGCGGCAGAGCATCGACGCCGTGCCGGCCGACGTCTGGTTCGCTGATCCCAACGGGACCCCTGACCACCGCCGGCATCTGACACGGCACTTCGCCGAAGAGATCTGCCGTGAACTCACCGCTGGGGACCTGGCATGAGCTACATCGTGAACGGCAGGGAATTCGACCGGGAACCGGCCCCCGGCCAGTGCCTGCGCACCTTCCTGCGCGAACTCGGCCACTTCGGCGTCAAGAAGGGGTGCGACGCGGGCGACTGCGGCGCCTGCACGGTGTGGCTGGACGGCGCACCGGTACACAGCTGCATCACCCCCGCGTTCCGCGCGGACGGCCGGCAGGTGACCACGATCGAGGGCCTTGGACGGCCCGGCGCCCTGCATCCCATGCAGCGGCAGTTCGAGGACGCCCCGGGGTTCCAGTGCGGTTTCTGCACCGCAGGGATGATCATGACGTCGGCGACCTTCACCGAGGACCAGAAGGCCGATCTGCCACGGGCGTTGAAGGGCAACCTCTGCCGCTGCACCGGCTACCGGGCGATCGAGGATGCCGTGAAGGGCGTCCGTGCGGTGGAGACGGCAGCACCGGGCAAGGCCGTCGGGACGAGCGTCGGCGCGCCCGCGGGCCACGATGTGGTGACGGGTCACGCCGAGTTCACCATGGACACGCACATCGACGGCATGCTGCACCTCAAGGTGCTGCACTCACCCCACGCGCACGCCCGGATCCTCTCGATCGACAAGAGCGCCGCCCTCGCGGCGCCCGGCGTGCACCGGGTCTACACCTGGGAAGACGTACCCCGCAGACGTTTCACCACGGCGATCCACACCGACCACCTGGTCGACCCGGACGACACCTACATCCTCGACGACACGGTCCGCTTCGCCGGCCAGCGCGTCGCCGCGGTCCTGGCCGACACGGTCGGGGCGGCCGAGGAGGGCTGCCGGCGTCTCGCGGTCGAGTACGAGGTGCTGCCGGCGGTGTTCGACCCCGAGGCGGCGATGGCCGACGGCGCACCCCAGCTGCACGGTTCCGACGATCCGTTCGTCCGCGACCCCGTCCACAACATCCTTGTCGAACTCCACTCGCACATCGGCGACGTCGACGCGGGATTCGCCGCGGCCGACGTGATCCACGAAGGCACGTACTTCACACCGCGGGTGCAGCACGCACATCTGGAAACTCACGGTTCCATCGCCTGGATGGAGGACGGCCGGCTGAACGTCCGCACCAGTTCACAGTCACCGTCGATCGCGAAGGTCAAACTGGAATACCTGTTCGCGCTGCGCCCGGACCAGCTGAGGGTGTTCTGCAAACGCGTCGGCGGCGGATTCGGCGGCAAGCAGGAGGTGATCTCGGAGGACCTGGTCGCGCTCGCCACCCTGGACACCGGGCGGCCCACCTGTCTCGAGTACACCCGTGAGGAGGAGTTCACCACGGCCTCGCCGCGACATCCGATGACCCTGACGGTCAAGCTCGGCGCGAAGGCCGACGGAACGCTCACCGCCTTCCAGGTACGCAACGTGTCGAACACGGGCGCCTACGGCAACCACGGCGGCGAAACGGTGTACGCGGGCGGAGCCGCCGTCATGATCTACCGCTGCCCCAACAAGAAGTACGACGCGTACTCCGTCTACACGAACACCGTGCCGAGCGGGGCGCTGCGAGGCTACGGGATGACGCAGCCGGCGTTCGCCGTGGAGTCGGCGATGGACGAACTGGCCCGCGCCCTTCACCTCGACCCGCTGGAACTGCGCCGCCGCAACATCGTTCGGCCGGGTGAGCCCCTGGTCGCCATGCACGACGGCCCCGACGACGTGATCTTCACCGAGGACGGACTCGCCAGGTGCATCGACCTGGTGGGCGACGCCCTGGCCCGTACGGCCGACCGGCCGCCTCCCGGCCCCGAGTGGCTCGTCGGAGCCGGCGTGGCGAGTTCCCTGCACGAGACCGCACCCCCGACGGAACACCTCTCCGAGGCCTGGGTCACGCTGGGCGACGATCTCATCTACGAACTGGCCGTCGGAACCGCCGAGTTCGGGGAGGGAACCTCCACGGCCCATGTCCAGATCGCAGCCAACCAGCTGGGCACGACGCCGTCGCGGATCCGTCTGGTGCAGTCCGACACCGACCGCACGGGATTCGACACCGGCGCCTTCGCGAGCGCGGGCCTCTTCGTGGCGGGCAACGCGGTCCTGCGGGCGGCCAATGCGGTGCGCGACCGCATCCTGGAATTCGCCGCGGCGCACACGGGCGTCCATGTCGTGATGTGCACGATGGACGACGACGGGGTCGTCTGCGGGGACCGGCGGGTATCGCTGGCCGAACTTGTCGCGCTGGCCCGCACACGTGGAATCCGCTTCACCGCCGCACGCAAGGCATACGGCTCGCCCCGAAGCGTCACCTCCAACACGCAGGGGTTCCGCGTCGCCGTACACCGCGTGACGGGCGAGATACGGATCCTGTACAGCGTGCAGGCCGCGGACGCCGGGGTGATCATCAACCCGGCGCAGGTCCGGGGGCAGATAGAAGGCGGTGTCGCCCAGGGAATCGGCTTCGCGCTGACCGAGAACCACCACGTCGACGACAGCGGCGTCATGGTCAACCCGAACCTCCGCAACTACCGCATCCCCACCTACGCCGACATCCCCCGTACCGAGGTGCTCCTGGTGGGCTCGGCGGATTCGGTGGGGCCCATGCGGGCCAAGGGGATGGCCGAGTGCTGTATCAACCCGGTGGCCCCCGCGCTCGCGAACGCGGTGCATGACGCCACGGGCGTCCGCTACCGGGCGCTGCCGCTGACTCCGGAACGCATTTACGGCCGACTCCCCGCGGAGCAGTCGGTGTCGGCAGGTTGAGCCACCATGAACACCGGAAAGAACATAGCTGCCGCGGCGACGGCGATCATCGGCCAGAAGGTCCTGCCCGGGATGGAGCGCGAGTTCGAGTCGTGGCAGAAGGACCTCAACACCGCGGCCTCCTACTACCCCGGTTTCCTCGGCGCCGAGATCTCACCGCCGACACCGCTGCAACCCGACTGGGTCGTCGTGTACCGGTTCGACTCGGTGGCGCATCTGCAGGCGTGGATCAACAGCGCGACCAGGCAGACGTATCTCGAAGTCGGCGCCAAGTACTTCGACGGTCCGGCGACCCAGCAGGTGGTCAGCAGCGGCACGCAGTCATTGGATCCGCTGGTCACCGTGGTGGTCAGCCACCGCGTCCACCCGGACCAGGTCGACGAGTTCCTCGCCTGGCAGCACCACATGGTCGAGGAGGAGAGCAAGTTCGAGGGGTTTCGCGGGACCGAGCTCTTCCGCCCGATCGAGGGGCTCCAGGAGGAATGGACCACGCTGTACCGCTACGACAGCGCCGAGCACCTCGACGCCTGGCTGACGTCGCCCCAGCGGCAGGAGATCCTGGCCGAGGGCGAGAAGTTCAGCGACTTCAAACTGCGTACGATCGACAACTCGTTCGGCAGTTGGTTCGCCTTCGAGGGCAACGGCAAGGAGGCACCGCCGCCGCCCTCCGAGACCAGGACCTCCCTCGCCATCTGGGTCGGCCTGTACCCGACCGTCGTGCTGCTGACGCTCGCTCTGTCCCCGCTGCACATGCGGCTCTGGATCGGCCTGCTGGTGGGCAACCTGCTGTCGAGTTTCATCATGAGCTTCCTGACCATGCCCTACTACGTGAACCCGCTGCTCGGGCGATGGCTGCGGCCACCGCCGGACGAACCGGCGGCAAGGAGCAACCTCCGCGGCCTCGGTGTCGTCGCGGTGGCGATAGCCCTCTGGGCTGTCGTCTTCTACCTCGTCACGGTCCGGTTCTGGACGCTGCCCTGACCGGCGAGCAGCGCCTCGGTGGGATGGAGATGGCCGGTCAGCCGCCTCGCCGGTCAGGGAGCCAGCACCCGGGCCCGGCAGGCCGAGGGTGTGCCCCAGGAGGTGCGCAGTGCGCGGGCCTTGCGGATCCAGAGGGACAGGTCCAGTTCCTCGGTGTAGCCGAGGGCACCGTGCAGGTGCAGGGCGGTGCGCGCCGCGGCGTACGCGGCCTCGCAGGCGGAGACCTTCGCCGCGGCGATCTCGCGCCCGCACCCGTCGTCACCCCGCCCCAGCGCCAACGCGGCGGCGTGGACCATCGGTTGGGCGAACTCCAGGGCGATGAGCGTGTCGGCCAGCCGGTGCTTGACCGCCTGGAACGAGCCGATGGCGACCCCGAACTGCCTGCGCTGCCGGGCGTATTCGACGGTCCGGTCCAGCAGGGCGCGGCCCAGTCCGAGGGCCTGTGCGGCTGTGGCCAGCGCCGCGACCTCGGCGGCGTGCGCGGCTGCGGCGGCGACGGCCGGCCCCTGGGCCAGTACGGTGCCGCCGAGCGGGCGGGCAGGCCGCCGGGCCGGGTCGAGCGAGCGCTGTACAGGGCCGTGCGCCTCGGCCAGGCGCAGGATGTCGCCCTCGACGACGAACACCGCATCGGCGGCGCCGGCGTCCAGGGCGTATGGGCTGTCCAGGGCGTAGGGGCCGGCGGGGGAGAGCAGGCACAGGGAGCCGACGGCCTTGCCGACGGCGATCCCCGGCAACCAGGCGGCGGCCGGCACCGTCTCACCCAGACGGTCCAGGAGAGCCGCTGCCGCGACCGTCTCCACCAGTGGCCCCGGCATCGCGTGGCGGCCCAACTCCACGAAGGCAACGGCCAGTTCGACCGGCAGTGCGCCCAGGCCGTCGTACTGCTCCGGTACCGCGAGTGCGAACACCCCGGCCTCGGCCAGCCGGGTCCACAGGGCGCGTCCGGGCCCGGTGTCCCCGGTCGCCCAGGAGCGGACGACGGCCGGGGTGCCCGCCGCCGTCAGCAGGGCGTCCAGCGAGCGGGCGAAGTCGCGCTGCTCGTCGTCGAGGAGGAACCGCATCACCGGCGTCCCTTCGGCAGGCCGAGCAGCCGCTCGGCGATGATGTCGCGCTGGATCTCGTTGGTGCCCGCGTAGAGGGGGCCGGCCAGCGAGAAGACGTAGCCCTCGGCCCAGCCGCCGTGCGCGGGCGCGTCCCCGGCGTCGTCGGCGAGGTCGCCGTAGGGGCCGAGCAGGTCGAGGGCGGTCTCGTGCAGGGCGAGGTCCAGCTCGGACCAGAAGACCTTGTTGAGGCTCGACTCAGCGCCGATCGAACCTCCCGCCTCCAGCCGCGATGCGCCCGCGTAGGCGAACAGCTGGTAGGCGCGGGCGCCGATCACCGCGTCGGCGACCCGGTCGCGCAGGGCGGTGTCGGACGGGTCCGCAGCGGACCGCCACAGGGCCGTGAGCCGGTCGGCGGCGGCGGTGAACCGGCCGGGGCTGCGCAGGGTGAGCCCGCGCTCGTTGCCCGCCGTGCTCATCGCGACCCGCCAGCCCTGCCCGGGCTCGCCGATGACGTCCTCGTCGGGCACGAACACCTCGTCCAGGAAGAGTTCGGCGAAGGCGGGCTTGCCGTCGAGCCGCCCGATGGGCCGTACTGTCACGCCCTCCGCGTCCAGCGGGAACATGAGGTACGTCAGACCCCGGTGCGGCCGGTCCGCGTCCGGATCGCTGCGGAACAGTCCGAAGGCACGGTCGGCGAACGCCGCCCGCGACGACCAGGTCTTCTGGCCGCTGAGCAGCCAGCCCCCGTGCGTGCGTACGGCCGTGGAGCGCAGCGAGGCGAGGTCGGAGCCCGACTCCGGCTCGGACCAGGCCTGGGCCCAGATCACCTCGCCGCTCGCCATGGACGGCAGGACGCGGGCGCACTGCTCCGGCGTGCCGTGCTCGAAGAGGGTGGGCGCGAGGAGGTTGATGCCGTTCTGGCTGACCCGGCCCGGCGCACCGGCCGCGTAGTACTCCTCCTCGAACATCAGCCACTCGAAGCTGGTGGCCGCACGGCCACCGTACTCCTCGGGCCAGGAGACCACCGACCAGCCGTCGGCGAACAGGGTGCGCTCCCAGTCCCGGTGGGCCGCGAAGCCCTCCGCCGTCTCCAGCGACGGCAGGGGGGTGCCGGGCACATGGGTGGCGAGCCAGGCGCGGGCCTCGGCGCGGAAGGCGTCCTCGGCGGCGGAGAAGTCGAGGTCCATCAGGCGCCCGCCTCCCTGGTGCGGAGTGGCTCCGTGGGTGCGGTGCGGGCAGCGGACATCCGCTCTCCTTCCCTAACAAGTGTTTGGTAGGTTAACCTAACGGGCCGTCAGCCGTCGAGAGCCGTCCGGAGCCGCTCTCGGCCTGCCGAAGGAGGCCCGCCCCGTGACCACGCCCCCGCCGCCCTACGTCCCCGGCCACGCCCTCCTTCATGGCCGTACCGCCGTGGTCACCGCCGCCGCGGGCGCCGGCATCGGTGGCGCGACCGCCCGCCGGCTGCTGGAGGAAGGCGCCCGCGTCGTGCTCTCCGACGCCCACGCGCGCAGGCTCAAGGAGTCGGAGGCGGCGCTGGCCGCGGAGTTCGGCGCGGACCGCGTCGCCGCACTGCCCTGCGATGTCACCGACGAGGACCAGGTCAGCGCACTCTTCGACCTCGTCGAGGAGCGGCACGGGCGCCTGGACGTCGTCGTCAACAACGCCGGACTCGGCGGCACCGCCGACCTGGTCGAGATGACCGACGAGCAGTGGGACAAGGTCCTCGACGTCACCCTGGGCGGTACCTTCCGCTGCACCCGCGCCGCGCTGCGCCGGATGAAGGCGGCGGGCAGCGGGGGCGTCATCGTCAACAACGCCTCGGTGATCGGCTGGCGGGCACAGAAGGGCCAGGCACATTACGCCGCCGCCAAGGCCGGGGTCATGGCCCTCACCCGCTGCGCCGCCGTCGAGGCCGCGGAGTACGGGGTGCGGGTCAACGCCGTCTCGCCCAGCCTCGCCATGCACCCGCACCTGGTGAAGGTCACCACGCCGGAACTCCTGGCGGAACTGACCGCCCGCGAGGCGTTCGGCCGCTGGGCCGAGCCGTGGGAGGTGGCCAACGTCATCGTCTTCCTGGCCAGCGGCTACTCCTCGTACCTGACCGGCGAGGTCCTGTCCGTCAGCAGCCAGCACGCCTGAGGCGAGAATGATCCGGTGCCGAACAAGAGCAGCAAGAAGACCATGGCCCCCGGCCCCTCGCCCGAGCGGCGCGAGGAACTGCTGGCGACCGCCGCCGAGGTGTTCGCAGCGCAGGGCTACAAGGCCACCACCGTCCGCGAGATCGCGGACGCCGCCGGGATGCTCGCGGGCAGCCTCTACTACCACTTCGACTCCAAGGAGTCGATGCTCGACCAGATCCTCTCGACCTTCCTGAACGAGCTGTGGGACCGCTACGACGCCGTACTCGCCTCCGGGCTCGGCCCCAGGGAGACGATCGAAGCCCTTGTCACCGAGTCCTTCCGGGAGATCGGCCGGCACCGTGCCGCGGTCGCCATCTACCAGAAGGAGTCCAAGCACCTGGTGAACCAGCCGCGTTTCCACTACCTCGCCGACTCGCAGGCCAGGTTCGAGAAGGCGTGGCTGGGAACCCTGGAGCGTGGAGTGGCCGCCGAGGTCTTCCGCGCCGACCTCGACGTCCGGCTCACCTACCGCTTCGTGCGCGACACCGTGTGGGTCGCCGCGTCCTGGTACCGGCCGGGCGGACAGCACAGCCCGGAGGAGATCGCCCGCCAGTACCTGTCGATGGTGCTGGAGGGCATCGCCCTGCGCGAATGACACCGCAGCAACCACCGAGCCCCCAAGGAGTGGCCATGGCCGAGGCATACATCGTCGAAGCCGTACGCACGCCGGTCGGCAAGCGCGGCGGCGGGCTCGCCGCCGTCCACCCGGCCGATCTCGGCGCCCACGTGCTGACGGCGCTGATGGAGCGCTCGGGCGTCGACCCGGCCGCCGTCGAGGACGTCGTCTTCGGCTGCCTGGACGCCGTCGGCCCGCACGCCGGTGACATCGCCCGTACCTCCTGGCTGGCCGCCGGGCTGCCCGAGGAGGTGCCGGGGGTGACGGTGGACCGCCAGTGCGGCTCCTCCCAGCAGGCCCTGCACTTCGCCGCGCAGGGCGTGCTCTCGGGCACCCAGGACCTGGTGGTCGCGGGCGGTGTGCAGAACATGTCGATGATCCCCATCGCCTTCGCCAGCCGCCAGGCCGCCGTACCCCTCGGGCTCACCCAGGGCCCCTACGCCGGCTCCGAGGGCTGGCGGGCCCGCTACGGCGACCGGCCGGTCGACCAGTTCACCGGCGCCGAGATGATCGCCGAGAAGTGGGGCATCTCCCGCCGGGACATGGAGGAGTTCGCGCTCCGCTCCCACCGACGGGCCGTCCGCGCCGCCGACGAGGGCCGCTTCGACCGCGAACTCGTCCCCTACGGCGACGTGACCGCCGACGAGGGCCCCCGCCGCGACACCACGCTGGAGAAGATGGCGGGCCTGAAGCCGGTGGTCGAAGGCGGCCGGCTGACCGCCGCCGTCTCCTCCCAGGTCTCCGACGGCGCCTCCGCCCTGTTGCTCGCGAGCGAACGAGCCGTAAGGGAGCACGGATTGACGCCCCGCGCCCGCATACACCATCTCTCGGTGCGCGGTGAGGACCCCATCCGGATGCTGTCCGCGCCGATCCCGGCGACGGCGTACGCCCTGAAGAAGGCCGGGATGACCCTCGACGCCATCGACCTCGTGGAGATCAACGAGGCCTTCGCCTCCGTGGTGCTCGCCTGGCTGAAGGAGACCGGCGCCGATCCGGAGAAGGTCAACGTCAACGGCGGCGCCATCGCCCTCGGCCACCCCCTGGGTGCCACCGGCACCAAGCTCATGACCACGCTGCTGCACGAACTGGAGCGCACCGGCGGACGCTACGGCCTGCAGACCATGTGCGAGGGCGGCGGCCAGGCCAACGTCACCATCGTCGAACGGCTCTGACGGGACCGGACCCGCGGCTCTGCTCGGCCGGAGGAAGGCCACGAAGCGTCGACCGGGCCTCCGTCATGATCCTGTCGACGAGTTCCGCACAGGACGGCAGATCGTCGATCAGCCCGGCGACCTGGCCGGAGGCCATCACGCCGAGGTCGGTCCGGCCCTCGACCATCGACGCCCTGAGCAGCATGGGGGTGTTGGCGGCCAGCAGGACCTGGCTCCACGTCAGTTGCCTGCCGTGCTTCATCGCCCGGCCGTCGCGGACCAGTTGCGCCCAGCTCATGCCGGACAGCCCCTTGAAGGACGCTGCGTGACGTACGGCGCGCAGCAAGGCGGTTGCCCGGCCCGAGCGTTCGAGGGAGTCGACCAGCTCGGTGCGCAGCATCCGGTGGGGCAGGCCGTCGACCTTGGTCGTGACGGTGACGTCGTCGACCGTGGCCGCAAGGTACCGGGCCTTGACCGCGTCGGGGACGGCGCTGTCGGAGGTGAGCAGGAAGCGGGTGCCCATGGCGACCCCGGCGGCGCCGTAGGCGAGCGCGGCGACCAGGCCGCGGCCGTCGTGGAAGCCGCCGGCCGCGACGACCGGGATGTCCACCGCGTCGACCACCTGGGGGAGCAGGACGGTGGTGGCGACCTTCCCGGTGTGCCCGCCGCCCTCCCCGCCCTGCACCACCACCGCGTCGGCGCCCCACGCGGCGACCTTCTCGGCGTGCCGGCGGGCGCCGATGGACGGGATGACGACGACGCCGGCGTCCTTGAGCCGGGCGATCAGCTCCCGGGAGGGCGCGAGCGCGAACGAGGCGACCTTCACGCCCTCCTCGATGATGATCCGCACCCGCTCGGCCGCATCCGCGGCGTCCGCCCGCAGATTGACCCCGAAGGGCGCGTCGGTACGGGACTTGACCTCGCGGACGGCGGAACGGAGTTGCTCGGTCGTCATGGTGGCCGAGGCGAGGATCCCGAGCGCGCCCGCATCGGCGGTGGCCGACACCAGGCGGGGACCGGCCACCCAGCCCATGCCCGTCTGCACGATGGGGTGCCGTACGCCGACGAGTTCCGTCAGTGGGGTGGTGATCGCGAGGTCGTTCACGCGGGCACCTCGCGGTCGCGCAGCGCCTTCGGGTCGATGACCTCGCGGATCAGCCGCAGTTCTTCGGCGGTGGGTTGCCGGGTGTACGGCACCTCGTCCGGGACGGTGAGCGGGAATCCGGTGGCTTCGACGACCTGCTCGACCGTGACCGCGGGGTGCAGGGAGCGCAGCCGCATCGTCCGGTCGGGCGTGCGGAAGTCGAAGACGCCCAGGTCGCTGACGACGTCCGCGATCCGGTGGAAGCGAGCCGCGGAGGGACCGGCCGCGGCGGCTCGGTCGTAGCCGACGCCGCAGACCAGGTCCACCCGCTCGACGAACACCCGCTTCGAGTGCCGTGGAACCCAGTAACTGGTCGGATTGTTGAGGGTGTTGACCGGGGCGCCGCGCACGCCCAGCAGTTGCCGGGTGGGCCGGTTCCAGTCGCCGATGCAGGAGATGTTCTGGTTGCCGTACCGGTCGAGCTGACTGGCGCCCATCATCACGTGCCGCCGCCCGGTCGCGACCAGGGCCAGGTGCTGCCGGTACGGCAGCCAGCCCTCGACCACCTCGGGCTCGGCACCGATCGCCGGGACGTCGCCGACCAGCAGTGCCTCGCCGTCGGTCAGCAGCAGCTCGGGGGAGAAGGTCAGCTTCGCCAGCCGGGCGCCGATCGCAGGGACGGTGCCCATCGGGCCGGCCAGAACCTCCCCCGCATCCCGCCAGACCTCGGCGCAGGCCACCACGCAGTACTCGGCGCGCGTCGCCATCGTTGTCGTACGGGTGTCGCTCATGCCGCTGCTTCCTCCTCGTGGAACGCCGCCACCGCGGCCTGGTACGCGTCCTCGTCGTCGGACAGGAACCGCTCGGCGAAGGCTTGCCAGGCCTCCGGGTCGCGGGCGGCACGTACGTAGGCGCGCTGGAACGCCTCGTCGCGGTCGTGGTCGGGGACGCAGGAGGTGAAATGGGCGCCGTTCGGTGTCTCCACGACGCCGTTCACGAACGCGCGCCTGACCAGCAGGGTTTGTGGCCCGGCGTCCTTGAGCAGGTCCGCGCTGTCCACGATCCGCTCGCAGGAGACGTACGCCGCGTCGGCGGCCTCGCAGAACAGATCGTCGAAGTAGGGGTCGGGGCCGAGATATTGGGCGTTGCCGTGCCTGTCCGCGCGGTTGAGGTGCACCAGCGCGGCGTCCAGGCGCAGCGCGGGGACGGCGACGAGTTCCTCGCCGTCCTCGTACGGCGAACGCACGGTCCGCAGGCGGGGGTTGACCTTCATCACGTCCGAGCCGAGGCCGGCCCGGATCGGCATGAAGGGAAGCCGGTGCGCTGCCGCGGTCAGTCCCCACATGACCATGGCCTCGTCCAGTTCCACCAGTTCCAGCGCGCCGCGCTGCCGGGCCGCCGTGAAGTGCGGTTCCAGGGGAACGGAGTCGAGGGTGGCGAAGGCCGCGACCAGGGTGCGGATCTTCCCGGCGGCTGCCAGCAGTCCCACGTCCGGGCCGCCGTAGGAGACGACGGTCAGGTCGGTGACGTCCGAGCGCAGCAGCGCCCGCACCAGCGCCATCGGCTTGCGCCGCGAACCCCAGCCGCCGATGCCGAGCGTCATGCCGCTGTCGAGCCGGCCGACGACCTCGTCGGCGGTCATCGTCTTGTCCCTGCTCACGGCTGCTGCTCCTGTTCCGTGCCGAAGGCGTCCCGGTCCGTACCGAAGGTGTCGCGGATGCGGTCGGCGAGGCCGCTGAGGTTGGCCTCGAAGGTGAAGCCCTGCTCGAAGCGGTAGCTGCGGCGCACGTCGACGGGGTCGATGCCGTTGATCGCCGCCTTGGCCAGGCGGAGCAGAGCTCCGTCCTTGGCGGCAATCTCGCGGGCCAACTCCAAGGCTGCCGCATTGAGTTGATCTCGCGGCACCACGCGCCACACCGAGCCGTACCGGTGCAGCTCCTCGGCGCTGACGGTGCGTGAGGTGTAGTACAGGGCGCGCATCAGGTGCTGGGGTACCAGCCGGGCGAGGTGGGTGGCCGCACCGAGGGCGCCCCGGTCCAGCTCGGGCAGGCCGAAGGCCGCGTCGTCGGCGGCGACGATCGCGTCGGCGTTCCCCACCAGTCCGATGCCGCCGCCCAGACAGAAGCCCTGCACGGCGGCGACCACCGGGACCTCGCAGTCGTACACCGCGGCGAACGCCTCGTAGCAGCCGCGGTTGGCGCCGATGAGGGCCTCGTGCCCGGCTGTGCGCTGCAACTCCTTGATGTCGACCCCGGCGTTGAAGCCGCGGCCCTCGGCGGCGAGCACCACACACCGCACCTTCGGGTCGGTGCCGGCGGCGCGCACGGAGGCGGCCAGTTCGTGCCAGCCTTGCACGGGAAGGGCGTTGACCGGCGGGAAGTCCACGGTGACGACGGCGATGCCCTGTTCTGGAACGGAGGTGGAGACACTCATGGGCAGATCAGCTACCTTTCCACCAAACGTTTGTTAGGCGAGAAGGTAGCAGCGGAGTGCGCACTGCGGGAGGTGCCCTTTGGCGGCGATCATCGATCTCACCGGACGCGTCACGGTCGTCACCGGCGGAACCCGGGGCGTCGGCGCCGGCATCGCCCGGGCGTTCCTGGAGGCCGGCGCGGACGTCGTGACCTGCGCCCGACGGCCCCCGGTCGAGCCCGTCGAGGCGGCCGGCCGCACGGCCCGCTTCCTCCCCGCCGACCTGCGCGACGCCGATGCGAGCGGCGCCTTCTTCGAGCGCGTACGGGACGAGTACGGACGCCTCGACACCCTCGTCAACAACGCCGGGGGCACTCCCTTCCGGCTTCTCGCCGAGGGTGGAGCCGAACGGCACGCCCGGGTCGTGGAGTTGAACCTCCTCGCCCCCCTCACCGCATCGCTCGCCGCGTACGAGCTGATGCGCGGTCAGAACGGCGGCGGGTCGATCGTGATGATCGGCAGCGTCAGCGGAACGCGCCCGTCACCGGGCAGCGCGGCCTACGGCGCGGCCAAGGCCGGCCTGGACAGCCTCGCCCGCTCCATGGCCGTGGAATGGGCGCCGCGGGTGCGGGTCAACACGGTCGTCCCCGGCATGGTGCGCACCGAACTGTCGCACCTGCACTACGGGGACGAGGACGGCATCAACGCCGTCGGACGCACCGTCCCGCTCGGCCGCCTCGCCGCGCCCGCCGACGTCGGCGACGCCTGCGTCTTCCTCGCCTCCGACCGCGCCGCCTACATCAGCGGGGCGAGCCTGCACGTCCACGGCGGAGGGGAGCGCCCGGCCTTCCTCGACGTCGCCGGCGTCAACAAGTAGCACGCCCCGCGACACCGGACGAGAGCACCCGACGAAAGGACTCCCCCCCATGACCGGACTGTGCACCGGACGCGTGGCCGTCGTCACCGGCGCGGGCCGCGGCCTGGGCCGCGCCCACGCCCTCGCCTTCGCCGCCGAGGGAGCCAGGGTTGTCGTCAACGACCTCGGCGTCGGCCTCGACGGCACGGGCCCGGCCGCCGGACCGGCTCAGCAGGTCGTCGACGAGATCCGCGCGCTCGGCGGCGAGGCGGTCGCGCACGGAGGCGACATCGCCACCACCGAGGGCGCTGCCTCACTCATCCGCACCGCCCTGGAGACCTACGGCCGCCTGGACACCCTGGTCAACAACGCCGGGTTCCTGCGCGACCGCATGCTCGTCAACCTCGACGAGGACGCCTGGGACGCGGTCGTGCGCGTCCACCTCAAAGGCCACTTCCTGCCGCTCAGGCACGCCGCCGCGCACTGGCGGGCCGAGGCGAAGGCGGGTCGCAGGCCCGAGGCCCGGGTGGTCAACACCAGCTCCGGCGCCGGGCTTGTGGGCAGCGTCGGCCAGGGCAACTACTCCGCCGCCAAAGCCGGGATCGTCGGCCTGACCCTCGTCGCCGCCGCCGAACTGGGCCGCTACGGCGTCCAGGTCAACGCCGTCGCCCCGGCCGCCCGGACCCGGATGACCGAGCGGACCTTCGCCGAGACCATGGCCGCCCCGGCGGACGGGGGCTTCGACGCCATGGCCCCGGAGAACGTCTCCCCGCTCGTGGTCTGGCTCGGCTCCGCCGCCTCCGCAGGGGTGACGGGCCGGGTCTTCGAGTCCGAGGGCGGCCGGATCACCGTCATGGAGGGCTGGCGCCCGGGCCCCACCACCGACAAGGGCGTCCGCTGGACCCCGGCGGAGGCGGGCGAGGCGACGCTGAAACTCCTCGCCGAGGCGCAGCCCGCGCAGCCGGTCTACGGCGCGCAGTAGCCTTCGACGATCCGTGGGCGATGACTCCGTAAGGCGGCAGGCCGCACGGCATCACCCGTTCGCTGACCACGCGGCGACGACCCTGCACATGCACATGCGAATACGCTCCGTGTGCAATACGTGACTCAGGGCAATCATCGCGCGCGTGGCCCATACATCTACATCGCGTGGGCCCACGACGAGAAAGGGCGCACCCCGTGACCGACAGCTTCACGCACGGCAAGTCCGAGAACATGTTCGGCCTCTTCGACACCGACCACAACGGTCTGATCACGCAGGAAGACTTCCGGCAGCGAGCAGACGCGATCATCCAGCAGTTCCCTCAGGCGGACCCGCAGAAGGCTCAGGCCGTGCGCCGGCAGTACGACGGATGGTGGCAGGAGCTGGCCGATGCGGCGGACAGCGACCACGACGGTCGGATCACGCGGGACGAGTTCGCGGCGGTCCTCGACGGGGCGACCGTCAAGGACGTCGTCGGGACGATCGGCCGCGAGGTGGCCGAGTTCGCGCTCGCCGACAGCGACGACGACGGCTACATCAACCAGCAGGAGATCGTCCCGCTGCTGAAGGCCTACGGCCTCAAGCCGAACCAGGCCGGCACCGTCATGGAGATCCTGGACAAGGACCATGACGGCCGCATCTCCAGCCAGGAGTACGCGTCGATGCAGCGCGAGTGCTACGTCAGTGGCGACCACAAAGCTCCCGGTGTCGCCGTGTACGAAGCCCTCAGCGGGGCCTGACCCGTCGGGGACACTCGACCGCCCGTCGCGCAACGGCGGGCGGTCCTGCTTGTCCGCGACGCCGCGCCAGGGACCACGACTCAGGGATTTCGACTCTTCGACTATGACAGACATGGGGAACGCGATCACCCGCGACAAGATCGCAGTCATCGGCATCGGCTGCCGGTTTCCGGGCGGGGCATCCAGCCACCGGGCCTTCTGGCAGAACCTGATCGACGGCAAGGACTGCATCACGACGACTCCGGCCGATCGGTACGACGTCACGACGCTCAGCAGCCGGGACAAGGCGAGGCGAGGGCGGCTGGTCGGAGGTCGCGGTGGCTACATCGACGGGTTCGACGAATTCGAGCCGGCGTTCTTCGGCATCAGCCCGCGTGAGGCCGAGTACATGGACCCGCAGCAGCGCAAACTGCTGGAGGTGGCCTGGGAGGCGCTGGAGGACGGCGGGCAGAAACCCGCGGAACTGGCGGGACGTGACATCGGCGTCTTCGTCGGCGGGTTCACCCTCGACTACAAGATCCTGCAGTTCGCGGACCTCGGCTTCGACACGCTGGCCGCGCACACCGCGACCGGCACCATGATGACGATGCTGTCGAACCGTGTGTCGCACTGCTTCGACTTCCGCGGTCCCAGCGTCTCGATCGACACCGCCTGCAGTTCCTCGCTCGTCGCCGTGGATCTGGCCTGCCGGAGCCTGCTGCGCGGCGAGAGCAGCCTGGCGCTCGCCGGCGGCTCGCTGCTGCACATGGCTCCGCAGTACACCATCGCCGAGACCCAGGGCGGCTTCCTGTCCCCCGACGGCCGCTCGTGCACCTTCGACGCCTCGGCCAACGGCTATGTCCGGGCGGAGGGCGTCGGCATGGTCGCGCTCAAGCGGCTGGCGGACGCGGAGCGCGACGGCGACCCGATCCATGCCGTGATCATCGGCAGCGGCGTCAACCAGGACGGCCGTACCGACGGCATCACCGTCCCTCGTGCGAACGCTCAGGTGGAGCTCATCGAGCGGGTCTGCGCCGAGGCGGGCGTCGTACCCGGCGACCTGCAGTACGTCGAGGCACACGGGACCTCGACACCGGTCGGCGACCCGATCGAGGCAGCCGCACTCGGCCGTGCCCTGTCGGTCGGGCGGAAGCCGGGCGCCAGATGCTACGTCGGCTCCGTCAAACCCAACATCGGCCACACCGAGTCGGCCGCCGGCATCGCGGGACTGATCAAGACCGTCCTGTGCCTCGAGCACCGTACGATCCCGCCGCACATCAACCTGGGGCGGATCAACCCGGCCATCGACCTGGCGTCGTTGCCGTACGAGATTCCGGCCCGGCCGACCGACTGGCCCGAGCACGACGGGCCGGCCCGCGCCGGAGTGAACGCGTTCGGATTCGGGGGAACGAACGCGCACGTGGTGCTGGAGGAGGCGCCGAAGACACTCGTACGCCCGCGCGCCGACCGCTGCGGAGACGACCCGAACGCCAGGTCGCGGAAGCCGGGTTGGACCATCCTGCCGCTGACCGCGCGGGATCCCGGCGCCCTGCCCCGGCTGGCGGCCGGCATGCTGCGGGAGGTCACCGACGCGGGCGACGACGAAGCGTCCGTGTCGCTGTCCGACCTGGGCCACACCCTGGCGCACCGCCGCCAGCACCACGAATCACGGCTGTCGGTCGTGTACTCCACGCGCGCCTCGCTGACGGAAGGCCTGGAAGCGTACGTGCGGGGCGAGGAACACCCCCGCGTGCTCGTGGACCAGCGCCGGGCCGCTCCGCGACGGCGGCTGGTCTGGGTGTTCACCGGCATGGGGCCGCAGTGGTGGGCGATGGGACGCGGGCTGTTCGAGAGCGAGCCCGTCTACCGCGAGGCGGTCGAGCGCTGCGACCACGAGATCGCCGAGCTCACCGGCTGGTCCCTGGTGGACGAACTCACCGTCGGCGAAGCCGATTCGAGGATGAACGAGACCTGGCTGGCGCAGCCCGCCAACTTCGCCCTGCAGGTCGGCCTCGCGGCCCTGTGGCGCCATTACGGAGTGCGCCCCGACTCCGTCGTGGGACACAGCACCGGCGAGGTCGCTGCGTTCTACGAAGCCGGCGTCTACAGCCTTGAGGACGCCGTCGCGCTCACCGTGCACCGCGGCCGGCTCCAGCACCGGCTGGCGGGCACGGGCACCATGCTCGCGGTGAGCCTGTCCGCCGCGGAGGCGGAGCCCCGCATCCGGCCGTACGGCGACGCCGTGTCGCTGGCCGCGTCCAACAGCCCGGCCTCGGTCACTTTCTCCGGAGACCGGGACGCGCTCGAACAGCTCGCGGACCAGCTCCGCGCCGAGCAGGTCTTCGTCAGGTTCTTGTCGGTGCAAGTTCCTTATCACAGTGCCCAGATGGAGTCGATCAAGGACGAACTGCTGTCCTCACTGGCGGATCTGAAACCGCGCGTGGCGCAGGTGCCGGTGTACCTCACCGGGAGGGAGGGCACCGCGTACGGCACCGAACTGGACGCCGGCTACTGGTGGGAGAACGTCCGGGGCAGTGTGCGCTTCCGGGCGGCGGTCGACCGTCTGGCCGACGACGGCTACGGCGTGTTCCTGGAGCTCGGCCCGCACCCGGTGCTCGGCCACGCGATCCGGGAGTGCCTCTCCGCCCGCGGCGCCGAGGGCTGGACGCTCCCGTCGATCCGCCGCGGGGAGGACGAGCCGGAGCGGTTCATGACCTCGCTGGCCTCGTTGCACAACGCGGGCGTCGACGTGGCGTGGGACGCGCTGCAGCCCGAGGGCCGTCCGGTGACGCTGCCGCCGTATCCCTGGAAGCGTGACCGCTACTGGGTGGAGCCCGCCCCGGTACGGCAGATCCGGCTCGGCCGGCAGGACCACCCGCTGCTGGGCCGCCGCATGGCTCACGCCGAACCCACCTGGGAGGTGAAGCTCGCCGTCGACTCGATGCCGTACCTGGCCGATCACCGGATCCAGGGCAACGCCGTCTTCCCCGCGGCCGGTTACGTGGAGATGGCCGTGCAGGCGGTACGGGCGATGACCGGGGCGACCGAGGCGGTGCTGGGCGAGGTCGAGCTGCGCAAGGCGCTGTTCCTGCCCGACGACGACGCCGCCACGGTGCAGCTGAGCTTCTCCTCCCAGGGCGCCGCGTTCACCATCGCGAGCCTGCCGGGCGACGGCCGGGACCCGGCCCTGCACGCGACCGGCGTGGTGCGCGCTGCGCAGCGCCGCCGCACCGGCGGGACACTCGACGCCGGCACGATCCGGGCACGCAGCGCACGCCGTCTCGACGGCGCCGGATGCTACGCGGAACTGGCTGCCCTGGGGTACCACTACGGGCCCGCGTTCCAGGGCATCGAGGACGTGTGGATCGGCCCCGGTGAGGCGCTGGCCCGCATCCGTGCGACCGAGCCGCTCGGCGACGAGGCCGCCCGCCACCACATCCATCCCGCGCTGCTCGACGCCTGCTTCCAGGCGCTGCTGACCCCGAGGCTGCTCGCCGACCGCGCGGATGCGCAGGACACCGGCATGCTGCTGCCTCTGTCCATCGAGGAGGTGCGCGTCGCCCCTGTAGGGGACCAGCCCCTGTGGGCGCACGCCACGGTCGTACGACGGGGCAGCGGTGAACTCGTAGGCGACATCGGCCTGTACGCCGACAGCGGCGAGCCGCTCGGCCGGATCAGCGGCTTCCGAGCCGCCGACGTCGAGAAAGCGGCGACGTCGGCCGACGTGGGGACGATCGACGGCTGGCTGGCCGAAGTGACCTGGACCGACCGGCCCTTCGAGGCAGGCTTCGAAGCGAGCGAGGGGTCGGACGCAGCTGCCGTCTCACACGACTGGCTGGTGTTCGCCGACGCGCAGGGTGTCGCCGAGGAGTTCGCGGCCGTGGTGCGTGCCACCGGCCGCCGCTGTCACCTGGTCCGCCCGGGCCGTGGATACCGCAGGGCCGGCGAGGACAGCACCTGGACGGTCGCGCCGGACTCCGCCGAAGATCTGGCGCGCCTGTTCACCGATCTGCGCGAGGACGGCGGAGTTCCGCCCGGTGGCATCGTGCACCTTTGGAGCCTCGACCTGCCGCCGATCGGCGCGGCGGACCGGCACGCGTTCGACGAGCACACCGGCACCGGTGTCTACTCACTGATCGCCCTCGCCCAGGTCCTGCCCCGCGAACTGCCGGGCGCCGCCCTGCACATCGTCACCCGCGGCGCGCAGGCGGTGGCCCCCGCGGACGTGGTGGAGCCGCTCGGCGCGCCCGCCTGGGGCATCGGCCGCGTGCTGCGCCACCAGGAGCTGACCGACCACCCGGGCAAGCTCATCGACCTCGACCCGGCCCGGCCGGACGACGCCGCGGCCCGCCGCGCCGAGGCCGAGGCGCTGCTGCGCGAGCTGTCGGCCGGCGACGAGAACGAGATCGCCCTGCGCGCCGGCCGCCGAAGCTCCGGCCGACTGGCCCCGGCCGCCGGCCTGACCCGCCCGCTGCCGCTGCGGCTGCGGGCCGACGGCAGCTATCTGGTGACCGGAGCCTTCGGCGCGCTCGGCCGGCTGCTGTGCCGCACCCTCGTCCGGCGCGGCGCGCGCCGGCTGATCCTGATGAGCCGCACCGCCCTGCCCGAACGCGCCCTGTGGCGGGACCTCGACCCCGACTCCCCGGCCGGGCGCAACGTCTGCTTCGTCAAGGAACTGGAGACACTCGGAGCCCACCCCGTCGTGGTGTCACTGGACATCACCGACGAGGCAGCCCTGAACAGCTGGCTGTCCGGCCACCGGGCGGCCGAACAGCCGCCGATCCGCGGCGTGTTCCACCTCGCGGGGCAAGTACGCGACACGCTGGTTCCGGAGATGGACCGACAGGTCTTCGACTCCACGTACGGCCCCAAGGCCATCGGCGGCTGGCTGCTGCACCGCCTGCTGCGCGACGAACCGCTCGAACACTTCGTGCTGTTCGCCTCGGTCGCCTCGCTGCTGACCACGGCGGGCCAGACCAACTACGCAGCCGGAAACGCCTTCCTGGACGCGCTCGCGCACCACCGCCGCGCCCAGGGACTCCCCGCGCTGAGCATCGACTGGGGCCCGTGGGCGACCGGCATGATCGAGGAACTCGGGCTGGTCGAACACTATCGAGCCGGCCGCGGCATGAACTCGCTGTCCCCGGACACCGGCATGGCCGTACTGGAACGGGTCATCGGCCAGGACCGAGCCCAACTGCTGGTCGCCACGGTCGTCGACTGGCCGGTCTTCCTCGCCTGGTACCCCTCCCCGCCGCCGCTGGTCGCCGAACTTGCCGCCGCGGGCGATCCCCGCATCGACGGTGAACAGCGCGGCTTCGTCAGCGCGTTCCGCGACGCCGATGACGAGGGACGCAGACTGCTGGTCGTCGACCGGTTCGCCGCGCTGGTGGCGCGCGTCCTCAGGATGAACGCACAGGACATCGGCTCGACGGACACCCTGGGCGCCCTGGGACTGGACTCCCTGCTCGCCATGGAGCTGCGCGCCCGCATCCACGCGGATCTGGGCATCGCCCTGCCCGTGGTGGCCCTGCTGAGCAACGCGCCGGTCTCGGAACTGGTCGAGCAGGTGCACGCAGGCCTGTCCGAACTGCTCGCCGCGGACCCCGGCGACGGCGGTGACGCCATGGACGTCGAGCTCTTCGAGGACGAGCGGCAGTATCCACTGACCCAGAACCAGAAGGCGCTCTGGTTCCTCGAACAGCTCAACCCGGGAGGCTTCGCCTACAACATCGGCGGCGCCGTCGAGGTACGTGTCGAGCTCGACCCCGAGCTGATGCTCGCCGCCTTCACCGCGATGATCGAGCGCCACCCCAGCCTCCGCGCCAACCTCGTCATGCAGGACGGGCAGCCGGTACAGCGGATCTCGCCCGCGACGACACCGGACTTCGGCGTGTTCGATGTACGTGACCGGGACTGGGCCGGCATCCGGCAGCTGATCATCCGCGAGTACCGCAAGCCGTACGACCTCGCGGACGATCCACTGGTCCGCCTCCGCCTGTTCAAGCGCGACCAGGACCGCTGGCTGATCATGAAGGCCGTCCACCACGTCATCTCCGACGCCGTCTCCACCTTCACCTTCATCGAGGAACTCCTCGCGGTCTACGAGGGACTGCGGCACGACCTGCCCGTCGAGCTGCCACCGGTGCCCGCCCGCTACCTCGACTTTCTCAACCGGCAGAACCGGTTCCTGGCCGGCCCGGACGCACGGAAGATGCTCGACTACTGGCGGGGCCGCCTCCCCGACGAGGTACCCGTCCTCGGCCTGCCCACCGACCGCCCCCGTCCGGCCGTCCAGACCCACAATGGTGCGTCCGAGTTCTTCGTCCTCGACGAAGAGCTGAGCGCCCGCGTGCACGCCCTGGCACGCGAGCACAACGTGACCGTGTTCATGGTGCTGCTGAGCGCCTACTATCTGCTGCTGCACCGCTACAGCGGGCAGGACGACATCATCGTGGGAAGCCCCGTCACCGGGCGCACGCACGAGGAGTTCGCCTCCGTCTACGGATACTTCGTCAACCCGCTGCCGCTGTACGTGAGCCTGGCCGGTGAACCCTCCACAACCGAGCTGCTGGCGCGGGTCCGTGAGAGTGTCCTGGGCGGCCTGGACAACCAGGAGTACCCGTTCGTCCTGCTGGTCGACCAACTCGGACTGCAGCACGACCCGAGCCGCTCCGCGGTGTTCCAGGCGATGTTCATCCTGCTCACCCACAAGGTCGCCACCGAACAGTACGGCTATCGACTGGACTACATCGAACTGCCCGAGGAGGAGGGACAGTTCGACCTGACGCTGTCGGCCTACGAGGACGAGGCCGAGCACCGCTTCCACTGCGTCTTCAAGTACAACACCGACCTCTTCGAAGCAAAGACGCTGCGGCGGATGGCCTCACATTACGTGAATCTCCTCGACGGGCTCACGAAGGCGACGTCCGCCCGGCCGGCCACCCGGCTGGCCATGCTCGGGCCCGACGAGCGCGAACGCATCCTCGGTCAGTGGAGCGGGGCTGAATCCCGGGCCGCCCACGACGTTCCGGTGCACGAGCTGTTCTGCCAGGCTGCCGCCGCCCACCCCGAGACGATCGCCGTGTCGGCCCCGTCGGAGTCGGGGGCCGTGCGGCGCCTGACGTACGCGGAAGTCGAACACAGCTCCCGCGTCCTGGCACACCGACTGCGCGAGCTGGGGGTGCGCGAGGGCACTGTGGTGGCACTGTGCCTGGACAAGTCGCCCGAACTGATCGTCACCTTGCTGGCGGTGCTCCGGGCGGGCGGCGCGTATCTGCCGCTGGATCCGGCGTACCCGGCGGGACGCCTGGACTACATGGTGAGCAACGCCGGCGCCTCGCTGGTCGTCGTGGCGGACGAGAGCCAGCGTGAGCGCATGACCTCGGCACACGCCCTGGTTCTGACACTGGATCAACTGAACGGATCCGGACAGCTCGCGGCTTGCGACCTCGACGCCAAGGTCGGCCCGGACGCCCCCGCCTATGTCATCTACACCTCCGGTTCCACCGGCAGGCCGAAGGCCGCCCGGGTCAGCCACCACAACCTCGCCTCGGCCTACGGCGGATGGCGCGAGGGGTACCGCCTCGGCCACGACGTGCGGATTCATCTCCAGCTCGCGAACCCGTCGTTCGACGTCTTCACCGGCGATCTGGTCCGTGCGCTCTGCTCCGGCGGCACGCTGGTTCTGATCGGCCGGGAGCTGCTCTTCGACACGAGACGCCTGTACGACACGATGCGTGCCGAGCGGGTGGACTGCGGCGAATTCGTTCCCGCGGTGGTGCGCGGCTTGATGAGCCACTGCGAACGCACAGGCGAGCGGCTGGACTTCATGCGGCTGCTGGTCGTCGGGTCCGACAGCTGGAAGGTCGAGGAGTACCAGCGCCTGCGCGCCCTGTGCGGCCCCCGAACCCGGCTCGTCAACTCCTACGGAGTCACCGAGGCGACCATCGACAGCACCTACTTCGAAGGTCCGGCCGACGGGCTGGAGCCGAGCATGATGGTGCCGATCGGCCGGCCCTTCCCGAACAGCGCCCTCTACATCCTGGACGGGAACAACGAGCCGGTGCCGCCCGGTGTGCCCGGAGAACTGTGGATCGGCGGCGAGGGCGTCGCGCTCGGCTACGCGGGTGATCAGAAGCAGACAGAGGAGCGCTTCGCCACCCTTGCGTTGAGCACTGAGCCCGACAGCGAGCCCGTACGTGTGTACCGCACCGGCGACCTCGCGCGCTGGGACTCGGAGGGTGGCGTGCAGCTGCTCAGTCGCATCGATTCCCAGATCAAGGTCCGGGGCCACCGAATCGAGCTCGGAGAGATCGAAACCCAGTTGGCGCTCTGGCCCGACGTGGAGCAGGCAGTGGTGGCGGTGTGTCAGGACGCGCAGGGCGAAGCCGCCCTGTGTGCCTACTGCGTGCCCGCGGCCGGTGCGGAGCTGCATCAGTGCGAGCTTCGCCGTCATCTCGCCGGCTACCTGCCGACGTTCATGATCCCGTCATACCTCGTCGAACTGCCCACCCTGCCGCTGTCCGCGAACGGCAAGGTCGACCTGGCCGCACTGCCGGCCCCACGGTTCAGTGCCGACGACGAGGCCCACGACCCGCCCGTGACGGATTACGAGGTGCGGATGGCCGGACAGTGGCAGAAGCTGCTCGGCCTCGAACGGGTCGGCCTGCAGGACGACTTCTTCGAGGTCGGCGGCAGCTCCATCAAGCTGATCGAGCTGATCGAGTGTCTGCGGGACGAGTTCGGCGTTCCCGTCCCGGTCAGCCGGCTCTTCAAGCTCACCACCTTGCAGGGGATGGCCGGGACGGTCGAGCAGATCGCCACCGGCGGGTCGGTCGGGGCGCTGCCCTACCTGCGCTTCAACGACGGCGACGGTCCACAGCTCTTCTGCCTCCCGCCGGCCGGAGGCCACGGGCTGGTCTACCGCCGGTTCGCGGCACAGCTGCCGGAGTACCGGGTCACCGCCTTCAACTACCTCGCCGGCGACGACAAGACAGAGCGCTACGCCGACCTGGTCGAGTCACTCCAGGCCGAGGGGCCCTGCGCCCTGCTCGGCTACTCACTCGGCGGCAATCTCGCCTTCGAAGTGGCCAAGGAACTGGAGCGACGCGGACGGGAGGTCTCCCACGTGGTCATCGTGGATTCGTACCGCATTCCCGAATCCTTCAGCCTCACCGACGAGCACTTGGAGGATTTCGAGCGCGAGCTCGGCGAGCACCTGCGCAAGCACACCGGGTCGGCGAGCGTCACCGAGGAAGTGCTCGGCCAGGCGCGGGAATACATCCACTTCTGCTTCCGCACCCCGAACCTCGGGGCGGTCGCGGCCCAGGTCAGCGTGATCTCCGACGAGCAGAAGGCGCAGTTCTATGCCGCCGGCCAGGACGGCGCCTGGCACGGAAGTTCCACCACGGACACGACGGTCCTCCAGGGGTTCGGTGTGCACGCCGACATGCTCGACCCGGCGTACCTGGAGGCCAACACACAGCTGGTGCGCGCCACTCTGACGGCGCCCTTGACGAAGGTCCCGTGACGAACGTCCCGTGACGCTCGCGCGGACCCACCACCCGATCTCACCTCGACATGAAGGGCCGACCAGCCTTGCAGACACAACCGGAGCCGCTCACCTATCCCTTCGAGCCTGGCCCGGGCCTCGAACTCAACCCCCTCTACGCGGAGTTGCGGAACCGGCCACTGGTCCGGGTACGCATGACCTACGGAGACGAAGCCTGGCTCGCCACCACGTACGCCGATGTGAAAAAGGTCATGGCGGACCCTCGCTTCAGCCTGGCGGCAGCCGTGAGCCAGGACCAACCACGCTTGCGTGAATCGGCTCGCGTCGACGGCGGACTCCTCGCCCATGAGCCGCCCGAGCACACAAGACTCCGCGGCATGCTGGGTAAGGAGCTCAGTCCACGGCGGATCGAGCAACTGCGCGGCCGGGCCTGGGACATCGCCGAGGTGCTGCTCGACCGGATCGTGCGGTCGGGGCCGACGGCCGATCTGGTCGAGCAGTTCGCCGTCCCCTTTCCGACGACCCTGACCTGCGAACGGCTCGGAGTGCCCGCCGAAGACCACCTCCGGTTCTGGCACTGGGCAGACGCCAAGCTGGTCGGTGCTGCGACGGACGAGGAGCTCAAGGTGCAGGGCGAGGAGTTCTTCTCGTGCCTCACCGGACTGTTCGAGCTGCGTCGCAGGGAACCCGGAGACGACCTGATCAGCCGCCTCCTACAGGCACGTGAGGCGGACAGTCGGATCACCGAGGAGGAGGTGCTGACGCTCGCCGGAGAGCTCCTCACCGCGGGCTTCGTGACCGTCACCCACCAGATCGTCAACAGCTTCTACTACCTGCTGACCCGCTCCGAGGACCTGGAGCGACTGCGCGATCAGCCCGCCCTGATTCCCAGGGCCGTCGAAGAGCTGACGCGGTATGTGCATCTCAACAGCGTCCTCCTCCCGCGTTACGCCCAGGAGGACGTCGAGCTGGGCGGGGTCCTCGTGCGCGCCGGTGAGGCCGTGCTGGTCGCGCTGTCGGCTGCCAACAGGGACCCGGCGATCTTCCCTGACGCCGAGGACCTCCTGCTCGACCGGGCCGGCATCCCGCACATCGGCTTCGGACATGGTGCGCACTACTGCGTCGGGGCTCACCTGGCGCGGCTGGAACTGCAGGTGGCTCTGGAAGCGGTGCTGCGGCGCCTGCCCGGACTGAGGCTGGCCGTTCCGGTGAACGAACTGCGCTGGAAGACGGGGAACATGGTCAACGGCCTCCATGAACTGCCCGTCGCTTTCGACTCCTGACGTGAAGGGCCGACGAGCCATGCAGACACGCCCGGAGCCGCTCGCGTTCCCCTTGGAGTCCGGTCCGGGGGCAGAATGTCCGTCCCAGTACGCGGAGTTGTGGGAACGGCCGCTCGCCCGGGTGCGGATGCCCTACGGAGATGAGGTTTGGCTCGCCACCGGGTACGGCGATGCGAAGACGGTGATGCCGGACCCTCGCTTCAGCCTGGCCGAAGCCGGGTTGGGCGCTCGGGCACGGGAAGTCGCCGAGGGCCTCCTACCGGCGCGGCGCTCACCTGGCGCGGCTGGAACTGCAGGTGGCCCTGGAAGCGGTGCTGCGGCGCCTGCCCGGACTGAGCCCGGCCGTACCCGAGCACGAGCTGCGCTGGAACACGGAGGGCATCGCCAATGGCCTCTACGAACTGTCCGTCACCTTCGAGCGGCGGCAGGGGGACCGCACCGGTGACACATGACTCCGAGCCGGACTGGGGCAGTCGCGACCGCGCTCCCGGTCGTAAGCCACGGATTCTCATCATCGGCGCGGGCATCGGCGGCCTGTCCACCGGCTGCTATGCGCAGATGAGCGGAATGCAGACCCGCATCCTCGAAAAGCACGTGCTGCCCGGAGGCTGCTGCACCGCCTGGTCGCGCAACGGCTACATCTTCGACTACTGCATCGAGTGGCTGACCGGTACCGGCTCGAACAATGACGCCGCCAGGATCTGGCGGGAGCTGGGCGCGCTCGACGGCAAGACGATCACGAACTTCGAGATGTTCAACACCGTGATCGGCGAGGACGGCCGGTCCGTGACGTTCTACAACGATCCCGAGCGGCTGGAGCGGCACCTGCTGGAGGTCTCGCCCGCCGACGCGCGGCTGATCCGGGCCTTCTGCCGCGATCTCAGGCGGTTTCTCGACATCAACCTGTACTCGTTCCTGACTCCACCGCCGTTGCGGACAGCACGTGAGAAGCTCAGCCTGCTGCGCAAAGTCCTGCCGGTCTTCCCGCTGTTCTGTCGCACTGCGGCGACTTCGATGGAGACCTTCTGCGGCAAGTTCCAGGATCCGCTGCTGCGCCGGGCGTTCCCCTTCATCTTTTTCCAGGACCACGAGGTCTTCCCGCTGCTTCCGTACCTGTTCAACATGGCTGGTGCGTATCACGGCAACGCGGGATTCCCGCAGGGCGGTTCACTGGGCCTGTCACGGTCCGTCGAGGAGCGTTACACCGCCCTCGGCGGCCGGATCGACTACCGCGCACGGGTGAAGCGAATCCTGATCGAAGCAGACCGTGCGATCGGCGTGGAACTCAAGGACGGAACACGGCTGTACGCCGATCACGTCGTCTCGGCCTGTGACGGCTACACCACGCTCTACGGCCTTCTGGGCGGGCGGTACACCAACCCCACCATCGACACGCTCTACAACGAGATGCTGCACACGCCGGAGTTGCTGTACCCAGGCGTGGTCTCCGCGTTCGTGGGCCTGGCCGGCGATGTGGACCCCGGAACCCCGCACAGCGCCACCTATTTCCTGTCAGAGCGCGAGAGTGCCGACCTGCCGGCCGTGCAGCAGAACAGCATCGTGGTGCAACTGCGTTCGCGCTACTGCAACACCTTCGCACCGCCCGGAAAGTCGGTCATCCACTGCACCTACTTCAGCGACTTCGCCTACTGGAAGACGCTGCGCAGCACCGACCGCCGGGAGTACTGGGCACGCAAGCGCCAGGTCGCCGACTTCGTACGGGACTTCCTGGAGCGGCGTCATCCCGGCATCGGCGAGCGGATCGAGGTCATCGAAGTGGCTTCGCCCGCCACCATGCACCGGTACACCGGCAACTCCCATGGCAGCATCCTCGGCTGGAAGTCCTTCACCAAAGCGGAGGACCTGGCGAACAAGCTGGTCAACAAGGACCGCATGCGGCTGCCGGGCCTGCGCGGCTTCTCCATGACCGGTCAGTGGGTCGGCGGTGGCGGACTGATCCGTGCGGCATCCGCGGGCAGATTCGCGGCCCAGTACCTGTGCGAGGAGCTGGGGCTGGAGTTCGCGGCCTGGGAGAGCCCCGGTGCCGAGCCCTGGCACCCCGGAAAGCTGGGCCGACTGCCCCAGCTGGACGCACCGCCGGCGGGCCGCCCGGCCCGGGCGCAGACGTGAAGAGGAACCCGGTGATGTCGCGACCACGACAGCCCAGAGAGTCAGTGATCATCATCGGTGGCGGCCTGGGCGGTCTGTCCACCGGCTGCTACGCCCAGATGAACGGGTACCGGACCCGCATCTTCGAGATGCACGAGATCCCCGGGGGCTGCTGCACCGCATGGGACCGCGGCGACTTCACGTTCGACTGCTGCGTCAGCTGGCTGCTCGGGAACGGGCCCGGCAACGAGATGCACCAGATCTGGCTCGAACTGGGCGCGTTGCAGGGCAAGGAGATGCGGCACTTCGACGTCTTCAACATCGTGCGCGGCCGGGACGGCAGGGCGGTCTACTTCTACTCCGATCCGGACCGGCTGGAGGCGCATCTGCTCGGCATCTCGCTTGCCGACGCCAGACTGATCCGGGACTTCTGCCGCGGTCTGCGCGCGTTCCGCAAATGCCTCGCCGTCTATCCCTTCCTCAAACCGGTCGGCCTGATGGGCCGGTTCGAGCGCTGGCGCATGCTGGCCTCGTTCCTTCCCTACGTCAACGTCATCCGCAAGTCGATGGCGGTGCTCATGACGGAGTACTCGGCGCGGTTCAAGGACCCGCTGCTGCGAGAGGCGTTCAACTTCATCCTCTACGAGAGGCACGCCGCGTTCCCGGTCCTGCCGTTCTACTTCCAGCTGGCCTCGCACGCGAACCTGTCCGCCGGCGTACCGGAGGGAGGCTCCCTCGGGCTGTCGACGTCGATCGAGCGACGCTACCGGCGGCTCGGCGGTGAGGTGACCTACAACGCCAAGGTCGAGGAGGTGCTGGTCGAGAACGACCGCGCGGTGGGGGTACGACTCAGCGACGGGCGCGAGTTCCGTTCCGACATCGTGGTCTCGGCCTGCGACGGCCACACCACGACGATGAAGTTCCTGAAAGGCCGCTACCTCAACGAGACCTACCGGCACCTGTACACGAACACCATCAAGGAACCGGGCATGGTCTTCCCCGGCTACGTCATGCTGTTCCTCGGCCTCAAAGGATCCTTTCCGCAGGGCGAGCCGTGCACCACCTTCCTGCTGGACGAGGAGCAGGCGGCGAAGCTGACCGGCCTCCGCCACCCCAGCATCAACGTGCAGTTCCGCAGCATGCATTACCCCGAGCTGTCACCGCGCGAGACGACCGTCGTCTACGCCACCTACTTCTCCGACACCGCCCCCTGGCGTGCCCTGAACGAAGGGCGTCCGGAGCAGAACACCCGCGTGCACAGGGGAACGAAGATGCACACCCTCCCGCTGCGGCACGGACGCGAGTACTACGCGGCCAAGCACCAGGTCCGTGATGCCCTCGTGACGTTCCTGGACGAGCGCTTCCCCGGCCTGAGGGACGCGATCGCGGTGCGCGACATCTCCACCCCGCTCACCCAGGTCCGCTACACCGGCAACTACGACGGAACCGTACTCGGCTGGCAGCCGTTCGTGGCGAGCGGCGAGACGATGGAGGAAGAGATCAAGAAGCGCGGTCCGGTGCTACCGGGTCTGGAGAACTTCTACATCTCCGGTGTGTGGGCCACCACCGGAGGCCTCATCCGGGCCGCCGCCGCGGGACGCCATGTCATGCAGTTCGTCTGCCGCGACGACGGCAGGGAGTTCACCGCCACCATCGACGACAGCGCACCGCCGCCGACCCACGTCGTCATCCCCGCCGTCCCCGCCGTCGCACACTGAAGGGCCGAGGATGAAGATCGGAAAATGGGCGGTACGCGAGCACGTCGAAGGCGTGCCCGACGTCAGCAGGATCTACGAGAAGGTGGTCGAGGACGTCGAAGTCTGCCTCCGGCGCGACCAGATGCTGCTGCTGACCCGGTACGTCTCGCTCGACCCCTTCCTGAACGGCCTGACGCTGGTGACACCTCTCGGCCGTCACGCGCCCAGTCTGTCGATCATGGAGGTGCTCGACGCCGGCCCCGATGCGACCTTTCGCCCCGGCGACCTGGTGGAGGGCTTCGGCGGCTGGCGTACCCATGTCGTCAGCGACGGAAAGGCCCATGTGTGGGATACGGGTTCGTTCCTGTTCGATGTCGCAGACTTCCGCAAGCTGCATCCCGAGCGCTACGACGAGGTGCTGCCGGTCTCGACGGCACTGGGCGTCATGGGGGTGTCCGGACTGACCGCCTGGGGAACGATGACCAAGTTCTTCACGGTCGAGCCCGGCGACACGGTCATGATCAGCGGCGCGACGGGCGCCGTCGGATCCCTGGTCGGCCAGTTGGCCAAGCGCGCCGGTGCCCGGGTGGTCGGTACCACGGGCAGTCCGGAGAAGGCGGCGTACCTGACCGGGCTGGGCTTCGACCACGTCATGCTCTACAGCCAGGGCGACGACGCCGACGCCGTGTACCGAGCGGTCGCAAAGGCCCTGCCGGACGGCGTCGACAAGTACTTCGACAACATGGGCGGCGCCGTCACCGACGCGGTGTTCACCAAGCTCAACCGGTACAGCCAGGTGGCGGTTTCGTGGCAATGGGGCGCCACGGTCGGACGCGACAAGGTCGGACCACGCCTGCTGGAGCACATCATGCGCCCGCGTACCACGATCCGCGGCATCTACGCGCAGGACTGGTACACAGAGGAGGACTTCGCCGCCCTCCACGACGAACTGGGCGGCATGATCCGGCGCGGTGAGATCTCCTACGACCAGACCGTCCGCCACGGATTCGACAGCATCCCTGAGACCTACCGGAGCCTGTACGTGAACCGTGCGGCGAACCGCGGGAAGCTGTTGATCGCGGTGTAAGCGGGGCGTGCGCGTAGGGTGCCCGAATGATCGAGGTACCCGAGACGTTCGCGCGGAGCACGGTCGAGCGGGAAGGAGAGCCCGGATCGGTATGGCTCGCCGAACTGCCCGGCATCGTGGAGGAGCTGCTGGGGAGTTGGGGGTGCGTGCCGGACGGTCCGGTGATGCACGGGGGTGTGGGAGTCATCGTCCCGGTGCGAAGCCGCGATGACGTGGCCGCTGTGGTGAAGGTGTCGTTTCCTCACCCCGGCAACGTCCATGAGCCGGACGCGTTCGCCGCCTGGGGCGGGCGCGGGGCCGTCCTGCTGCACGAGCGCGACGACGAACGGTTCGCGATGCTGCTGGAGCGGGTCGGGACGTCGACCCTGGCGGAAGTCGAAGACGGCGACGAGGTGGTGACGATCGCGGGCCGCCTCAGTCACCGGCTGGCCGTCCCCGCACCGCCCGGCCTGCCACGGCTTCGGGAGCAGGCCGACGCCTGGGAGGAGCAACTGCGCAAGGACGCCGACGAGCTGACGCACACCATGTCACGTGATGCGGTGGACGCGGCCCTGGCGACCGTCCGCGAGCTGGGGCGTGCCCAGCCGGACACCCTCGTCCACGGCGATCTCCACGCCCGGAACATCCTGCGTGCCGACCGTGAACCATGGCTGGCCGTCGACCCCAAGGGCTGTGCGGGAGACCCCGCTTACGACGCCGGCACACTGCTCAAGTCCCGCGCGCTCACGCTCCTCGCGGCGAACGACATGCGCAAGGCCGTCGACCGCATCCTGGACGTCTACACCGAGGCCGCGGAAGTCGATCGCTCCCGTGCCCGGCGCTGGGCCCAGTTGCACGCCGTCCAGGCCGCGTTCTGGGGCCGTCGCCACGGTTTTCGGAGGGCTCGCACCGGGCCAGGGCGTGACTGGCTCATCGAATTCGCGGAAGGCCTGTCCGAGTTGCTCATGGCCTGAGAACGACGTCGGCAAGTGGCCTGAATCACATTTCGGGCCTGTCACGTCCGTCACCGTTCGCCTGTCCCATGGGTGTCACCGCAGACACGACACGGAGACGGGTGGGGACATGAAAGTTCTGCTGGCCGGCGCGAGCGGTGTGCTGGGCGGGAACGTCGTCCGCGAACTGGGCGCGGCGGGGCATGAAGTGGTGGGCCTCGGGCGCGGTGCCGGCAACGGGGCTCGGGCGGATCTGCTCGACCGCGAGGCGGTGCTGCGGGCGGTGGACGGGCTCTCGTTCGATGTCGTCGTGCACGCGGCCACAGCGCTTCAGGGCAGGTCGTTGCTGCGCCACCAGGACATGGCCGCCACCAACCGGCTGCGCACCGAGGGCACCGCGAACCTGCTCGCCGCCGCGAAGGAGACCGGAGCCCGGCGCATCGTCGTGGAGTCGATGGCGTTCGGCTACGGCTACGGGGACCATGGCGACCGGTTGCTGGGCGAGGACGAGGGCGCCTTCGGGCCCGTGCAGGGCGACCGGTGGCTGGAGGGGCACGTCGGC
This sequence comes from Streptomyces sp. NPDC002676, assembly GCF_053592455.1. Taxonomy (NCBI): domain Bacteria; kingdom Bacillati; phylum Actinomycetota; class Actinomycetes; order Kitasatosporales; family Streptomycetaceae; genus Streptomyces; species Streptomyces sp. NPDC002676. The sequence goes on along the minus strand of NZ_JBSFVT010000015.1, from coordinate 75,500 downwards.
GCCATGCGCACCAAGGAGGAACTCGCCTTCACCGCCGACGGCATGGAAGCCGTCAGCCTGCGCTTCGGCCTGTTCTACGGGGCCGGTGTCAGCGACACGACCGTGCTGCCGATGCTGCGCAAGCGCGCCCTGCCGGTCGTCGCGGACCGGGGGCGGGCGATGTCCTGGGTGGACGTGGAGGACGCGGCCCGCGCGGTCGTCGCCGCGATCGAGAGCGGCCGGCCGGGCCAGGCGTACAACATCGTCGACGACACACCGATGGGCTTCGGCGGCCATGTCCATGCTGTGGCCGAGGCGTTCGGCGCTCCCGCCCCGATGACCGTACCGCTGTGGCTGCTGCGTCCCGCCCCGCTCGCGTACGCCATCATGTCGACGAACCTGCGCCTGGCGAACGCGAAGGCGAAGGCCGAGCTGGGCTGGGCACCCGCCAGTGCGGGTTGCGTGGACCGGCTGAACACACTTGCCGGGCAAACTCGTCGGCTGGCAGCCTGATGCGTGTGATCGACATGGACGAGGTATCTGACGCGGCACTCGGCGTCTTCACCGAGCACCGCCGACTGCTGTTCGGCACCGCCTACCGGCTGCTCGGCAGCGTGGCTGACGCGGAGGACGTCCTGCAGGACGCCTGGCTCAAGTGGTCGCTCACCGACCAGGGTTCGGTGGACAACCCCCGCGCTTACCTGGTGCGCACGGTCACCAATCTCGCGCTGAACAAGCTCACTTCGACGCGTGCCAAGCGCGAGAGCTATGTCGGGCCCTGGCTGCCCGAGCCTCTGATCACCTCGCCCGACGTCGCCGAGGAGGCGGAGCTGGCCGACTCCGTCTCCACGGCGATGCTCGTGGTCCTGGAGAGCCTGAGCCCCGTCGAACGGGCCGTGTTCGTCCTGCGCGAGGCGTTCGGATACCCGTACGCCGACATCGCCGCGATCCTCGACCGCCCCGATCCCACAGTCCGGCAGATCGCCCACCGCGCTCGCGCACACGTCCAGGAGCGCCGACCGCGTTTCCGCAGCGACGGCGCGGAACGGCGCGAGATCACGGAGCGGTTTCTCGCCGCCTGCACCGGCGGGGACCTGAACGCCATGATGGAACTCCTGGCCCCTGACGTCACTGCCTGGTCCGACGGCGGCGGCCTGGTCAGCGCGGCCCGCCGCCCGGTGCACGGCGACGACCCGGTCGCGCGCTGGATGCTCGGCGTCCTTGCCAAGCCCGGCCTGGAGGGGATGGCTTGGCAGTCGGCGGTCATCAACGGGGAGGAAGGCGTCCTGTTCACCATGGGCGGGCGCCCGGCGGGCGCGCTCACCTACGACGTGGACGGCGGCCGGATCGTCAACCTTCGTCTCCAGGGCAACCCCGAGAAGCTGCGGGGGGTCGACGTGTGATCGAGTCCGACGCGCCGCCCCCCGCCCAGCAGCCCTGGCCCTCAGGAATCGTCGGCGGTCAGGCGGCGCAGTACGGCCACAGCCTCGTCCCGCACCCCGGGCGGGAAGAAGCGCGCGTCGACCTCCTCCACGGCGGCGATCGCGCGGGGGGCCAGTTCGGCGCCGGCGGCGGTGACGTGCAGCCGCTTGGCGCGGGTGTCGGCGGGGTCGACCTCGCGCTCGATGAGCCCCTTGCCCTCCAGGGTGCGCAGCACCTGTGACGTCATCTTGACGTCCGTACCGGCCTGACGGGCGAGGGCCAGCTGACGGGGTCGCTGCCCCTGGGAGTTGAGCCACCAGGCGCAGGCGAGCAGCACGAACTGGACATGGGTGAGCCCCAGTGGGGCCAGGGCCGCGGCGATGTCCCGCTGCCAGCGCAGCGTGGCGTGCCAGAGAAGGAAACCGGGGCTGCTGTCGGGGTCGAGCGCCATCAGCCGCGCGCCGCCTCGACCAGGGCCGCCATGGTCTGCGGCCAGTCCTCGGTGACAGCCGGACCGACCTGCGGGCCGAACTCGGCGGCGCCCTCGCCGGTGATCTCCATCCGGTACGTCACCCGGGTCCGCGTGCCCTCGTCCTGGCCGGACTCGCCCCGGTCGATCCGGTGCGTCGTCCGCAGGACCATGCCGCCGAACCGGGCCTCGTCCACGAAGAGTTCACCGGGGACGGTCTCCGTGACGACGAGGTGCACCGGCTCCTCTCCGTCCGGGTTCATCACGATCTCGGCTCCCGCGGCGAACGGCCCGTCGAAGCGGATGCTCCGGATGTCGGCGTTCCACGTCCCCCAGTTCTCGACGTCGGCCCACAGGCGCCAGATCGCGTCCGGGGTGGCATCGGTCTCAAGGCTGTGCTCGTAAGTCCACATGGGATTCCCCCCGCGCTCGACGGTGTTCGACGGCCATCGGCCGGCATCAACTGCGTACAGATTATCTGTGCGCAGACTATCTGTCGAGTCGCGGACTCCGCGTCGCCGTCGTGATGTGGGCGCGGTACGCCTCACCTGCCGTGAACGTGGCGGCGGGCTCAGTGCACGGAGAGCCCGCCGTCGACGAAGATCGCCTGGCCGGTGACGTAGGCGGAAGCGCGGCTCGCCAGGAACACGGCGGCCCCCTCGAAGTCCTCGGCCAGGCCGTTGCGTCCGACCATGGTGCGTGCGGCGAGTGCCGTCACCTTCTCCGGGTCGGACGACAGGCGCGCGTTGAGCGGCGTCATGACGAAACCCGGCACGAGCGTGTTGCAGGTGACGCCGTACGGCGACCACGCCTCGGCCTGTGAACGGGCCAGCGACTCCAACGCCCCCTTGGAGACGCCGTATGCGCCGCTCTGGACGAACGCCCGGTGCGCCTGCTGGGAGGTGATGTGGATGATCCGGCCGAAGCCCCGTTCGGCCATGCCGGGCCCGAAGCGCTGTCCCAGCAGGTAGGGCGCCTCCAGGTTCACCGCCATCGTGGCGTCCCACACGTCCTCGCCCAGCTCGCCCATGGGCGGACGCAGGTTGATCCCGGCGGAGTTGACGAGAATGTCGGGCTCCCCGAACACCTCGGCGGCCTGCTCCGCCGCCGCGCGCACCCCGGCGCGCGTACTCAGGTCGGCGCTCACCCAGGCCGCCCGGCAGCCGTCGTCCGTCAACTCGTCGACGGCGTCGCGCAGTTCCGCTTCCTTGCGCGCCACGATCACCACGTCGGCTCCTGCTCGCGCGAGAGCCCCGGCGATGGCCCGGCCGATGCCGGAACTGCCGCCGGTGACGACGGCGACCTGGCCGTCCAGTGAGAAGAGTTCGCAGAGGTACGTCTGGGAGGTCATCTCCGCACCCTAAGCGGCGCGCCCTCGGCGAGGGCATCCGGGGGAGGCGTCAGGGCTGCGGATCACCCGGTGCGTGGCTCACCGATGGTGTGGATCAACGGGCAACCCCCGATTAGGATGGATGTTCGGCATCGCGTGCCGGTCACCGACTGGGTGAGGCATGGAGGTGCCTGGACATGCCCCTTGGAGGCATTCCTTGTCAGTCGAACTGAATCACACCATCGTCTACTCCCGGGACAAACACGAATCCGCCGAGTTCTTCGCGGAACTGCTGGACCTGGAGATCACGGGAGAGTGGGGTCCGTTCGTCGCGATCGCCCTGAGCAACGGAGTGACGCTGGACTTCGCCACGATCCCCGAGGAGAAGATATCCCCGCAGCACTACGCCTTCCTGGTCTCCGAAGAGGAGTTCGAGGCGGCGTACGCGCGGATCAAGGAGCGCGGCATCGAGCACTACGCCGACCCGCACATGAAGCGGCCGAACGAGATCAACCACAACGACGGCGGTCGTGGCGTGTACTTCATGGACCCGGTCGGTCACGCCATGGAACTGATCACCGTGCCGTACGGCGGCTGGCCCGCGTAAGTCGCGAAGCGTAAGCGTTGGTCTCGCTCAGTCGCCGCCCGGCTCTTCGTCCGTGTTTCGCGCCGCCGCAAGGTAGTTGTAGGCCGAGGCCCGCGAGATACCGAGCCGGGCGGCGACCTGCTGGACCGCGCCGCGCACGGCGAACACGCCACGTCGGTCGAGGTCGCGGAACAGCGCCAGCCGCTCGGCCCGGCCGAGGTGGGCCCAGGTCTTGACGCCGCTCAGCTGACGGGCGTCGACGATCGCGGCCACGACGGCGCCGATGTCGTCCCCGAACGTGGTGGTCGGCAGACCGGCAGGGGGCCCGGCCACCCCTGCCAACTCGCCCATGAGCGCGTGCACTTGGCTGATGGCGGTCACGTCGAGATTGACGCACAAGGCGCCGAACACCGTGCCCGCGGAGTCGCGCAGCAGCATGGTGGAGGACTTGACGAGCCTCCCGTCCTGAGTGCGGGTGAGGTAGTTCAGCTCGTCGCCTGCCTCGTCGCCACGGGCCAGCAGCCGCATGCCGATCTCGCTCATCGACCCGCCCACGCCGCGGCCGGTGACCGACCCGGCCAGTGCGACGATCGACTTCTCGGGCCGCCGGAAGTCGTGGATCACCACCTCACAGGAGGAGCCGAACGTCGCTGCGATCCCGTCGATCACCGGTGTGAGAGCCGCGATGACGGCATCCTGCTCGGCGCTGCGGACCGGCGCCCCCGCCTGTGCGTCTGCCATGCGTTTGTCTCTCTGTGTCACTGGGGTTGGACTTCTCGTCTACATATTAGACAATCAATCCAGAGACCCGTTGGATCCCGGAACGGAGTACGCACATGCCCGACCGTCAGCCCGTCACGCTGCAGGATGTTCAGGAGGCCGCGGAGCGGATCAAGGGCGTCGCCCACCGCACCCCCGTCCTGCGCTCGCGCACCCTGGACGAACTCGTCGGCGCCGAGGTGCACTTGAAGTGCGAGAACCTGCAGCGCATGGGCGCCTTCAAGTTCCGCGGCGCCTACCACGCCGCCTCCCGGCTGTCCGCCGCGCAACGGGCCAAGGGCATCGCCGCCTACTCCTCCGGCAACCACGCGCAGGCCGTCGCCCTAGCCGCAAGGGAACTCGGCACCACCGCCGTGATCCTGATGCCGGAGGACGCCCCGCGCTCGAAGCTGGAGGCGACCGCCGGTTACGGCGCCGAGATCGTCACCTACGACCGCTACACGGGCGACCGGATCGCCATCGGCGAGGCACTCGCCGCCGAGCGGGGGCTCGCGCTGATCCCGCCGTACGAGCATCCGCACGTCATCGCCGGGCAGGGCACCGCAACGCTCGAACTCATCGAGGAAGTGGGGGAGTTGGACGCGCTGTTCGTGCCCGTCGGGGGCGGTGGGCTGGCCGCCGGCAGTGCCGTCACCGCCAAGGGGCTGCTGCCGGACATCCGTGTCGTCGGCGTCGAACCGGAGGCCGGGGACGACACCAAGCGGTCCCTGGAAGCGGGGCACAGGGTGTCCATCCCCGTACCGCGCACCATCGCCGACGGCCAGGCCCTGGACACCCCCGGTGAGCTGACCTTCTCCATCAACAGGCGTTTGCTGGACGGTATTTCACTCGTCAGCGACGACCGGATCAGGGACGCGATGCGGTTCGCCTTCGAACGCCTGAAGACGGTCCTCGAGCCGAGCGGCGCCAGCGCCCTGGCCGCCCTGCTCGCCCACCGCGTGGACCCGCTGCCACGCCGTGTCGGCGTGATCCTGTCCGGCGGCAACGTGAGCGCCGAGCGGTTCGCCCAGATCATGGCCGGCTGACGCGACGGCGAACGTCTCCGTCCTCGGACTCGGTTACGGTGCCTTCGTGTTGGGCTTCGGCATCTCCATCTCCTGGATGGGGGACGGCACTCCCGCCGGGCTGCTCGCCGTCGTCGACATGCAGCGCGTGTTCGCCGACCCGGCCAGCCCCTGGGCCACCCCCCGGTACGCCGACGCGGCGGCGGGCGTACTCCGCCTGCTGCCCGCGTTCGGCGACCGCGTCACCTTCACCCGCTTCCTCGCGCCTGCCGAGCCCATCGGGGCCTGGCGCGCCTACTACGACCGGTGGCCCTTCGCCCGCCGCCTCCCGGACGCCGAACTCTGGGCGCTGACCGACGAGTTCGCCGAGCACGCCGGCGACACCGTGGACGCCACCACCTTCGGCAAGTGGACCCCGGAACTCGCCGACCGCGTCGGCCCGGAGGGCCGCCTGGTCCTGGCCGGGGTCAGCACCGACTGCTGCATCCTGTCCACCGCCCTGGCCGCCGCAGACGCCGGCTGCGAGGTCCTGGTCGTGGCGGACGCCTGCGCGGGCGTCGACGACGACTCGCACATAAAGACCCTGCACATCCTGGACCTGTACCGTCCGCTGATCCGCGTCACCACCATCGCCGACCTGCTCGCGGAGACCCGGCCATGACCGGCGTCCCGCTCAAGCACCAGCGCATCAGCCGGGTCCGCCCGGGCGTCGACACGCGGGTGCGGACCCTCGCCGCAGAACTCGGCCGCGGGTGTTCAGCCTGCTCGACTCCGACCACTTCCAGCTGACCCTCACCTTCGGCTGACCGCACCGGACCTCCGGTCGATTCGCACGCATGTCCCCGCCCCCAACGGGTACGCGAGGCGGGAGCGCCTGGGCGGGCGGACCCCGCCCGGGTGGCCTGTACGACCGCCGACCTGGGGATCTGCCATGGATACACCCGCACACGACAACCCTCCGACGCCGGCCAGTCAGGCGCTGGACGCACTGGCCCTGAACACCCAGGACCAGGCCGCCCTGGACACCCTGGCCCACAGCGACGTACTCATCCCGGTGCCGGACGACGCGATGGACTCGGACAGCGCCGACCCCTCGACGGTCGCCCTGCCCGTCCTCGAACGGCCCGGCGGGGATCTGGTCGTCCCGGTCTTCACCACGGAAGGGGCCATGGCCGAGCTGCTTCCGTTCGTCTCGCACTACCGCCTGGTGCCGCTCGGCGCGCTCGCCTCGCAGTGGCCCGAGGAGGATCTCTCCCTCGTCATCGACGGCAGCTCCGCACACGGGCTGACGCTCTCCTCGCAGGGAGTGCGTACGCTCCTCGCCCGCTGAGCCGGCCCCCGAGCAGCCGGGCGGGACGGCCGGCCGAGGATGAGCGGCGCCGACCTCCGCTCATCCCCGCGGCGATCATCCGCGTGCCGGGAAGGTCACGCTAGGTGGACGCGCGGGGTTCGGCACTCCGGAATGCGCGGTCCCTGTCCGTTTTCCGCACTCGATTTACGCACTCGATCTCCGTACCCGACTTCCGCACCCGATCACCGTGCGCGGTACGGGGCCGAAAGGCCGCAATCCTGAGGGCGCGAGCCCGCGGGGACAGAATGGGCCCATGGAATGGATCTCCGGCGCGGCCGGGACGCTGGTCCTCATAGTGGTCATGCGCAGCATCGTGCGCACCCTCGTGGTGCCCCGGGGCCTGTACTCCGTGCTGGTGTACCGGCTGTGGTGGGGGGTGCGCCGGCTGCTGTGCGTGGTCGCGAGCCGGGGCGGCTACCGTTCCATCGACCGTGCGCAGACCTGGCTCGCCCCCCTCATGCTCATCGGCATGCTCGCGTTCTGGCTCGGCGGGGCCTTCGCCGGCTTCGGACTGCTGCTGTACGCGCTGTCCCCGCTGTCCTGGAGCAGCGCCTTCCGGGAGGCCGGCTCCAGCCTGTTCACCCTCGGCTTCGCGAGCGGCGCCCGGCTGCGCCTGTCCCTGCTCGACTTCCTGGCCGCGGCCACCGGCCCCGTCGTCATCGCCCTGCAGATCGCCTACCTGCCCACGCTCTACTCGGCCTACAACCGGCGCGAACTGGAGGTCACCCTGCTCCAGTCCCGGGCCGGCGAGCCCGCATGGGGCCCGGAGATCCTCGCCCGGCAGTGGCTGGTCGACACCGAGACCGCGCTGCCCGAGCTGTACCGCTCCTGGGAGCGGCTCGCCGCGGACATGGGCGAGAGCCACGCCACCTACCCGGTGCTGCTGACGTTCCGCTCGCCCCGCCCGTACCGCAGCTGGCTGGTCGGTCTGATCGCCGTCATGGACGCGGCGGCCCTGCAGCTCGCGCTCGCCCCGCGCACCGCCCCGGCGGAGGCCCGGCTGGTGCTGCGTGCCGGGTTCACCGCCCTCCGCGACATCGCCGCCTCCGTGCGCGCCCCCTTCGACAGCGACCCGGCCCCGGACGCCCCGATCGAGCTGACCTTCGCCGAGTTCGAGGCCGCCGTGGCGCTGCTGGAGGAGACGGGCTTCCGGTGCGAACGCACCACCCAGGACGCCTGGCCGCACTTCCACGGCTGGCGGGTCAACTACGAGGCCGTCGCCTATGCGCTGTGCCGCCGCTGCGACGCCGTACCCGCCCTGTGGACCGGCCCCCGCGACTTCCCGAGCGAACCCATCCCGCCCCGGCGCCCCGTGGACCGGCGACCCGCCCAAGGCCGGCCGGAACTGCCCCCCACCGCCGGGTAGTCACCGGCCCCGTGCGGGAAGATCCCAGCGGAGACCGCCGAGCGAGCGAAAGGGCCGATGGCCGTGAGGGTCGTCCTGCTGGGCACCGCCGCTGGAGGCGGCTTCCCGCAGTGGAACTGCGGCTGCGCGCTGTGCGCCGCCGCCCGGGACGGCAAGCTGCCCTCCCGAACCCAGGAGTGCGCCGCCGTCACCGGCAACGGCCGCGACTGGTGGCTGCTGAACGCCTCGCCCGACCTGCGGGCCCAGCTCGTCGCCACCCCCGCCCTGTGGCCCGGCCAGGCGCCCCGGACGACCCCGCTGCGCGGTGTGCTGCTCACCGACGCCGAGGCCGACCACGTCACAGGCCTGAGCGCGCTGCGCGGAGCGGAGGGCCTGAAGGCCTACGCGGCGCCACCCGTCAGCGCCGTTCTCACCCCCATGCGCGCCGCCCTGGACCGGTACGCGCCCTGGGAGTGGGCCGACAGCCTGGCCGACGGCGGGTTCGTGCTGGCGGGCGGCCTGGTCGTGACGGCTCACCCGGTGGGCACCAGGATCCCGAAGTACGTGCCGGTGCAGACGCCCGACCCCGGCGGCCCGTGGGTGACGGCGTACCGCGTCGAGGACCTGGCGACCGGGGGAGTACTGGTCTACGCGCCGAGCGTCGGCGCGTGGAGCCCGGTTCTGGACGACCTGTGCGCCGAGGCCGACTGCGTGCTGCTGGACGGCACCTACTTCACGGCCGACGAGCAGGTCACGCCGGTGCGGGGCGGCAGCGGACAGGGGGCCACGGGACACCTTCCGGTCAGCGGGCCCGACGGCTCGCTCGACGCCCTGGCCCGCCACCCCGGCCCGCGCCGGATCTACACCCACCTCAACAAGACCAACCCCCTGCTCGACCCCGCCTCACCGGCCAGCGCACAGGTGACCGAGCAGGGGGTCGAGGTGCTGCCGGACGGGGCCGAGCTGCTGCTCTAGCCGAGCTGCTGCTCTAGCGGTCTCGCCCAGCTGGGCTAGAGGTCCTGCTCGGTCAGCATGCGCTCCAGGACGGCCCGTTGCAGCGGCAGCACCTCGGCGTGCAGTTCGCGGCCCTTGCGGGTGAGGGCGACCCACACCCCGCGCCGGTCCTCCGCGCACACCGAGCGCTCGACCAGGCCGTCCTTCTCCAGCCGTCCGATCAGCCGGGACAGCGCGCTCTGGCTGAGATGGACCCGGCCGACCAGGTTCTGCACCCGGCAGTGGTCGCCCTCCGCGGGCGACTCGGCGGCCAGGATGTCCAGCACCTCGAAGTCGCTGGCGCCCAGCCCGTGCGGGTGCAGGGCCCGGTCGATCTCGCACATCGTGCGCGCGTGCACCGCGAGGATGTCCCGCCACCGTTCTTCGAGCCGGGCGTCGGCCGTCTTGACTGCCATACCCGCACCGTAGCACCGATCCGGCCATTCGTTGAGTGTGCAATTAGTGCGGGTGCATGCACTCGTCCGGGGCTCAGGCAGCCGGGTCCTGGAGGAGTCCCACCAGGTTGCCGTCGGGGTCCTTCACGGAGGCGATCAGCCTGCCGTTGCCGACGTCCTGCGCGTCCTGGAGCAGCTCCGCACCCGCCTCCAGCAGGGCCGCGAGCCGCTCCCGCAGGTCGGTGACGTGCCAGTACGGCACCGGCCCGGTCATGCCCTTGGCGTGCCCGTTGGGGTCGAGGCCGACATCCTGGCCGGCCGCCTTGAAACCGACGTAGTAGGGCTGGTCCGCGTACGGCTCGACGCCCAGCAGGGCGGTGAACAGGGCCTTGGCCCGGGCCGGGTCCTTGACCGGGTAGATGATCGTCTGCAGGCCGGCGGTCATGGCACTCACTCCTTGAGGTGCGGGTTGCGACGGGTCGTCCGTCGGTGCTCTCACGCTAGGGCGGGCAAGCCCGCCGCGGCTTCTCCGATCCTGACCGGTTGCGGCGGCGGGCTCCTGTCCTACTCGCTGTGCAGTACCTCCGAGACGGTCAGGCGGGCCGCGCGCCGCGCGGGGACGAGTGCGCCGGCCACCGCGATGACCAGCCCGGCCAGGGCCAGACCAGCCAGCTGCGGAGCGTGCCAGACGTCCGTCATGTACGACGGCAGGGTGATGTCGACACCTGCCGCCATCCGGGGAATCACCAGCTCGTAGGCGCCGATCCCGAGCGGGATGCCGAGCACGGAGCCGATCGCGCCCAGCACCGCCATGGAGGTCACCGTCATCACCGTCACCTGGCGCGGGGTCATCCCGATCGACTTCAGCATGCCGAGATCGCGGCGCCGGTCGTGCGTGTTGAGGACGGCGGTGTTGAAGACGCCCAGGGAGGTGACCAGGGCGAGCATCACGGTGAGCGCGGTCGCCGAGCCGACGATCGTGGCGGTGCCGCTGCTCGGCCCGCTCAGCTGGACGTAGAGGCCCCGGTCGACGGTCCGTACAGCGCGCGCGTACGCCTGCTGGGAAGTGCCCGCGCGCAGCTTGACGTGGTAGGCGATGGGCTTGGCGTGCGGCATCAGGGCGGTGATCGTCGGCCAGGCGCCGGCGACCTTCCGGTCGTTGTCGTCCATCGTCTCGCCGACCACGGTCACCTCCTCCTCACGGCCGCCCTGCCGCAGCCTCAGGTGATCGCCGAGGTGCACGCCGTTACGGCGCATGAAGGCCGACCCGGCCACGACCTCTCCGGTGCGGTGCATCCAGCGCCCCCGGGTGAGCACGCTGTCCAGGGGCACGTTGCCGCGCCGGCCCTCGAACATGACCACCTGCGTGGAGCCGACGAGGAGCGCCTCGTCGTCCGATCGCGCCGTCACCCGGGTCGCCCCCGGCAACGAGCCCAGCAGCGACTGGAGCTGCCGGTCGCTGTGCACCGGCATCACCTCCTTGCCGTGCCGGAAGGTGCCGACGTACACGGTGACGTCGTAGGCGTGCGTCCCCGAGGTCCCGAAGGCGTTCATCGTGGCCGCCAGGCCCGTCGCGAACGTCACGGTCGTCACGCCCAGGACCACGGCGGCCAGGGTGAGCGCGCTGCGTGCGGGACGGGCGAACGGCAGCCCCACTCCCAGGCTGACCGACCTCGGCAGCCGGGCACTCGCCAACCACCGCTGGATGCCCAGCGCTCGTCCCGCGCGCGGAGCGCTCCCCGCGCTGATCGCCCGCGCCGCCGACAGCCGCTGGGCACGCATCGAGGGGCCGAGCGCGGCCAGCCCGCAGACGAGCGGCATGCCGAGCAGGGCGAGGACGTTCACCCAGGGCGCGATGCCGACGCTGTCGTGGAATACCCCCGCGTTCGGCCCGGTGAACACGAACTGGAAAAAGGGGTGCGCCAGCAGGTTTCCGGCGAGCGTGCCGAGCGCGCAGCCCAGGATCGCCGGCACGGAGACCATCACCAGGTATACGCTCAGCACCTGCCCCGGACTGAAGCCCAGCGCCTTCAGGATGCCGATGTGCCGGAATCCGGAGACCACCGCTCCGCCGACCACGTTGGCGACGATGAGCACCGCCACGATGATGCCGAGAATGCCGAACGCCATCAGGTACGGGGCGTAAGCGCGCGCAGTGCTGCCGATGCGGTGCTTGAGCGACAGATACGTCTGCGATCCGGCGAGCGCGCCCTTGGGCAGGCCCTCCGTCACCTTGGCCAGCTCCGCGCGCAGCGCGCTGTCCGACGACGCGTCCCGGAACCGGAAGAGCATCTGTGTGCCGGTCGGACGCAGGGCCTGGATCTGGTCCGGGGCGACCCACGCGTTCGCCGTGTGGCTCAGGTCGAAGGCGAACCCGACGATGGTGAGCGTCGGCCCCGACCCGACGTGGAACTTCTTGCCGAGGTCGTCGGCGGTCCAGTCGGACTGCCGGTTCAGGACCATTTCGCCCGGCCGGGTGGGCCACCGGCCCGACCACAGATGGACTCGGTCCACCGGTCCGCCGGGTCCCGGCCGGCCCACCACCGTGATGTCGCCGCCGAGACCGAAGTCGGCCGCCCCGCGCGGAATCTCCAACGTCGCCTGCCGGAACGGTCCGGCCACCGCCTCGACCCCCGACTGCCGGGCCGCGCGCTTCAGCTGGTCGTCCGACACCTTCGCCGGGTCGAACGCGGCCACCACATGCGCCCCGTGCTGCTTGCCGAAGGCCCGGTCGAAGGGCGCCGAAGCCGCGTCCAGCAGCCCCAGCGCGACCACCGTCGACCCCGTCGACACCAGCGTGACCAGCCAGATGACCACGGTCTGCAGCCGGCGCCTGCGCACGGCCGCCCGTGCGGCCTTCCACACTGCCCTCATGCCGACGGCTCCAGGGCGTGCTCGCTGGTGATCCGGCCGTCGGCCAGCTGCACCAGGCGGCTCGCGCAGCGCTGCGCGAGATGCTCGTCGTGCGTGACGATGACCAGTGTCTGGCCGATCTGGTTCAGGTCGATCAGCAGGTCCATCACCTGCTCCCCGGCCCGGCTGTCCAGCGCCCCGGTCGGCTCGTCGGCCAGCAGCAGCGCCGGACGGTTCATCAACGCCCGTGCCACCGCGACCCGTTGCCGCTCACCGCCGCTGAGCACCGCCGGATAGGCGTTGCGGCGGTCCGCGATGCCGAGTTCTTCGAACAGCTCCAGCGCGCGCCGCCGGGCCTGCCGGGACGGAGTCCCCGTCAACTGGGCGGCCAGCGCCACGTTGTCGAGGGCCGACAGGTCGTCGATGAGGTTGAAGAACTGGAAGATCATGCCGATCCGGCGCCGCCGGTACAGCGCGAGCCCCTTCTCGCTCAGCTCCCCGACGCTCTCCCCGTGCACGACGACCGTGCCGGCCGACGGCCGGTCGAGACCGGCGATCATGTTGAGCAGCGTGGACTTGCCGCACCCCGACGGCCCCATCACTGCTACCGCCTCCCCGGCCCGGATCTCCAGCGACACCCCGGCGAGCGCCACCGTCTCGCCGTATTCCTTGTGCACACCGTCGAGTTGTACGACGGCGTCTTCCGTTCTCACCTCAGTGACCATGGACATGAAGTTAGGCCCGGCCCCCGGCCCCCGGCATCCGCCCTCGGATGGCAACCGCGGCCCGGCCTCATCCTGGGGATGCAGAGGACTGAATCCCCAGGTCGATGCGGATGTCAGTGGCGTCTGCGAGAGTGAGGCCATGGGGGAGTACGAGTTGTTGGCGGCAGCGCTCGCCGTGGCGTACGCGGCCGTCGTGGTGCTGACGGTGGCGCTGGTGCGCACCCGGCGCCGCTGGCAGGCGGCGGTGGGGGAACGGGGCTGGCTGCTGGAGCGGGAGCGGGAGAGCGCCGGCGAGGCCGCGATCGCGGCCGAACGCGACCGGATCGCCCGCGAGTTGCACGACATCGTCAGCCACAACGTCAGCCTCATGGTCGTGCAGGCGAGCGCCGCGCGCGAGGTGCTCGGCACCATGCCCGACGAGGCCTCGACCGCCCTGCGGGCCGTCGAGGACGCCGGGCGGGGCGCGATGACCGACCTCAGACATCTGCTGGGCCTGCTGGCGCCCGCGCAGAACGGCGAGGACACGGATGGGGACACGGATCCGGGCCCGGCCGCGGACCCGCGCGGCCCGGACCTCGCCCCGCAGCCTGGCCTCGACCGGCTCGGCCCGCTCGTGGACCGGATATCGTTCGCCGGGCTGCCCGTCGAGGTCCGCATCTCGGGGGAGCCGCGCCCGCTGCCGCAGGGCATCGACGTGACCGCGTACCGCATCATCCAGGAGGCCCTGACCAATGCGCTCCGGCACGGCGACGGCGGCAAGGCGGAGGTGACCGTGCGCTACGCCGACCACGCCCTGCGCGTCGAGGTCCTCAACAGCGGCGCCAGCGTGCTGACCGGCACCGCGCAGGTGGCCGCGCCGGCCGCGCCGAGACCGCCCGCCCAGGGCACCGGCCGCGGACTGCTCGGCCTGCGCGAGCGGGTCGCGGTCTACGGCGGAGACCTGGACGCCCGCCGCAGACTCGGCGGCGGCTACCGCGTCCGGGCCCGGATACCCCTGGACCGACCGTGACGGCGGACGCGCCCGAGCGGGCGCCCCGCGTGCTCATAGCCGACGACCAGACGCTCATCCGCACCGGCTTCCGGCTGATCCTCACCGCCCGGGGCATCGAGGTCGTGGGCGAGGCGGCCGACGGCGCCGAAGCGGTCGCGGCGGCCCGGGAACTGGAACCGGACGTCGTGCTGATGGACATCCGGATGCCGGCCATGGACGGCCTGGAAGCCACCCGGCACATCCTGGAACAGACGCCCGGCTGCCGGGTCCTGATGCTGACCACCTTCGACCTGGACCGGTACGTGTACACCGCGCTCTCGCTCGGGGCCAGCGGCTTCCTGCTCAAGGACGTCACCCCCGAGCATCTCGCGGCGGCCGTACGTCTGGTCGGCACCGGCGACGCCCTGCTCGCCCCGTCGATCACCCGGCGCCTGGTGGAGCGGTACGCGGCCGAGCCCGAGCGCAGCCCGGCACCGCACCCCGACCTGACCGCCCTCACGCCTCGTGAACGCGAGGTGCTGGCCCTGCTGGGGCGCGGCCTGTCCAACACGGAACTGGCCACCGAGCTGACCCTCAGCGAGGCCACGGTCAAGTCGCACGTGGCCCGCATCTTCGCCAAGCTCGGCCTGCGCGACCGCGCCCAGGCGGTCGTTCTCGCCTACGAGACGGGACTGGTCAGACCGGGTGAACGGTGACCAGCCCCGACGCGGCCGAGCAGACGCCTCTCACGTCGACCCGCGGCGCGCCGGCTCCGTCGGCAGGATCACCGCGGCCGGGCCCTTCCCGTCGTCCTGCCGTGCGGTACCGGACAACGGAAGCCGAGTCCCGTACGGGACGGCGTCGCCCGCGCCAAAGTGGGAACAAGCCCAGAGGGAAGCGGTCAGAACCAGGCAGATCGCGGCATAAGAGCGGGCGGGGGCGGAGGCGAGACGGATGATGGGGACTCCCTCGGGCCGCATGCGACGGGCCATCCTGGAGTGGCTCAAGGACCCGGCGGCCCACTTCCCGGCCCGGCGCCGCGACCCGGCGGCCACCGGAGTCACCGCGCGGGCCGTGGCCGCCAAGCTCGGCGTCCCCCGCCGGACCGCTCTCGCCCACCTCGACTTCCTCACCCGCCTCGGGCTGCTGCGCACCCGGCGGATCCGATGCCGCACCTACTACCGGCGCGACGAGATCCGCATCGCCGATGTGGCCCGGAAGTTCGAGAAGGGCTGGTGAAGGACCGCCGCCGCGCCGTCTTCCGCAAAGCCACTGCGCGGGATTCCGCGGGGCTGCCGTCGCCTGCGAGGCCGCCGTGACACGGCGGTACCCTGGTGCCCGGCCGTGATCACCCGTCGATCATCTTTCGGGTCAGGGTCGAACAGGAGACGTACGAGCATGACAGCCCCGGAAGCCGAGAGCATCCGCGTCCGCCCCGCACCGACGCGGCGGTCCGAGTGGCGCACCCAGGCCCCCGTCGTCGCGGTGGTCGCCGTCGGCGGCGCGCTCGGCGCCACGGCCCGCTACGCACTGGGCCTCGCCTGGCCCACGCCGGCCGGCACCTTCCCCTGGGCGACGTTCCTGACGAATGTCATCGGCTGCGCCGTGATCGGCGTGTTCATGGTGCTGATCACCGACGTGTGGGCCGCCCACCGGCTCGTGCGCCCGTTCTTCGGCACCGGCGTGCTCGGCGGCTTCACCACCTTCTCCACCTACGCCGTCGACATCCAGAAGCTCGTCGACGCCGGCCGTCCCCGCACGGCGCTCGCCTATCTCGCCGCGACCCTGCTCGCGGCGCTCGCGGCGGTGTGGCTGGCCTCCGCCGCCACCCGCCTCCTGCTCACCCGGAGGCAGCGATGACCTCACTCACCGGCCGGGCCCTGCGGCTCACCGTGTACATCGGCGAGGACGACACCTGGCACCACAAGCCCCTCTACTCCGAGATCGTGCACCGCGCGCATGCCGCCGGGCTCGCCGGGGCCAGCGTCTTCCGGGGCGTCGAGGGCTTCGGCGCCTCCTCCCGCATCCACACCTCCCGCCTGCTGTCCCTGAGCGAGGACCTGCCCGTCGCGGTCGTCGTCGTGGACGCCGAGGAGCGCGTCCGGGCCTTCCTGCCGCAGCTGGACGAACTGGTCGGCGAGGGCCTCGTGACCCTCGACGAGTGCGAGGTCGTCCGGTACGTCGGCCGCACCGCGCATGCGGACGCAGCGGATCCGAAGGGTGAGAAGCCGTCGTGAACTGGCTGTTGGTCGTCCTCGGGGCCGTGGTCGGGGCACCCCTGCGCTATCTCACCGACCGCGCGGTCCAGGCCCGGCACGACTCGGTCTTCCCCTGGGGTACGTTCGCGGTGAACATCACCGGCTGCCTGATCCTCGGCACGCTCACCGGCGCCGTCTCCGCGGGCGCCGCGGGTCCGCATCTGCAGCTCCTGCTCGGCACCGGCCTGTGCGGCGCGCTGACGACGTACTCGACCTTCTCCTACGAGACCCTGAGGCTGACCGAGGCCGGTGCGGGCCTCTACGCTGCCCTCAACGTCGTCGCGAGTGTGGTGGCGGGGCTCGCAGCGGCCTTCGCCGGCGTCTCGCTCGCCGGGGCCCTGTGGGCCTAGCGGGCCCAGGGGCTTTGCCCTACGGCCGGGCATAGTAAGACTGTCTACAGCAGTGTCGACCAACCCTTCCCAGAACTGGATCCCATGAGCGCCATCTCCGTCGGTCAAGCCGTCGTCCTCGGAGTCGTCGAGGGGGTGACCGAGTTCCTCCCGGTGTCCTCCACCGGCCACCTCAAGATCACCGAGGGGCTCATGGACATCCCCGTCGACGACAAGTCCGTCGTCGGGTTCTCGGCCGTCATCCAGGTCGGCGCGATCGCCGCCGTGCTGGTCTATTTCTTCAAGGACATCAAGCGGATCGTCTCCGCCTGGTTCCGCGGCCTGACCGACCGCGAGGAGCGCTACCACCACGACTACAAGTTCGCGTGGTGGGTCATCTACGCCACCATTCCCATCGTCGTCGTGGGGCTCGCGGCGAAGCCGCTGATCGAGGGCCCGCTCGCCTCCCTGTGGGTGGTCGCGGCGTCGCTGATCGTCGGCTCGGCCGTGATGTGGGCGGCCGACCAGATGGGCCGGCACAAGCGCGGCGAGGACGACACGTCCTTCAAGGACGCGATGCTGGTCGGCTGCTCGCAGATCCTCGCGCTGCTCTTCCCCGGCTTCTCCCGCTCCGGCGCCACCATGTCCACGGCCCTGGTCCTGGACCTGGACCGCGTCGCCGCCACCCGCCTCTCCTTCTTCCTCGGCATCCCGGCCCTGACCGGCGCCGGCATCTACGAGCTGAAGGACGCCCTCGGTGCGGGCGTGGGCGCCGCCCCGCTGGTCGTCGGCACCGTCGTCTCCTTCGTGGTGGCGTACGCCTCCATCGCCTGGCTGCTGAAGTTCGTCGCCAAGCACTCCTTCAACGCCTTCGTCCTCTACCGGATCGCCGTCGGCGTGGTCCTGCTGGGCCTGCTCGCCACGGACACGCTCAACAGCTGAGCAGCCCCCTCGGAGAAGACCCGGCCCACCCACGGGGTGCGGATGCCTGCATTCAGGTGCCGCACCCCGTGAATGTTTTCTTACGCCATGCCTTGACAGCCCGGTTCCGTAACCCGCAGGATCGCTCCCGTGAACCTGTCAGACAGCCAGACAGGTGGTCGGAGTCCGCGGCGCGTGAGCGCGATGGAAGCAGTCCTGGGCCACCTCCGCGGCGCCATAGAACGCGGCGAGTACGCCATCGGCGACAAGCTCCCCTCCGAGGCCGAGCTGTGCCGCACCCTCGAGGTGTCCCGGCCCGTCCTGCGGGAGGCGCTGCGCGCGCTGCAGACGATGGGCCTGACGGTCTCCCGGACCGGCAAGGGCACCTTCGTCGTCGCGAACACGGTCGAGGACCCCACCTTCGGCGACTACGCGGCCAGCGACCTGCTCGAGGTGCGCCGGCACATCGAGATCCCGGTCGCCGGGTACGCGGCCCTGCGCCGCACCCCGGAGAACCTCGACCACCTCGCCCACCTCCTCGACCGCATGGAGCGGGAGACGGACACCACCGCGTGGGTCGCGATGGACACCCTCTTCCACCTGGCCGTGGCCGAGGCCGCCCAGAACCCGGTCTTCCGCCGGGTCATCGAGGAGATCCGCGACGCACTGGCGCGTCAGTCGGCCTTCCTCAACGAGCTGGGCGGTCGCCGCGAGCAGTCCAACCGCGAGCACCGGGCCATCGTCGAGGCGCTGACCGACGGTTCCGAGCGCGACGCCGTCGAGGCCATGAGCCACCACCTCGACCGCGTCGAGACGACCCTCACCGACATCGTGCGTCCCACGCGCACTGATCTCCCTACGGAAGGCAGACCCGAGGCGTGAGCGAACAGCACCTCAAAGACGAGACGCGCCCTTCGTCCGGCCATGTCGACGCCGGAGACGCCGGCTACAGCAAGTCGCTGAAGTCCCGGCACGTCAACATGATCGCCATCGGCGGTGCCATCGGCACCGGCCTCTTCCTCGGCGCCGGCGGCCGGCTGGCCGACGCCGGACCCTCCCTGTTCGTCGCTTACGCCGTCTGCGGCGTCTTCGCCTTCCTGGTCGTACGCGCCCTCGGCGAACTCGTCCTGTACCGCCCGTCCTCCGGCGCCTTCGTGTCGTACGCCCGTGAGTTCCTCGGCGAGAAGGGCGCGTACACCGCGGGCTGGATGTACTTCCTCAACTGGGCCACCACCGGCATCGCCGACATCACGGCGGTGGCCACCTACACCCACTACTGGGGCATGTTCTCCGACATCCCGCAGTGGGTGATCGCCTTCATAGCCCTGGCCGTGGTCCTCGCCGTGAACCTGATCTCGGTGAAGATGTTCGGCGAACTGGAGTTCTGGTTCGCCATCGTGAAGGTCAGCGCTCTGGTGATCTTCATGTGCATCGGCATCTTCCTGCTGGTCACCCAGCACCCGGTCGCCGGCCACCACCCCGGCCCGTCCCTGATCACCGACAACGGCGGCGTCTTCCCGAACGGTCTGATGCCCATGCTGCTCATCATCCAGGGCGTCGTCTTCGCCTATGCCTCCGTCGAGCTGGTCGGCGTCGCCGCCGGTGAGACGGAGAACCCCGAGAAGATCATGCCGAAGGCGATCAACTCGATCATGTGGCGCGTGGGCGTGTTCTACGTCGGTTCGGTCGTCCTGCTGTCGATGCTGCTGCCCTGGAACCGGTACACCGCCGGCGAGAGCCCCTTCGTGACCGTGCTGTCCCACATCGGCGTCCCCGCGGCCGGCGACGTGATGAACCTGGTCGTGCTCACCGCGGCCATGTCCTCGCTCAACTCCGGCCTGTACTCCACCGGCCGCATCCTGCGCTCCATGGCGGTCAGTGGCTCGGCGCCGAAGTTCACCGCCCGGATGAGCCGCAGCCAGGTCCCGTACGGCGGAATCCTGCTCACCAGTGGTATCTGTGTGCTCGGCGTCGGCCTGAACTACGTCGTCCCGGCGGACGCCTTCGAGATCGTCCTGAACTTCGCGGCGATCGGCATCCTCGCCACCTGGGGCATGATCATGATCTGTCACCTGCTCTTCTGGCGGAAGACCCAGAAGGGCGAACTGGCCCGGCCCTCCTACCGGCTGCCCGGTTCCCCCTGGACCGAACTGGTGACGCTGGCGTTCCTCGCCTCGGTCCTGGTCCTCATGTACGCCGACGGCGGCGCGGGACGCACCACCGTGCTGTGCCTGCCGCTGATCGTCGCAGCTCTGGTCGCGGGCTGGTACGCCGTCCGCGGGCGCGCCGCGCGCAACTCCACCACCCGAGCAGGCGCGTAACCCGCGCAGCGCTCTCCTGACAAGAGGCAGTGATGTACAGCAGTTCCCCCGCGGACGCACCCGTCGTCCGTGAGCCCCTCCACGCCCCCGTCGCCCACCTCATACGCGGCGGTGTCGTCGAGGGCATCCACTACGGCTCCGTCGTCGTCCTCGGCGCCGACGGCCAGGTCCAGTTCCAGCTCGGCGACATCGAGGCCGCGTTCTACCCGCGCTCCGCCCTCAAGCCCGTCCAGGCCGTGGCCATGCTGCGGGCCGGGCTGCCGCTCGAGGGGGAACTGCTGTCGCTGGCCGCCGCCAGCCACTCCGGCGAGGAACGCCACCTCGCCGGCGCCCGGCGCATCCTCGCCCTCGCCGGCCTCACCGAGGACGACCTGCGCAACGTCCCCGACCTGCCCTACGACCCGGCCGTCCGGGACACCTGGGTGCGCGAGGGCCGGCCGGCCGACCGGCTCGCCCAGAACTGCTCCGGCAAGCACGCGGCGATGCTGTGGACGGCCAAGCTCAACGGCTGGTCCCTGGCGGACTACCTGGACCCGGCCCACCCGCTCCAGCAGGCCGTCGCCGCGGCCGTCGAGGACCTCACCGGCCAGCGCGTGGCCCACGTCACCGTGGACGGCTGCGGCGCCCCGCTGTTCGCCATCTCCTTGCACGGTCTCGCCCGCGCCGTCGCCCGCATCACCACGGCGGCGCCCGGCACCCACGAGGCACGCGTCGCCGACGCCATGCGCGAGCACGCCGAGATGGCCTCAGGCGCCACCAGGGACGTCGCCGCGCTCATGCGGACCGTGCCCGGCCTCCTCGCCAAGGACGGCTTCGAGGGGGTCCAGGTGGCCGCGCTGCCCGACGGCCGCGCCATCGCCGTCAAGATCGCCGACGGCGCGAACCGGGCCCGTATCCCGGTCGCCGCGGCAGCCCTGGCCCGCGCGGGCGTCGACCCGGAGCTGCTCGACGCGTTCGCGGGCGAGCCGCTGCTCGGCGGCGGGGAGCCGGTGGGGTGCGTGCGCCCGGTGCGCGCCCTGGACCCGGTCCCGCTGACCGCCTGCGCCTGAGCCAGACCCGACCCCCACCCTCGTACTTCCGCACCTCAGAAAGAGGCCGCACCCGCATGACTGCGCCCATCCGTAGCGAACACGACCTGCTCGGCGACCGAGACGTACCCGCCGACGCGTACTGGGGCATCCACACCCTGCGCGCGACGGAGAACTTCCCCATCACGGGCACCCCGATCTCCGCCTACCCGCACCTGATCGACGCCCTGGCCGCCGTCAAGGAGGCCGCCGCCCTCGCCAACGAGGAACTCGGCCTGCTGGCACCGGAAAAGGCGGCGGCCGTCGTCGCCGCCTGCCGGGAGATCCGCGCCGGCAAGCTGCACGACCAGTTCGTCGTGGACGTCATCCAGGGCGGCGCGGGCACCTCCACCAACATGAACGCCAACGAGGTCGTGGCGAACCGGGCGTTGGAGCTGCTGGGCCACGCCAAGGGCGAGTACGGGTTCCTGCACCCCAATGAGGACGTCAACCTCGGGCAGTCCACGAACGACGTGTACCCCACCGCCGTCAAGATCGCGACGGTCTTCGCGGTGCGCGGCCTGCTCAAGGCGATGGCCGTCCTCCAGGACGCCTTCGCCCGCAAGGCCCTCGAGTTCCGTGACGTGCTCAAGATGGGCCGTACCCAGCTGCAGGACGCCGTGCCGATGACCCTCGGCCAGGAGTTCTCCGCCTACGCCGTCATGATCGAGGAGGACCGCAGCCGTCTCGCCGAGGCCGTCGAGCTGATCCACGAGATCAACCTCGGCGCCACGGCGATCGGCACGGGCCTCAACGCCCCCGGCGGATACGCCGAGGCGGCCCGCCGGCACCTCGCCGGCATCACCGGACTGCCCCTGGTCACCGCGGCCAACCTGGTCGAGGCCACCCAGGACTGCGGTGCCTTCGTGCAGATGTCCGGCGTGCTCAAGCGGATCGCGGTCAAGCTCTCCAAGAGCTGCAACGACCTGCGCCTGCTGTCCTCCGGCCCGCGCGCGGGGCTCGGCGAGATCAACCTGCCGCCCGTGCAGGCCGGTTCGTCCATCATGCCCGGCAAGGTCAACCCGGTGATCCCCGAGGTCGTCAACCAGGTCGCCTTCGAGGTGATCGGCAACGACGTCGCCATCACCATGGCCGCCGAGGCCGGCCAGCTCCAGCTCAACGCCTTCGAGCCGATCATCCTGCACTCCCTGTCGGAGTCCATCACCCACCTGGAGCGCGCCTGCGTCACGCTGGCCGAGCGCTGCGTGGACGGCATCACCGCCAACACCGAGCGGCTGCGCGCGACCGTGGAGAACTCCATCGGCCTGGTCACCGCACTCAACCCGCACATCGGGTACACGGCCGCGACCGACATCGCCAAGGAGGCCCTGGTCACCGGCCGCGGCGTCGCCGAACTCGTGCTGGAGAAGGGTCTGCTGCCGGCCGAGCGGCTGGAGGCCCTGCTCCGGCCGGAGGTGCTCGCGGGCAGCCGCGCGATGCCGGCGATCTGATCCGGCGGGCCGCCGGAGACCGGACCGGACACGCGGGTGCCGTCACACTCAGGGATGACCCATGCCGGGTGTCTTCGCGCCCCGCGCGGCGCAGGTGCGGCGGGGCGTCCGACGGCCGTCCCCCACAGGGGGGACCGGCCGATCGGCTCAGTCCGACTCGCCGCTCTCCGGAAAGTGCTACTAACGCTCATAAGCTGAATTCGCGGCCTCGGTAAAGGCCGTCGCCCGTCCTGGCAAACGGTCCGTATGTGCCCGGTGCCCGGCCCGGGCGCCGGAATTTCTCGGTGAAACCAGGAGAATTCATGCGTGTGGCCGTGACAGGTGGCGGTGGTTTTCTCGGGTCGCATCTCTGTGCAGCGCTGCTGCGGCGTGGCGACGAAGTCGTCTGCCTCGACGATTTCTCGACCGGCGACCCCGCGAACATCGCCGCCTTTCTCGGGAACCCGGCTTTCGAACTCGTCCGTGCGGACGTCAGCCGGTCGATCGACGTACGGGGCACCGTGGACGCGGTGGCCCACCTCGCCTCGCCGGCCTCGCCCCCCGACTACCTGCGGCGCCCGCTGGAGACGCTGGCCGTGGGCAGCCGCGGCACGGAGAACGCGCTCCGGCTGGCCACACACCACGACGCCCGCTTCGTCCTCGCCTCGACCAGCGAGGTGTACGGCGACCCCGAGGTGCACCCCCAGGACGAGTCGTACTGGGGGCACGTGAATCCCATCGGACCGCGCAGCGTCTACGACGAGGCGAAGCGTTTCGCCGAGGCGCTGACCCAGGCCTATCGCAGCCACCGCGGGACGAATACGGGAATCGTCCGCATCTTCAACACCTATGGTCCGCGCATGCGCCCGCACGACGGACGGGTCGTCTCCAGTTTCGTGGTCCAGGCCCTCGCCGGGGAACCCCTGACCGTCTACGGAGACGGAAAGCAGACGCGCAGCTTCTGCTATGTCGACGACCTGGTGCGCGGAATCGTCGCCATGCTGGACCATGACGAGCCCGGACCGGTGAACCTCGGAAATCCCGTCGAACTGACGGTGCTCGAACTGGCGGAACTCGTACTCGACCTGACGGGTTCCCGGGCCGAGGTCCAGTTCCATCCGCTGCCCGTCGACGACCCCACCCGCCGCCGGCCGGTGATCGCGCGGGCCTCGGAGCGCCTGGGCTGGGTGCCCGAGGTGGGCATCGAGGAGGGCCTGCGCCGTACCGTGCGGTGGTTCGCGGAGCGGCCCAGCGACATCGCCGCCGCGCTCGTGGCGATCCGGGGCGGGCAGCAGGACGGGGTGGCCGCCGCGGAGCCACGCCTGGTCGGTGCGACCCCCACGGCCTCGTGACCCAGACGGAGCTCGGCCCCGACACCTCGACCCGCCTCGCCGCACAACGGCAGGACCCCGAGGAGGCGTTGCGCACCCATCTGCTGACCCTCTCGGCGGGCAATGTCGTCGACACCCCGCCCGACGGCCCCGTGTTCGGCCGCCCGCCCCGCTCCCTCCGGCCGGCGGCCGGGGCCTGGATCCCCCGCCTGTGCCGGGCGGACCGGGTGCGGGTGGGGCTGCTCTCGCTGTGCTGGCTGGGCGCCCTCGTGTGGTTCTGGCAGTGGTGGCTGCGTCCCGAACACCGGGTCGGCTGGGCCGGGTTCGCGGTGAACAGCGCGCTGCTGCTGTACCTGTCCCTGCTCCCGATGTGCTTCATCGCGGTGGTGCTGCGGCTGCGCACCCTCGACCCCGCCGTCGAAGTGCCCCGGCTGCGTACGGCGTTCGTGGTCACCCGGGCTCCCTCCGAGCCCTGGGACGTCGCCCGTACCACCCTGAGCGCGATGCTGCGCCAGAACTTCCCGCACCCGTACGACGTGTGGCTGTGCGACGAGGACCCGGACCAGGAGATCCTCGACTGGTGTGCGGCGAGCGGCGTACGCGTGTCCTGCCGCCGCGGCGTCGCCGCCTACCACCGGGACTCCTGGCCCCGGCGCACCCGGTGCAAGGAGGGCAACCTCGCCCACTTCTACGACCACTGGGGCTACCGGGAGTACGACGTGGTGGCCCAGCTCGACGTCGACCACGTGCCGCACGCCGGCTATCTGCGGGAAATGGTCCGGCCGTTCGCCGACCCCGCCGTCGGCTATGTCGCCGCCCCCAGCGTCTGCGACGCCAACGCCCGCACCTCGTGGGCGGCCCGCGGACGGCTGCACCGCGAGGCCGCCTTCCACGGGCCGATGCAACTGGGCCACACCGACGGCCTGGCACCGCTGTGCATCGGCTCCCACTACGCCGTACGCACCGACGCCCTGCGCGACATCGGCGGGCTCGGCCCCGAGCTGGCCGAGGACTTCTCGACCACCTTCCTTCTCAACTCGGCAGGCTGGCAAGGAGCGTTCGCCATCGATGCCGAGGCGCACGGCGACGGGCCCCTCACCTTCGGCGCTATGGTGACCCAGGAGTTCCAGTGGTCGCGGAGCCTGATGGTGATGCTGTTCGGCATGGTCCCCAAGCACCTGCGGCGCATGCCCGGCCGGCTGCGGCTGCGGTTCGCCTTCGCCCTCTCGTACTATCCGCTGCTCGCCCTGACCACCACGGGCGGCCTGCTGCTGCCGCCCATCGCCGCGGTCACGGGCATCCCGTGGATCAACGTCGACTACGCCGCGTTCCTGCTGCACTTCTGGTCCATGTCGTCCTTCCTGATCCTGCTCACCCTGCTGCTGCGCAGCCGCAGACTGCTGCGGCCCGTCCACGCGCCGCTGCTGAGCTGGGAGGGCTGGCTGTTCGGGCTGACCCGCTGGCCGTACGTGGCGTGGGGAGTGGCAGCGGCGGTGGTGCAGCGGCTGCGGCCGAAGAAGATCGTCTTCAAGGTGACGCCCAAGAACCGGGGCGGCCTGGAACCGCTGCCGCTGCGGCTGGTGCTGCCCTACCTCCTGATCACCGTCATCCTGTCCGGCGCGGCCGTCATCGGGGAGCTGACCGGGCCCGCGGTCGGCTATGTGTTCCTGTGCCTGCTGGGCTCCCTCTCCTACGGGACGGTGACGCTCGCGGTGAGCGCCCTGCACGCCCGGGAGACCGCCCGGTCCTCGGGCGTCCGCGTGCGCCAGGCCCTGTCCACCGTCGCCCTGCCGCTGACCGCGGGATGCGTGGCGCTGCTTCCGCTGGGCTGGGCGCTGCTCCTGTTCCCCCTGTACCTGCGCGGGTTCACCGCGGGCTGACCCCGACCCGCCCGCCGCCGGGACAGCCACGCTCTTCGACGAAACGAGGTCTCCCCATGCCCGAAACGGTTCTGGTGACCGGCGGCGCCGGTTTCATCGGCAGTCACACCTGCGTCGAACTGCTCGACCACGGCTATGAGGTCGTCGTCGTGGACAACCACGTCAACAGCTCTCCCGAGGCCCTGGACCGCATCGCGAAGACGGCGGGACGGCCGCTCGTCGCCTACCAGGTCGACGTGCGCGACCGGCAGGCGCTCTCCGAGGTGTTCGCCGCCCACCACGTGGACGCGGTCATCCACTTCGCCGCCCACAAGGCCGTCGGGGAGTCGGTCGCCCTGCCGGTCGAGTACTACGACGCGAACGTCGGCGGCACCTGCGCCCTGCTCTCGGTCATGCACGAACACGAGGTCCACCGGCTGGTGTTCTCCTCGTCGTGCTCCGTCTACGGCGACGCACGGACCGTACCGCTGACCGAGCGGAGCCCGGTGGCGCCCACGAACCCGTACGCCCGCACCAAGCTGATGTGCGAGCAGATCCTGAAGGACGTGTGCGCCCACGTCCCGGAGCTGAAGGTGCTCGCCCTGCGCTACTTCAACCCGGTCGGCGCCCACCCGGGCGGTCTGCTCGGCGAGGACCCGCGGGGGGTCCCCAACAACCTGATGCCGTACGTCGCACAGGTCGCCGTCGGCCGCCGGGAACAACTGAGCGTCTTCGGAGACGACTACCCCACGCCCGACGGCACCGGAGTGCGCGACTACATCCACGTCATGGACGTCGCCGAGGGCCACCGCGTCGCCCTGGGACACCTCGACGACGACACGGGCATGCGGGTGTTCAACCTCGGCACCGGCACGGGGACCTCCGTGCTCGAACTGGTGGCCGCCTTCCGGGAGGCGAGCGGCCACCCGGTGCCGTACCAGGTGGCCGGCCGCAGGCCGGGCGACGTCGCCGCCCTCGTCGCCGACGCGAGCGCGGTGGCCGCCGCCTGGGGCTGGACCACCACGCGTGACCTGACCGACATGTGCCGCGACGCCTGGCGGTTCCAGGAACTCAACCCCCGCGGCTACGCCCGCTGACCCGCCGCGCGTCGGCGAACCCAAGACAGGAGAATGCCCATGCGGTTGACCGTCATCGGTACGGGGTACCTAGGAGCCGTGCACGCCGCGTGCATGGCGGAGATCGGACACGACGTCCTCGGCGTCGACACCGACGCCCGCAAGATCGAGGCCCTCGCGGCCGGCCGGGTGCCCTTCTTCGAACCCGGCCTGCCGGAGATCCTCGCCCGGAACACCGAGGCCGGGCGGCTGCGCTTCACCACCTCCCTCCAGGAGGCCGCGGACTTTGCCGACCTGCACTTCGTGTGCGTCGGCACACCGCAGCGCCCCGGATCGCTCGCCGCCGACCTGAGCCACGTCGAGGCGGTCGTCGACGGGCTGGCGCCCCTCCTCACCCGCGACACTCTGATCGTCGGCAAGTCGACCGTGCCGGTGGGCACCACCCGCTCCCTCAGCCGCAGGGTGGCAGCGAGGGTCCGGCCCGGCGTCGAGGCCCAGATCGCCTGGAACCCGGAGTTCCTGCGCGAGGGCTTCGCCGTCCAGGACACCCTGCACCCCGACCGGCTGGTGGTCGGGGCCACCGCACCCCACGGCGACCGGCTGCTGCGCGAGGTGTACGAGCCGATGCTGCGGGCCGGCGTCCCCTGTGTCAGCACCGACCCGGCCACCGCGGAACTGGTGAAGGTCGCCTCGAACTCCTTCCTGGCGACGAAGATCTCGTTCATCAACGCCATGGCGGAGGTCTGTGATGCCTCGGGCGCCGACGTCGTGACGCTCGCCGACGCCCTCGGCCACGACGACCGCATCGGGCGCCGCTTCCTCTCCGCCGGCCTCGGCTTCGGCGGTGGCTGCCTGCCCAAGGACATCCGCGCCTTCCTCGCCCGCGCCGAGGAACTGCAGGTCTCGGAGGCGGTGTCGTTCCTGCGCGAGGTCGACCGGATCAACGACCGGCAGCGCACCCGCACGGTCGAGCTCGCCCGTCACCTCCTCGGCGGCTCGTTCGCCGGGCGGCGCGTCGCGGTGCTGGGCGCCACCTTCAAACCGGACAGCGACGACGTGCGGGACTCGCCGGCGCTGGCCGTCACCGCGGAGATCGTCGGGCAGGGCGCCGAGGTCCGCGTGCACGACCCGGAGGGCGTCGACAACGCGCAGGCCGCCCTGCCCGGCCCCTCGTATCAGACGGACGTCATGGAGGCGTGCCGGGACGCGGAGGTGGTGCTGCACCTCACCGAGTGGCGCGATTACCGCGAACTCGACCCGGCGCTGCTGGCCCGGGTGGTCCGCACGCCGCGGATGCTGGACGCGCGCAACGCCCTGGACCAGGCGGCCTGGCACGCGGCCGGCTGGCACGTCCGAGCCCTGGGACGACCCGTACACGTGCCGCAGCCGGGCGCGGGTGACGCCCTGCGGGTGACGATCCCTCAGGCCTTCGGCGGCACCTGCACGGCTCCGGTCCCCGGGGAGCCGGTCAGCCGCGTGCCGAAGTAGTCCACCGGCCCCGGGTCGATGCCCACCGTGCTCAGTCGCACGGCGGCACCCGACAGCGCTCGGGCGCACTGGGCCACCAGTGCGCCCCGCGTCGCGCCGCTGCCGGTGCCGTGCACGCCGGGACCGCTCGCGGACACCGGGAGCTCGGTCAGGCACGGGTCGGCGCTGGTCCCGGTGGCCCGAGGGCCGAGCAGCTCCTGGCCCGACGCCTGCCGCCAGGTGGCCAGGTCGGTGTACCGGCCGTCGCCCCACTGCAGGGTCCAGCCCTTGAGGCCGTGATAGTCGTTGCCTTGCATCACCACCTCCGAGGTGTTGAAGTGGCCGTCCGCCTCCACCAGCGGGGGACCGCCGGTGACGAACACGTTGTTGCGCACGGAGACGGCACCGAGATTGGGCTCGAGCCGAAGCGCGGGTGCCCGTACGGAACCGTGTGCCGTGGCCAGCACCGTGTTCTGGTAGATCGCGAGGTTCGACACCCACGACCCGAGTGCCACGATGCCGCCGTAGTCCTCGAGCTTGCGGGCGTTGTCCCGGCTGATGTTGTAACGGATCACGTTGTCCGTGTGGGCGTGGTTCGGGACGGCGGAGTAGGCGAGGAAGCCCGCACCGTCGTTGTCGTAGGACAGGTTGTACTGAACCAGCGAGTGGGACACGTTGTTGTCCAGCCCGAACCCGCCGCCGTCCACCTTGGAGCCGGTGTGGTTGTCGTAGGCGATGTTGCGCTGGAACACGATCCGCGTCGCGTCGTACGTCCAGATGCCCTCCGGGCCCTCCACGGCCCTGGCAGAGGAGAACCTCCCGTTGCCATGCGCGTTCGAGTCCTCCACCACGCCACGGCGTACGCTGCCGAGGACGATGCCGCTGCCGGTGTTGCGGTCGGCCGCCTGCGGGTCGCCGTCGTTCCGGAACGCCATCACCTTCGAGACCGTCACGTCCTCGTGCGCGTAGACGGGAGCGGCGGCGTCGAAGCCAGGACCGTCCGTCACGACACCCGCGTCCTGGTTGTTGTGCACTGCGCAGTCGCGGATCACCACGTCCCGGAAGCCGGATCCTCCGGCGCCCCCGCGCATCCGGATCCCGTTGCGGAAGCCCGATACGTCGACGCCCGTGACCCGGATGTACGGGAGTTTGCGCCGGCCGGGCAGGTCGCTGACGAGGGAGATGCCGTCCTGCTTCCGGAAGGCCTTGACGTTCCCGGTGAGGATCAGGTTGCGGATGACGATCCCGCTCGTGTTGTGCACCTCGATGCCGCGGGTGCCGACGGCCGCGATCGCCGCACGCCCGGTGCCGTAGGACTCGATCACGACGGGCCTGCGGGCGTTGCCCGCATCACCCTGGCCGATGCTCAGGGTGCCCGCGAACCGTGCGCCGCCCCTGAGCAGGAGACGGTCGCCCGGCTTCAGCCGTACGGCGTCGGCGCGCCGCAGCGTGTGCCAGGCGGTCTGCTCAGTCCGGCCGTCGTCCGTGTCGTCACCGTCCGGACTGAGATAGAACGTACGACCTCCCCGCGGGTTCTCCAGCACGGGAACATAGGGAGTGGGCATGCCGCACCCCGCCAGCAGTGAGACCGCCCCGCACAGGCCCAGCACAGTGCCCCTGTAAACGTTCCGCCGACGCAAGATCGCTCCTGTCTCTCGGTGGTCGAACGAGCTGATCGAACGGGCTCCGGTCCGCGGAGACCGCGGAACTCACCCTGACGCGCGGAACCTTGAACGGCGGGCCAGCACGCGGAGTGCGCGCCAAGACATGCCTGATTGGCCTCCTCCCGCTGCGCGAACGCAGGCGCACAGCGACCCGGAGGCGCTCCCCGGTCAGGAGTGCGGCATGATGACGATCATGTCCTCGCAGTTCCAACCGATTCTTGATCGCATCATGGCGGAGATCGAACACACCCCGGGCCGAGGCCGCTCCGCCGACTACATCCCGGCCCTCGCGGCCTGCGATCCCCGCCGTTTCGGCATGGCCGTCGCCGAACTGGACGGCACGGTGTACGGGGTCGGGGACTGGCGGGAGCCGTTCTCGGCGCAGTCCATCACCAAGGTCTTCACGCTAGCCCTGGACCTGGCCCGCGAGGGCGACGAACTCTGGGAGCACGTGGGCCGCGAGCCCTCCGGTAACCCGTTCAACTCCCTGGTGCAGCTGGAGTACGAGAACGGCATCCCGCGCAATCCCTTCATCAACGCGGGCGCGCTCGTCGTCACCGACCGCCTGCAGACCCGTACCGGAGACGCGGCCGGGGAACTCCTCGCCTTCCTGCGCGCCGAGAGCAGCAACCCCGCCCTCGACTTCGACGACGAGGTCGCCGCCTCCGAGACCGCGCACGGCGACCGCAACGCCGCCCTCGCCCATTTCATGGCGTCCTACGGCAACATCGACAACGATGTGCCGGTCCTGCTCGACCAGTACTTCCGGCAGTGCTCCGTCACCGCCTCCTGCGCCGACCTCGCCCTCGCCACCGGCTTCCTGGCCCGGCACGGCATCCGCGCCGACGGCTCCCGGCTCCTCACCCGCAGCCAGGCCAAGCAGGTCAACGCGGTCATGCTGACCTGCGGGACGTACGACGCGGCCGGTGACTTCGCCTACCGGGTGGGCCTGCCCGGCAAGAGCGGGGTCGGCGGCGGCATCATCGCGGTCGTACCGGGACGCTGCACGCTGTGCGTGTGGAGCCCGGGGCTGGACGAGCGGGGCAACTCGGTGGCCGGGGTGGCCGCCCTGGACCGGTTCACGACGCTCACCGGGCTGTCGGTGTTCTGAGCCTCAGTCCAGGAACTCGTCGAGCAGCGGGAGCAGCGGAGCCGTACGGCGCATCAGCGACATGTGCGTAGTGCCGGGCAGCACCGCCAGCCGGGCGTCCGGGATCAGGCGCCGCATCTCGGCCGCGTGCTCGATGCGTACGAAGTCCGTGTCACCGATGACCAGCAGCGTGGGCGCCCGCAGCCCGCGCAGGTCGCCGTCGGTCCAGGGCAGCGGGGCGTGCGCGGCGGCCCCGCACTTGGCGAGGAGGTCCTGGAAGCGCTCGGGATGCGGTGCGACGGCCGTGTAGGCCTCGGTCATCTCCTGGAAGTCCGCCTCGCTCGGCAGCCGCGGTGAGCCGAAGTCCGGCTTGCGGACCTCCTCGTGGTACCCGTCCTGGTGGTAGTGGGCCGCGGCCAGGACCAGCCGGCCGACCCGCTCCGGATGCCGTACGGCCACCTCCAGCGCGGTGAGTCCGCCCAGGCTGAAGCCGAGGAGGTCGGCCTGCCCGATGCCCAGGGCGTCCAGCAGCGCCACCACGTCCGAGGCCAGCGCCGGCACCGACATCTCCCGGTCGATGTCCGCGGTGTGCCCGTGGCCCTGCAGTTCGGGGGCGACCACCTGGCGTGCGGCGGCCAGGGCGGGCAGCACGGCACCGAAGGTCAGGTCGATGGTGCACACGCCCCCGTGCAGCAGTACGAGGGGCCGGCGGTCGTTGGTCTCGCCGTGCACCTCGTAGTACATCTCCAGGCCGTCGAGCTTCACGTAGTCCCCGGTCTTGGAGGAGGAGGAACTGTTCGCCACTGTCATCACGTCCGTTTCCGTCGGCATTCGGTGCAGTGGTGACTTCCCGGCTGCGGAGAATTCATCGCTCCTCACATGCCGGTCACGCGGGGGCCGCCCGCCGGTGAGTGGTACGTCGCTTTCTGGCCATCCGCCATCGACACGCTGAACTGGTGTTGGCCATGGCTTTTCCCGTCGATCTCCGCCGCTGCCAGTTGCTCGGCCTGGCCGGCACCGCCTTCCTCGCGCTCGGCGGGGAGACGGCCGGTGCCCTGCCGGTCCAGGATCTCCTGGCGCCCGCCTCGGCGCAGGCCGCGCTCGGCCTGGTCGGGGTGTACTTCGGTGTCGTGCTGCTGATAGCGGCCTGGGTGCTCCTCGGCCGCCTGGTGCGCGGCCCGCGCCCGCCCGCCCCGCACGCCCTGCTGCTCGTCCTGGCCGTGTGGGCAGCGCCCCTGCTGCTCGCGCCGCCGCTGTTCAGCCGGGACGTCTACAGCTACCTCGCCCAGGGAGCCATGGTCGACGCCCACATGGACGTCTACACCAACGGGCCCGACATGCTCGGCGGCCCGCTCGCCGACGAGGTGGCCCCGATGTGGCAGCACACCGGTGCCCCCTACGGGCCCGCCTTCATGGGCCTGGCCTCCGCCCTGTCCGGCCTGACCCGCGGCGAACTGCCCGCGGGCCTGCTGGGCATGCGCCTGGTCGCCCTGCTCGGCGTGGCCCTCATGGCGGCGGCACTGCCCCGGCTGGCCCGGCACAGCGGCGCCGACCCGGCCGCCGCGCTCTGGCTGGGCGCCCTCAACCCGCTCGTCCTGCTGCACCTGGTCGCGGGCGCCCACAACGACGCCCTCATGCTCGGCCTGCTCGGGCTCGGCCTGGTCGCCGCGCGGGGCCGCCACCCCGCCCTGGGCGCCGCCCTCGTCACCCTCGCCGCCCTGGTGAAGGCGCCCGCGGCCCTCGGTCTCCTCGCGGTCATCGCCCTCCAGGTCCACACCGGCCGGCGCCCGCTGCCGACGGTCGTGTCGACGGCGGTCGCCGCCGCCGGGACCACGGCCGCCGCCACCGCCGTCGCCGGGACGGGATACGGCTGGATCGGCGCCCTGGACACCCCGGTCTCCTCGCACAACTGGGCGCTGACCAGCCTGCTGGGCCGCGCCACCGGTGCCCTGCTGGAGCACCTCGGCAGCGGCCTCGCCCCGCTGGCCGTCCCGGCCTGGCACCTGTTCGGCCTGGCGGTCACCGCCGTCGCCGTGGCGCTGATATGGCTGCGGCTGCGCCCGCGGCCGGTGTACGCGCTGGGCCTCAGCCTGCTCGCGGTCGCCGTGTTCGGCCCGGCGATCCGCCCCTGGTACGTCCTGTGGGGCCTGTTCCTGATCGCCGCGGCCGCGCCCAGCACCTCGGTACGGCACCGGGTCGGGGCCCTGGCGGGCGTGCTGGCCCTCGTCGTCCTGCCCAGCGGCGACCCCGCCGACCTCGGACAGCTGGTGCTCGCCGTCTCCGGCGGGGTGCTCGGCCTCGTCGTCCTGTGGCAGGCCCACGAGACCTCCCAGGTCGCACAGGCCCACCAGGCCTCGGCCCCGGGCGGTACGGCATGACGGGCCCGCGTACGCTCCGGGGCCGCCTGCTGCTCGTGCTGGCCGCCGTTGTCGCCGTCACCGTCTTCACGGCCACCGTGCCGCTCCTGCGCGACTTCTTCGACCTGCGCGTCTACTACGGCACCGTGCACATGTGGATCCACCACGGCGGCCGGATCTACGACTACCGGGTGCCCGGCACGCCGTACGGCTTCACCTATCCGCCGTTCGCCGCCGTCACCATGCTGCCGCTCGCGCTGCTGGGCCGGACCACCGCGACGGCGGCCTCGATGCTGGTGAACCTGGCCGCGCTGGCGGCCGTCCTGCGGATCCTGGCCGGGCCCGGCTGGCGGCGGCACGGCTGGTACCGCTGGTCGCTCTGCCTGTGCCTGCTCGCCCTGTTCGAACCCCTGCGGGACACCTTCAGCTTCGGCCAGGTCAACCTGGTGCTGCTCGCGCTCGTCCTGATCGACTGCTGGCTGCTCACGACCGGGCGGGGCCGGTGGGCGGGCGCCGGGATCGGGCTCGCCGCCGCGGTGAAGCTCACGCCCGCCCTGTTCATCGGCCTGCTGCTGCTCGCCGGGCGGCGGCGGGCGGCGGGGATCGCGACGGCCGTCGCCCTCGCGGCGACCGCGCTGGCCGCCTGGGCGGACCCCGCGGCCTCCCGCTTCTACTGGACGGTGGCCCTGTGGGACACCGGCCGCGTCGGGCACCTCGACTACGTGTCGAACCAGTCGCTGCAGGGCGTCCTCGCCCGGCTCGGCGAACCCGGACGCCCCCTGTGGGCGACGGCGGTCCTGCTGGCGCTGTGCGTATGGGCGTGGCGGGCGCGCCAGGCGGTGGCGGCCGGCGACTGGACGGCCGCGTTCGCGCTCACCGGTGCGGCGGCCTGCCTGGTCAGTCCGATCACCTGGGTGCACCACCTGGTGTGGCTGCTGCCGTCCTTCGCGGTGCTGGTCCGCGCCGGGCACCGGCGGACCGCGGGCGCCCTGTACGCCGTGCTGTGCACCAGCGTGGTCTGGCTGTGGTTCGACGACGCCTCCGGCATCGGCGGCTTCCTCGGCAGCAACGTCTACACCTGGATCACGCTGGGCCTGCTGCTGGGTCTGCCGACGGGTCAGCCTCGCGTGGACCGGTTGCCCTTGAGTCGCAGCGCCAGCCCCACGGCCCCGGCGCCGAGCCCGGTGAGACCGGCCACCACGGCGGTGTCCGACCAGCCCGAGTCGTCGTCCGGCGCGGCCGAGTTGGCTGCCGCCACCGGTGCGGCGGAGGGGGTCTGCGGGGCCTTGGGGCGCAGCCCGTCCAGCGAGCCGACCGGATCCACGCGCCCGGCCGCCGCGAAACCCCAGTCGAGCAGCTCACGGGCCTCCTCGTAGACGGTCAACCCATTGCCCACCTGAGGGTTCATCACCGTCACCACGAGTGTGCGCCCGCCCCGGCGCGCGGCGGCGACCAAAGTGTTGCCCGCGTTGCTGGTGTAGCCGTTCTTGATGCCGATCAGCCCCGGGTACGGCGCCACGCCGTCCTCGCCGGTCAGCAGGCGGTTGGTGTTCTCGATGGCGAACGACGAACCGTCACCTGGGAAGGAGGCCTCGGCGGTGGAGCAGTATCGGGCGAAGTCGGGGTCGCGCAGCCCGGCCCGGCCGAAGACCGCCAGGTCGTAGGCGGAGGACACCTGGCCGGGGGTGTCGTAGCCGTCGGGGGAGACGACATGGGTGTCCAGGGCGCCCAGCGAGCGGGCCTTGGCCTGCATCCGCTTGGCCGTGGCCTCCCAGCCGCCGCCCAGCGAGGCGAGGACGTGCACGGCGTCGTTGCCGGAGCTGAGGAACACCCCGCGCCACAGGTCGGCCACCTGGTAGGTGTGCCCCTCCTCCACACCGACCAGGCTGCTGCCCTCGCCGACGTCCTCCAGTTCCGCGTTCTGGACCTGGTGCCGCAGGTCGGCGGGCAGGGTCGGCAGCAGGGTGAGCGCGAACAGGGTCTTCAGCGTGCTCGCGGGCGGCAGCATGCGGTGGGCCTCGCTCGCGGCCAGCACCTCGCCGCTTGCGGCGTCGGCGACGAGCCAGGACAGCGCGGACACGTCCGGAAGCTCTGGCGCGCCGGGGTGCGGCCTGACCTGGGTGCCGGAGTCGTAGAGGAGGGACGGTTGGGGCACCGCCGCCTGCGGCCCGGGCGGCCCGAGGTGCGCGGCATGCGGTGCGGCGGCGGCCGGCGTGAGCGCCGGCATGCCCGCCACGCAGACCGCACAGACCGACACGGCCGCCCGATAACGGAATCCGGTGATCATATGAGCAACGTACGAAGGTGTGCGCTGGGGGTCGCGCTGGGTGGGCCGGACGGCCCCATGGAGCAACCCGGACGCCGCACGGCCCCGCCGTTCGCAGGGCCGGCTCGGGGTCGGCCGGAGGGCAGGGTCCGGAGGGCAGGGTCAGCCGGACGGCAGGGTCGGCTGGACGCGGCGCAGGAACGCGGCGTTGTCCGGGGTCTCGCGCATCCGCTCCAGCAGCGTCTCCAGCCCCGAGGGTCCGCCCTCCCGGGCCCGCAGGACCCGGCGCAGACCCCGTACGGCCGTCAACTCGGCCGGGGCGAGCAGCAGTTCCTCCCGGCGGGTGCCGGTGGCGTCGATGTCCACGGCCGGGAAGACTCGGCGGGCGGCGGGCTCCCGGTCCAGCCGCAGTTCCATGTTGCCGGTGCTCTTCAGCTCCTCGAAGTAGTAGCCGTCGGCACGGGAGCCTGTGTCCACCAGGACGGTGGCGAGGATGGTGAGCGAGCCGCCCTCCTCGGCCTGGCGCGCGGCGCCGAAGAACCGCTTGGGGCCGAGCAGCGCGCCCGCGTCGACACCGCCGCTGAGCGTGCGGCCACCGGCGGCGGAGGCGTTGTTGTGGGCCCGGCACAGCCGGGTCAGGGAGTCCAGCAGGACGACGACGTCCTCACCGGCCTCGACGAGCCGCTTGGCCCGCTCGACGACCAGGTCCGCGAGGGCGATGTGCTCCTTGGGTGACCGGTCGAAGGTGGAGGCGTACACCTTGCCGCGCACCGAGCGCCGCATCTCGGTGACCTCCTCGGGCCGCTCGTCCAGCAGGAGGACCATCAGGCGGCACTCGGGGTGGTTGCCGGCGACGGCTGCGGCGATCTGCTGGAGCAGCACCGTCTTGCCGCTCTTCGGCGGCGCCACGATCAGCCCGCGCTGGCCCTTGCCGACCGGCGCGAACAGATCGGTGACGCGGCCGGCCAGGCCGGAGGCCGGGTGCTCCAGCCGGATGCGCTGGTGGGGGTGGAGCGGCGTGAGCTTCTGGAAGGCGCGGCGGTTCCCGCCGGGCGCGCGGCCGTTGACGCGCGAGACCTCGCTCAGCGCGCGCTGCGCTGCGCGGACGCCCTCGACGAGGTCGCCCCTGCGCAGTGCGTGACGGCGGATCAGCGCGGCGGGGACCTGCGGGTCGGCGGGGGAGGGGAGCAGGCTCGCGGACCGCAGGTGCCCCTTCCCGTGTGCGTCGATGTCGAGGACACCGGTGACGAGCCGGTCGGCGGCCTGGGGCTGCGGTGCCGCAGGGGGATGTTCGAGTGTGGTGGTCATGGGTGGAAGGTCCTTTCGCGGACGGACAGCGGTGGAGAAGGGGGGAAGGCCGCGAGCGGGAGACGTATGGATGCGTACGGCTGCGTACGGCTGCGTCTCCGGGCGGCGGGAACGGCACCTCGGGGCGGCGAAGACGGCCTCGGCGCGAGGTGGTGCTGAGAGAAGCGGCAGGTTGGGACCGGCCGGCTGAGGGAGGAACTGGCACCGGCGCCCATGTGAGGGGGCGTACACAAGTGCTGACTGCACTATAGCGGCCGTTCTGCCTCCGTCAACAGGCCAGCGGGCTGATGTATTCCCCGGCTCGTGGTTGATTGCCTGGCACGGACCGCCCCTGCCGAGATCCAGGGCATGGCCGTACTCGGGCATGACGCGCTGAAGGACTTCCTCCAGCATCCCGAAGTCGCCAAGAACGCACGCCGCCGACGGGGCGGACCACCGGCGGCTGCGGTCCCTGGTCAGCCGGGCCTTCACACCTCGCCGGGTCAAGGAACTGCGGCCGCACACGAAGGAGTTGACGGCATCCCGGCTGGACGGCCTGGACGGGCTGCCGCGGAGGCGGGCGGGGTCGCCGATCTGCGGCGGCACTTCGCGCTGCCCACGCCGACCGCCGACGGCCGCTTGAGGCGACGGTCGCACTGGAACAGCTCTTCACTCGCTTACCCGCACGCGAACTCGCAGAATATGAGGGTGAGTTGGTTCGGCATGCCAGCTGCGTCGGGAACGGTGTGCGCGCTCTGCCGGTGCGTCTTGGGAAGACGGATGACTGAGGATGCGGGAGATTGTCACCGAGCCGCATCAGATATCCCCAGACCATAACGATCCCGGACGACAGGGGACTTGACCGCCAAGCGTGCATTATCTTCACGACATGTCCACGCCACCGCAGCCACCGCAGCCGGCCG
This sequence comes from Streptomyces sp. NPDC002676, assembly GCF_053592455.1. Classification (NCBI taxonomy): domain Bacteria; kingdom Bacillati; phylum Actinomycetota; class Actinomycetes; order Kitasatosporales; family Streptomycetaceae; genus Streptomyces; species Streptomyces sp. NPDC002676. The sequence goes on along the minus strand of NZ_JBSFVT010000015.1, from coordinate 37,652 downwards.
ACCAGCCAGGGTCGCAGCCCCCGCCCCAGCCCCAGCCGCCCGCAGCGCAGCCGGCGGTCCCGGCGCAGCCGACGGCCTACCCGTATCCGAACCCGCAGTCGCCCCCGCCGGGGAACTTCTACGCGCAGCCCACGATGGTCGGCCAGCCCGCCGTCCAGCCTGTGCCGGGCCAGCCGCAGCCGGGGAACCCGTACGCGCAGCCGCCGCAGTACGGTCCTGTGCCCGCGCCGCCGTCCGGTGGCACTGGTGGCGGTGGTGGTGTCGGGCGGGCGGTGCTGTGGGGCGTCGTCGGCGCCGTCGTCGCCTCCGCCGTGTGGGCCGGCGGGGTCTTCCTGATCGGCGGCAAGGGCGACAGCGCGGACCTGCGAGGCTACTCGGCGCCCACGAACCTCTGCTCCGGCGCGGACTACTCGTCCTTCAAGGACGAGTACCCCGAGGGCGACTCCTCGCCCATCAACAATTCCCTGAAGCAGCCGGCGCTGGAGGAGGGTTACTGCAGCCTGGGCCTGAAGAAGAGCAGCAGTTCCACGCTCTCCGACGCTTACCTGACCCTCCAGCTGGACCTGCACAAGAAGACCGACCCGGGGCCCGAGTTCACCGCCACCTGGAAGAACTACGGTGACAGCCACAAGGGTTACGACGTCACCTCGGTCAGCGGTCTCGGTGACGAGGCCTACCTCGTCACCGAGGACACCACGAGCGGTTCCTCCAGCGGCTCCCGCTACGCCACCCTCGCCGTCCGCGACGGCTGGGTGACGTACACGATGAGCTACAGCTCCTACCTCAGCTCGTACGACGACGACAAGAACCCGCCGTCCATCTCCGACGTGTCGGGCTGGCTGAAGACGGACGCCAAGGCCACGCTGGACCAGCTGAAGCGCTGATCCGTACGGGGCGGAGGCGCGGTCGCTCAGGCGGACCGCGCCTCCGCCTCCCGCGCGATCTGCTCGAACTGCGCGCCCATGGCCTCGGCGAGGGCGTGCGCGCCGGACAGCGGGCGGACCATGACCATGAAGTCGTCGATCAGCCCGTCCTCGTTCACATGCAGGAAGTCGCAGCCGGTCACCTCGCGGTCGCCCACCCGGGCCTTGAAGACCAGCGCGTGGTCGGTGCCGTCCGGGTCGCCGATGTCGCGGACGTACCGGAAGTCCTGGAACACCCGGGAGACCCCGCGCAGGATCGCCGCGGTGATCGCCTTGCCCGGGTACGGCTTGAAGACAACCGGGCTGGTGAAGACCACGTCCTCCGCCAGCAGCGCCTCGATGGCGTCCATGTCCCAGGCCTCGACCGCCTCGCGGAACGCACGCATCGGATCACCCCACATCCGTATACTCAATTAATTGAATAGGTGCAGGTGAGAGTAATCAATCACTGCTAGCCTGTCCACATGTCGCTCAAGTACGCCGTCCTGGCCGCCCTTCTGGAGGGCGAGGCCTCGGGCTACGAGCTGTCGAAGGTGTTCGACGTCTCGCTCGCCAACTTCTGGCCCGCCACCCCCCAGCAGCTCTACCGCGAGCTGGAACGCCTGGCCGGCGACGGACTCGTCGAGGCACGGGTCGTGCAGCAGGAACGTAGGCCCAACAAGCGGATGTTCACGCTCACCGAGGCCGGCCGGGAGCAGCTGCGCGCCTTCGCCGCCGAGCCGCCCAAGCGGCCCACCGCCATCCGGGACGAACTCCTCATCAAGATCCAGGCCATGGACGACGGCGACCCCGAGGTGCCGCGGGCGCTGATCGAGGAGCGCCTGGGCTGGGCGCGCGGGAAGCTCGACCGCTACCGGCGGGTGCGCGAGCGCCTCCTCGACGGGCGGACCGAGGAGGAGTACCTGCGCACCGCCGACCGCGTCGGGCCGTATCTCACCCTCATGGCCGGGATCGGCTTCGAGGAGGAGAACGAGCGCTGGTGCCGGCGGGCTCTCGCGGTCCTCGAACAGCGCGTGGCCCTGGGCTGACGCCATGTTCAGCCCCGAGGGACCGACCCTCCGCGAACTCGCCGTGCAGGCGCTGTCGTCCGTCGAGCACGGCTACGACCTGCTCGCACCGAAGTTCGACCGGACCCCGTTCCGCACGCCGGGGCCGGTGCTGGAGTCCGTGGCGAAGGCGCTCGCGCCGCTCGGCCCGTTCGAGGACGGTCTGGACCTGTGCTGCGGCACCGGTGCCGGGCTGGACGTGCTCACCACCGTGTGCCGGCGCAGCGTCACCGGGGTCGACTTCAGCGCGGGCATGCTCGACGTCGCCCGCCGCCGCTTGGCCGGGGCCGGCGGGCCGGGCGTCGCCTGGGTACGCGGCGACGCCCGAGCCCTGCCCTTCACGGCGGCCTTCGACCTGGTGGTCAGCTTCGGCGCGTTCGGCCACTTCCTGCCCCGGGAGCTGCCCGGACTCTTCACCCAGGTCCGCTCGGTGCTGCGGCCCGGCGGCTGCTTCGCCTTCCCGGTGCCCGCACCGCCGCGCCCTACGAGCCCGGCCTACTGGATGCTGCTCGGCTTCGACGCGGTGATGCGTGTGCGCAACGCCGTGTGGCGCCCGCCGTTCGTCATGTACTACCGCACGTTCCGACTCTCCGACGTGCTCGGGGAGTTGGCGCGGGCCGGCTTCACCGTCGACCTGCGGGCACTGCCCGAGTTCGGACGGCGCGGCGACGGCAGCCCCCGGGCCCGGCTGGTGGTGGCGCGCGTTCAGCCCGCCGCCGGCAGGGTGAACTCGTAGACCAGGGCGTCCTGTTCGGCGTTCGCCACCAGGTCGGTGATCTCCAGGGGGCGGGCGTACTGATCGTGCACCCGCCGGGTCACCCGGACCGAGGACGCGTCGCCGAGCTGGGTGATGGAGTCCCGGTGATGCAGGGCCAGGCCGGCCTTGCGCATCCAGTCGTAGGCCAGGCGCAACTGCGCCGGAGTGGCCCCGTCGGCCCGGTCGCGGTACCGCCCCAGCTCCGCCACCTCGGCCAGCGCCACGGCCGAGAACGACGTCACCGCCGTACGCAGCGACCGGCCGTCCGGCGTCTGCGACCGGTAGCGGTGCACCAGCGTCGGCCGGTGCGGGGTGAGCCCCAGCGCCTGTGCGTGCTCCGGCGGCGGAGCCTCCCAGGCCACCGTGGCCAGATCCACCGTGCATGGGTCCCCCGGACGCGCCCCCACCGGGAAGGTGAGCGCGTCCGCCGTCTCGACCGGGCGGCCGGGCAGCGTAGCGTGGCTGCCCCGCCGGTCGGTCGCGACCAGACCGCCGCGGCGCAGCACCTCCAGTGCCTGCCGGATCGTCTCCCGGCTGACCCCGAAGTGCCGGGCCAAGTGCCGCTCGCCCGGCAGCCGTTCGCCCGGCGGAATGCTGCCGGCGCGCAGTTCGTCGAGGAGCAGCGTCGCGATCTGCCAGTACAGGGGCTGGCCTTCGGTCCCTGGTGAGTCGTGCGGGGGGTCGTGCGGGGTGGTGCGGGCCATGCCGCGCCTCCTGTTGGTGACAAGACGTAGCCGTGCGGGCTCATTGCGCGACCACATCTAGCATTGGTCTAAACCACAAGGGAAGAGCGGCCTGCCGGTTCGGCCGAAACACACCGTCGGCGCCGCGAGCGCGGCGGCCCGGTCACCTCCCGCTCCAGTAAGGCGTCCCGACGCTGCGCCCCCGGGCTCCGTGAATCAGGCGTACGACCGCAGCCAGCGCACCTTCTCCGCCTCCTGGACCGGCCCGCCGCCCTCGTGGTCGTTGAAGTCGTACACCTCGATCGCCTTGACGCCGTGCGCCCAGGCGTTGAACGCCGCGAACACCGTCGACGGCGGGCAGGTCTGGTCCTCCAGCGCCGCCGAGAACAGGGCCGGGGCCCGGCCCCGGGCCGCGAAGTGCACGCCGTCGAAGTAGGAGAGGGTGCGCAGCACCTCGGCCGAGCGACCGCGGTGCGTCTTGAGGAACATGCCGATCTCCCGGTACGGGTGACGGTCCGTCAGTGTCGCCGCGCGCGGGAAGTCGCACAGGAACGGCACGTCCGGCGCGACCGCGACCAGGTCGGGGACGAGCCCGCCTACGGCGAGGGCGATGCCGCCGCCCTGGCTCTCGCCGATCGCCACCGTCCGCGACGCGTCGGCGAGCGGGTGCGAACGGGCCGCCTCGACGGCGCGTACCGCGTCCGTGAACACACGCCGGTAGTAGAAGTTCTCGGGTGCCTCGATGCCTCGGGTCATGAAACCAGGGTAGGCGGGCGCCGCGCCCACCGGGTCCGGCGTGCCGCCGCCCCAGCCGCTGCCCTGTCCGCGCGTGTCCATGACGAAGTGCGCCCGGCCCGTCGACGCCCACAGCAGCTTCTCGTGCGGCAGCCCGCGCCCGCCGCCGTAGCCGATGAACTCCACGACCAGCGGCAGCGGTTCCGTTGCGTGGGTCGGTACCCGCAGCCAGCCCCTGACCGGGTGCCCGCCGAACCCGGCGAACGTCACGTCGTACACCCTGACCGTGGCCAGCCCGGCCTCCACGGGCTCGAAACGGGCCGCCAGCTCGTGCTCGCGCGCCTCCTGCAGGGTCTTGCCCCAGAAGGAGTCGAAGTCCGCGGGCTCGGTGGACGCGCTGCGGTACTCGCGGAGTTCGTCGAGGGGGAGGTCGAACAGGGCCATCAACAACCACCTTCGGGAGGGCGCTTCGGACGGGACTCGGGACAGGTCGTCGGACGGGAGGCCGCGTTCTCTCACCGTATGTGCAAGCGCTTGCCGTGACGAGCAGGTGAGCTGCTGTGAGTTGCTCCGGCGCGCGAGAGCGGGTCGGGCCGGTGACCGGGTCACCCGGGGCTCACGCCCTGGGCTGGTTCCACTTCGGCCCCGTCAGGGCCCACTCCCGCTCCCACTCGTCCAGCCGGTGGCGCAGGGCGATCCGGCGTTCGACAGCGAGCCCGAGCAGGACCACGCCCGCCGCGCCGCCCGCCGCGGACAGGCCGACGGTCACGGTGTGCTGCCAGACCTCGACGGCGTCGGGCGGCGCGGCGACGTTACGGCCCTTGGCGTCGAACCACACGGAGACCACGTCCCCGGTCCGGACGCCCGCCGGGACCCGGGCCGGCGCGGTCCGTGCCCCCTTGCCGGGCTCGGTCCAGCGGACCTCGGCCCGGTACGGGTGATCACGGTCGCCCTGTACCGAGGGCAGCTGCGAAGGTGTGTCGCCGACGACCACGGCACGCACCCGGTGCCGCTCGGCCCGCTGTGCGTCCGCGCGGCCCTGCGCCTGGTCATGGGCGCGCAGGCCCGCCGCCACCCCGACCAGGGGCGAGACCACGAACAGCAGGACGGCGACGAGCAGCAGTGTCCACGCCTCGACGACGTCCGACCGGCGCCGCAGCGGATTGCGCCGCCAGCGCCAGCCGCGCACCTGGGTACGCATGTCCACCTCCTCGCCGCCGCTGGAGCCGGCGAGCCGGACGAGCCGCATCACGGCCCGCCGCACCCCCGCCGCCGCTCACGCGGACGAGCGTTCACACCCGTCTCGTACCCCGTACGGAGCACCTCGTTCACGCTGCGAACCGCGAGTTCCAGCCCACCTGGAGCACGACGTCCACTTCGCGCCCCAGGAACGCGGGAGGCGCCCCTCAGCCGAAGCGTTCGATGCGGATCCGGTGCACCGGCTGGCCCGCGTCGACCAGCAGCCGGGAGGCATGCTCGGCGAAGCCGTTGGAGCCGCACACATAGGCCTCCCACCCACCTACGGGCTGCTCCGCCAGGAGCGGTGCCACATGTGCCGCGGCCATACGTCCCACCGGCACCCCCTGGGGAGCGCTGCGCGTGAACACGGTCGTCGTCTCCGGACCGAGTTCCCCGGCGTAGATCAGTTCCTCGGGGCTGCGGGCGGACACGAGCATCCGCAGCGGCACGGCCAGGCCGCGCGCCCGGTGGTGGCGCACCATCGACATCAGCGGTACCACCCCGGAACCCGCCCCGAGCAGCAGCGCGGGCCGGTCACCGGGCCAGGCGAAGAAGCCGCTCAGCGGGCCGCGCACCTCGACCGTGTCACCGGGCCTGGCCACCGTGTGGAACCAGCCCGACACCTCGCCGTCCGGCACCCGGTCCAGGGTCAGCTCGATGTGCCCGGAGTCGTCCGGCGCGGACGCGATCGAATAGTGGCGCTGGGCCACATAGCCGTCCTCGGCCCGCAGCCGCAGCATCAGGTGCTGGCCGGGCAGATGCCCCGCCCAGCCCGGCACCGCGAGGCGGAAGGTGGCCGCGTGCGGCGTCTCGGCCCGGATGTCGGTCAGTGTGGCCGTCTGCCACACCGACGCCACCTGCTCGCTGACTGCGATGCGCCCGGGCACGGCGAACGAAGTCGTCGTCACAGTCTCAGTCACCGGAGTACCGCTGTTCCTCCCACGGGTTGCCCCGCTCGTGATACCCATTGCCCTCCCAGAAGCCCGGCTCGTCGTGGTCGAGGAGCGTGATGCCCGCGATCCACTTGGCGCTCTTCCAGAAGTACAGGTGCGGCACGAGCAGCCGCGCCGGGCCGCCGTGCTCGGGCGGCAGCGGCTTTCCGTCGTACTCCCAGGCGATCCAGGCCCGGCCGCCGGTGAGGTCCGCGAGCGGCAGGTTCGTGGTGTAGCCCGTGTGTGAATAGGCGATCGCATGTGTGGCGGACCCATGGGGTCGCACCATATTGAAAAAGGCGTCCAGCGAGACGCCGCCGAACCGCACGCCGAACTTCGACCACCCGGTCACACAGTGGATGTCACCCTCGTACCCCGCGGCGGGCAGCGCCCGTGCCGCCTCCCAGTCCCAGGTGTACGGCCGCTCCACCAGGCCGTCGATGCGGAAGGACCAGTCGGCGGGGGACAGGTCCGGGGTGACCTCGGCGGACAGGACGGGCCACTCGTCGCGCGCGTCGTACTGACCGGGCGGCAGCCCCGGGTTGTGGACGCGGGGGCGACCCGTGAAGCCTCGGGTGACGTTCATGGTTCAACAGTACGAGATCCGGTGGGGCCTGGCTCAGCCGGCCGCGGGGCCGCCCGCGGCGGCGTTGTACCGCTCCAGGTAGGCCGCGAACCGCACCAGGTCCTCCTCCGGCCAGTCCGCCAGCCGCTCCTGGAAGGCGGCCCGGCGGCTGCGGGTGACCTGGGCGAGGATCTCCTCGCCGGCCTCCGTCAGATGCAGCACCTGGACCCGGTGGTCCTCCGGGTCCAGGCGGCGCTCGATCAGCCCGGCCCGCTCCAGCGCGGCCACCTGGCGGCTCACCGTGGACTTGTCCAGGGCGTAGTGCGCCGCCAGGTCGGTCGCCCGGCAGCTGCCGCGCTCCTCCAGGTGGCCGAGCAGGGTGTACGACACCAGCGACAGCTCGGGGTGCATGCGTCCCGCCGAGGCACGCGCCCGGCGGGCGAAGCGCGTCATCTCGCGCTGGATCGTCTCGACGGCCGACTTCGCTGTGCTCACGGGATTACCTCCTCCGGGACTCTAGTTGTATAGTACAACTTGAAGTGAAGGTTGTATAACCCAACTACCTGAGGAGTTCGCGCCCGATGAGGTCACCGGCACTGCGCCATGTGCTCACGCACCTGATCACCCCGCTCCTGATGTGCACAGGCATGGGGCTTGCGTACATGGGGGCCTTCGTGACCCCGGAGCCGCACCACCTGCCCGTCGCCGTCGTGGGGACCGCTCCGAAGGCGAAGGTGTTCGCCCAGACGGTCAAGGACACCGCGGGGGACAAGCTCGACGTCCGAACCGTCGCCACCCGTGCCGACGCCGTCGACCTGCTCAGGTCCCGGGATGTCACCGGCGCCTATGTGCCGAGCACCAAGGCGCCCGAGCTGCTGGTGGCGAGCGCCGCCTCCGACATGGGCGCCACGGCCGTCGAGAAGATCTTCACGCCGGTCGCCGCGAAGGAGGGCGTCCCGCTGAAGGTCACCGACGTGGCCCGGCCGGTCGCCGACGACCCCACCGGGCAGGGCCTGTTCTTCCTCCTGATCGCGGTCAGCATCGGCTCCTACGCCTCGGTCGCCGCCCTCGGTGCCGCGGGCGCCGCCCTGCCCATGCGGGTACGGGCACTGCTCGCGCTCGGCGTCTCCGCCGTGGTCGCCGGCATCGGCACGCTGCTCGCCGGGCCGGTCTTCCACCTCGCGCACCACGACCTCGCGGGCGTGTGGGGCATGGCCTGGCTGTACTCCGCCGGCATCCTCCTCATCGGCGTCGGCCTGCACACCTTCCTCAAGCGGTGGACCACGCTGACGATGATGGTGCTGTTCGTGATGCTCAACTTCACCAGCTCCGGCGGGTTGTTCCGGCCCGAGCTGCAGAACGGCTTCTTCGGCACCCTGCACGCCTTCTGGAACGGCGCCGGGTTCGTCGAGGGCATCCGCAGCCTGCTCTACTTCGGCAACGACGGCCTCGCCCGCAACGCGTGGACCCTCGCGGTCTGGCTCCTCGTCGGCCTGGCCGTGACCACGACCGCCGGCCGCTACGAACGCACCCGCACCACCCAGCAGACACCCGCCCTCCCGGACTCCACCCCCGCCGCGGACCGGACCGACCTGGAGACGGAAGGCAAGGCGGAGCGGAAGACCCACGAACAGGCCGAGGCGGAGACCGAGGAAGAGATCGAGGAGACGGTCGGCGTCTGAGGACCCGTACCGCAATCCGCGCTGAGGGGCGCCACCCGGCCGACGGGCGACGCCCCCTCTTCCGCAAGTGCTCATGAGGCCGCAGACCCGATGGTCACCACCCGCGCCCACGCCGGTGGCGCGTCCGGCCGGTACTCGGGACTGTTCTCGTTCCACCGCCGGGCCGGCGACCGGTGCCGGGGGAAGAGTCCCACCACGGTCCGGCACGGTGGCCGGGTGTCCGGCCAGGGCGTCTGCCCGTCGGTCAGGACCACGACGACGTCGGGCCGGGGCCGTGCGCGCAGCGCACGGGCGAACCCCGCCCGCAGATCCGTCCCGCCGCCGCCCATCAGCGGGATACCCGCCGACTGGCACAGCGGATGCACGCTCTGCGCCGCCGCGTCGCAGGACACCACGGTGACCAGGTCCGAACGGCCGCCCACGGCACGGCAGATCGCGGCGACCTCCAGGAGCGCACCGCCCAGTTCGGTGTCGCTGACCGACCCGGAGGTGTCGATCACCACGGAGACCCTGGGCGGCTTGCGCCGCAGGCTCGGCAGCACCACCCCCGGCATCCCGGCCGCGCGCCGGGACGGGCGGCCGTAGGTGTAGTCATCGCCCGCGCCCGGACCGGAGACCGCCGAGCGGATCGCCGCGCCCAGCAACTCCCGCCAGGGCAGCGGCGGATGGAACACCTCTTCGGCCCAGCGCCGCCAGCCCTTGGGGGCATCGCCGGGGCGGCCGTTGATGCCCTGCGCCACCCGGAACCGCACCGCGTCCCGCTCCTGGTCGCTCAGGCCGTGCGCACCGTCCGGACCGAGATCCCAAGGGCGTTCCAGGCCGTCCGCCCCGCTGCCGCAGTCCAGCCAGGCCAGCCGGTCCAGCCGCCCACCGAGCCGGAACATCCTCAGGTACTCCTCCATGAGGCGCCCCTCTGGAAGCCCCAGGTCCTCTGGGGCCGCGGCGCCTTCCGGCCGCACCAGCCCTTCACCGTAGACATCGTCGTTGATCTCGAAGTCCGCGGCGATGTTCATCCGCAGCCGTTCACCCGGGCCGGTCAGGCCGTGCTCCCGCGCGACCCGGTCGCCACGTCCGTGATGGTCGCGGAGCAGATGCGACACCTCGTGCACCCACACCCCGGCCAGCTCCTCGACCGGCATGCGGTCCACGAACCCCGGCGAGACATAGCACCGCCAGTGCCGGTCGACGGACATCGTCGGCACCTGCCGCGACTCCACCGGATGCAGCGCGAACAGCGCGGTGGCCAGGTAGGGCCGGACCCGGGCCGCGTGCAACCGGGCGGCGAAGAGCTTGTCCAGGTCGAGCGCCCCCGGCGCGTCCTCCTCCATGTGCGTGCCCGCCGTCACCGGCGCGCCCCGCTGCCTACCTTCGCCCGGTGCGCCGCGTCGTCGGCCCTCCGGGACAGTTTCACCGCCCCGGCGAGCCGCTCGATCGCCGCCGGTACGTCCCAGTCGTCCCGGCGCAGCGAGGCCAGCGTGGTCGCGGGGACGACCACCACGTCCGGGGCACCGGTGTCCAGCGCGCGGACCAGCAGCGCCCAGGCCGCGTCCCAGCGAGGACGCTCCGGCCGTTTGCGGACGGCGTCCACCACGCCGTCCAGCACGGCCTGCCGCAGATCGCCGCGTTCGGGCAGCACCGCACCGGCCGGGTCGGCCAGCAGCACCTCGGGGTCCGGCAGGTCGAGGCGGTCCAGGCTCGCCAGCAGCTCCAGGCCCGGACCGTCCCCGACCGCGCCCCTGACCAGCAGGGACAGCACATCGCGGGAGGAGTCGGCGGCCGTCGCGAACGCGATCAGACGCAGCGTCGCCTCCCAGCTCCGGGGCGACGGCCAGGCACCGCCCCGGCGGGTCTCGCCCTGGGGCAGCCGGTGCACGAGCCCCGGGCGCGCGGAGAGGAAGCCGCATACCGCGCGCCGCGCGAACGCCACGGCCTCCGGCAGCTTCTCGGGCTCCAGCCGGGGCAGCGTCGCCCGTGGCCAGGTCCCGCCGAGGCCGCGTACGACGACGTCGTGATCGTGCGTCCACTGCAGATGTACGAACCGGTTGGCCAGCGGAGGGCTCAGCTCCCAGCCGTCGGCCGCCGAGGACCGCGGATTGGCCGCGGCCACGATCCTTACCCCGGGCGGCAGTTGCAGCGCGCCGATCCGCCGCTCCAGCACGAGCCGCAGCAGGGCGGCCTGCACGGCCGGGGGCGCGGTGGACAGCTCGTCCAGGAACAGCAGGCCCCGGCCGGCCCGGACCAGCCGCACCGCCCAGTCCGGCGGGGCCATGGGCACCCCCTGCTCCGCCGGATCGTCGCCCACGACGGGCAGCCCCGAGAAGTCGGACGGCTCGTGCACGCTGGCGATCACGGTGGTCAGCGGCAGGTCCAGGGCGGTCGCGAGCTGCGTCAGGGCCGCGGTCTTGCCGATGCCCGGCTCACCCCACAGGAGCACCGGAAGATCGGCGGCAACGGCCAAGGTCAGCGCCTCCAGCTGGATGTCGGCGCGGGGTTCGGTGGTTGTCTCCCGAAGCAGAGCCAACAGGCCGGCGGCCACGTCGAGTTGAGCGGCGGGAGGAAGGGCGGACAGCGGGGCGGCAGCGGTGTGCAGGGGCATGATGATCACCTAGGGGCGAGTGACGGACGGAACAGGCCGAGCAGAAAGGGCTGTTGAGCCGGAGAAGAAGACAAGGAGACCGCGTCGGGGACAGCGGGCCGGAATCAGGCGATGGGGGCCGGAATCAGCCGCGCACCGCGTGGCGTGGGCGGCGGCGGTGGGCCCGGGTGCGGCGGCGGTCCGCAGGAGCGGGGTTCGGGCCGGTGCCGATCAGCCCCGCCCGGTAGAGGCCGTAGGCGATGCGGCGCTCCGCCGCCGCCTGCAGCTCGTCCCGCAGGGCGCCGGCGCGCAGCAGCGCGTCGGGTCCCAGCAGCCCCTCGACCACGGCCAGCGCACCGGCGGTGTCTCCGTGGTCCAGGCGCTCACGGACCCCGGTGAGGCAGTCCGGGCGCCGGTGCGCCTCGTCGATGGCCCGCAGACAGGGGAGTGGCGTGCCGCCGAGCGCGACCAGCAGCTCCTCCCGCCGGACCTCGTCCGGACCGTGATCCAGCGGGGCGAGTACGCCGTCGACCAGACCGATGCGGTGTTGGGCGCCCCGGCACTCCACGAGCCGTGGCGCGCCGACCGGGTCCGGACCGCGCGGCGCACCGGACGGCACGTGCCCGGGGACCAGCGCGGCGGCGACCAGCGGGTGCGTCTGCTCGGGGCCGAGCAGACCCGCGCGGAGCAGCTCCAGGTCGGGCGGCACCCAGGTCGCCACGTCGGGCAGCACGGGCACCGCGGAGCGGTCGCCGTCCGGCGCTGCCACGAGCCGCAGGGCGGGCGAGGCCGGACCGCCGGCGTCCTGGACCAGCTCCAGTACCAGTCGGTGCCGGCCGCCCAGACGTACGGCGAAGGTGCCGTCGGCTCGCCCTTCCGCGCGCAGCAGGATCCCCGCCTCGGCCGCCCAGCGGTCGACGGCACAGCCGCGCCCCGCCGGGACGGCCGCCAGCACTGCGTCGTCCGGTGGCCCCAAGTCGCCGTCGCCCGGCGGATGTTCGGCCCCGGACCGGACACGCAGCTCCGCGGCCCGGGAGGCGTCCCACAAGTGCCGGTGCAGATCGAGCCGGTAGCGCGGGCTGGGGTGTGGATGCGGATGGTGGCCGGCCGCCGGGCGGGAGCCGTCCCACAGGGCGAGGCCGATCCGCTGGCCGGCGTCCGCCCAGGCAGGCGGAGTCCGTGCCACGAGGTGCACCGGGCAGGCCGGGTCACGCCCCTCGTAGCGGGCCAGCGTGAGGGTGAGCCCCGGCCGCAACAGCCCGTCGGGCGCGATCCTCGGCATGTGCCAGCGCAGCAAATCGGGAGCGAGACGGCGCAGATCCGCGCGGAGCCGGGCCGCGAGCTCCCGGCCGTGGGCGCGGGCGACGGTACGCAGATCGAGGTCGACGTCGACACCGGCGGCGGAGCACGCCCCCGCCCAGTCTCCGGCGCGGCGGCGGGCGGTCGCGGTTTCGATCATGGGTGGCGGTACGGCGTACTCGCGCACGCGCCGCCACAAAGAGAGCCGGGAATCCCCGTACGCGGTTTCAGTGAGCATCAGCACTCACCTTGCGCGGACGGGTCCCCCAATCTGAAAACAGAGTGCGTGGTCATCGCGGCGATCGTAACGGCCCCCACTCCGCGGCGCCAGACAGTTTCGAACTCGGCGTGGACGACGGGCTTTGCGGGTGCTGGGGTATGGTGGCCGTCCTGCCGCGGACGTGCGCGGCTTCGGGCTGTCGAGGAGGTGAGACCCATTACCGCTGTGTCAGCTGGGGTGCTCTCTTCTTGTGACAGCCGTCTGTGACAGCGCGGAACGCCGGCACCGGTGACCGCGAGAGCGCCCTTCGGCTTCAGGTTTCCGAAAGGCTCTCGGTGTTCATGCCCTCTCTTCCCTCCCCGTCCCCGCTCTCCCCTTCCGTCGTCGTCTCCACGCTGCGCACCGCCGGGTGCGTCTTCGCCGAGGACGAGGCGGAGCTGATCCTCGCCACCGCTCGCGGCCCGCAGGAGCTCGCCGCGATGGTGGACCGGCGCGTCGCCGGAGTCCCGCTCGAACACGTCCTCGGCTGGGCCGAGTTCCACGGACTGCGCATCACTGTGGAACCGGGCGTCTTCGTCCCCCGCCGCCGTACCGAGTTCCTGGTCGACCAGGCCCTGGCCCAGGCCCCGGAGGCGCGGGTCGTCGTCGACCTGTGCTGCGGCTCGGGCGCGCTCGGTGCCGCGCTCTGTGCCGCCCTGGGCGATGCCGAGGTGCACGCCGCCGACATCGACCCGGCCGCCGTACGCTGTGCCCGCCGCAACCTCGCTCCCTACGGCGGCACGGCCCACGCGGGCGACCTGTTCGACGCGCTGCCCGCCGGACTGCGGGGCAGGGTCGGCATCCTGACGGCCAACGTGCCCTACGTGCCCAGCGCGGAGGTGGCGCTCCTGCCGGCCGAGGCCCGCGACCACGAGCCGCTGACCGCCCTCGACGGCGGCGCGGACGGCCTCGACGTCCTGCGCCGGGTGGCCGCCGGGGCCCCCGAGTGGCTGGCGCCGGGCGGCTGCCTGCTGACCGAGACCAGCGAACGCCAGGCGCGGTCCGCCGCGGAGGCGTTCACCGACGCAGGTCTGACGACCCGTGTGGCGGTGGCGGACGAGGCGTACGCGCATGTGGTGATCGGCGTACGGGAACAGCCGTAACGAAAGTGCCCCTTACGGCAGTTCCTGCGCCCGGGCGATGAGCAGGGCCACGTCGTCGTGGTTGTCGGGGTGGTGCAGCGTCCGAAGGAGCAGGTCGCAGACCTCCTCCAGGGGGCGGGAGGGGTCGTCGAGCAGGGACAGCATGAAGTCCAGGCGCTCGTCCAGGGAGTGGTAGCGGGTCTCCACCAACCCGTCGGTGTAGAAGACGAGTTCGTCGCCCGGTTCGAAGTCGACGGTGACGGTGGAGAACTCGACCCCGCCCACGCCCAGGGGCACCCCGGTGGGCAGGTCCAGCAGCTCCGGCGGCCGGCCGGGGCGGACCCGGGCGGGCGGCAGGTGGCCGGCGTTGGCGATCCGGCACCGGCGCAGATGCGGGTCGTGGACGGCGTACACACAGGTCGCGATGGAGTGGTCCAGGGCCGAGGTGGTCTTGTCCAGGTGCTCCAGCAGCAGTGCCGGGTCCAGGCCGAGGGAGGCCAGGGTGGTGGTCGCGGTGCGCAGCCGGCCCATCGTGGCCGCCGCGTTGATGCCGCTGCCCATCACGTCACCCACCACCAGCGCCGTGCTGCCGCCCTCCAGCGGGATGACGTCGAACCAGTCGCCGCCGACCTCGCTGGTCGCGCCGGCCGGCTGGTAGCGCGAGGCCACCTGCAGGCCCGTCGTCACCGGCGGATGGCTCGGCAGCAGGCTGCGCTGGAGGGTGAGCGCGGTGTTGCGGGCGTTCTGGTACCAGCGCGCGTTGTCGATCTGCACGGCCGCGCGCGAGGCCAGTTCCCGGGCCAGCAGCACGTCGTCCTCGTCGAACGGCGCCGGGTTGCGGGTGCGCTTGAGGTCGAGGGCGCCCAGCACCTCGCCGCGGGCGATCAGCGGTACCGCCAGGTACGAGTGCAGGCCCGCCCGGCCGAGCAGGACGGCAGCCTCGGGGGAGCGGGCGATGCGCGGCAGGTCCTCGTCCTTCACCTGGGGCACCAGCACCGGGTCACCCGTGCGGACGCACTCGGTGACCAGCCGGTCGGGCTCGTACCGGGCGGTCTGGCCGGGCGGGTCGGCGGCCTGTACGGCGTCCGTGCCGCCCTCTGCACGCACCGCCAGGGCGCGGATCACTGCGGCCTCCGACGGGCCGAGCGTGCTGGGCCGGCCCTCCACCACCGCGTCCAGCAGATCCACGGCCGCCACGTCGGCCAGCTCCGGTACGGCGACCTCGGCCAGCTCGAAGGCGGTGCGCTCCAGCTCCAGCGTCGTGCCGATCCGGGCGGAGGCGTCGGCGATGACCGCGAGCCGGCGCCGTGCCGCCTCGGCCTCCACGGAGGCCCGGTGCTGCTCGGTGATGTCGGACACCGAGACCGCCACACCGAGCACGTTGTTCATGGCGTCCTCCAGCCGGTACAGCGACAGCGACCACACGTGGTCCTCGTCGGGGTCGGCGGGGGTACGGCCGACGATCCGGTCGTCGATCAGCGGCGCACCGGTCTCCAGCACCCGCCGGGCCGCGCCCTCCAGGACGTCCGCGTCCAGCTGCGGCAGCACCTCGCGCAGCCTGCGCCCCACCTGCTCGGCGGCGGGGATTCCGTTGATCTTCTCCAGGGCGGGGTTGACGGAGACGAACCGCAGCTCGATGTCGAGGACGGCGAGTCCGATCGGTGACTGACTCACCATTCGCTCGGACAGCGCCACGTCCTGCTCCAGGCGCCGTACGGTCGACTGGTCGGCGGCGAGTCCGAGCGCGTACACGTCGCCCCGGTCGTCCAGCAGGCGCATGTTGCGGAACTCGACCAGACGGGTGCTGCCGTCCTTGTGCCGGACCGGGAAGCCGCCGGCCCAGCTCTGCCCGGTGCGCATCACGTCGGCGAAGAGCCTGCCGATCAGTTCTCTGTGCTGCTCGTGCACCACCAGCCGGGCGGCGTACTGCCCGAGCGCCTCCTGCGCGGTGTATCCGAACAGTTCGTCCGCCTGGGGGCTCCACAGCACGATCCGGCCGTCGGTGTCGAGGACCACCGACGCCACGCCCAGCACGTCGAGCAGGCCGCCCGGCCGCACCGGACCGCGCGCAGGCTCGCCGCCGTCCGCTGCCGCCGGGACCTCGGCTGCACTCATGCCACGCACCGCCTTCGCCCGTCCGCACGGCACGCCGTCCCCCGTGCCGACTCCCCTTGTTCCAGCGCGCTCACACCCGCCTCTCCGTCGACTCTCCGTCGCCGTATCTCTCCACCATCTCTCACCGCGGCGGCAGGCGTGCGCCGGAGTCACCGCGCCGGGGGCGTGCGCGGTGCGGCGGACTCCTGCCCAGACCGTACAGCGCGGGGCCCGGGGCCGTGAGAGTCCGGACCCATGTTTGCTGTCTTGGTCTGTACATGACCACTCGGGCGGGCCAGACTGTCCGCCGACCGAGTGCCCCCACCCCCCGTCCGAGGAGTCGGCCATGCCCGCGTCCGTGCCCGCAACCGCCAGACACCGTTGTCGCGCAGTCCTGACGGGACTCGTCACGCTCGCCACCGCCGTCGTCGTGTCCCTCGCCGCACCGGCACCCGCCTCCGCGGCCGACACCTGGACCGAGACCGGCTCAGACCGGGCCGACCCGCTGACCGAGAGCCAGGGCCTGGCCTCGGTGGAGGTCCCGGCGGGCAGCCCCAACCACTACACCGGCATCGGAACCATTCCCTTCAGCGTCTCCATGCGCGGCTGGAATCACGTCGGCGACCCCGATGCCTCGTACAACGGCTACTACATCGAGCCCTACCAGCGGGACTCCGGCAACTCGAAGATGTTCCGGGTGCAGGCACCGGGCGGCACCTGGTCGGAGTACGTCCACACGCTCAGCGCCGGCGAGGCCCTCAACAACTCCTGGGACGCGATCTCCCCGGACGGCCAGTGGATGCTGTCGGGTGAGTGGGGCACGATGAGCCGCCTGCTGGTCTTCCCGACCCCCGGCGTGAACGCGAGCACCTCGCCCTCGGTGAACCTCCCGCAGGCCGCCACGGTCCGCCTCGACCACCCGGTCCGTGACGTCCAGGGCTGCGACTTCTCCGGCCCGACGACCCTGCTGTGCTCCTCCGACGACCCGGACGGCAGCCTCTTCGGCCTGACCAAGCCGCTGCTCCAGATCGACCTGTCGGCCGCCCCGAACGGCTCCGCGGACGTCTCCGGCCACGTCACGGCCCTGCGCCAACTGCCGCTGCGCAGCGGTTGCTCGGGAACCTTCGAGGCGGAGGGCATCGACTACGACCGCCGTACCGGCATCCTGCGTGCGATCGTCGTGTCACCGGGGTTCTGCGTGCTCACGGACAGCAAGACCTACAAGTTCTCCCGGGGCTGACACGTTCTTCCGCGGCTGACCTGACCGGGTCCGCAGCGGTAGTGCTCACCGGCCGGTGGTGCTTTGCTGGGGGTGGACGCGGTGGGGCGGGGGTACCCGTGCCGCCGCAGCGGGCCATGAAAGGAGCGATCAATGACGAACACGGAGCGGTCGCACCCGGAAACCGTCTCGGTGGAGATCAGCGGATGCTCCAAGGAGGACGCCCGCGTCGTCTTCGACGTGCTCGGCCTGTGCTTCGCCTCCGACCGCGGGCCGGACGAGGTGCCGCAGCAGATCCACGAGACCCGTCCGATGGTGTGGCTCGGCACGTACGACGTGGCGCAGGCCCGCGGGAAGAGCTGCCCGCCGGTCCACCTCGGCCACTCCGTCGTGGCGGACGTCCAGGGCGGGTACTGGGCCGTGGACCGCTTCCGCCGCACCCTGGACTCCATGTTCACCGTCCACGAGACCTGCACGGCCTCCGGCGACCAGGAGAGGGACCTCCACCTCCGCCTGGAAAGCCGCTGACACAAGCGCGCTACGACAACGCCCCGGCCGATTCCCCGTCGGCCGGGGCGTACTGCGCCAGCCCGTGGCCGAAGGACCAGTCGGAGGACTCGTTCTCGGTGACGGTGACGAACACGTTGCGCGGCTCGGTACCCGCGTACTCCTGCGCCAGCTCCGCGATCCGCCGGTACAGGGCGCGCTTTTGCTCCGCGCTGCGCCCGGAGCGCATGGTGATCGCGACGAACACCAGGCCGTCGTCGCGGCGCACGCCGAGGTAGTCGTCGTAGCGCAGCGTGCCGGTCACCCCGTCGTGGCCGGTCAGCACCTGGAACCGGTCGTCGGGCGGGACACCGATCGTCTCCACGAGCGCGTCCTGGACGGCCCGGCCCAGTGCCTCCAGGCGGTCGCGGTCGGTGCCGAGGGTGTCGATGCGGACGAAGGGCATGTCGGGACTTCCTCTCCGAGCGGGCGTCGGTCCGACCTGAGTGTACATACTAGTAGGTACAGAGTGATGGGCCTCACCTCGGCGCGTTTATGCAACTAGTTGCATAAGGCTCGCGGTTCCTCTACAACAAGAGGCGACGACACTGCGCACGGAGGGCCGGATGAGCCGATACCCGCACCTGATGACCCCGCTCGACCTGGGCTTCACCACACTGCCCAACCGCGTGCTCATGGGCTCCATGCACGTGGGCCTGGAGGAGGCCGAGCGCGGCTTCGAGCGCATGGCGGCGTTCTACGCGGCCCGCGCGCGCGGCGGAGTGGGCCTCATCGTCACCGGCGGCATCGCGCCCAACGACGAGGGCCGGCCGTGGGAGGGCGGCGCCAAGCTCACCACCGAGGAGGAGGCCGAGCATCACAAGGTCGTCACCGAGGCCGTGCACCGCGAGGGCGGCCGGATCGCCATGCAGATCCTGCACTTCGGCCGGTACGCCTACCACAAGGACCTGGTCGCGCCGAGCGCCCTGCAGGCCCCGATCAGCCCCTTCCCGCCGCGCGCGATGACCGACGCCGACATCGAGCGGACCATCGACGACTACGCCCGCGCCGCCCGCCTCGCCCGGCAGGCCGGCTACGACGGCGTCGAGATCATGGGCTCCGAGGGCTACCTGATCAACGAGTTCACCGCCGCGCAGACCAACCACCGCGAGGACCGCTGGGGCGGCTCGTACGAGAACCGGATGCGCTTCCCCGTCGAGATCGTCAAGCGCGTGCGCGAGGCCGTCGGCGAGGACTTCATCATCATCTACCGGCTGTCCATGCTGGACCTGGTGCCGGGCGGCTCCTCCCTGGCCGAGGTCGTCACCCTCGCCAAGGCGATCGAGGCCGCCGGGGCGACGATCATCAACACCGGCATCGGCTGGCACGAGGCCCGCATCCCCACCATCGCCACCTCCGTACCGCGCGGCGCCTACGCCTGGGTCACCAAGAAGCTCATGGGCGAGGTGTCCGTGCCACTGGTGACCACCAACCGCATCAACACCCCGGAGCTCGCCGAGGAGTTGCTGGCCGACGGCTACGCCGACATGGTCTCGATGGCCCGCCCGATGCTCGCCGACCCCGACTTCGTCGCCAAGGCCGCCGCCGGGACGCCCGAGGCCATCAACACCTGCATCGGCTGCAACCAGGCCTGCCTCGACCACACCTTCAACCTCCAGATCACCTCCTGCCTGGTCAACCCGCGCGCCTGCCACGAGACCGAGCTGGTGCTCTCGCCGACCCGGCGGCGCAAGAGCGTCGCCGTCGTGGGCGCCGGTCCGGCCGGACTCGCCTGTGCCGTCAGCGCGGCCGAACGCGGCCACCAGGTCACGCTGTTCGACGCCGCGAGCGAGGTCGGCGGCCAGCTCAACGTCGCCCGCAAGGTCCCCGGCAAGCAGGAGTTCGACGAGACCCTGCGCTACTTCCGCCACCAGCTCGACGCCCACGGCGTGGACGTACGCCTCGACACCTGGGTGAGCGCGGCCGACCTGGAGGGCTTCGACGAGGTCGTCGTCGCCACCGGCGTCACCCCGCGCACCCCGGACATCCCCGGCGTCGACCACCCGCGCGTCGTCGGCTACCTCGACGTGCTGCAGGGCGGCGCCCCCGTCGGCGAGCGCGTCGCCGTCCTCGGCGCCGGCGGCATCGGCTTCGACGTCGCCGAGTTCCTCACGGACGGCGGCGACAAGGCGAACGAGGACCCGGAGACGTACTTCCGGCACTGGGGCGTCGACATGGACTACGCGGCACCGGGCGGCCTCGCCGCACCGCGCCGGCCCGCCCCGCCGCGCACCGTCCACCTGCTCCAGCGCAAGACCAGCAAGGTCGGCGCCGGACTCGGCAAGACCACCGGCTGGATCCACCGCGCCGAGCTGAAGCACCGCGGCGTCACGATGGTCCCGGGCGTGCGCTACGACCGGATCGACGACGCCGGCCTGCACATCACCGTCGGCGAGGAGAGCACGGTCCTGGAGGTCGACACCGTCGTCCTGTGCACCGGCCAGGAGCCGCGCCGCGACCTGTACGAGGAGCTGGTCGCCGCCGGGCGCAGCGCGCACCTGATCGGCGGCGCCGACGTCGCGGCCGAGCTGGACGCCAAGCGGGCCATCAAGCAGGGCACGGAGGTGGCGGCGGTGCTGTAGGGCGCGCACCGCGCCTCCTTAGGATGAGCCCATGTCCCTGCCGCACGCCATCCTCACCGCCCTGCTGGAGAAGCCGTCGTCGGGGCTGGAACTGACCCGCCGGTTCGACAAGTCGATCGGGTACTTCTGGTCCGCGACGCACCAGCAGATCTATCGCGAGCTGGGAAAACTGGAGGCAGAGGGCTACATCCGCACACTGCCGGCCGAGCAGCCGGCCCGCGGGCAGAAGAAGAGCTACGAGGTCCTGCCCGCGGGCCGCGCCGAACTGGCCCGCTGGACGGCCGCCCATCAGGACCCCAAGCCGCTGCGGGACACGCTCCTGCTGCGGCTGCGCGCCGCCGCCGTGGTCGGCACGGGCGGCCTGGAGGCCGACCTGCGCCGCCATCTGGAGCTGCACCGGCGGCAGTTGGCCGAGTACCAGGACATCGAGAAGCGCGACTTCCCGCCGGACCGGGATGCCCCGCAGGACCGGCTGCGCCATCTGGTCCTGCGGGCGGGCATCGACCTGGAGACCTTCTGGACGCAGTGGCTCACCTACGCCCTGGAGGAGCTGGACGGGCTCCCGGACGCCTGAATACCTGACCTGGCGCGGTGGGTTCGGAGCCGGTAGGGGAGTTCGGAGCCGGTACGGCTGCTCAGAGCCGGTACGGCTTCGAGCGGCGGCGCAGGTACCAGCCCGTACCGATGACACCCGTGCCCACCAGCGCCGCGCCCACCCCCAGGGTGAGCGTGCCGTAGTCCCGGGCGGCGCCGCCCAGTCCGCCCATCACGCCCCGGGAGGGCGCCGCCGTCGCCGTCGCCGTCGCCGTCGACGTCGTCGACGAGATGGTCGGGGTCGTGCCGGACGAGACGTTGACCGACTGGGTGCCGGCCGTGCTGCCGCTGGAGCAGATCACCACGACGGTGTACGTCCCCGAGCTCACCCCCGACCAGGCCGCGGACTGGCTGATGGTCGTGCCCGACAGGCTCACCTGCCGGCCCTGCGAGAAGTTCGCCTGACGGCTGGTCAGCAGGGCAGCGGTGCCCCAGCTGCCGTTGATCTGGGAGCACGCGCTGGTGACCACCGAGACCGTGGACCCGGTGGTGCTCACGGAGATGCCCGAGGCCGCGCCGGACGGCCCGGCGAGCCCGGCCGGGAGCGCGGCGGCAGCCGCGAGGGCCAGGCCGGAGCTGAGAAGGAGTCGTCTAGTGCGCATTGGCTGGCCTCCGGCGGCACGGGTGGCGGTACGTCCCATGCGCCGCCGAGGGTCGGGGAAGCGTCCGTGCTGCCTCACCCGCAGCCAACGCGGCCCGCGAGGGCTCCGCACGTGGACCGCACCCGGCCAGGTGACGGATTCCTTCGTCCGGCGCAAGCCGACACGCCGTGGGCGCGCGGACCGGCCCGGTCGGCTCAATCGGCTGGGTCAGCCGGATGAGCCGGATCAGCCCGATCAGCCGGATCAGCTGGATCAGCCGGTTGAGTCGATTGAGTGAGTTGAGCCGGGTCGGCCGCCCGTGGTCACCGTCCGCTCCGCGGAGTACCCGCCCCAGGTGCCGTCGGGCAGCCGCGCCCGCATCCGCACCCGGTGTTCCACCCCGGCGTCCCGGCCGGCGTAGAAGCTGTACGTCGCCCGGCCGTGAGGCGGTGTGCCGCCCCACACCAGGGAGGTGGTCGTGCTCCCGTCGAGCAGGATCTGGTACTCAGTGATCATCCCGTCGGTGCGCGGCGGATCCCAGGCCAGGTCGATGTAGTACGCCCCGCCCGCCTCGTGGGTCGTGGCCGTGAAGCCGCCGGGCGCGGTGTCGCTGTCCCGCCCGTCGTCGGTGCCCGGCGTGGCGATCCGGACCGGGGCGCTCGCCGGGGAGAGGTTGTCGGCCGCGTCCCGGGCCCGCACGGTGAACACGTACCGGGTGCCGGGGCGCAGCCCGGTGACCACGGTCGCCGTCTGGTTCCCGCGCACGCTGTGGATCTTCACCCCGCCCTGGTAGACGTCGTACGACACCACCGCCCGGTCGTCCCGGGACGCGGTCCAGGACAGCTGGACCGCCCGGCTGCCCACGGCCCGACCCGAGGGTCCCGGCGGGCGTGTCGGGGCGGTGCGGTCCGCCGCGGTCAGGGCGGGGGTCCGCGCGCGCACCGCCTGGCTGGGCGGGCCGAGACGCCCGTCGGTGTCCCGGGCCCGGACGGTGAAGGCATACATGGTGGACGGCCTGAGCCTGGTGACGTCCACCATGTGCTGGGCGCCCGGTACTTCCTCCACTTTCGTGGTGCCGCGATAGACCTCATAGGAACGGATGCCCGGCGCGTCCGGCACGGCGTTCCACATCACGTGCACGCTCGTGGCGCTGCCCGCCGCGGCGGTGACCCCGGTCGGGGCGCCGGGCGCGCGGCCGTCGTCGCCGTCGGCCGCCCGGCTCCAGCCGCAGGACGCGACCAGCAGCAGGGTCAGCAGCAGGGCCGCGGGGGACAATACCGGCGGAAGGGGAACGCGTCGCACGGCTCTGCCTCCCGGGAACGGCAGTACGGGAAAGGTCCGGACCAATATGGCCCGGCCGGGTCGGCCGCAGCAAGAGGGCAGCGGTTGGTGACCACCCCGGGAGGTTACGTATGCTGAGGTCGCTAGGGCTGAACTTCCGGAAAAGGAAAGGGAGTTCATGCCTCAGGCGCGGACACGCTGTCGTCGCCGAACCCGCGCCGACGCGGGCGGCCGGGGCGCCTGTGCCGACATCGGCCCGGGCCCCCGGCCCCTGTCGTCCTCGCGAGTCCCTCCGTCTCGCGCAGTCGCACCCTTCGGTCACACCTTTCGATAGTCGTACGCCTCCTTGGCTGCCGCCTCCACCGCGTCCAGGTCGGCGCCCGCAGACGCCGTGACCACCGCGGCCACCGCGCCCTCGACGAACGGCGCGTCCACCAGCCGCGTACCGTCAGGGAGTTCGTCGCCCTCGGCGAGCAGTGCCTTCACCGTGAGGACCGCGCTGCCGAGGTCGGTGAGGACCGCGACCCCTGCACCCCGGTCGACCGAGGCCGCCGCCGCGGAGATCAGCTCCGCGCTGGTACCCAGCTCGCCGCCCTCCGTGCCGCCCGCCGGGGCGACGGGCACGGCCGTGGCCCCGCCGGCGAGGCCCTTGGCCAGCTCGGCGACGGACACCGCGACGTCCGTGCTGTGCGACACCAGTACGATCCCGACCAGCTTCTCCTCGCTCACGATCAACCCTCCGCAGCCTCGGCCAGCGCGGCGATCAGCAGCGCCGACGACGTCGCCCCCGGATCCTGGTGACCGATGCTGCGCTCACCGAGATAACTCGCCCGGCCCTTGCGGGCCTGGAGCGGAACGGTGGCCACCGCCCCCTCCTCCGCAGCGGCCCGCGCGGCGGCGAAGTTCTCGCGGAGCGCGTCCACCGCCGGCACCAGGGCGTCGATCATGGTCTTGTCGCCGGGCGCCGCGCCGCCGAGCGCCATCACCCCGTCGACCCCGGCCCGCAGCGCCTCGGCCAGCTGCTCCTCGCCGACCTCGGCAGCATCGCCGAGCGCTTTGCCGGTCTTGCGCAGCAGAGTGCCGTACAGCGGTCCGGACGCACCGCCCACCGTCGAGATCAACTGGCGCCCGGCCAGCACCAGGACGGCACCCGGAGTCTGCGGCTCCTCCTTCTCCAGGGCGGTCCGCACGGCCGTGAACCCGCGCTTCAGATTGGTGCCGTGGTCGGCGTCCCCGATGGGCGAGTCGAGGGCGGTGAGCCGTTCCGCCTCGCGGTCGACGGAGGCGGCGGTCGCCGTCATCCAGCGGCGGAAGAAATCGGCGTCGAGCACTGGATCTCCTTGTGTGGTAGGGATGTTGACCGGCGCGACTCACATCCCCCAGCGCAGCGCCGGGGTCCTCACCGGGGCGTCCCACAGCCGCAGCAGCTCGTCGTCGACCTGGCACAGGGTGACCGACGCGCCCGCCATGTCGAGGGAGGTGACGTAGTTGCCGACGAGCGTGCGGGCCACGGTGACCCCGCGCTCGCGGAGCACCCGCTGCACCTCGGCGTTGAACCCGTACAGCTCCAGCAGCGGGGTGGCGCCCATGCCGTTGACCAGGACGAGGACGGGGTTGCGCGGGGGCAGGTCCTCCACGACGGCGTTCACCGCGAAGTCGGCGATCTCCCCGGAGGTCATCATCGGCCGCCGCTCCCGACCCGGCTCGCCGTGGATGCCGATGCCCAACTCCAGTTCGCCGCCGGGCAGATCGAAGGTGGGACTGCCCTTCGCCGGCGTCGTGGAGGCGCTGAGCGCGACACCGAAACTCCGGGAGTTCTCGTTCACCTGACGGCCGATCGACTCCACCCGCTCCAGCGGCTGTCCCTCGGCCGCGGCGGCGCCCGCGATCTTCTCCACGAACAGGGTCGCGCCGGTGCCGCGCCGGCCCGCCGTGTAGAGACTGTCGGTCACGGCCACGTCGTCGTTCACCAGCACCTTGGCGACCTGGATGCCCTCGTCCTCGGCGAGTTCGGCCGCCATGTCGAAGTTCAGCACGTCACCGGTGTAGTTCTTCACGATGAACAGCACCCCGGCCCCGCTGTCGACGGCCGCCGCCGCCCGCGCCATCTGGTCCGGCACCGGCGAGGTGAACACCTCGCCCGGGCAGGCCGCGGACAGCATGCCCGGGCCGACGAACCCGCCGTGCAGGGGCTCGTGCCCCGACCCTCCGCCCGATACGAGCGCGACCTGCCCGGCCACGGGAGCGTCCCGGCGTACGATCACCCGGTTCTCCACGTCCACGGTCAGCTCCGGATGCGCGGCTGCCATTCCCCGCAGCGCGTCCGCCACCACGGTCTCCGGGACGTTGATCAGCATCTTCATCGGTTTCTCCTCAGACGCCTGGCAGGTGGGCCTTCGACCTCGGCCACCAGTATCGGGCTTGGGGCAGCGAAGGTCATGCGTCCAACCGCTAGGCTCCAGACATGCGGATCTCCGTCTCCTCCGACATGGATGAACCCGTGGCGCGCCTGCTCGTGGCGGAGCTGCGCAGGCGCGGCCACGAGGTGCGTGAGCACGGCGCGCTGCGGCCCGGGGCCGACCCCCAGTGGGCGGCCTGCTCGGAGGCCGCGGCCCGGGACGTGGCCGACGGCGCGGCCGACCAGGCGATCGTGTGTTGCTGGACCGGCACGGGCGCCGCCATCGCCGCGAACAAGGTCCCGGGCGTACGGGCGGCGCTGTGCGCCGACGCCTACACGGCGAACGGCGCGCGCCGCTGGAACGACGCCAACGTCCTCGCGCTGAGCCTGCGGCTCACCTCCGAGCCGGTCCTGAAGGAGATCCTCGACGCATGGTTCGCGGGCGAGCCGAGCGAGGACGCCGTGGACCGCGAGAACGTGGCCCGCGTCGGCCGCCTGGACGCCGCCCGGAAGCTCTCCTAGGGCGGGTCGGGGACGGTCGGCGCGGGCCGGTGGTGTGTGCGGTGGGACTGCTGTCGTGTTCGGTGGGGGGAGGGCAGTAGGGCGTGGGTTCAGTGGGCGCCGAGTCCGCCGCCGCCGAACGAGCCGCTCGACCCCTTGCTCCAGCGCAGGCGCTCCTTCCTGGCGCTCGGCTTGGAGTCGATGTTGCCCACCTCGTAAGGGGTGAGCGGGCGACCGCCCTTGGGGATCTCGGGAACCTCCAGGGACTCCCGGTTCTCCCGGACCTCGTGCATCGGGCCCTCGGGCGGCAGGTGCGGCTGCTCCTCGGGCTTCGGCCGGGGAGACTCGCGGTACTTCATGCGGGAGTTCATCCAGAACCCGCCGGCAAGGAACGCCAGCAGGCCCACGGCCACCACGAAGAGCCCGAGACTCATCAGGCCGCTGGTCGCGGCCATCTGCATCGTTGCGGTACTCATAGGACAGGAATACCCCACCCGGAACGGGACGAACCGGACACTTTGGGTAACCGGTCGTCCACGTACGGCGACCCGGCCCCGACCGGCGGCGCCCCCGCGCGACACGGGTGTTTACGCCGCCCCGCCCCGGCTACCCGCCCGGTGTGACCCGGCCGGCATCACAGGAGCAGCTCTACCGGTTCCTGGAGGACCGCTTCGCCTGCGCCCAGGCGTGCACCGAGTGCGCCAGGGCCTGTGCGGTGCGCGCGGGCCTCCTCGACCCGGACGGTACCGAGCGCCAGGAGCGCGTCCGCCGCATGGGCGTCATGTGCGCCGAGGTGTGCGACGCGACCTGCCGCCTCCTCGGCGAGCAGGACTGGCAGGACGAGGAGGCGATCCGGGTCCGGCTGGACTGGTGCCGCTCGGTCTGCCTCGAATGTGCGCGCGCTTTCGAGGACCGGCACGACTCCGAGTCGGCCGCAAGGGCGTGCCGGGCCTGCGCCGACGCCTGCGCGGACTTCCTGGTGACCCTGGGCTGAGCCCGAGGAGCCCTTGGATTGAGCCCCGGGCCAATTGCCACCTGGCACGCCATTCCCAATTTCTGTAACACGTTCTACGGTGTGCGCCGTCAGGACCGCCCTTGGGGAGCCTGGAGGCGCCGTGCATCTCGACCACACGCCCGAGCAGCAGCGGCTGCGCACCGAACTGCGCGCCTACTTCGCGGACCTGGTGCCGGACCACGCCTACGCCCGGTACGCCGACCCGGCCGCGCAGAAGCGGTTCTACCGCGACACCGTCCGCCGCCTCGGTACGGACGGCTGGCTCGGCGTGGGCTGGCCGAAGGAGTACGGCGGGCGCGGGCTGACCGCGATGGAGCAGTTCATCTTCTTCGACGAGGCCGCCCAGGCCGGCGTACCGCTGCCGCTGATGGCGCTCAACACGGTCGGGCCGACGATCATGCAGTTCGGCACCGACGAACAGAAGGCGTACTTCCTGCCGAAGATCCTCTCCGGCGAGATCGACTTCGCCATCGGCTACAGCGAGCCCGACGCGGGCACCGACCTGGCCTCCCTGAAGACCCGGGCCGTGCGGGACGGCGACGCGTACGTCGTCAACGGGCAGAAGATCTGGACCACCAACGGCGACACCGCGGACTGGGTCTGGCTGGCCACGCGCACCGACCCGCAGGCCCCGCCGCACAAGGGCATCACCATGCTGCTGGTGCCGACCTCCGACCCCGGCTACTCCTGCACCGTCATCAACACCCTTGCCTCGCACGACACTACGGCCAGCTACTACGAGAACATCCGCGTCCCCGTCTCCCGCCGCGTCGGCGAGGAGAACCAGGGCTGGCGGCTGATCACCAACCAGCTCAACCACGAACGCGTGACCCTCGCCGCACACGGCACCATGGCCATCCGCGCCCTGCACGACGTCCAGCGCTGGGCGATGGAGACCAAACTCGCCGACGGCCGCCGGGTGATCGACCTGCCGTGGGTACGCCGCCGCCTCGCGCAGACCCACACCCGGCTCGACGCGATGAAGCTCCTCAACTGGCAGATGGTGAGCGCCGTACAGGAAGGCACCCTGACCCCGCAGGACGCCTCGGCCGTCAAGGTCTACGGCTCCGAGGCCCGCCGGGACGCCTACGCCTGGCTGATGGAGGCCGTCGCCGCGGCGGGCCCGCTGAAGGAAGGCTCCGCCGGCGCCGTCCTCCACGGCGAGTTGGAGCGCGGCTACCGCTCGGCGGTCATCTTCACCTTCGGCGGCGGCAACAACGAGATCCAGCGCGAGATCATTGCCTGGATCGGACTGGGAATGCCGAGGGTGCGGCGTTAGCCTGCTGTGACGAGGATTTTTAGTTGGCACAAAAGAGGGATAGCTGGCACCAAAGGGATAGCTGGCACCAAGATCACGGGGGCATTCAGAGGTGCCGGCGCATCACCTCGATGCAGGTGGCTCGGGCCGCGTTCGATCGGTCCTGGGGGCAGGGGATTCCGAGGTTCATGCCGCTGTCGGTGGTCGCTGCCAGGCGAGGCTTCGAGTTCCACGGCGCGGAGGAACCGCTCGGAGCAGGACACTTGCGGTGTGCGGCAGGCCCCGGACGGGCCGGCAGCTTTCCCACCCGGAGGCCGTCACCCTGCGCAGTGCGGCCCTGCGGCTGAGGCCTTCCCCCCCGCTCGATGCGCATGATCCTGCGGCACCACGGCTGGGTGCTACCACGCCTGGCCCGATCGGAGGGTCGCTGCCGCCCGGCACGATAGCCGGTCCGGGACCATCGGCGCCTGGCGCGTGGACATGCCATGTTTATGCGTCGAGCAACCGGCAGATTTGTAGACACAAAGGGAGTAAAGCGCAGCCGGAAGGTGCTTTTCATCCCTGCACACCCGTTGACACGGGCATGGCGAGTGCCGCAGTTTCATGCGTGACATCAGGCACATGCAGCTAAGGGGTCTCCGAGAGGATCCGGGAGCCGAAAGGGGCACGCGGCGGTGCTGCCGTACGGGAACGGAGTGAGGACATGCCGCCGGGAAACTGCTCCACCGCTAGCCCCCTGGAGTCCGCAGACTCTGTCGCCGCTCGCAGCGGGTGACGCGCTCCATCCCCCCGGCTCCCGCCGCAGACATCGTCGCCCGCAAGCCGTAGGCCGCGTCAGCCGCCCGCCGACCGTGTCCGTTCCGGGGTGCGTCGCGTACGTCGCACTCACCGCTACCGGAAGGACGCCCCCTGGGCACCGGTCCTGGTCTCCCTCCACAGCTCTGAACGACCAAGCAATCGCTCTCCCGTCACCGAAAGGTGCAAGATGTCTTCCTCCGTCAGCAGACGGCGCCTCCTGCAAGTAGCCGGGGCCACCGCCGCCGCCTCTGCCACCGGATCCTTCATCGGCGCATCCCCCGCCCAGGCAGCCATCCCTCCCGCAAGGGCCGACATCGGAGTCTCCGCGCGCCCCTTCGAACTCGGCCAGGTCCGGCTCACCGCGAGCCGGTGGCTGGACAACCAGAACCGTACGCAGAACTACCTGCGGTTCGTCGACGTCGACCGACTGCTGTACAACTTCCGCGCCAACCACCGGTTGTCCATCAACGGTGCGGCTGCCACCGGCGGCTGGGACGCGCCGACGTTTCCCTTCCGCACCCACGTGCAAGGGCACTTCCTCACGGCCTGGGCACAGTTGTACGCGGTGACCGGGGACACCACCTGCCGGGACAAGGCAACCCACATGGTCGCGGAGTTGGCCAAATGCCAGGCCAACAACAGCGCCGCCGGTTTCAGCGCCGGGTATCTCTCCGGCTACCCCGAGTCCGACTTCACCGCTCTCGAGCAGCGGACCCTGACCAACGGCAACGTGCCGTACTACACCATCCACAAGACCCTCGCCGGCCTGCTGGACGTGTGGCGCCACATCGGCAGCACACAGGCCCGGGACGTGCTGCTCGCCCTGGCGGGATGGGTCGACTGGCGCACCGGCCGGCTGAGCAGCCGGCAGATGCAGGCCATGCTGGGAACGGAGTTCGGTGGCATGAACGCCGTGCTGACCGATCTCTACCAGCAGACAGGCGACGCGCGGTGGCTCACCGCCGCCCGGCGCTTCGACCATGCCGCGGTGTTCGACCCCCTGGCGTCCGGCCAGGACCAGCTCAGCGGACTGCACGCCAATACCCAGGTACCCAAGTGGATCGGGGCCACCCGGGAGTACAAGGCCACCGGCACCACCCGGTACCGGGACATCGCCGCCAATGCCTGGAACTTCTGCGTCAACGCGCACACCTACGCCATCGGCGGCAACAGCCAGGCGGAGCACTTCCGCGCCCCGAATGCCATCTCTGGCTACCTGAACAAGGACACCTGCGAAAGCTGCAACACCATCAACATGCTCACCCTCACCCGGGAACTGTTCACGCTGGACCCGGACCGGGCCGCACTGTTCGACTACTACGAGCGGGCGTGGCTGAACCAGGTGATCGGCCAGCAGAACCCGGCCGACGACCACGGTCACGTCACCTACTTCACCCCGCTCGACCCGGGAGGCCGGCGCGGTGTGGGCCCGGCGTGGGGCGGCGGCACCTGGAGCACCGACTACGGCACCTTCTGGTGCTGCCAGGGCACGGGCCTGGAGATGCATACCAGGCTGATGGACTCCGTCTACTTCCGCAGTGACAACACACTGATCGTGAACCTGTTCGTGCCCTCGGTGCTCGACTGGTCGGAGCGCGGAATCACGGTCACGCAGACCACGTCGTACCCCGTCGGCGACACCACGACGCTGCAGGTCACCGGCAGCGTCAGCGGAACCTGGGCGATGCGCATCCGCATCCCGGGCTGGACCTCCGGGGCCACCGTCAGCGTCAACGGCGTCACGCAGAACATCACCACCACGCCCGGCAGTTACGCCACCCTGAGCCGCTCGTGGGCCTCCGGCGACACGGTCACCGTCCGCCTGCCCATGCGGGTCGTCATGCGAGTGGCCAACGACAACGCGAACGTCGCCGCGATCACCTACGGCCCGGTGGTCCTGTCCGGCAACTACGGCGACACCGCGCTCAGCTCCCTTCCTACGCTGAACACGTCCTCGATCACACGGACCAGCAGCAGTTCGCTCGCCTTCACCGCCACCGCCAACGGATCCACCGTCGACCTGGGCCCGTTCCACGACGCGCACGGCTTCAACTACACCGTCTACTGGAACACCAGCGCCACCGTCCGTCTCGCCAATGTGGGCAGCGGTCTCCTGCTGGGCATCCAGAACATGTCCACGGCCGACGGTGGCCGCGCTCTGCAGTGGTCGGACAACGGCACCGCCGACCACAACTGGCAAATGATCACCGACGGAAACGCGGTCCGCTTCCGCAACGCCCACAGCGGCAAGGTGCTCGGCGTCTTGAACATGTCCACGGCAGACGGCGCGACCGTCCTGCAGTGGTCGGACAACGGCACCGCCGACCACAGATGGACGCTGCTCGACCAGGGAGACGGGACCTGCAAGATCCGCAACGTGAACAGCGGCAAGTTGCTCGCCATCGCGGACAACTCCACCGCCGTCGGCGCGTTCGCGGTCCAGGACGCGGACGACGGCACCGCCGACAACCGGTGGCGCATCTTGGGGAACTGGGGGCTGTTGCGGAAGCAGAGCTTTTAATCCTTCTCCGTCATTCCGCTTTGCTCGACACTTCGACCCTCGTTCGACATGACGAACATGTCGGGGTCGGGCCACACCGTATCGACAGTCCGGGCAGCCTCCGACAGGGCCAACCGGAACCGCTTACTCAAGGATTGCGAGGCCCCAATGCACAGAAAAGGTTTCAGCCGCAGACGTCCGTCTGCGGTGCTCGCCGCCGCGGTTGCGGCTCTGCTCTCTTTGGCGGCGCTGCTCGTCGCCAGTCCGGCTCAGGCGGCCACCAGCGGCGTCCTGCGCGGTGTTGGTTCCGGCCGGTGTCTCGATGTGCCGGGCGCCAGCCAGACCGACGGCACGAACGTGCAGATCTGGGACTGCACGGGCGGGTCCAACCAGCAGTGGATGCTGACGGACAGCAACCAGCTGACCGTGTACGGCAACAAGTGCCTGGACGTCCCGGGCCACGCCACCACGGCCGGGACCAAGGTGGAGATCTGGTCCTGCAACGGCGGTGCGAACCAGCAGTGGCGGGTGAACGCCGACGGCACGGTCGTCGGCGTGGAGTCCGGGCTGTGCCTTGACGTGTCGGGCGCCGGAACGGCCAACGGCACGGCTGTGCAGCTCTGGAACTGCACCGGCGCCGGCAACCAGAAGTGGACCGGCCTGTCGGGGACGACCAACTCGTGTGCTCTTCCGTCGACGTACCGGTGGACCTCGACCGGTCCGCTGGCGCAGCCGGCCAACGGGTGGCTCTCGCTGAAGGACTTCACCACCACGACGTACAACGGCAAGCACCTGGTCTACGCGACGTACTCCGACGGCAACTGGCACTCGATGGGCTTCAGCCCCTTCACGAACTGGTCGGACATGTCCACGGCCACCCAGACCGCGATGAACTCGTCCGCGGTGGCGCCCCAGGTGTTCTACTTCGCGCCCAAGAACATCTGGGTGATGGCCTCTCTGGGGTGGGGCACCGCCTGGCCCTTCACCTACCGCACGTCCAGCGACCCCACCAACCCCAACGGCTGGTCCGCGCCGCAGGCGCTGTTCACCGGCAGCCTCCCCAGCGGCGGCCCGATCGACCCGACCCTGATCGCCGACGACCAGAACATGTACCTGTTCTTCGCCAATGACAACGGCAGCATCTTCAAGTCGACCATCCCGATCGGGAACTTCCCGGGCAGCTTCGGCTCCTCGTACACCACGGTCATGACCGACACGGTGAAGAACCTGTTCGAGGCGCCGCAGGTCTACAAGGTCCAGGGTCAGAACCAGTACCTCATGATCGTCGAGGCTCGCGGTGCGAATGAGGACCGCTTCTTCCGTTCGTTCACGGCCTCCAGTCTGAACGGTCCGTGGACCGCACAGGCCGCCACCGAGAGCAACCCCTTCGCGGGCAAGGCCAACAGCGGCGCCACCTGGACCAACAGCATCAGCCACGGTGACCTGGTCCGCAACAACCCCGACCAGACCATGACCATCGACCCCTGCAACCTGCAGTTCCTCTACCAGGGCCTGGACCCCAACACACCGAGCACCACCCCCTACGAGAGGCTGCCGTACCGGCCGGGCCTGCTCACCCTGCAGCGCTGACCCGCGCGCACCTGACCAGAAGCTTGTGACCGTACCTGTCAGGCCCGGTCACAAGCGGCTTCCGCTCTGTCTCCCAGGAAGGAATCCTGCATGGTTCCCATGCACAGTTGCTGTCCCGTAACGATGAGCAAGGGAGTTCATGGTGCCTGAACTGCTCATTTTCCGAAAACTGCGCCGGGGGGTGGTTGTCTGCTTGGCTGCAGTGGCGCTCGCCCTCACCGGCCTTGTCGCCTTCACCGGCGCTTCGCAGGCCGCTGACCAAGGGCCCTGCGACATCTACGCGGCGGGCGGCACGCCGTGCGTCGCGGCGCACAGCACGACCCGCGCGCTGTTCGCCTCCTACAACGGACCGCTCTACCAAGTGCAGCGGGCCTCGGACAGTACGTTGCACGACATCGGCGTGCTGTCGGCCGGAGCCGTCGCCAACGCGGCGGCACAGGACTCGTTCTGCGCGGGCACCACCTGCACGATCACCCGCGTCTACGACCAGACCGGCGGCGGCAACACCCTGGTCTACCAGGGACCCGGCGGGACCGGCGGCGCCGACATGGCGGCCACCGCGACCACCGAAGCGATCAGCGTGGGCGGCCAGAAGGCTTACGCGCTCTACATCAAGCCCGGCAACAGCTACTTCGCCTACAGCTCCGCTGGGGGCGTGCCGACCGGCAGCTCACCCGAGGGCGAGTACATGGTCACCAGCGGCACCCACGTCAACAACGGCTGCTGCTTCGACTACGGCAACACGGAGATCGACCACAAGGCCGACGGCAACGGTGCCATGGACGCGATCAACTTCGGCACGGAATGCTGGTTCGGCGGCTGCAGCGGAACCGGGCCGTGGGTGCAGGCGGACCTGGAGAACGGCCTGTTCTCCGGCGGCAGCAAGACGTGGAACCCCAACCAGGTCTCCGAGACCAGTCGCTTCGTCACCGCGATGCTGAAGAACAACGGCACCACCCAGATGGCGCTCAAGGGCGCAGGCGCCCAGTCCGGGAGCCTGACCCAGCTCTACAGCGGCGCACTGCCCAGCGGATGGAACCCGATGCACAAGCAGGGTGCCGTCATCCTCGGCAGCGGTGGCGACTGCTGCCAGACCAACCGCAACGCGAGCGCGGGCACCTTTTACGAGGGCGCCATGGTCAAGGGCTACCCCTCCGATGCTACCGACGCCGCGGTCCAGGCCAACATCGCCGCGGCCGGCTACAGCACCGACACCTCCAACCCCTTCACCCCGGGCGCGAAGGTGTCGCTGCAGGCCACCACCTCCTGCTGCACCGGCGACTACCTGCAGCACGACACCAGCGACGACAAGGTCGTGATCGCGCCGGTGACCTCCAGCAGCTCGACCACCGACAAGGGCAACGCCACCTGGGTCGTCCGCGCCGGACTGGCCAACAGCGACTGCATCTCATTCGAGTCGGCCGACGCTTCCGGCAAGTACCTCAGGCACTACGCCTTCCAGCTTCACCTACAGCCCGACGACGGCTCCGGCCAGTTCGCCGCCGATGCCACCTTCTGCTCCAAGCCGGGCAACAGCGGCAACGGCTACTCCCTGCAGTCCTTCAACTATCCGGCCAAGTACGTCCGCCACTACCGATTCACCGGCTACGTGGCTGGCAACGGTGGTACCAACGCCTGGGACACCACGTCGTCGTGGGCCCAGGACACCAGCTGGCTCGCCGCCGCGCCCTGGAGCTGACGAGCAACGGAGGTGTCGACGCATTCCACTCTGTTCGCAAGGTCGGACATTGTCCGAATAGCCGAACGCGGGGTCGTCGACGCCTCACCGCACACCCCACCTTGTGAAGGAGCATTTCATGATCAAGCCACCGTGGATACGAAGCGTCAGACGCGCGCTCCTCTCGGCCGGTGCCACCGTCGCACTCGCCGCCGGCCTGCTCACCGCCACGCCCACCACCTCGCAGGCGGCCACCCAGCAGCCATGCGACATCTACGCGGCAGGCGGCACCCCCTGCGTTGCCGCACACAGCACCACCCGCGCCCTGTACGCGACGTACAACGGCCCGCTGTACCAGGTCAAGCGTGCCTCCGACAACGCGACCAAGGACATCGGCCTGCTGAGCGCCGGCGGATACGCCAACGCCGCTGCGCAGGACTCCTTCTGCGCGGGCACCAGCTGCGTCATCACCGTCCTCTACGACCAGTCCGGCAAGGGCAACAACCTCACCCAGGCACCCGCGGGGGGAGCCGCCGGTGGGCCGGACAACCTCGCCAACGCCTTCGAGGCGCCGGTCACCGTCGGCGGGCACGAGGCATACGGCGTCTATGTCGCCCCCGGCACCGGCTACCGCAACAACAACACCAACGGCATCGCCACCGGCGACCAGCCCGAGGGCATGTACGCGATCTTCGACGGCACCCACTTCAACGGCGGCTGCTGCTTCGACTACGGCAACGCCGAGACCAACAACCTGGATACCGGCAACGGCCACATGGAGGCCCTCTACTTCGGCAACAACAAGGGCTGGGGCTGGGGCAGCGACAACGGCCCCTGGGTCATGGCCGACCTGGAGAACGGCCTGTTCTCCGGGGTCAACCGCGGATTCAACGCGGGCGACCCGAGCGTCGACCACCGGTTCCTGACCGCCATGCTCAAGGGCGGCGCGAACCAGTGGGCCCTCCGCGGCGGCGACGCCCAGTCGGGCGGCCTGTCCACCTTCTACAACGGAATACGCCCCACCGTCTCCGGCTACAACCCGATGCACAAGGAAGGCGCGATCATCCTCGGCATCGGCGGTGACAACAGCAAGGGGGCCCAGGGCACCTTCTACGAAGGCGTCATGACCCAGGGCTACCCCTCGGACGCCACCGAGAACGCCGTACAGGCCAACATCACCGCCGCCGGCTACAACAGCGGCTCGACCAGCACCGGCTCGCTGACCCCCGGTTCCCGGATCTCCCTGCAGGCCACCACCGCCCCCTGCTGCACCTCGCACTACCTCCGCCACAACGACGCCGACACCAAGGTCGTCATCTCCAGCATCAACTCCTCCAGCCCGGCCACCGACAAGGCCGACGCCACCTGGATCGTCCGCGCCGGCTTGGCCAACACCTCCTGCCTGTCCTTCGAGTCCGCCAACAACCCCGGCCAGTTCCTGCGCCACTACAACTACGAGCTCTACCTGAACTTCGACAGCGGTGCCGGCAGCTTCGCGCAGGACGCCACCTTCTGCCCCACCGCAGGCAACAGCGGCGTCGGCAAGTCCTTCCGGTCCGTCAACTACCCGACGAAGTACATCCGCCACTACAACTTCACGGCCTACATAGCCAGCAACGGCGGCTCCAACGCCTGGGACTCCACGAAGTCGTGGCCCCAGGACACCAGTTGGCTCACCGCATCTCCCTGGAGCTGACGAGCAACCGGCCTCGCCGAGCGCCTCCAGCAGCGAGCACGGCAGCGGCGCCGCGGCTGCGCACGTGCTTCACCGGCGCGTAGAGGATCATCCGGTGCTCGTCGCGTCCGGCGGGCTCAACTTCAACACCAACAACCTGACCGTCAGCGGCGGCTGACCTGACATCAGGGCCGAGGTCGGTCCGCGTCCTTCCTCAGGCGCGGTCGACCTCGGCCCGCAGCACGTTGTAGTCCGCGAAGGTGGCGTCCAGACTTGTGGGGAGTCGTCGGCGGCCTTGGGCGGGCGGTGGGATCAGTGTCGGGCGAACTGGACCTGGGTGGGTTGTACGACGTTCGGCCGCACCGCGATTCCGGTGATGGTCAGCCGTTCGCCGTAGATGTCGGTTCGGAGGTGCTGGGGCTCACCAGGCTCCAGGTGATGGGGATCCGGCCGACCTTTGAGGTCGGCGAGTTTGACGAATGCCTGTTGACTGAGGTCGAGTTGCCCGGGTGCGCAGGGCAGGGGGCATTCGTTGGTGATCCGTACCGTGATGGATTTGCCGTTGGCCGCGCGGACGAGCACGTAGGCGCCACATGAGGGCCCGCCGGCACTGCCGCGACCACGGACGCCTGCCCGAGATGAGCGAGTCGCTGATCACGTGGGCCGCCATCACGCTGATGACCCGCCGGCTCACCCGTCACAAGGCCCGTCCCGCGGAACGGCGCGACGTCGTCCACGGCTACGTGATACAGGAAGCCGCCTGATCACACGGTCGATCCCGCATCTCGGTTCAGGCGAGAGGCCGCCGGGTTCGTGGCGGGGTTCGTCAGGGCATCGAGCTGGGCAGCGAGGTCGGGGTGGTCGGGGGTGAGGTGGGGGCGGGTGGCGTTGAGGGGGTGGATGAGGTCGGCGGGGTCGTCGTGGGCGAGGGCTGCGTGGAGCTGGTCGAGCGGGTTGCGGGCGGCGTCCGGCAGGTCGGTGAGGGCGGTGATCTGGCCGGCGATGCGGCGCAGGTCGGCTGCGTTGCGGCGGGCCCAGGTGGCGGTGGTGCGTGCGGTGGCGCGGCGTTCGCGGGTGGCCTGGACGCGTTGTTCGCCGGTGGTTCCGGCCGGGCCGGGCCGGCCGCGCAGGTAGCGGCGTTCGGCGGCCTGGCGGCTGGCGACGCCGAGGGGGTGGGCGAGGTCGGCCCAGCTGGCACCCGCGTGGCGGGCGGTCTCGATCAGGCCGGTTTCCCATCCGGCGAGCTGCTCGCGTACCTGCCGCAGCAGCAGCAGCGAGGCCAGGGCCTGCTCCGGGCCGACGTCGAGGGTCTCGGCAGTCTCGGGGACCTCATGCCGGGCGGCATGCAGGGCGTCGTCTATGGCGTGCAGGGCTGCCGCGGCGGCGAGGAACGACACCGGGCTCGGCATGTCGGCGCTGGACGGTGCCGGCTGGTCGGCCGGGGTCATGGACACCTCCCTCAGGTAGTCATCCATCGGACGACACCATGTTTGTCATCCATTGGATGACATGTTACAACGGTTTCAGTGAGGCGCATTGGCAGCAACTGCCCGAACCTTCCTGGA
>NZ_JBSFVT010000014.1:0-224681 GCF_053592455.1 Streptomyces sp. NPDC002676 | reverse complement strand
GGGAGCGGAACTCGTCGACGACCTCTTCGGTCAACGAGGGACGCTGAGCGATCAGCATGTGTGGATCAGATCCTTCTTTCGTGGACGCCCGCTATTTGACGCCCGACGGAGACCGCACCTGTGAGAAGTGCGGGTACTGCAAGGGTACGGGCGGTACGACTCGAAGGAGCCGTACCGCCCGAAACCCGAAGCCGGACGAAGGCCGTGCGTCAGACGCGGCGGCGCTTCGGCGGACGGCAGCCGTTGTGCGGGGTCGGGGTGACGTCCTGGATGGAGCCGACCTCGAGGCCCGTGGCCTGCAGGGAGCGGATCGCGGTCTCGCGACCGGAACCCGGGCCCTTCACGAACACGTCGACCTTGCGCATGCCGTGCTCCTGGGCGCGGCGGGCAGCCGACTCAGCGGCCATCTGCGCGGCGAACGGCGTGGACTTCCGGGAGCCCTTGAAGCCGACGTGGCCGGCGGAGGCCCAGGAGATCACGTTGCCGGACGGGTCCGTGATCGAGACGATCGTGTTGTTGAACGTGCTCTTGATGTGCGCGTGGCCGTGAGCGACGTTCTTCTTTTCCTTGCGGCGCACCTTCTTGGCAGCGCCCTGACGTCCCTTGGGGGGCATCTACTAACTCCTACGGGAGGTGGTCGGTCCTACAGCGAAGACCGTGGACAGGTGTCCGCTGCGGACTACTTCTTGCCCGGCTTCTTCTTGCCGGCGATGGCGCGACGCGGGCCCTTGCGGGTACGGGCGTTGGTGCTGGTGCGCTGACCGCGGACGGGCAGACCGCGGCGGTGCCGCAGACCCTGGTAGCAGCCGATCTCGACCTTGCGGCGGATGTCGGCCTGGATCTCGCGACGGAGGTCACCCTCGGTCTTGATGTTGTTGTCGACGTACTCGCGGATCGCGACCAGCTGCTCTTCGGTCAGGTCACGAACGCGGGTGTTCGGGTCGACGCCGGTCGCAGCCAGCGTCTCCTGCGAAAGGGTCCGGCCGATGCCGAACACGTAGGTGAGGGCGACCTCCACGCGCTTTTCGCGCGGGATGTCAACACCGGAAACGCGTGCCATTCAATGGCTCCTGGTGATTCTTCGGAGGTCTTCCGCAGGACCGGCTCCCGGCCGCCGTACTAGGTACGAACCGGGTCCCCGGCCTCCGAACCGGGGGTGTCGAGCTGGCTGGCTCGGGTCCTGCGTATGAACATATTCAGCTCGCGTCGCGCGAATCTCTGCGATAGAGGTGCAGAGGGTGATGGTCGTGCGTCAGCCCTGGCGCTGCTTGTGGCGCGGGTTCTCGCAGATGACCATGACCCGACCGTGACGGCGGATCACCCTGCACTTGTCGCAGATCTTCTTGACGCTCGGCTTGACCTTCATTGGGTGAGGTTCTCCGGGTCAGTGCCATCGCCCTGGGAGGCCCGGGGCGCGGGCAAGATCTACTTGTAGCGGTAGACGATCCGGCCACGCGTCAGGTCGTACGGAGACAGCTCCACCACGACCCGGTCGTCAGGGAGGATGCGGATGTAGTGCATACGCATCTTGCCGCTGATGTGTGCCAGGACCTGGTGGCCGTTCTGGAGCTCGACCCTGAACATGGCGTTCGGCAGAGACTCGACGACAGTGCCCTCGATCTCGATGGCACCTTGCTTCTTGGCCACGCTTCGCCCTTCGAATCGACTACCTTGATCGACTCTCACGCTTTTCCCTGGCGGGCGCATGCGGACATGCGGGTGCACGAGAGCCGACGAGTCAGTCTACGTCAGCGCACCCGGAAACACGAATCGGGGAAGTCTGCCCTACGAGGGAGATCATTACGCCAACGGGTCGGGGGCGGCCGTGATGCCGGCCCATCCTTCACGCCGCTCTCGCGGGTTCGGCGCCTTGGGCGCCTCACAAGCTTCGAGCGGCTGCGCCGCCCTCCGACCGGCGGTCGTGGCGGAGGCTGTCATCAGCCCAGCGGGTCCGGCGCCGCCGTGATGCCGTACTCCGCCAGCTTCGCCTTGCCCCCGTCGGGAGCCGTCAGGACCAGGGGGCCCTGGTCGGTCAGAGCCACCGAGTGTTCCCAGTGGGAGGACCAGGTGCCGTCGAGGGTGACGACCGTCCAGTCGTCCTGGAGGACCTCGGTCTTCGGGGTGCCGAGGGAGACCATCGGCTCGATCGCGAGGCAGGTGCCGGGGACCAGCTTGGGACCCTTGCCGCGGCGGCGCTCGACGTAGTTCAGCAGGTGCGGGTCCATGTGCATCTCGGTGCCGATGCCGTGGCCGCCGTAGTCCTCGATGATCCCGTACTTGCCGCCGCCGGGCTTCGGCTGGCGGCGGATGTACGTCTCGATCGCCCGGGAGATGTCGACCAGGCGGTTGCCCTGCTTCATCGCGGCGATGCCGGCCCACATGGACTCTTCCGTCACCCGGGAGAGTTCGATCAGCTCCGGTGAGTGACCGGAGCCGACGAAGGCGGTGTAGGCCGCGTCGCCGTGCCAGCCGTCGATGATCGCGCCGCAGTCGATGGAGATGACGTCGCCGTTCTTGAGGACGACCTCGTCGGAGGGGATGCCGTGGACGACCACGTCGTTGACCGAGGTGCAGATCGTCGCCGGGAAGCCGCCGTACCCGAGGAAGTTCGACTTCGCGCCGTGCTCGGCGAGCACCTTGCGGGCGACCTCGTCCAGGTCCTTCGTGGAGGCGCCCGGAACCGCCGCTTCGCGCGTGGCCGCGTGAATGGCGGCTACGACCAGGCCCGCCGCACGCATCTTGGCGATCTGCTCGGGGGTCTTGATCTGCACCATGGGGGCCTGCGCTCTCCGTCACTCACGTGGGCTGGGATATCTACACAACAGTACGGCCGCGGCGCCCGGAGGGGCACCGCGGCCGGAAGGGCCGGGACTCTACTTCTCGGCCTTCTCGCGCTTGAGCGCCTCCAGCGCCCGCTGCGTGATCTCGTCCACCGGGCCCAGGGAGGAGATCGTCACGACCAGGCCCTGCGCCTTGTAGTAGTCGATGATCGGCTCGGTCTGCGTGTGGTAGACCTCCAGCCGCGTGCGGACGGTCTCCTCGCGGTCGTCGTCGCGCTGGTACAGCTCGCCGCCGCAGACGTCGCAGACGCCGTCCTTCTTCGGCTTGCTGTACGTCACGTGGAAGACGTGCGAGGAGTCGTTGCGGCAGATGCGCCGGCCGGCGATCCGCTTCACGACCTCGTCCTCCGGGACCTCCAGGTCCAGGACGGCGTCCAGCTTGATGCCCTCGGTCTCCAGCAGTGCGTCCAGCGCCTCGGCCTGCTTGACGTTGCGCGGGAAGCCGTCCAGCAGGAAGCCCTTCTCGGCGTCCGGCTGCTCCATGCGGTCCTTGGCCATCGCGATGGTCACCTCGTCCGGAACGAGGTTGCCGGCGTCCATGTAGGACTTCGCGAGCTTGCCCAGCTCGGTCTGCTGGCTGATGTTGGCCCGGAAGAGGTCGCCCGTGGAGATGTGCGGGATGGTCAGCTTCTCAGCGAGTCGGACGGCTTGCGTTCCCTTACCGGCACCCGGCGGCCCGACGAGGACGATACGCATCAGCGGAGGAACCCTTCGTAATTGCGCTGCTGGAGCTGGCTCTCGATCTGCTTCACCGTCTCAAGGCCCACACCCACGATGATCAGGATGCTGGTCCCGCCGAACGGGAAGTTCCCGCTCGCGTTGAAGCCCACCAACGCCATTGTCGGCACGAGAGCGATCACGCCCAGATACAGCGAACCCGGCCAGGTGATCCGGTTGAGCACGTAGCTGAGGTACTCAGCGGTCGGTCGGCCAGCCCGGATGCCCGGGATGAAGCCACCATACTTCTTCATGTTGTCGGCTACTTCCTCGGGGTTGAAGGAGATAGCGACATAGAAGAACGCGAAGAAGACGATGAGCAAGAAGTACGAAGTGATGTAAATCGGGTGGTCGCCCTTGGTCAGGTTGTTCTGAACCCACAGCTTCCAACCGGACTTACCACCGGAGAACTGCGCCACCAGCGCCGGGATGTAGAGCAGCGAGGAGGCGAAGATGACGGGAATCACACCCGCCTGGTTCACCTTGAGCGGGATGTAGGTGGACGTACCGCCGTAGGAACGACGGCCGATCATGCGCTTCGCGTACTGCACCGGGATGCGGCGCTGGGCCTGCTCGACGAAGACGACAAGCGCGACCATGACCAGGCCGACCGCGATGACGGTGCCGAACTCGATCCAGCCGCCGGCCAGGGTGCCCTGCTTCTTGATCGCCCACAGGGCGGAGGGGAAGGTCGCGGCGATCGAGATGAACATCAGGATCGACATGCCGTTGCCGATGCCGCGGTCGGTGATCAGCTCACCGAGCCACATGACGACGCACGTACCGGCGGTCATGCAGATGACCATCGTGATCGTGGTGAAGATCGCCTGGTCGGGAACGATCTGGCTAGCCACCGAGCAGGAACTGAACAGGGCTCCGCTCCGGGCGGTGGCGACCAGACCCGTGCCCTGAAGGATGGCGAGCGCCACGGTCAGGTAGCGGGTGTACTGCGTGATCTTGGCAGTGCCGGCCTGTCCCTCCTTCTTAAGGGCTTCCAGGCGCGGGATGACCACGGTCAGCAGCTGAAGGATGATGCTGGCCGTGATGTACGGCATGATGCCGAGCGCGAAGATCGTGATCTGCAGCAGCGCACCACCGCTGAACATGTTGACCAGTCCGAAGAGGCCCTGGTTGCCGGACGCCTCGCGGACACACTGCTGGACGTTCTTGTAGTCAACGCCAGGGATCGGGATGTGGGTACCGACCCGGTAGACCACGATGATGGCCAGCGTGAAGAGTAGCTTCTTGCGCAGGTCGGGCGTCCTGAACGCCCGGGCGAACGCGGTGAGCACGGTGCCTCCTGCGACCCCCGCGCAACTGCGTCAAGGGTGACGGTCTTGAAGTTCGACGGATATAGAAATGGAACAGTGCAGGCCACCTTACCGGCGACACTGCCCCCCTAGGAACGACCAACCGGGGATACCCCATTGTGGGGTATCCCCGGTCGGGATCGTCTACGTCATCGAGCGTTGCCCTGAGGGACTCAGACCAGCTCGGTGACCGTGCCGCCGGCGGCGGCGATCTTCTCCTTGGCGGAGCCGGAGACGGCGTCCACCGTCACCTGCAGCGCCACGGAGATCTCGCCCTGGCCGAGGACCTTGACGAGGCTGTTCTTGCGGACGGCACCCTTGGCGACCAGGTCGGCCACGGTGACCTCGCCACCCTCGGGGTAGAGGGCGGAGAGCTTGTCCAGGTTCACGACCTGGTACTCCGTCTTGAACGGGTTCTTGAAGCCCTTCAGCTTCGGGAGGCGCATGTGCAGCGGCATCTGGCCACCCTCAAAGCGCTCCGGAACCTGGTAACGGGCCTTCGTACCCTTGGTACCACGACCGGCCGTCTTACCCTTCGACGCCTCACCACGACCGACACGGGTCTTGGCGGTCTTGGCGCCGGGGGCCGGACGAAGGTTGTGGATCTTGAGCGGGTTCTGCTCCGCCATGATCAGTCGACCTCCTCGACCGTCACGAGGTGGCGGACGGTGTGCACCATGCCGCGGAACTCGGGGCGGTCCTCCTTGACGACCTGCGTGTTGATGCCCTTGAGACCAAGGGAGCGCAGGGTGTCACGGTGGTTCTGCTTGCTGCCGATGTACGACTTAACCTGCGTGATCTTGAGCTGAGCCATTACGCACCAGCCCCGGCACGCGCACGCAGCAGGGCCGCGGGGGCGACGTCCTCGAGCGGCAGACCGCGGCGGGCCGCGACCTCCTCGGGACGCTGCAGGCCCTTCAGGGCCTCCACGGTCGCGTGCACGATGTTGATCGCGTTGTCGGAGCCGAGCGACTTCGACAGGATGTCGTGGATACCGGCGCACTCGAGCACGGCACGCACCGGACCACCG
This sequence comes from Streptomyces sp. NPDC002676, assembly GCF_053592455.1. Lineage (NCBI taxonomy): Bacteria > Bacillati > Actinomycetota > Actinomycetes > Kitasatosporales > Streptomycetaceae > Streptomyces > Streptomyces sp. NPDC002676. Next base: position 218,784 of record NZ_JBSFVT010000014.1, on the reverse strand, counting down.
GCGATAACACCGGTACCCGGGGACGCGGGCTTGAGCAGCACGACGCCGGCAGCCTTCTCACCCTGGATCGGGTGCGGGATGGTGCCCTGGATACGGGGGACCTTGAAGAAGTGCTTCTTGGCCTCCTCAACACCCTTGGCGATGGCGGCCGGCACCTCCTTGGCCTTGCCGTAACCGACACCCACGGTGCCGTCACCGTCGCCCACCACGACCAGCGCGGTGAAGCTGAAGCGACGACCACCCTTCACAACCTTGGCGACGCGGTTGATCGCGACAACGCGCTCAACGTACGCGGTCTTCTCGGCGGCAGCAGCGCCGCCGTCACGGCCCTTCCGGTCCCGCCGCTCGCCGCCACCGGCACCGCCACCGCGGCGCTGGGGTCCAGCCATTGGAATTACCTCTCTCTGTTTCCGCTAGCTACGGCAGGCTCAGAACTTGAGCCCGGCTTCGCGGGCGGCGTCCGCCAGGGCGGCGATGCGCCCGGCGTACTGGTTGCCACCACGGTCGAACACGACAGCCTCGACACCGGCGGCCTTGGCACGCTCGGCGACCAGGGCGCCGACCTGCTTGGCCTGCGCGGACTTGTCGCCCTCGCCACCGCGGACGGACGCGTCCAGGGTGGACGCGGACGCCAGGGTGTGGCCCTTGAGGTCGTCGATCACCTGCGCCACGATGTGGCGGTTGGAGCGGGTCACGACCAGACGGGGACGCTCCGCCGTACCGGCGATCCGCTTGCGGATCCGGATGTGACGGCGCTTGATCGCGGCGCGCTTGTAGGCGTCGCCCTTGAGGATCTTCTGCCCGTATGCCATGGCTTACTTACCCGCCTTTCCGACCTTGCGGCGGATGACTTCGCCCTCGTACTTGACGCCCTTGGCCTTGTACGGGTCAGGCTTGCGCAGCTTGCGGATGTTGGCCGCAACCTCGCCGACCTTCTGCTTGTCGATGCCCTCGACCTGGAAGCGGGTCGGGGTCTCCACCTTGAAGGTGATGCCCTCGGGCGCCTCGACGGTGATCGGGTGGCTGTAGCCGAGCGCGAACTCGAGGTTCGAGCCCTTGGCCGTAACGCGGTAACCGACACCGCTGATCTCGAGCTTCTTCACGTAACCCTGGGTCACGCCGGTGATCATGTTCGCCACCAGCGTGCGGGACAGGCCGTGCAGGGCCTTGTTCTGACGCTCGTCGTTGGGGCGGGACACCTGCAGGGTGCCGTCCTCGCCCTTGGCGATGTCGATCGGCGCCACGACGGTGTGGGTCAGCGTGCCCTTGGGGCCCTTGACCGAGACCGTACGGCCGTCGATGGTGACGTCCACGCCGGCGGGAACCGTGATGGGGAGCTTGCCAATACGCGACATAGCTGTTTCCTCCGTTCCCTTCCGCTACCAGACGTAGGCGAGGACTTCCCCACCCACGCCCTTCTTGCCGGCCTGCTTGTCGGTGAGGAGCCCGTGGGACGTGGAGATGATCGCCACGCCGAGGCCGCCGAGCACCTTCGGCAGGTTGGTGGACTTCGCGTAAACCCGGAGACCGGGCTTGGAGATCCGCTTGATGCCCGCGATGGAGCGCTCACGGTTCGGGCCGAACTTCAGCTCGAGAACGAGGTTCTTGCCGACCTCGGCGTCCTCGACCTTCCAGCCCGTGATGAAGCCCTCCTGCTGGAGGATCTCCGCGATGTGCGACTTGATCTTCGATGCCGGCATCGTCACGGAGTCGTGGTATGCCGAGTTCGCGTTCCGCAGACGCGTAAGCATGTCTGCGATCGGATCAGTCATGGTCATGAATTGGCCTTCGGCCTCTCTCGCCGGGGTTTCCTGGTGCGCCATCCCTCTCCCCGATCCGGGACGGGACGGGTGCGGCGCGGTGGACCTACGGCGTAGTAAGTCGTACGGGCGCGACAGACGCCCAACCCCGCAAGCCTACGGCATGCGGAGAAGGGCCCCTGCCGACCCAGATGCTTACCGAGAGCTTCAGGAATCCCCTATTACAGGGATTACCAGGAGCTCTTGGTCACGCCCGGCAGCTCGCCGCGGTGAGCCATCTCACGAAGGCACACACGGCAGAGGCCGAACTTGCGGTACACGGAGTGCGGACGGCCGCAGCGCTGGCAGCGCGTGTAGCCACGCACACCGAACTTGGGCTTGCGAGCAGCCTTAGCGATCAGAGCCTTCTTCGCCATCTCGCTCACGCCTCCTTGAACGGGAAGCCGAGGTGACGAAGGAGCGCGCGGCCCTCAGCGTCGTTGGTCGCCGTGGTGACCACGGTGATGTCCATACCCCGGACGCGGTCGATCTTGTCCTGGTCGATCTCGTGGAACATGACCTGCTCCGTGAGACCGAAGGTGTAGTTGCCACGGCCGTCGAACTGCTTGGGGGACAGGCCGCGGAAGTCGCGGATGCGCGGGAGCGCGAGCGACAGGGTGCGGTCCAGGAACTCCCACATGCGGTCGCCACGGAGCGTGACGTGGGCACCGATCGGCTGGCCCTCACGCAGCTTGAACTGCGCGATGGACTTGCGAGCCTTGGTGACCTGCGGCTTCTGGCCGGTGATCGTGGTGAGGTCGCGGATGGCGCCCTCGATCAGCTTGGAGTCGCGGGCGGCGTCGCCCACACCCATGTTGACCACGATCTTGACGAGGCCGGGGATCTGCATGACGTTCTCGTACTTGAACTCGTCACGCAGCTTGCCCGCGATCTCCTCGCGGTACTTCGTCTTCAGACGCGGAGTGGTGGTGGTAGCCATCAGATGTCCTCACCCGTCCGCTTGGCAACGCGGATCTTGTTGCCCTCTTCGTCGAAGCGGTAACCGACACGCGTGACGACCTTGTTGCCGTCCTTCTCCACGACCAGCTGAACGTTGGACACGTGGATGGGGGCCTCGGTGGTCACGATGCCGCCGGCCTGCGAGCCACTGGCGGTCGGGCCGGCCTTGGTGTGCTTCTTGACCCGGTTGACACCCTCGACCAGGACGCGGTCCTCGCGGGGGAAGGCCGCGATGACCTTGCCCTGCTTGCCCTTGTCCTTACCGGTGATGACCTGGACCAGGTCGCCCTTCTTGATCTTCATGCTTACAGCACCTCCGGCGCGAGCGAGATGATCTTCATGAACTTCTTCTCGCGCAGCTCACGGCCGACCGGGCCGAAGATGCGGGTGCCGCGAGGGTCGCCGTCGTTCTTCAGAATGACGGCGGCGTTCTCGTCAAAGCGGATGTACGAGCCGTCCGGACGGCGGCGCTCCTTGACGGTGCGAACGATGACCGCCTTGACGACGTCACCCTTCTTCACGTTGCCACCGGGGATCGCGTCCTTGACGGTGGCGACGATGACGTCACCGATGCCCGCGTAGCGGCGACCGGAGCCACCGAGCACACGGATGCAAAGGATTTCCTTCGCACCAGTGTTGTCGGCGACGCGCAGTCGCGACTCCTGCTGGATCACGTCTATCTCCTGTTTGTCTGCCGGTTCCCCGGGAGCCGCTCAGCTGAGCGGCTCCCGGAGCCTGGCGGAACTGTCCTGCGAGGGGTGCCTCGCAGGAACGTACTTTTTGGAATTCCCTTGCGGGAATTACCTACTTGGCCTTCTCGAGGATCTCGACGACGCGCCAGCGCTTCGTCGCGGACAGCGGCCGGGTCTCCATGAGGAGGACGCGGTCGCCGACACCCGCAGCGTTCTGCTCGTCGTGCGCCTTGAGCTTGTTCGTACGGCGGATGACCTTGCCGTACAGCGCGTGCTTGACGCGGTCCTCGACGGCGACGACGACGGTCTTGTCCATCTTGTCGCTGACGACGAGACCCTCACGGGTCTTGCGGAAACCGCGCGCCTCAGTGTTCTCAGTCACGTTGCTCTCGCTCATCAGGCGCTCTCCACCGTCTCGATGCCCAGCTCGCGCTCACGCATCAGGGTGTAGATCCGCGCGATGTCCTTACGGACGGCCTTGAGCCGACCGTGGTTCTCGAGCTGACCCGTCGCCGCCTGGAAGCGGAGGTTGAACAGCTCTTCCTTGGCCTCGCGGAGCTTCCCCAGAAGCTCCTCGTTGCCCAGCTCGCGCAGCTCGGACGCCTTGGTACCGGCCGACATCACGCTTCACCTGCCTCGCGCTTGACGATCCGGCACTTCATCGGCAGCTTGTGGGCTGCGCGAGTGAGGGCCTCACGGGCGATCTTCTCGTTCGGGTAGGACAGCTCGAACATCACCCGACCCGGGTGAACGTTCGCGATCCACCACTCCGGCGAACCCTTACCGGAACCCATGCGGGTCTCGGCAGGCTTCTTGGTCAGCGGACGGTCCGGGTAGATGTTGATCCAGACCTTGCCGCCACGCTTGATGTGGCGGGTCATCGCGATACGGGCCGCCTCGATCTGGCGGTTGGTCACGTACGCCGGCGTGAGGGCCTGGATGCCGTACTCGCCGAACGCAACCGTCGTACCGCCCTTGGCCATACCACGGCGCTTCGGGTGGTGCTGCTTGCGGTGCTTGACCCTACGGGGGATCAGCATGTCGGTCAGGCCTCCGTTCCGGTGCTCTCAGCCGGAGCGGCGGGGGCCTCGGCCTTGGGGGCCTCGGCGCCGGCAGCCTGCTGCGGCTTGCGACCGCGCCGCTCGCCACCACGGCCACCACGGGCCGGGCGGTCGGCACCACCACGGGCCGGGCGGTTACCCGCACGGGCCGCAGCGTTCTCGGCGCGGACCTCGGCGATGTTCTTGACGTCGCCCTTGTAGATCCAGACCTTCACACCGATGCGGCCGAAGGTCGTCTTGGCCTCGAAGAAGCCGTAGTCCACGTTCGCGCGGAGCGTGTGCAGGGGCACACGGCCCTCGCGGTAGAACTCCGAGCGGGACATCTCGGCGCCGCCGAGGCGGCCACCGCACTGGATCTTGATGCCCTTGGCGCCCGCCTTCATCGCCGACTGCATGCTCTTTCGCATGGCGCGGCGGAAGGAGACGCGGGAGGAGAGCTGCTCGGCAACGGCCTGGGCCACGAGCTGAGCGTCGGTCTCGGGGTTCTTGACCTCGAGGATGTTCAGCTGGACCTGCTTGCCCGTGAGCTTCTCGAGGTCACCGCGGATGCGGTCGGCCTCGGCGCCACGGCGGCCGATGACGATGCCCGGACGAGCGGTGTGGATGTCCACCCGCACGCGGTCACGGGTGCGCTCGATCTCAACCTTCGAGATACCGGCGCGCTCCATGCCGGACGTCATCATCCGACGGATGGCGACGTCTTCCTTGACGTAGTCCTTGTACAGCTTGTCGGCGTACCACCGGGACTTGAAGTCCGTGGTGACACCGAGCCGGAACCCATGCGGGTTAACCTTCTGGCCCATTACCGGGTTCCTTCCTTGCTGCTGACGACCACGGTGATGTGGCTGGTCCGCTTGCGGATCCGGTAGGCACGGCCCTGGGCACGCGGACGGAACCGCTTCAGGGTCGGGCCCTCGTCGACGTAGGCCTCGGAAATGAAGAGGCTGTCGGCGTCGGTGTGGTCGTAGTTGTGCGCGGCGTTGGCAATGGCGCTGTCGAGCACCTTGCCGACCGGCACGGAGGCTGCCTGCGGAGCGAATCGCAGAACAGCCTGAGCCTCCGTGGCGTCCATGCCACGGATCAGGTCCACCACGCGGCGGGCCTTCATGGGCGTGACGCGGATGTACCGCGCCTGGGCCCTGGCTTCCATGGTTGTCCCTCTCAGTTACTTACGTGTCTGAATGCGATCCGCTACTAGCGGCGCTTCGACTTCCGGTCGTCCTTGACGTGGCCCCGGAAGGTGCGGGTCGGCGAGAACTCGCCGAGCTTGTGGCCGACCATCGACTCGGTGACGAACACCGGGATGTGGGTCTTGCCGTTGTGCACCGCGATCGTGTGGCCGAGCATGGCCGGGACGATCATCGAGCGACGGGACCAGGTCTTGATGACGTTCTTGGTGCCGGCTTCGTTCTGGACATCCACCTTCTTGATCAGGTGGTCGTCGACGAAGGGCCCCTTCTTCAAGCTACGAGGCATCTCAACCCGTCCTTAGCGCTTCTTGTTCGTCTTGCGGCGGCGGACGATGTACTTGTTCGACGCCTTCTTGGGCGAACGAGTACGGCCTTCCTTCTTGCCCCACGGGGACACAGGGTGGCGACCACCGGAGGTCCGGCCCTCACCACCACCGTGCGGGTGGTCGACCGGGTTCATCACGACACCACGGACGGTCGGGCGAACGCCCAGCCACCGCTTACGGCCGGCCTTACCCCAGTTGATGTTGCTCTGCTCGGCGTTGCCGACCTCACCGATGGTGGCGCGGCAGCGGACGTCGACCAGGCGGACCTCGCCGGACGGCATGCGCAGGTGGGCGTAGGAGCCCTCCTTCGCGAGCAGCTGCACGGAGGCACCGGCGGAGCGGGCGAACTTGGCACCGCCACCGGGACGGAGCTCGATCGCGTGGATCGTGGTACCGACCGGGATGTTGCGGAGGGCCAGGTTGTTGCCCGGCTTGATGTCGGCCCCGGGACCGTTCTCGATGCGGTCACCCTGCTGCAGGTTGCGCGGGGCGAGGATGTAGCGCTTCTCGCCGTCGGCGTAGTGCAGCAGCGCGATGCGCGCGGTGCGGTTGGGGTCGTACTCGATGTGCGCGACCTTCGCCGGCACGCCGTCCTTGTCGTGACGACGGAAGTCGATCACACGGTAGGCGCGCTTGTGTCCGCCACCCTGGTGGCGAACGGTCACACGACCGGCGTTGTTACGGCCGCCCTTGCTGTGCAGGGGGCGGACCAGCGACTTCTCCGGCGTGGACCGCGTGACCTCGACGAAGTCGGCAACGCTGGCGCCACGACGGCCCGGCGTAGTCGGCTTGTACTTGCGGATTCCCATTTCTCAGTCCTCGTCCGATATCGGACGATCCGGACCGCCCTTAGGCGGTCGGACCGCCGAAGATGTCGATACGGTCGCCCTCGGCGAGGGTCACGATCGCGCGCTTGCTGCCGGCACGCTGACCGAAACCGGTCTTCGTGCGCTTGCGCTTGCCCTGGCGGTTGATCGTGTTGACCCCGGTGACCTTGACCGAGAAGACCGCCTGGACGGCCTGCTTGATCTGGGTCTTGTTGGCGTTCGGGTCGACGATGAACGTGTACTTGTTCTCGTCGAGGAGCGCGTAGCTCTTCTCGGAGACGACCGGCTTGAGCAGCACGTCACGGGGGTCCGTGTACGACTTGCTCAGCGGGGTCTCGACGGTGTTCTTGCCCTCGGTGGCGTGGCGCTTCGCCTTGGCGAGGCGCGCGGCCTTGGCGGCCTTGGCGGCCTTCGAGGCAATGCTCGGGTGACGCGTAGCCATCAGGCCTCGCTCCCTTCGGTGTCAGCGGCCTTGGGGCCAGACACGAAGGACTCGAAAGCGGCCTGGGTGAAGACCACGTCGTCCGAGACGAGAACGTCGTACGTGTTCAGCTGGCCCGGCTCCAGGATGTGGACCTGGGGCAGGTTGCGGGCGGACAGCCACGCGGCCTCGTCGGCGCGCTCGACGACCAGGAGCAGGTTCTTGCGCTCCGAGATCTTGCCGAACAGGCTCTTCGCGGCCTTCGTGGACGGGTTGCCGCCCTCGACCACGCCGGAGACGACGTGGATGCGGTTGTGACGCGCCCGGTCGGTGAGGGCACCGCGCAGGGCGGCGGCCTTCATCTTCTTCGGGGTGCGCTGCGAGTAGTCACGCGGCTGCGGGCCGTGGACGACGCCACCACCGGCGAACTGCGGCGCGCGGGTCGAACCCTGACGGGCGCGACCGGTGCCCTTCTGGCGGTACGGCTTCTTGCCGCCACCACGGACCTCGCCACGGGTCTTCGTCTTGTGCGTGCCCTGACGGGCAGCAGCCAGCTGCGCGACGACGACCTGGTGGATCAGCGGAACGCTGACCTTGGCGTCGAAGATCTCCGCGGGGAGCTCGACGGAACCGGCCTTGTCGCCCGCCGGCGAAAGGATGTCAACAGTGCTCATCGGTTACCTCAGGCCCCCTTGGCCGCGGTGCGGACCAGGACGAGGCCGCCGTTCGGACCGGGAACCGCGCCCTTGATGAGCAGCAGACCCTTCTCCGCGTCAACGGCGTGGACGGTCAGGTTCTGGGTGGTGACCCGCTCGTTGCCCATGCGACCCGCCATGCGGAGGCCCTTGAACACGCGGCCCGGGGTGGCGCAGCCACCGATGGAACCGGGCGAGCGGTGCTTGCGCTGGGTGCCGTGTCCGGCGCCGAGGCCCTTGAAGTTGTGACGCTTCATGACACCGGCGAAGCCCTTGCCCTTGCTCTTGCCGGTCACGTCGACCTTGATGCCGGCCTCGAACACCTCGGCGGTGATCTCCTGGCCGAGGGTGTACTCGCTGGCGTCAGCGGTACGGATCTCGACGAGGTGGCGGCGGGGAGTGACGTCGGCCTTGGCGAAGTGGCCCTTGAGGGGCTTGTTCACCTTGCGCGGGTCGATCTCGCCGAAGGCGATCTGGACCGACTCGTAGCCGTCGACATCGTTCGTACGAACCTGGGTGACGACGTTGGGGCCGGCCTTGACGACGGTGACCGGAACAACACGGTTGTTCTCGTCCCACACCTGCGTCATGCCGAGCTTCTCGCCCAGGATGCCCTTGATCTGCTTAGCCATTCTCAGCCCACCAGCCTCAGAGCTTGATCTCGATGTCGACACCGGCCGGGAGGTCGAGTCGCATCAGAGAGTCAACGGTCTTGGGGGTCGGGTCGAGAATGTCGATCAGGCGCTTGTGCGTGCGCATCTCGAAGTGCTCGCGCGAGTCCTTGTACTTGTGCGGCGACTTGATGACGCAGTACACGTTCTTCTCAGTGGGCAGCGGCACCGGGCCCGCGACCGACGCACCAGTGCGAGTCACCGTCTCGACGATCTTCTTCGCCGAGGAGTCGATGACCTCGTGGTCGTAGGCCTTGAGCCGGATGCGGATCTTCTGTCCCGCCATGGCTACTCAGTAGTCCTGTCTCTTCAACGCTCTGGAACCCGGTGTTCCTTGCTTCCTTCTCCGACCCACGCGGTCGGGCGTGTCGCGCTCCCGCTGACATGGATGCCCCTTGTTCGAACATCCCTGCGGGGAATGCACACGGCCCTTCCGGAACCGCAAGCCGGGGACGGAAGGCCCACCGGGTGCCTGGCCGGTGCCGCGCCTACGCTTCCCGGAAGATTCCCGTACGTCCGTCCCAGTGCTGCCGTGGTGGCAGTTAGGACGACGAGTACTGTGGGACTCGCTTCCAGTCCTCCCGGCGGGAGGCGCGCGACATCAACACTCGACCGAGCAACTCGGACAGTCTGCCACATGGGGTGGGTGCTCCGCCAATCGGGCCGGAGAGAATACCCCGGGGGTGACGGAGATCAAACTGTGGGCGGGCACAGCGGGCGGGGCGCGCCTGAGCGGTCCGGTTCCGGTCAGTCCGGGATCCTGATCTCCAGTGGACCGCAGCGTTCTCGCTCAGGCTCTGCGGCCAAGGTGGAGGCGGGCGACTCCAGGCCGCCGAAGGCCCTGCGGCAGCTCCGGCGGATCGTCTCCAGCCGGCACCGAGGGTGATCGTTTTCACCAGCCACAATGTCGCAGGTGCGGATGGGACCGTCTGCTCCCGCGGTCATCCGCTTTGCTAGACGTACCCCGGCGATGCCGCAGAAACGCTGCTGATCGCCAGGGCGAGCGAGCCCGGCAGACAGGCGCCGGTTGCCCCCGGCACACGCAACGCCACCTGACCGGGGTCCCCGCTGCCCGCTGTCATCCGGCGTCCACCTGCGCGCGGAACTTCTCCATGGACATGGTCTTGTCCGGGCTGGGGAGCGTGACGTCCTTCTTCTTGCCGAAGTCGACGTACGTCGTACTGCTGCTGCGCCCGTCGCGGACGGACTTCGTCTTCAGGAGCCTGGCGGGGTCCTGCGCGCTGACGAGGTAGGTGTCCGAGGTGGCCCCGGCCGCCGCCACGATCGCCCGGGCACGCACGCCCTCGACGGTGGTGTCCTTCTCGGGTGCGAAGGTGCCCGAGGTGGGCAGGGCGAAATAGGCGTCACACCCCTGCCCGCTCCGCGTGGTCACATAGGTGCCGGCGAGCCGGTCCGGGACGGTGATCTCGGTCCCCTGGGACTTGAGGCTCTCGGCGAGCAGGCCCGAGCTCATGTACGTGACGCCGTCCTTGCAGTACATGTCGCCTCCGACGGTCCCCGTGTAGAAGATGCGCAGCCCCTGATCGGGATTCCACACGATCCTCTGCAGCCCCGCACCCTCGAAGGCCGTCGTCGTGCCGATCCCGCTGAACGGCGTCTCGCGCATCGTGTCGTTGACCTGCTTGATCATTTCTATGGCCGGAGCACCGGTGGCTGCCGGGTCAGCGGGCGCGCTGACGGTGGGGGCGTCACTCCCGGTACCGGCCCCTCCCCGATCCCCGCCAGAACCGGAACCTGAGCCGCAGGCGAGCGTGGTCGTACCGAGGAGGGCAGCAAGGGCGAGGACACGGACGGCGGGGTCGGTGCGGGCCTGTGATCGGCGCCTTGGTGCCATGCCGCTGCCCGGCGGTGTCTCGTGCGTGGAACGGCCCCGAAGGCGCCGGGTCATCGCATACATCCTCTCTACATCAAGATCATGACTGTCCAGGTGGAACATCAAGCACCCCTGACGCTGCCGACTCGCCTGATACGTCAGGAAAGGTCGCGACGCGCTTCGAAGCGTGCGTTGAACGAGTCGTTCAGGGCGTTTTCATGGAGTGAGTTCTGGGCTTTGGCGGTGAGCCCCCGAGCCTTCCCCAGGCATCCACCATGTCGGCGCTCTGCTGCTCAAGGACGTCCGAGCTGTTCTTGAGCCCGCCCGAGCGCAGGGTGTTCCACCACGTATCGACCCTGCTGCCAGGCGGGCTCCGTCAACCGCCACTCCGCCAGCAGGTCGCACTGCTCACCGCCGCCGTAACGGATGACGTACGGAACCTCGGGCTGGTTGAGTCCGAGCAGCGCCGCCCGCAACTCCTCCCCCAGGACCGGCGACACTCCCTCTTGTGGGTGCCGGGTGCCGGTCAGCTTGTCGAAGAGTCCCACCGGGCCAACCTACGAAGGACGGGGCTGGCGACACAAGCCTCGCCGGCTCCCCGGAAACCGCTATGGTGTCGCACTCTCGCCCGGGCGGACGGTGCGCACCAAGTCCCGGAAGTCGTCCAGCAGGGCGGGATGCTGCGACGCGGTGGAGGTGAGCATCAGCCGGACCCGGAACCGGCCGACCAGGCCGACCACTGCAAGCATCGCCACGGCAGGGGCGGTCGCCCTCCAGCCTTTGACCACGACGACCAACGGCCTAGGCGTTCCGCGAGGCGTACGTGACGAAGCCGGACCAGGCGGTGGGGGTCACGGCGAGCTGAGGGCCTTCGGTGGTCTTGGAGTCGCGGATGTGGATGGTGGTGGGGGCTATGGCTACCTCGACGCAGTCGTTGCCGTTGCTGCTGTCGCTGTAGCTGCTCTTGAACCAGTGGAGTTCCGGGGTGCTCATAGTTCTCCCAGCGCTTGCTCGATGAAGACCAGAGACTCCTCTGGCGTGAGCGCCTGAGCCCGGATGATGCCATAGCGCAGGTCGAGGACCCTGAGCTGCCTCGGGTTCGAGACCGGACGGCCCGCGAAGTCACCGTCGGTACGGCCCATCCCCGTACCGTCCGCGAACTTCAACACCTGGATCCGGCCTCCCGTCCCAGGGTGGTTCGCGCGCGCAGTCGGCATCACCTGAAGCTCCACGAACGGCAACCGGGCCACCTCAAGCATGTGTTCGAGCTGTCGGCGCAGCACCATTGTGTCCCCGATCGGGCGGCGCAGCGTCACCTCTTCCTGGACGAAGCTGAACTCGGGCGCCGGCGAGCGCTCGAAGACGGACTTTCGGGCCATCCGAGCGGCCACCATGCGCTCCAGTTCGTCCAGTGAGTAAGCCGGACGCCAGGTACGCAGCAAGGCCCGCGCGTACTCCTCCGTCTGCAACAGGCCATGGATGTTGTGGTTGCTGTACAGCAGCAACTCGACCGCCCGGTCCTCCAGCATCTTCAGCTCGCGGACCTTCTTCGGGTACCGGGCCTTCTCCATGTCCTCCTTGAAGGCCTTGAGGAGCCCGCCCGCGTTCAGGATCTCGTCCGCCCTGTCCAGGAACTCCGGCCGGGGAATCCGTACCCCGCGCTCCACCTTCCGGACCAGGTCCTCGCCGTACCCGAGTGCCTCCCCCAGCTCGGCCACCCGCATCCCGGCCGCCTCCCGGCAGTGCCTGACCAGGCGCCCCACGGCCTCCACCAACGGCGCGCTCTCATCGCCGGGTTCGACATTCCACCCGGCCTCGTCCACACCCTCTTCGCTCACGGTCACCCACCTCCAACGCGCAGCCGTACCCGTACGGCACCCCGGACAGCCGAGACAGAACGGGACAACGAAGGGACAGTCCCCATACGCACAGGCGTCATCGCACCTCAACACAAGCACGCTCGGCCACGCTGAGTGACATGAATCAAGAAACCGCCGAGCCCCCGGCCGAACTCACCAGCCCCATCCCCAACTTCACCGTGCTGCTGTCCCCCACGCCCCGCGGCGCCCGTCTTGCCCGCCTGCTCGCCACCGAACAACTCCGCAACTGGGGACTGCCGCTGGAGTCGGCCGCACACGTCGTGGCCGAGCTGGCGGCCAACGCCGCGACCCACGGGAGGGTGCCCGGGAGGAACTTCCGCCTCACGCTCTACGTCGTCGGCGAGACGCTCCGCATCGAGGTGACCGACACGCGCGCTGACCGAGTTCCTAGGATCCAACACCCTTCTGCCGCGGGCGACTCGGGCCGGGGACTGGTCCTGGTGGAGGCGCTGGCCGAGCGCTGGGGCGTCTCGCCGGGCCGGCCTCCACGCAAGACCGTATGGGCCGAGATCACCGTACCGACACCGGAACCTCACCCTCACGGGTGAACATCACCAACTGGCCTACTTCGACGCCGAGTTACAACCTACGCTCCGCTACAAGACGCACTGATGGCATGTGCCAGAGGCAATGTCTTTCCATGCGGCTTCCCACACACAGGAACCCCCTATGGTCAGCTCGCCCGCCCGCCGCGGAGACGCCACTGGCACCGGCGCGCCGTCACCGCTCCCTCCGCCGACAAGATCTTCACGGATGAGTAGCCCCAGCACCGAGATTCTGTCGCAGCGCCTGGCCAGCGATCCGGCCGTCCTGGAACTGTGGAGGGAACTGGTGTTGAAACACCTGGGGTTTTTCTGGCACCGACGCGCCGTCACCGCCCCGACAGCCGAAGAGATCTTCGAAGACGAGTAGTCGCCGGGGCTGTCAGTCGCGCCCAGTACCCTCCCCGCATGACCCGCACCACACCACCCCGCCCCCTCGACATCACCGCCCACTTCCCCGAGTTGGCGCCCCTCGCCCGGTCCGCCGTACGGCTGCATCCGCGCGCCGGGGCGCCGGGCGTGGCGGACAGTTCCGTAGGTGGGCCGCTGCTGTGGCCGGCCGGCGAGCCGTGGCCCAGCTGCTCGGAGCACGCCGGGCCCTGGCATCGGGGAGTCGCGCCCGATGACGTCCATGTCGGGCGGCGCGTGCTGCGGCAGGCCTGGGCCCGGCCTCAGGCGGAGGGCGCCGATCTGCTGACCGCGGAGGAGCGCACGCTGGTCGACCTCGGCTCCAAGGACCGCCGGATAGCGCAGGACGGGCCCGTGCCCATGGTGCCCGTGGCGCAGATATACGCCGACGACGTGCCCGACCTCCCCTGGCCCGAGGGCATGGACCTGCTCCAGGTGCTGTGGTGCGCCTTCGATCACCCCGAGGACCACTACGTACCCCGGGTCGAACTTCGCTGGCGCAGGGCCGCCGACATCCTCGAACCGCTCACCGCTCCCCCGGCGCCCGCGGTCATCGGAAGTGACGACTACCTTCCCGCGCCGTGCGTGCTGCACCCCGAGACCGTCATCGAGTACCCGGCCCCGCACGAGCTGCCGGAGGAGCTGGCGGACCGGATCGAGAAGTGGGATGAGGAGAGGGAGGAGGAGGACGGGGAGTCGGCGGTCTGTTATCAGTTCGATCTGGCCGTCGCCCCTGGGTGGAAGCTCGGCGGACACGCCCCCTGGAGCTTCTCCGACCCCTTCCCCATGTCCTGCGCCGAGTGCGGCAGTGGCGTACGGCCGCTCATCACCATCGACGGCACCGAGTGGGACGGCGGCAGCCGCAGCTGGCGGCCGGTGGAGGATGCCGGGTACAGCGGGTACCACTTCCTCGGGCCGGCGCTCGACACCCAGATCACCATCGGGCGCAGCTACAGCCTCCAGGTGTACGTGTGCGAGGCGTCGTACGAGCATCCGCCCTTTCAGAACATGCAGTGACAGGGCCGTAGAAACAGCGAAGAGGCCCGTACGACCGAAGTCGTACGGGCCTCTCCTCAGGTCAGTCCTCAGGTCAGAGACCTCAGGTCAGATGACCCTCAAGCAAGCGGAACTTACTTGACGATCTTGACGACCTGGCCGGCGCCCACGGTGCGGCCACCCTCACGGATGGCGAACTTCAGGCCCTCTTCCATGGCGATGGGCTGGATGAGCTGCACCGACATCTCGGTGTTGTCACCCGGCATGACCATCTCGGTGCCCTCGGGGAGGGTCACAACGCCGGTCACGTCCGTCGTGCGGAAGTAGAACTGCGGGCGGTAGTTGTTGAAGAACGGCGTGTGGCGGCCACCCTCGTCCTTGGACAGGATGTAGGCCTGCGCCTCGAACTCGGTGTGCGGGGTGACCGAGCCCGGCTTGATGATGACCTGGCCGCGCTCGACGTCCTCGCGCTTGATGCCGCGGAGCAGCAGACCGACGTTCTCACCGGCCTGGCCCTCGTCGAGCAGCTTGCGGAACATCTCGATGCCGGTGACCGTGGTGGTGGTCTTCTCCGGCTTGATGCCGATGATGTCGACGGTCTCGTTGACCTTGAGCAGACCGCGCTCGATACGACCGGTGACGACGGTGCCACGACCGGTGATCGTGAAGACGTCCTCGATCGGCATCAGGAACGGCTTGTCGACCTCGCGCTCCGGCTGCGGGATGGCCTCGTCGACGGCGTTCATCAGGTTGAGGACGGAGTCCACCCACTCCTTCTCGCCCTCAAGGGCCTTCAGAGCGGAGACCTTGACGACCGGAACGTCGTCGCCCGGGAACTCGTACTCGGAGAGGAGCTCACGGACCTCGAGCTCGACGAGCTCCAGGATCTCCTCGTCGTCCACCATGTCGGCCTTGTTCAGGGCGACGACGATGTACGGAACGCCGACCTGGCGGGCCAGGAGCACGTGCTCCTTGGTCTGCGGCATCGGGCCGTCGGTGGCGGCGACCACGAGGATCGCGCCGTCCATCTGCGCGGCACCGGTGATCATGTTCTTGATGTAGTCCGCGTGACCCGGGCAGTCGACGTGGGCGTAGTGACGCGCCTCGGTCTGGTACTCGACGTGCGCGATGGAGATGGTGATACCACGCTGACGCTCTTCGGGCGCCTTGTCGATGTTGTCGAACGGGGTGGCCTCGTTCAGGTCCGGGTACGCGTCGTGCAGCACCTTGGTAATGGCGGCCGTGAGGGTCGTCTTACCGTGGTCGATGTGACCGATGGTGCCGATGTTGACGTGCGGCTTAGTCCGCTCGAACTTCGCCTTCGCCACTGGGGTCCTCCTGTGGAGTGGTTCTGTACGCCTTACTTCATCGGCGCCAGGTGATCTTTGCTGTTAAAGCCCGGAACCCGGGGCAAACATCCGTGTTTGCGGTTGTTTGCCCCACGAGGCTCCGGAGTCAAGCCTAAAGCGTGTGAACGCGGTGCGTTACTCGCCCTTGGCCTTCGCGATGATCTCCTCGGCGACGTTCCGCGGAACCTCGGCGTAGGAGTCGAACTGCATGGAGTAGCTCGCACGGCCGGACGTCTTGCTGCGCAGGTCGCCGACGTAACCGAACATCTCCGAGAGGGGCACGAGACCCTTCACGACGCGGGCACCGGCCCGCTCCTCCATGGCCTGGATCTGGCCACGGCGGGAGTTGATGTCGCCGATGACCTCACCCATGTAGTCCTCGGGCGTGGTGACCTCAACGGCCATCATCGGCTCGAGCAGCACGGGGCTGGCCTTGCGCGCGGCCTCCTTGAAGGCCTGCGAACCGGCGATCTTGAAGGCGAGCTCGGAGGAGTCGACCTCGTGGTAGCCACCGTCGATGAGGATGACGCGGACACCGGTCATCTCGTAGCCGGCGAGGATGCCGAACTGCATGGCTTCCTGCGCACCGGCGTCGACCGAAGGGATGTACTCCTTCGGGATACGACCACCGGTGACCTTGTTCACGAACTCGTACGAGGCGTCGCCGCCCTCGATCGGCTCGATCGCGATCTGCACCTTGGCGAACTGACCGGTACCACCGGTCTGCTTCTTGTGGGTGTAGTCGACGCGCTCGACGGCCTTGCGGATCGTCTCGCGGTAGGCCACCTGCGGCTTGCCGACGTTGGCCTCGACCTTGAACTCACGGCGCATACGGTCGACCAGCACCTCGAGGTGCAGCTCGCCCATACCACCGATGATGGTCTGGCCGGTCTCCTCGTCCGAGTGGACCTGGAAGGACGGGTCCTCCTCGGCCAGGCGCTGGATCGCGACGCCCAGCTTCTCCTGGTCGCCCTTCGACTTGGGCTCGATGGCGACCTGGATGACCGGCGCCGGGAAGTCCATGGACTCCAGGATGACCGGGTTCTTGTCGTCGGCCAGCGTCTCACCGGTGGTGGTCTGCTTCAGGCCCATGACGGCGACGATGTCGCCGGCGCCCACCGACTCGATCTCCTCACGCTTGTTGGCGTGCATGCGGTAGATCTTGCCGATGCGCTCCTTCTTGCCCTTGACGGAGTTCAGCACCGAAGAACCGGACTCCAGGCGGCCCGAGTAAACCCGGACGAAGGTGAGCTTGCCGAGGTGCGGGTCGCTCATGATCTTGAACGCCAGCGCCGACAGCGGCTCGTCGTCGGACGGCTTGCGCTTGACGACCGTCTCCGGGTCCTTGACGTCGTGGCCCTCGATGGCCTCGATGTCGACCGGGGAAGGCAGGTAGCGCACGACCGCGTCGAGCAGGGGCTGGACGCCCTTGTTCTTGAACGCGGTGCCACAGAACACCGGGGTGACCGTGGTGCCCTTGCTCTTGCCGGACGCGATGGTGATACGACGGATCGCGGCGTACAGCTGCTCCTCGGTGGGCTCCTGGCCCTCCAGGTACAGCTCCATGATCTCTTCGTCGTTCTCGGCCACGGCCTCGACCAGCTTGCCGCGGTACTCCTCGGCAGCCTCGGTGTGCGTGTCCGGGATGTCGACGACGTCGTACATCTCGCCCTTGGTCGCCTCGGCGGACCACACGAGCGCCTTCATGCGGACCAGGTCCACGACGCCCTTGAAGTCGGCCTCGGCGCCGATCGGGAGCTGCATGACGATCGGCTGCGCACCCAGGCGGTCGCTGATCATGTCGACGCAGCGGTGGAACTCGGCACCGGTGCGGTCGAGCTTGTTGACGAAGCAGATACGCGGAACGCCGTAGCGGTCCGCCTGACGCCACACCGTCTCGGACTGGGGCTCAACACCGGCGACGCCGTCGAACACCGTCACGGCACCGTCGAGCACGCGCAGGGAGCGCTCCACCTCGACGGTGAAGTCGACGTGGCCCGGGGTGTCGATGATGTTGATGGTGTGGTCGACGTCTTCCAGCGGCCAGTGGCAGGTGGTGGCAGCAGAGGTGATCGTGATGCCACGCTCCTGCTCCTGCTCCATCCAGTCCATGGTGGCAGCGCCGTCGTGGACCTCACCGATCTTGTACGACACACCGGTGTAGAACAGGATCCGCTCGGTGGTGGTCGTCTTGCCCGCGTCGATGTGGGCCATGATCCCGATGTTGCGGACCTTGGCCAGGTCAAGTGAAGTGGTAGCCATAAGGCTTCAGTCTTCTCTCGGTCTCGATGTGGGTAGCGACTACCAGCGGTAGTGCGCGAAGGCCTTGTTGGACTCGGCCATCTTGTGCGTGTCCTCGCGCTTCTTCACAGCGGCACCGAGGCCGTTGGAGGCGTCGAGAAGCTCGTTGAGCAGACGCTCGGTCATGGTCTTCTCGCGACGGGCGCGGGAGTAACCGACGAGCCAGCGCAGCGCGAGCGTGTTGGCACGACCGGGCTTGACCTCGATCGGAACCTGGTACGTCGCACCACCGACACGGCGGGACTTGACCTCGAGGGTCGGCTTGATGTTCTCCAGCGCGCGCTTCAGCGTGATGATCGGGTCGTTGCCCGTCTTCTCACGCAGACCCTCCATGGCGCCGTAGACGATGCGCTCGGCGGTGGAGCGCTTGCCGTTCAGCAGCACCTTGTTGATCAGGGAGGTCACCAGAGGAGAACCGTAGACCGGGTCGATGATGACCGGGCGCTTCGGGGCGGGGCCCTTACGAGGCATTCTTACTTCTCCTTCTTGGCGCCGTAGCGGCTGCGGGCCTGCTTGCGGTTCTTGACACCCTGGGTGTCGAGGGAACCGCGGATGATCTTGTAGCGAACACCCGGCAGGTCCTTCACACGGCCGCCGCGCACGAGCACGATGGAGTGCTCCTGCAGGTTGTGTCCCTCACCCGGAATGTAAGCGGTGACCTCGATGCCGCTGGTCAGACGCACACGCGCGACCTTACGCAGGGCCGAGTTCGGCTTCTTCGGGGTGGTCGTGAACACACGCGTGCAGACGCCGCGACGCTGAGGGGAACCCTCGAGTGCGGGCGTCTTGTTCTTCTCGACCTTGTCCTGCCGGCCCTTCCGGACCAGCTGCTGGATCGTAGGCACTACTTCTCCGGTTTCTGTGTGCCGAACGTAAAGCTAACCTGGAACTTCGCCGACCCACGCGGTCGGGTGTGTCGAATCCCGCGGACCTTCGCCGCAAGGCGAAAAGGGCGCAGATTACGGTGGCCAGTCGCGGCTCGCCATGCGGTTTGAAGGCACGCACGAGAGCCAGGGCACACCCCAGGCACAAGGTCTGAGCGTACCTACCTCACCGAGTTCGGTCAAAACAAATGGAGCGCGGCCCGACACGCCGGACTTCTCCCCTGCTCACCCGCATTGCGCCACCCGCCCCGGGAACCGCGCGCGCGGTCGGAGCGCGCGGCAAAGCACCAGGTCGGGGGCGTGCCCGCGGGGGCGCGGGGGGAGCATGGCCGGATCGAAGCGTTTCACACCCGGCGGTCTTGCGCATTCAGTACGTTGATCCGCCCGCGGGAGGGCACGGAGATCGGGGATGCGCATGACAGTGACAGGAACGGTGCCGTACGCGGCCGACGACGGTGGGCTGGACGACCGGGTTCCGTTCCTGGCCCGGCTGGAGACCGAGGACCGCGCGGCGCTTCTGTCACTCGGACGTGAGCTGACCTTCACTCCCCGGATGGTCCTGATCCACCAGCATGAGCCCTCCTCCCACGTCCTCTTCCTGGTGCGCGGCTGGACCAAGGTCACCGCCTCCGCGGCCAACGGCTACGAGGCACTGCTCGCGCTGCGCGGCCCCGGTGACGTCGTGGGCGAGTCGGCGGCCCTCACCGGGCGGCCCCGCTCGGCGACGGTGACCGCGCTGGAGCTGGTGCGGGCGGTGGCCGTCGAGCACGAGCGGTTCAGGGACCTGCTGGGCGGCTCCCCAGCCGTCTCCTTCGCCCTGCTGGGTCTGACCGCGGACCGCACCCGGGCGGCCGACCGGCGCCGGCTGGAGTTCGCCTCCCTGAGCGTCCGGGAGCGCTTCGCCGTCCTGCTCCTCGACCTCGCCCGCACCCACGGCCGCCGCACCCCCGAGGGCATCGAGCTGTCCGTCCCGCTGAGCAAACAGGAACTGGCGGGCTCCGTGGGCGCCTCCCGCGAGATGGTGCAGCGCCTCCTGAAGGAACTGCGCGACAAGGAGGCGGTCGTCACGGGCCGCCGCACGCTTCTGATCCGGCGGCCGGACATCCTGCGCAGGATCGCGTCGGCCGGGCCGGAGCAGTGGAGGGCTGACGGTCCGATCGAGGGCTGACGGCCGCCGCACCGTGCGGTGCCCCCACCCCCGCCGCCCCGCCCATCGCTCTGTGCACACGGTCACACTCCGAGTGGGTCATCCGCCCTCACCGCCCAAGGCCCCGCAGGGCCACGCTGCTGCCCGGCACTGCGGACCCATCGGAAGGCGACCATGAGCGACCCCGTGAGCCGGACCATCCTGTTGCTGGACATCGAGCGGTACAGCGACCGGGACGACGTGGAGCAGGCGTATCTGCGCCGCATGCTCTACGACATCACCGACCGCACCCTGGAGCGCGCCGGCATCGACGAGACCCGGCGGCTGCGGGCCGACCGCGGCGACTCCCTGATGGAACTGATCGACGCCGGCACCCCGGTCACGGCACTGCTGCGGGCCCTGCTCACGGAGGTGCCGGCACAGCTGCGGGCGGTCAACCGCATGGCGTCCCGCTCGGCGCAGATCCGGCTGCGCGGCGTCGTCGCCACCGGTTACGTCGCCGTCGACGAGCAGGGCGGCTGGGTCGGCTCCGACCTCAACCACGCCTGCCGGCTGCTCGACGCCCGCCTGCTGCGCGAGGCCCTGCGAGAGCGGGCCGACGACTTCGCGCTGTGCGTCTCCGACGCCCTGTACTGCGGCGTCGTCCGCCACGACCACGTCGGCATCCCGGCCGCCGACTTCCACCCGGTGACTCTGGAGAGCAAGAACGGTCCCTTGACGGCATGGCTGCACGGGCCGGTCCCCGGCGGCCAGGCCGGGGGCACCCATGAAGACCACCGTGGCACGGGGGAGGGGGAGGTGCCGGGCGGTTCGGGGGACCGCCCGGCACCGGTCGCACCCCCGGGCGCCGACCGCCCCGAGGACAGCCCGGCACCGGGCGGATCACCGGGAGCCCAGGCGTCGGGCCCTGTGATCACCATCCACGGCGGCACGTTCAGCGGCGGTGTGATCGGTGGTGACCAGCACGGTGGCATCAGCGGCGGACACTTCTCCGGCGACGTGAGCTTCGGTGACCGCGGGCGGGGTGATCGCTCATGAGTACGCCCGAGGCGGAGGCGCCCGTACAGCCCGCCGGTCCCGGGCCGGAGCAGCCGCCGGCCGACGCGCAGAGTGCGGAGGACAGCGGGCACGGCGAGGACGGCGCCGCCGAGGAGCGCGACCAGCCGCAGAACGCCTGGTCGGCCCGGCGCGACCTGGTCGACCACAGCCCGCGGACCATGAACGTCGGTGCCCGGGCACGCTTCGGCGGCGGCCTTCTCGGCGGCGACCAGCACGGCGGCATCAGCGGCGGGCACTTCTCCGGCGACGTCTTCCTGGGCAGCAAGACGGAGATCTACCAGCTCGCCGTCCCGGGCCTCGGCGGGGCCGCTGCCGCCTCCGGCGAGGTCCCGCACACCACCCTGGAGCGGCTGGCCGGTCACTTCGTCGCCGACGAGGACCTCATAGCCCGCCTGCTGGACCGGCTGCGCCGCGACCGGGTGCTCGTGCTGTCCGGCGGACGCTTCACCGGGCGGCGTACGGCCGCCCTGATGCTCCTGCACCGGCTCGGCGCCCTCCCGGTCCGCACCCTGGACCGCGACACCGGCCCGAGCGCCCTCGCCGAGCAGGTGACCGGCGAGAACCAGGCCCGCGGGCACGTCCTGTGCGACCTGTCCACCCGCCGCGACAGCCCGCTGCGCGAACCCCATCTGCTGGCCGCCCGCGACCGCCTCGCCGAACAGGACGCCTATCTGGTCGTCACCGTCGGCCCCACCGCCGTACTGGAGGACGTGGCCGTGGAGGAGTGGCGGCCACCGGCGGCGGCCCGGGTGCTGGCCGCGCACCTGCGCACCGGTACCGACGAGGAGACCACCGACCGGCTGCTCCAACTCCCGGCCGTGACCGACTTCCTGAGCCGGGGCCACCAGCTGCGCGAGGTCGCGGCGTTCGCGCGGCTGCTCGGCCGGTACGCCGCCGGGGAGGCCGACGAGGACACGCTCGCGCGGTTCTCGCTGGTGTCCCTGGAGAACCAGGTCCAGGAGTGGTTCGAGGAGGACGAGGCCACCCTCCACCTGCGGGACAAGGCGTTCCTCGTCGCCCTCGCCGCCTTCGACGGCGGCCCCTACGCCCTCACCGCCGAACTCAGCGACCTGCTCTACCGCTTCCTCCAGGAGACCGAGAACCCGGCCCGCGTCCCCGAGGTACCCGTCTTCGGCACACACGTCGGCAAGCGGCTCCAACTCGCCCGAGCTCACACCTACTTGGATGAAGAGCACACCGAGTGGGGCCCCGTCACCCAGCAGAAGGCCGCGTTCCGCGACGAGCGGGCCTCCCTCGTGCTGCTGCGTGAAGTGTGGACCGGTCATCCGTCCGCCCGGCCCGCCCTGATCCGCTGGCTGCGCGGGCTCGCCGAGGATGGCCGCCCCCTGGTCCGCACCCGTGCCGCCGCCACCGTCGCCGTCCTCGCCCGCACCGACCTGCCGTCCGCGATGGCGCTCGTCATCGAGCCGTGGGCGACCTCGAACCGGTTCCGGCAGCGGCTCGTCGCCGTCAACGCGCTCACCCTCGCCCACCTCGTCGACACGCCCAACATCCCGCGCATCCTCGACACCTGGTGCACGGGCGAGGACCGGAAGCTGCGCTGGGCGGCGGTGCGGGCGTACGGGCTGATCGGGCCGGAGCGTCCGGAACAGGCCCTGGCCGCGCTCCGCGCTGCCGTACGGCGCCTGTACGAGGAGGCGCCCGACGACACCGGCGGCGAACTGGCGGCTGAACTCGCCCAGGCCGTGGAACTGCTGCTGCTCTCCTCCGCGAGCGACCCGGTCCTCGCCGAGCTGCGCGCCCATCTGGACGACGACCGGGCGGTGCACGACCTCGCACTCGGCGGTTTCGTCGCCGCCTGCGCGCGCACCGAGGACGACGAGCGGTACGGCACCCCGCTCGTCCTCGGCTGGTACGCCCGTGCCGTCGGCGAGAGCGGCCCGGCCGCCCAGGGCATCCCGTTCCTGTGGCGGGCCGCGCTCGGCGATCCGCGCACCACCCGGCACGCGCTCGACGCGCTGCGCGACTGGGTGCTGATCGCCGCCCGGTCCACGGCCGCCGAATGGGCGCTGGCCGCGCTGCTGCCCACGCTCGTCACCACGCCTGCCGAGCACCAGCGGCTGAGCCATCTGCTGCGGACCATGTCCGGCGAGGACGGCGCTCCCCCGCCGCCGGTCGCGGCCCGTCTGCTGACCACGCTTCCCACCCGCTGACCCGTACGGCACGCCCGTACGGCGTTCGCACGTCGTTCGCACGTCGTCCCAAGGAGACCCACGCACGATGTCCCGCTTCTACCGCCAGCCCGAGTGGCAGCAACCGGCGGACCGGCACACACAGCTGATCGACCCGGTCCTCACCGTCCGGCAGCTGTCCCGCTTCGACTTCAACCTCAAGTGGTTCCTCCGCATCGACCACGCGCTCGTCTTCTCCACCCCGGACGGCACCTACGAGCCGTACCTGCCGCCGCGGCGCCCCACGCGTCCGGAGGTCGTGGCCAGGCGGTACACCGCCGTGTACGAGGTGGACATGGGCGTGCACCCGTACACCGCCGACCTCACTCTGCCCAGCAACAACGACGCGTTCGAGTTCACGGCCCAGATCGAGCTGGCCTGGCAGGTCCTCGACCCGGCCCGGTTCGTGGCCGGCGGGCACCGGGACGTGCCGGGGATGCTGCTCGGTGAACTCCAGCAGGCGGCCCGGCCGGTGACCCGCCGCTTCGCCATCGCCGACAGCGCGGCGGCCGAGCGGGAACTGCTGCAGGCCGTCACCGTGCTCGGGCCGCTCGGCGCGCCCGCGGGGCTCCAGGTCACCTGGACGCTGCGGCTCAAGCGCGACCAGGCGAACATCGAGCACCAGCAGCGGCTGCAGGCCATCGAGCACTCCGCCGCCGAGCAGGTGCACGCGGCCCAGCGGGGCATGGAGGTCGACGTCGAGGTGGACCGCCGGCTGCGGCAGCAGGACTCCCTGCAGGTCGACCGGGCGCTGGCGTACGGCACCCAGCAGCACGAACTGCTCCTGCGACAGCAGGAGTGGCAGCACGCGCAGGCCATGCTGCGGGGGCAGCAGGAGCTGGAGCTGCAGCAGCTCGAGGCGAAGAAGATCGAGTTCTACCAGTGGCACCTCCAGCAGGGCGGCGTGCACGCCTGGGCGCTCCACCTCGCCCAGCATCCGGAGGACTCCCAGCTCGTCATGTCCAGCATGCGCGAGGACCAACTCCGGATGATCCAGGCCCAGATGGACCTGGTGAAACAGCTGCTGAGCGGCGACACCGCGGAGAACTACGAGCTGGAGGGCCCCAAGCAACTGGCCCTGCGCACCGTCAGCGACATCCTCAACCAACGCCTCCCCGGCGTCCCCTCGACCCCGCCCCAACTCCCCACCCCACCCGGCCCGGCCTATCCGACGGCACCTCAACCGACACCCCCGGCAGAGCCCTTGCCCATGGGGCCCGATCAGAACGGCGCCGACGGCATCGGAGCCACACCAGCCGGACCGCCTGCGGGAACTGCCGCAAGCTATGGCACCGCTGGTGCCGTTCCGCAGCAGCAGCCGTACAGCGTCGGCGGCGCGTACGGAGGCGGCACCACGTACGCCCACCCGCCGGTGCCCTCGACCGCGCCCACGCCGCCGATGCCCGCGAGCGCGCCCACGCCGCCGCCCCCCGCCGCTCCGCCGGGACTCGCGCTCCCCGGCTGGCAGGCGCCGCTCCCGCCGAACGTCCCTCCGCCCCCGTCCTGGCAGCCCCCGCCGGGCTACGGCACCACGCCAACCCTGCCCGACCAGCACGCCGGCCCGGCGGCAGCCACCGAACCCGCCTCCGTCCCGACCGTGCCCGACCAGCGAAACCCGGCGGCACCCTCCGAACCCACCGGCAAGAAGGCCGGCGACGGCGGCGCGGCCGACGGCGACCAGGGGAACGCCCCATGACGGCCATCGACCCCGCGCCCACCCCCCTCAACGCCGGTCCCCCCGCCGCCCCCGACACACGTGCCCAGCTCTGCGAGCAGCTCCTTCGCGAATTGCGCGGCGAGATCGCGCGGGCCGACAGCAAGGCCGCCGTACTGGTTGCCGCGCTCGGTCTGAGCGCGGGGGTCATCAGCGGGCTGCTCGCCGGGCGGGACTGGAGTCCGGCCGAGCTGTCCGGGACCGGCACGGTGCTGTGGTGGGCGGGGACCGCCTCGCTGGCGTTCTCGCTGTTCGCGCTGCTGCTCGCCGTACTCCCCCGCTACCGCCCGGGGACCTGGTCCCCGGGCCAGCCACTGTCGTACTTCGGCGACATCCACCAGGCCGTCCGGCAGGGGCACCTGGAAGCCGCGCTCGCCGATACGGAGACCCATCGCACGGCCGGTCTGATCAGGGCCCTGGGCGAGACGAGCCGGATCGCCGCGCGCAAGCACCAGTGGATCCGCGCCGGCCTCGTCGCCTTCTGCACCGGCACGGTCCTGCTGCCCGCGTCCCTGTTCCTCGGCTGACCACACCCGCTCGTGAAGGAACGAACCACCGATGACCCATCCCGCCCACCCTCAGCAGCCACCCCAGTACCCCGGGCAGCCGCCTCAGTACCCCCAGCAGTCCCCGCACCCTCCCCAGCAGCCGCCGCAGTACCCCCAGCAGCCTCCCGCCTACCCGCAGTCCCCCCAGCCCCCGACCGCACCGCCGTACCCGCACAGCGGCACGGTCCCGCCGCCGTACCCGCAGCCGCCGCAGGCACCGTCGGCGCCGCCCACCGCGCCCCTCTCCCCCGACGACCCGGCGCACCCCCACCACATCAGCACCGACGCCCGTCGCGTGCACATCTCCAAGGACCAGCGCCGCACCGACGCCACCGCCGTCGGCAACCTGCTCCTCCATCTGCCGAACTTCCTGTGCAGCCTCTTCGTCGTCGGCCTGGTCTCCGCCTTCTTCGGCGCCCTCGGCTTCGTGGTGGTCCTGGCCTGGCTCGCCAGCGGCGCACTCGTCTTCTACCGGCCGGCCGAAAGCGCCCTCGCGCGCCATTTGCTCCGTCTGCGCTACCCCACGCCGCCAGAACGCGCCAAACTCGAACCGGTGTGGCGCGAGGTCACCGCCCGGGCGGGCATCGAGGGCCGCAACTACGAGCTGTGGGTCGAGGACAGCGACGGCCTGAACGCGGTCGCCGCGGCCGGGCACATCGTCGGCGTCACCAGCTTCGCCATGAACCAGCTCCCCAACGGCGAGCTGGCCGCCGTCATGGCCCACGAGCTGGGCCACCACGTCGGCGGTCACGCCTGGTCCGGACTGCTCGGCTACTGGTACGCGCTCCCCGGCCGGATCGCCTGGCGGGTCCTGAGAAGCGTCGCCCGCGTCGCGTACAAGGTCTCGCGCGCCTTCGGCTGCTTCGGTATCGGCTTCGTCGTCCTGACCGTCGGCGGCTTCACCCTGGCGACCGTCAGCTCGCTCTACGGCCTGCCCCTGCTGATCCTGGGCGTCCCGTACGCGCTCGCCGCCGTCGGCCGCCGCGCCGAGCTGCGCGCCGACGAGCACGCGGCGGCGCTCGGTTTCGCGCCGATGCTCGCTGCCGTACTCCACAAACTGCACCAGCAGGAGCAGTACCAGCAGGCCGCGCTCACCGCTCAGAACGGCGGGGTGCCCGTCACGGAGAGCGCCCTGACGAAGCTGCTCTCCTCCCACCCGGACTACTACACCCGGCTGCACCACCTGCAGCCGTACCTCCCGCAGCAGCAGCCGCACTGAGCCGTGCGGACACGCCGAAGGGCGGCCACCCCCCAACGGGAGTGGCCGCCCTTCATGCAGCTCGCTTACTGGTTGTACGGACCGTAGTCGTAGTCCTCCAGCGGAACGGCCTGGCCGGAGCCCGTGCCGAACGGCGAGTAGTCGATGTCGTCGTAGCCGACGGCCGAGTACATCGCGGCCTTGGCCTCCTCGGTCGGCTCGACCCGGATGTTGCGGTAGCGGGACAGACCCGTACCGGCCGGGATGAGCTTACCGATGATGACGTTCTCCTTGAGGCCGATGAGGCTGTCGGACTTGGCGTTGATCGCCGCATCCGTCAGGACTCGGGTCGTCTCCTGGAAGGAGGCGGCCGACAGCCAGGACTCCGTCGCCAGCGAGGCCTTGGTGATACCCATCAGCTGCGGACGACCGGAGGCGGGGTGACCGCCCTCCTGGACCACACGACGGTTCTCGGTCTCGAACTTCGAGCGCTCGACCAGCTCGCCGGGCAGCAGCTCGGCGTCGCCCGACTCGATGATCGTCACGCGGCGGAGCATCTGCCGGATGATGATCTCGATGTGCTTGTCGTGGATCGACACACCCTGCGAGTTGTAGACCTTCTGGACCTCGCCGACCAGGTGGACCTGGACGGCACGCTGACCCAGGATGCGCAGCACGTCGTGCGGGTTGGTGGCACCCACGGTGAGCTGCTGGCCCACCTCGACGTGGTCGCCCTCGCGGACCAGGACCTTGGCACGCTTCGAGATCGGGAACGCCGTCTCGTCGCTGCCGTCGTCCGGGGTGACGACGATCTTCTTGGTCTTCTCGGTCTCCTCGATCCGGATGCGGCCGTTGGCCTCGGAGATCGGGGCGACACCCTTCGGCGTGCGGGCTTCGAAGAGCTCGACGACACGGGGCAGACCCTGGGTGATGTCGTCACCGGCCACACCACCGGTGTGGAAGGTACGCATCGTCAGCTGGGTACCGGGCTCACCGATGGACTGGGCGGCGATGATGCCGACCGCCTCACCGATGTCGACCAGCTTGCCGGTGGCCAGCGAACGGCCGTAGCACATCGCGCAGGTACCGACGGCGGACTCGCAGGTCAGGACCGAGCGGGTCTTGACCTCCTCGATGCCGCGGCCCACGAGCTCCTCGATGAGGACGTCGCCCAGGTCGGTACCGGCCGGGGCCAGGACCTGACCGTCGACCACGATGTCCTCGGCGAGGCAGCGCGCGTACACGGACGTCTCGACGTTGCCCGTCTTGCGCAGGACACCGTCCTCGCCGCGCTCGGCGATCGCCAGCTTGAGGCCGCGCTCGGTGCCGCAGTCCTCCTCGCGGATGATGACGTCCTGGGAGACGTCGACCAGACGACGGGTGAGGTAACCCGAGTCGGCGGTACGCAGAGCGGTGTCCGCCAGACCCTTACGGGCACCGTGGGTGGAGATGAAGTACTCCAGCACGGACAGGCCCTCACGGAACGAGGCCTTGATCGGACGCGGGATGGTCTCGTTCTTCGCGTTCGACACCAGACCACGCATACCGGCGATCTGCCGCATCTGCATCATGTTTCCTCGGGCACCCGAGTCAACCATCATGAAGATGGGGTTCGTCTTGGGGAAGTTCTCGTTCATCGCCTCGGCAACCTCGTTGGTCGCCTTGGTCCAGATCGCGATGAGCTCCTGAGTGCGCTCTTCCTTGGTGATCAGACCGCGCTCGTACTGCTTCTGGACCTTCTCGTCCTGCGCCTCGTAGCCGCGGACGATCTCCTTCTTCGCCTCGGGAACGACGACGTCGGAGATGGCCACGGTGACACCGGAACGGGTCGCCCAGTAGAAGCCGGCCGCCTTCAGGTTGTCGAGCGTCGCCGCCACGATGACCTTGGGGTAGCGCTCGGCCAGGTCGTTGACGATCTCGGAGAGCTGCTTCTTGCCCACCGAGTAGTCGACGAACGGGTAGTCCTCGGGCAGCAGCTCGTTGAAGAGCGCGCGGCCCAGGGTCGTGCGCAGGCGGAACGAGTCACCCTGCTGCCACTCGGGCTCGCCCTCCTCGCGCGCCGGCGGGGTCCAGCCGCGCGGCGGGATGGTGCCCACCGGGAAGCGGATGTCGATCGACGACTGCAGCGCGAGCTCGCCGGCGTCGAACGCCATGATCGCCTCGGCCGTGGAGCCGAACGCGCGGCCCTCGCCCTTGACGTCACGCAGCTCGCCGTCGGTGGTGAGGAAGAACAGACCGAGGACCATGTCCTGGGTCGGCATCGTCACCGGACGGCCGTCGGCCGGCTTGAGGATGTTGTTCGAGGACAGCATCAGGATGCGGGCCTCGGCCTGCGCCTCCGCGGACAGCGGCAGGTGCACGGCCATCTGGTCACCGTCGAAGTCCGCGTTGAACGCGGTGCAGACGAGCGGGTGGATCTGGATGGCCTTGCCCTCGACCAGCTGCGGCTCGAAGGCCTGGATGCCGAGGCGGTGCAGGGTGGGCGCACGGTTCAGCAGCACCGGGTGCTCGGCGATGACCTCTTCGAGGACGTCGTACACCACGGTGCGACCGCGCTCGACCATGCGCTTGGCCGACTTGATGTTCTGCGCGTGGTTCAGGTCGACCAGGCGCTTCATCACGAACGGCTTGAACAGCTCCAGCGCCATCGCCTTCGGCAGACCGCACTGGTGCAGCTTCAGCTGCGGACCGACGACGATCACGGAACGCGCGGAGTAGTCCACACGCTTACCGAGCAGGTTCTGACGGAATCGACCCTGCTTACCCTTCAGCATGTCGCTGAGGGACTTCAGCGGGCGGTTGCCGGGGCCCGTGACCGGGCGACCACGACGGCCGTTGTCGAAGAGCGCGTCGACGGCCTCCTGGAGCATGCGCTTCTCGTTGTTCACGATGATCTCGGGCGCACCGAGGTCGAGAAGGCGCTTCAGGCGGTTGTTGCGGTTGATCACACGGCGGTACAGGTCGTTCAGGTCGGAGGTCGCGAAGCGGCCACCGTCCAGCTGCACCATCGGACGCAGGTCCGGCGGGATGACCGGGACGCAGTCCAGGACCATGCCCTTGGGGCTGTTGGACGTCTGCAGGAACGCGGAGACGACCTTCAGGCGCTTGAGGGCGCGGGTCTTCTTCTGGCCCTTGCCGGTGCGGATGATCTCGCGGAGGCGCTCGGCCTCCTCCTCGAGGTCGAAGGACTCCAGGCGCTTCTGCAGCGCCGCGGCACCCATCGAGCCGTCGAAGTACGTGCCGAAGCGGTCACGCAGCTCGCGGTAGAGCAGCTCGTCGCCCTCGAGGTCCTGGACCTTGAGGTTCTTGAAGCGGTTCCACACCTCGTCGAGGCGGTCGATCTCGCGCTGCGCACGGTCGCGCAGCTGCTTCATCTCGCGCTCGGCACCCTCGCGCACCTTGCGGCGCACGTCGGCCTTGGCACCCTCGGCCTCGAGCTCGGCCAGGTCGGTCTCGAGCTTCTTGGCGCGGGCCTCCAGGTCGGCGTCGCGACGGTTCTCGATCTGCTGGCGCTCCACGGAGACGTGCGCCTCCAGAGAGGGCAGGTCGCGCGTGCGGCGCTCCTCGTCGACGTACGTGATCATGTACGCCGCGAAGTAGATGACCTTCTCCAGGTCCTTCGGGGCGAGGTCGAGCAGGTAGCCCAGCCGCGACGGAACACCCTTGAAGTACCAGATGTGCGTGACGGGAGCGGCCAGCTCGATGTGGCCCATCCGCTCACGACGAACCTTCGCGCGCGTGACCTCGACGCCACAGCGCTCGCAGATGATGCCCTTGAAGCGGACGCGCTTGTACTTACCGCAGTAGCACTCCCAGTCCCGGGTCGGACCGAAGATCTTCTCGCAGAAGAGTCCGTCCTTTTCGGGCTTGAGGGTGCGGTAGTTGATGGTCTCGGGCTTCTTGACCTCGCCGTGGCTCCACTGACGGATGTCGTCAGCGGTGGCCAGGCCGATCCGGAGCTCGTCGAAGAAGTTGACGTCGAGCACTATGCGTCAATCCCTCTCAGGGTCGAAAGTCTTTGGTCTGAAACGGGGGCCTGGGGGTCGGCGGGGCCCTGTGGGTGAGGGCCCCGCCGGACTCCCGTCAGACCTCTTCGACGCTGCTCGGCTCGCGCCGGGACAGGTCGATGCCGAGCTCCTCCGCAGCGCGGAAGACGTCCTCGTCGGTGTCACGCATCTCGATGGACATACCGTCGCTGGACAGCACCTCCACGTTCAGGCAGAGCGACTGCATCTCCTTGATGAGCACCTTGAAGGACTCGGGGATGCCGGGCTCGGGGATGTTCTCGCCCTTGACGATGGCCTCGTAGACCTTCACGCGGCCGGTGACGTCGTCGGACTTGATGGTCAGCAGCTCCTGGAGGGCGTACGCGGCGCCGTAGGCCTCGAGGGCCCACACCTCCATCTCGCCGAAGCGCTGGCCACCGAACTGGGCCTTACCACCCAGCGGCTGCTGGGTGATCATCGAGTACGGGCCGGTCGAACGGGCGTGCAGCTTGTCGTCGACCAGGTGGTGCAGCTTCAGGATGTACATGTAGCCGACCGAGATCGGGTCCGGGAACGGCTCACCGGAGCGGCCGTCGAACAGCCGCGCCTTGCCGGACGGGAGCACCATGCGCTCGCCGTCGCGGTTCGGGATGGTGTGCTGCAGCAGACCCGCCAGCTCGTCCTCGCGGGCACCGTCGAAGACCGGGGTCGCGACGTTGGTGCGCGGGGCGACCTGGTCGGCGCCGATGGCCTGCAGGCGCTGGGCCCACTCGTCCGCGAGGCCGGAGACGTCCCAGCCGCGGCTGGCGAGCCAGCCGAGGTGGATCTCCAGGACCTGTCCCGGGTTCATTCGGGACGGCACACCCAGCGGGTTGAGGATGATGTCGACCGGGGTGCCGTCCTCCAGGAACGGCATGTCCTCGATCGGCAGGATCTTGGAGATGACACCCTTGTTGCCGTGACGGCCGGCGAGCTTGTCACCGTCGGTGATCTTGCGCTTCTGCGCGACGTAGACGCGGACCAGCTGGTTCACGCCCGGCGGCAGCTCGTCGCCCTCCTCGCGGTCGAAGACGCGCACGCCGATGACCTTGCCGGTCTCGCCGTGCGGCACCTTCAGCGAGGTGTCACGGACCTCACGGGCCTTCTCACCGAAGATCGCGCGCAGCAGGCGCTCCTCGGGGGTCAGCTCGGTCTCACCCTTCGGGGTGACCTTGCCGACGAGGATGTCACCGGCGATGACCTCGGCACCGATGCGGATGATGCCGCGCTCGTCGAGGTCGGCGAGGACCTCCTCGGAGACGTTCGGGATGTCCCGGGTGATCTCCTCGGGGCCGAGCTTGGTGTCACGGGCGTCGACCTCGTGCTCCTCGATGTGGATCGAGGAGAGGACGTCGTCCTGCACGAGGCGCTGCGACAGGATGATCGCGTCCTCGTAGTTGTGACCCTCCCACGGCATGAACGCCACGAGCAGGTTCTTGCCGAGGGCCATCTCACCGTTCTGGGTGGCCGGACCGTCGGCGAGGACCTGGCCCTCGATGATGCGGTCGCCCTCGTTGACGATGACCTTCTGGTTGACCGAGGTGCCCTGGTTGGAGCGGGCGAACTTGGCCAGGCGGTACGTGATGTACGTGCCGTCGTCGTTGGCCGTGGTGATGTAGTCCGCGGAGACCTCCTGGACCACACCCGCCTTCTCGGCCTTGACCACGTCGCCGGCGTCGACGGCGGAGCGGTACTCCATGCCGGTGCCGACGAGCGGGGACTCGGACTTAATCAGCGGCACGGCCTGACGCATCATGTTCGCGCCCATGAGGGCACGGTTGGCGTCGTCGTGCTCGAGGAACGGGATCATGGCGGTCGCGACCGACACCATCTGGCGCGGCGAGACGTCCATGTAGTCGACGTCCTCGGGGCTGACGTAGTCGACCTCACCGCCACGGCGGCGGACCAGGACACGCGCCTCGGCGAACCGGAGTTCGTCGTTCAGCGTGGCGTTGGCCTGCGCGATGACGAAGCGGTCCTCCTCGTCGGCGGTCAGGTAGTCGACCTCGTCGGTGACCTGGCCGTCGTTCACCTTGCGGTACGGGGTCTCGACGAAACCGAACGCGTTGACCCGGCCGTAGGAGGCGAGCGAGCCGATCAGACCGATGTTCGGGCCTTCAGGGGTCTCGATCGGGCACATGCGGCCGTAGTGCGAGGGGTGCACGTCACGGACCTCGAAGCCGGCCCGCTCACGGGAGAGACCACCCGGGCCAAGCGCCGACAGACGGCGCTTGTGGGTGAGACCCGACAGCGGGTTGTTCTGGTCCATGAACTGGGACAGCTGGCTGGTGCCGAAGAACTCCTTGATGGAGGCGACGACCGGCCGGATGTTGATCAGGGTCTGCGGCGTGATCGCCTCGACGTCCTGAGTGGTCATGCGCTCGCGCACGACACGCTCCATACGGGCGAGACCCGTACGGACCTGGTTCTGGATCAGCTCGCCGACGCTGCGCAGACGACGGTTGCCGAAGTGGTCGATGTCGTCCGTCTCGACAACGATCGTGTCGCCGTTGTCACCGGTGGTCTCGGTCTCGCCGGCGTGCAGCTGCACCAGGTACTTGATCGTCGAGATGATGTCCTCGACGGTCAGGATGCCCGCGTCGAGCGGAGCGTCCGCACCCAGCTTCTTGTTGACCTTGTAGCGGCCGACCTTCGCGAGGTCGTAACGCTTCGGGTTGAAGTAGAGGTTCTCCAGCAGCGTCTGCGCGGCCTCACGCGTGGGGGGCTCGCCCGGACGCAGCTTGCGGTAGATGTCGAGCAGCGCGTCGTCCTGGCCCTGGGTGTGGTCCTTCTCCAGGGTGGCGCGCATCGACTCGTAGTCGCCGAACTCCTCGAGGATCTGCTCGGTCGTCCAGCCGAGCGCCTTGAGCAGCACGGTGACCGACTGCTTGCGCTTGCGGTCGATACGGACACCGACCATGTCGCGCTTGTCGATCTCCATCTCCAGCCAGGCACCCCGGGACGGGATGATCTTGGCGGAGAAGATGTCCTTGTCGGACGTCTTGTCGATGCTGGAGTCGAAGTAGACACCGGGGGAACGGACCAGCTGAGACACCACGACACGCTCGGTGCCGTTGATGACGAAGGTGCCCTTGTTCGTCATGAGCGGGAAGTCGCCCATGAAGACCGTCTGGGACTTGATCTCGCCGGTCTCGTTGTTGGTGAACTCAGCCGTGACGAAGAGCGGGGCGGCGTACGTGAAGTCGCGCTCCTTGCACTCGTCGATGGAGTTCTTCGGCGGCTCGAAGCGGTGGTCCCGGAACGTCAGGGACATCGACCCGGAGAAGTCCTCGATCGGGGAGATCTCCTCGAAGATCTCCTCCAGACCGGACTTGGTGGGGACGTCCTGACCGTTCTCAAGAGCCTCCTCGACCCGACTCTGCCAGGCGATGTTGCCGAGCAGCCAGTCGAAGCTCTCGGTCTGCAGCGCGAGCAGGTTGGGAACCTCGAGGGGCTCCTTGATCTTTGCAAAGGAGATGCGCAGCGGGGCGGTGCTGGCGCCGTTGTTCGTATTCGCGTTCGAGGCAGTGCGCGAGGCGGCCAAGAGGGGGTCCTTCCGAGGGCTCGGACTCACTACGCGCGTACCGGTCCCTCTCCCATACACAGAGACAGAAACCCCAGGTCAGGGGAGCTTTTGTCATCGATGCTCGAGTGAGGGCAGACCCCTGGTGACGGGCAGGGGACAGCTAACAGGCAGCGCAAAGGGTCAGTGTAGCCACTTGGCACACTGATGTCCAGTGCGGGTTTTGCGAGACCCTCGTTGTTCTCAACGCCTTCGGCCTGCCTGCCCTCAACGCACGTTGATACTGCCCTCTTCGTCGTCGATCCATGCCTCGGATTCGGATCCTTGTGACGACGCGTCCTGAGAATTGCGCGCTGCGTGCGGTTCGTCAAGGCCCCCCAGCCCGAACGGGGCCTCCGGAGACACAACGAAGATCACCATACCCCTCACCGACGCGAGTGCAAGGCAACCGTGGTCAGGCCCCCGAACATGCCGAAGAGCGACCACCCGGATGGATGATCGCTCTTCGGTGCGTCCGCGTTACAGCCCTACGGGGCTGTAGTCAGCGTGCAGTGAGGTTCGAGGAACCCCGGAAGGTCTTACTTGACCTCGACGGAGGCGCCGGCGCCCTTGAGGGCCTCGGCGGCCTTGTCGGCGGCTTCCTTGTTGACCTTCTCGAGAACCGGCTTCGGGGTGCCGTCGACCAGGTCCTTGGCCTCCTTCAGGCCCAGGGAGGTGAGCTCGCGCACGACCTTGATGACCTGGATCTTCTTCTCGCCGGCGCCGGTGAGGATGACGTCGAACTCGTCCTTCTCCTCCTCGGCCTCGGCGGCCGGGGCGCCCGGGCCGGCCATCATGACCGGAGCGGCGGCGGCGGCGGTGACGTCGAACTTCTCCTCGAACGCCTTCACGAACTCGGAGAGCTGGATGAGGGTCATCGACTCGAACTCGGCGAGCAGTTCGTCCTGGGTGAGAGCCATGATGGCTTTCCTTCCACTAAATCGGCTGGTGCCGGATGTACATGACTGGCGGGCGTACGTTGGCCCGCTACGACCGCTGCCTCAGGCGGCGGTCATGATGCGAGCCGAATTACTCGGCACCGCCCTGCTCGGCCTGCTTGGCGCGAAGCGCGTCCACGGTGCGGACGAGCTTCGACGGGAGCGCCTGGAAGAGCGAGGCAGCCTGGGACTGCTTGCCCTTCATGGCGCCCGCCAGCTTGGCGAGCAGAACCTCGCGGGACTCGAGGTCCGCAAGCTTCTTGATCTCATCGGCGGTCAGCGCCTTACCTTCAAGGACACCGCCCTTGATGATGAGATTCGGGTTGTCCTTGGCGAAGTCACGGAGACCCTTCGCCGACTCCACCGGGTCACCGGTGACGAAGGCAACAGCCGTCGGGCCAGCGAAAAGCTCGCCCGGCAGCGTGATCCCGGCCTCGTCGGCCGCAATCTTGGTCAGCGTGTTCTTCACCACGGCGTACTGGGCGTTCTCACCGAGCGACCGGCGCAGCGTCTTGAGCTGCGCCACGGTGAGACCGCGGTACTCGGTCAGCACGGCGGCGTTGGAGCTGCGGAACTTGTCCGTCAGCTCCGCAACCGCGGCAGCCTTGTCGGGCCTCGCCATAGAGCCTCGGCCTCCTTCCGGGTGATTCGGACCGCGCGGACCCGAAGGAGGACTGGGGAAAACGAAACGCCCCGGCGCAGGCGCACGGGGCGGACTCGACCGGCTGCACACGCGTCGAGCGCGTATGTTCCGGGAGTTCTTCCACTGACACCTGCGCGGGTCGTCCACTTTGCAGCGGATCCTTCGGCCACCGCACCCTCACTAGAGCGCACGGCAACGACCAGCGGTCTTTGGCTTCTGCAAGAGAGTACGGGACCCGGTCGCCGTCAAGCAAATCGGGCCCTGACCGGGGCGTACGACGCTCAGTGGGCCTTCTTCGCACGCTCGGGAACGACCACGGTGTCCCCGGCCGGGGGCTTCGCCACGCCCACCGGCTTGTCGTAGCCGCGGAAGGTGACGGTCAGGTCGAGTTCGCCGTGCCGGCCGAAGCCGCGCACGCGCTGGCGCTTCACGTGGTCCTGACTGTCGATCCACACGTCCAGGGTCAGCTCGTCGACGCCCATCTGCGCGTACGCGTCCAGGCTCCGCTTCCGCCCGGCGCGGCCGGGGCCCTCCTGGCCCTTCAGCCAGCTCCGCAGGTCGTGGACGGTGACCGTGCCCGTGTAGTGCGTGGTGCGGGCCTTGTCGACGGTCTCGGTGCCGGTACGGCGGATGTCTTCGGCGGCGGTGAGGAAGGCGGCCTCGCGGACGGGGTTCTGCGCGGCCGTGTCGCGCATTCCGCTCATGTCCATCCTCAGGCCGCCGCCGGTGTGGAAGTGGGCGGTGGTGCCGAAGTCGGCCCAGTGCTTGCCCTGGGTCTTCTTGACGACGCCGTGCTCGCTCATGCTCTCGTAGAGGTGGCCGTCGACCAGGCGGAACTCGACGAGCATGCTCGCGTCGGCGCCGTCGAGGTAGCTGATCCTCATTTGGGCGGCGGCGGGTCTGGTGCCGGTCGCGGCCTCGACGGTCAGCCGCTGCCCGGGTACCCGGCCGGTGGTGCGGTAATGCAGCGAGCCGGCGGCCTCGGACCTGCGTACGGCCTTGTCGACGGCCGCCGCCTCCGGCCCGCCGGGAGCCTTCTCGCCGTCGGCCGCCGTCGTGCAGCCGGCCAGGCCTGCGGTGAGGAGGGCGGCCAGGACGGCGAGCGGCACGCGTATGGACGACTTCGACGACAGCGGCGACTTCATGGAAAACCCCCGAGGAGCGCTCAGCCTGCGCGTGGTCGGCGCGCAGCAAGATCGCGAGCGTACCTCAGGGGTTCCCGGAGTTCCCCCGGATTCGGTTCTTGCGGAGTCAGGACATGGTGCCCATGCCGCTGCTGGAGCTGCTGCTGCCCGACGCGGCGCCGCCGGACTTCAGCAGGTCCCCGAAGTCCTTGGTGTCACTGGTCGGCGGCGCCACTGCGGTCACCTTCACGCCGTAGTCGCTGTAGGTGGCGGTGCTGACCATGCGGCCGTTCTTCATGTCGGCCTTCTCGACCTTCTTGACCAGGAGGTTCTGGTCGTTGATCCAGAGGTCCACGTGCTCCGTGGTGATGCCCGCCTTGGTGAGCTGCGCCTTCATGTCCGCCAGCTGGGAGGCGGTGAGGTTGTGGTTCGTCCGGTCGGCCAGGTCGGCGATGTTCACCGTGCCCGCGTAGTGCGTGGTGTGCTGGCCGGCAACGGTCTCCTCGCCGGCCTTCTTCACGTCGCCGGAGGCCAGCAGCATCTTCACCGACTGGTTCGGCGAGGAGTTCTGCATCTGGTCCTTCACGTAGGCACCAGAGCCGCCGCCGAGCTTGGCGAGGTCGTCGTAGCCGTACCGGAGCCAGTGCTTGCCCCCCATGCGCTGGGCGAACTTGTCGCTCATCTTCACGTAGTAGGCGTCCGGCAGGTAGCGCGCCTGCATCGACGCGGAGCCGGCCTTGCGCATGGCCTCGCCCATCTGGCCGCCGGTGTACGTCATGGTGAGGCTGCCCTTGAGGCCGTGGCCCCAGGTGAGGGCGCCGGAGGCGTCCATCGTCATCATCGTGCCGATGGAGGTGGTGCCCTGGACCTTCGCCGAGTCGGCGTTCTGGGTGGACTGCTCGGCGGAGCGCAGGGCGGCGATGGGGTCGACGTGGATCGGAGTCCCGCCGGCGGCCTTGTCGCCCTTGTCACCCTTGCCTGAGTCGGAACCGCCGCAGGCGGCCACTCCGGTCAGCGCGGCCACCATGGCGATGGAAAGGGCCGTCCGGCGCACGGTCGTGCTCTTCATTTCTCGTCCCACCCCTAATGCGAGTCCTGTGCCTGCACGGTAACCCAGGCCTCTGACAGTCGTACGTCAAAAAGAAGGACGGGCCCCGCACCTCGAAGGTTGCAGGGCCCGCCCTCTACTTACGCGTCCGTGACGCGGCTACCGGGTGAGCGCGGGGCTCAGACGGCGGCCGGGTCCTCCTCGACGAGGAGGTTGCGGGTGCGGTTCGGGTCGACCGGGATGCCGGGGCCCATCGTGGTGGTGATGGCGGCCTTCTTGATGTAGCGACCCTTGGCGGCGGACGGCTTCAGACGGAGGATCTCCTCCAGCGCGGCGCCGTAGTTCTCCACCAGCTTGGCGTCGTCGAAGGACGCCTTGCCGATGATGAAGTGCAGGTTCGAGTGCTTGTCGACGCGGAACTCGATCTTGCCGCCCTTGATCTCGGTCACGGCCTTGGCGGTGTCCGGGGTCACGGTGCCGGTCTTCGGGTTCGGCATCAGACCACGCGGGCCGAGGACGCGGCCGAGGCGGCCGACCTTGCCCATGAGGTCCGGGGTGGCGACGACGGCGTCGAAGTCCAGACGGCCCTTCGCCACCTCGTCGATCAGCTCGTCGGCACCGACGATGTCGGCGCCCGCGGCACGCGCGGCCTCGGCACGGTCACCGGTCGCGAAGACCAGGACCCGGGCGGTCTTACCGGTGCCGTGCGGAAGGTTCACGGTGCCACGGACCATCTGGTCGGCCTTGCGCGGGTCGACACCCAGGCGGAAGGCGACCTCGACGGTGCCGTCGAACTTGGTCGTGGAGGTCTCCTTGGCGAGACGGACGGCCTCGAGCGGGGCGTACAGCTTCTCCCGGTCGACCTTGGCGTCCGCAGCGCGGAGAGCCTTGCTGCGCTTGCTCACAACTTGCTCCTGTGTGTTCTGAAAGGAGTCGTGGTCCACGGGCCGAGCAGGCCCTGCCACGTGCGACCGGCTACGGCCGCATGACTGCTGGGGGGTGAGGTCAGCCCTCGACCGTGATGCCCATGGAACGGGCGGTGCCGGCGATGATCTTCGACGCGGCGTCCAGGTCGTTGGCGTTCAGGTCGGGCATCTTGGTCTGGGCGATCTCGCGGACCTGCGCCTCGGTGATCTTGGCGACCTTGGTCTTGTGCGGCTCGCCGGAGCCCTTCTCGACACCAGCGGCCTTGAGGATCATCTTCGCGGCCGGCGGCGTCTTGGTGACGAAGGTGAAGGAACGGTCCTCGTAGACCGTGATCTCCACCGGGATCACCCAGCCACGCTGCGACTCGGTCGCGGCGTTGTACGCCTTGCAGAACTCCATGATGTTCACGCCGTGCTGACCCAGCGCGGGGCCGACCGGCGGGGCCGGGTTCGCCGCACCGGCGTTGATCTGGAGCTTGATGAGCCCCGTGACCTTCTTCTTCTTGGGAGGCATTACTCTCCGGGTCCTTTCATTCGGGTCCTATGCCCGCTTCCGGGACCACCCGGACACAGGCATACCGCACAACGATAACGGGTATGGATGTGCGGCCAAAAACCGAGCAGGTCAGACAGGCTGTAACAGCCCGTCTGACCTGGCCGGTGGCTTAAGTCGCCGAAGGCGTCAGTTCTTCTGGATCTGGTCGAAGGACAGCTCGACCGGCGTCTCGCGGCCGAAGATCTCGACCAGGCCCTTGACCTTCTTCGAGTCGGGGTTGATCTCGTTGATGGTCGCCTGCAGCGTGGCGAACGGGCCGTCCGTGACGGTGACCGAGTCGCCGACCTCGAAGTCGAGCACCTGGACCTCGACCTTGCGCTGCGGGGCGGGCTTGCCCTCGGCCTCGGCGGCCTCGCGGGCGGCCTTCTCCTCGGCCTCCGGGGCGAGCATCTTGACGATCTCGTCCAGGGTCAGCGGGTACGGGTCGTAGGCGTTGCCGACGAAGCCGGTGACGCCCGGGGTGTTGCGGACGACGCCCCAGGACTCGTTGGTCAGGTCCATGCGGACCAGGACGTAACCCGGCAGCTTGTTCTGCTTGATCGTCTTGCGGTCGCCGTTCTTGATCTGGACGACCTCTTCCTGCGGCACCTCGGCCTGGAAGATGTAGTCCTCGACGTTCAGCGAGACGGCGCGCTGCTCCAGGTTGGTCTTCACGCGGTTCTCGTAACCGGCGTAGGTGTGGATGACATACCACTCGCCGGGGAGGGTGCGCAGTTCCTCGCGCAGGGCCTGGACCGGGTCGACCGGCGCGGCCTCCTCCTCAGCCTCGGCGACTTCCTCGACCTCGGCTGCTTCGTCGGCCTCGGCTGCTTCCTCGGCCTCGGCGACAGGGGCCTCTTCGGCGTCCTCGTCCTCAACGTGCAGAGCGGCTTCCTCGGCCGCCTCCCCCGCCTCGGCCTCGGCAGCCTCGAACTCGTCCGTCTCGTCCGCGCCCTCGACGATGTCGAGCTCGTCATCCACCGACTTTTCCGGCTCGATGGCGTCGTTCAGGTTCGGGTCAGACACGATGGCTGCTTCTTCCTGGATACATAGGGGTGGAACATGCGAAAACGGGCGCCGGTACCACGGCGCCCTTCGCTCTTGGCTCAGCCGAAGACGTACTTGGCCGCGTGGTTGAGCCCATAGTCAATCACGGTCACCAGACCGATCATGATCGCAACGAAGAAGATCACCACGGTGGTGTACGACGTCATCTGATTGCGCGTCGGCCAGACGACCTTGCGGAGTTCCGCGATGACCTGGCGGTAGAAGATGCCGAGGCGCTTCAGCGGGCCCTTCTTGGCGCGCTTACCGCCCTTGCGGGCCTTCTTCTTGGACTCCTGCACCTCGTCCTGCGCATCAGGCGTGTCGATGGAGCCCACGGCGTCCGTCATTCTTCCTCACCTGATCCCGGGTCGTGGCCGTGCCGCGCCCGGTTCTGGAGCCGCACGGCGGTGCATTGCTGTACGTACATGCGCACACATCCTGGCGGTGTGTGTAGCAGGGCCGGAGGGACTTGAACCCCCAACCGCCGGTTTTGGAGACCGGTGCTCTACCAATTGAGCTACGACCCTTTGTGTGTCCCCCAACGTACCGCATCCGGCCGGATGCTCGGAGTGCACCGGTTTCGGCTGCGGCTGCTGAAGGCCAACGAGGTGAGAGTGTACGTGGTCCGCGGCCCGGCGTCGAACAGAAAGTGCCTGTCCGAAGTCGCCGGGCCGAAGATCGTCCTGGCCGGGGGCCGGATTCGGATTCCTGTTCACGCCCCAACCCCTGCTCTTCGGTCTGCCGCCTTCTCAGCCGTGAACGGCCGAGCAGCACGCTCGGCTGATCACACCTCGTCGCGCTCCGCACCACCGCCGGCTGCGGCGTCGAGGTCGCATCCCCCCTGATGGGCACGGGACCGACGGCCAGGCCCCACACCGGAAAACCCGGTTACGCGGGCCTGCTCGGCGCCGACCACAACCGTGTGACCCGGGCGAGCGGGGTTCGTGCCTCCAAGGGCTCCCGGACCGGCTGCATCGGCCAACAAGTGAAACGGGCGTGCCGTGGGGGTTTCCGGTCTGAAACGATGGGCCCCATGAGCGCTGCAACCCCTCCCACCGAGCGCCGGGTCTCCGCCCGAATCGGCGCGATCTCCGAGTCCGCCACCCTCGCCGTGGACGCCAAGGCCAAGGCCCTCAAGGCCGCCGGGCGTCCGGTGATCGGCTTCGGCGCCGGAGAGCCCGACTTCCCCACCCCGGACTACATCGTCGAGGCGGCCGTCGAGGCCTGCAAGAACCCCAAGTACCACCGCTACACCCCGGCCGGCGGCCTGCCCGAGCTGAAGGCCGCGATCGCCGCGAAGACGCTGCGCGACTCCGGCTGGGAGCCCGATGTCTCCCAGATCCTGGTCACCAACGGCGGCAAGCAGGCGATCTACGAGGCGTTCGCCGCGATCCTCGACCCGGGCGACGAGGTCATCGTCCCGGCTCCGTACTGGACGACGTACCCGGAGTCGATCCGCCTGGCCGGCGGTGTCCCGGTCGAGGTCGTCGCGGACGAGACGACCGGCTACCGCGTCACCGTGGAGCAGCTGGAGGCGGCGCGCACGGAGAAGACCAAGGTCGTCCTCTTCGTCTCCCCGTCCAACCCGACCGGCGCGGTGTACTCCGAGGCCGAGACCGAGGCGATCGGCCGCTGGGCCGTCGAGCACGGCCTGTGGGTCCTCACGGACGAGATCTACGAGCACCTGGTCTACGGCGACGCCACGGCCGTCTCCCTGCCGGCGCTGCTGCCCGAGCTGCGCGAGAAGTGCATCGTGGTCAACGGTGTGGCGAAGACGTACGCCATGACCGGCTGGCGCGTGGGCTGGGTCATCGGCCCGAAGGACGTCGTCAAGGCCGCGACGAACCTCCAGTCGCACGCCACCTCGAACGTCTCCAACGTGGCCCAGGTGGCCGCCCTGGCCGCCGTCTCCGGCGACCTGGAGGCCGTGGCGAAGATGCGCGAGGCCTTCGACCGCCGCCGCAAGACGATCGTGCGGATGCTCAACGAGATCGACGGCGTGCTCTGCCCGGAGCCCGAGGGCGCGTTCTACGCGTACCCGTCGGTCAAGGCCCTGCTGGGCAAGGAGATCCGCGGCAAGCGCCCGCAGAACACGGTCGAGCTGGCCGCGCTGATCCTGGAGGAGGCCGAGGTCGCGGTCGTCCCGGGCGAGGCTTTCGGCACGCCGGGCTACCTGCGGCTGTCGTACGCGCTCGGTGACGAGGACCTCGTCGAGGGCGTGAGCCGGGTGCAGAAGCTGCTGGCGGAGGCGCGGGACTGACGTCCGCCGCTCTGCCGGAGGGCCGCCTGCGAACGTTTGCAGGCGGCCCTCTGCTCTTCGCAGGTGGCCCTCGTTCGTCCGTGCGAGCAAGACCACGTTCAGGGAAACCGCTACCGGGAATTCAGGGACGTACGGCAGGATCCTGGGATGGAGCGTGTACGTGATCTCTCTGAGCTGCCGAAAGCCCATCTGCACCTGCACTTCACCGGCTCGATGCGGCCGAAGACCGTGCTGGAACTGGCCGACAAGTACGGCGTGCGCCTGCCCGAGGCGCTGACGGACGCGCTGACCAGCGGTGAGCCGCCGAAGCTGCGGGCCACGGACGAGCGGGGCTGGTTCCGCTTCCAGCGGCTGTACGACGCGGCGCGCTCCTGCCTCAGAGAGCCGGAGGACATCCAGCGGCTGGTCCGGGAGGCCGCCGAGGAGGACCTGCGGGACGGCTCGGGCTGGCTGGAGATCCAGGTGGACCCGACGTCGTACGCGCCCCGGCTGGGCGGTCTGATCCCGGCGCTGGAGATCATCCTGGACGCGGTCGACACGACCTCCCGGGAGACCGGCCTCGGCATGCGCGTCCTGGTCGCCGCCAACCGTATGAAGCACCCCCTGGACGCGCGCACGCTGGCCCGGCTGGCGGTGCGGTACGCGGACCGGGGCGTGGTCGGCTTCGGCCTCTCGAACGACGAGCGGCGCGGCATGGCCCGGGACTTCGACCGCGCCTTCTCGATCGCCCGCGAAGGCGGCCTCCTCTCGGCCCCGCACGGCGGCGAGCTGACCGGCCCGGCGTCGGTCCGGGACTGCCTCGACGACCTGCACGCCTCGCGGATCGGGCACGGGGTACGCGCGGCGGAGGACCCGCGCCTGCTCAAGCGGCTGGCCGACAGGGGCGTGACCTGCGAGGTGTGCCCGGCGTCGAACGTGGCGCTCGGCGTCTACGAGAAGCCGGAGGACGTCCCCCTGCGCACCC
This sequence comes from Streptomyces sp. NPDC002676, assembly GCF_053592455.1. Lineage (NCBI taxonomy): Bacteria > Bacillati > Actinomycetota > Actinomycetes > Kitasatosporales > Streptomycetaceae > Streptomyces > Streptomyces sp. NPDC002676. Next base: position 175,018 of record NZ_JBSFVT010000014.1, on the reverse strand, counting down.
TCTTCGAGGCAGGCGTCCCCCTGGCCCTGGGCGCCGACGACCCCCTCCTCTTCGGCTCCCGCCTGACGGCCCAGTACGAGCTCGCCCGCCACTCCCACAACTTCACGGACCCAGAACTCGCAGAACTGGCCCGCCAGTCGGTCCGCGCCTCCGCGGCCCCCGAGGACGCCAAGGAGCGACTGCTGACCGGCATCGACGACTGGCTGACCCGGTCACCGGCCGGCTGAGGGCCCCGGTCATCCGACGACAGGGCCTAAGGCGGGCGGGGTCTTGTCGCTACACCAGGCCGGTCAGCAGGGCTCGGGTGAGGCGGGTGGCGAAGTCGTCCAGTGGGGGGCGTTCGCCGGTTTCGGTTGCCTCGTAGGCGAAGGCTCGTTGGGAGCAGGCGCCGAGGAGGAGGGAGGCGGCGGCGAAGGTGTCGGCGTCGGCGCGGATCCGGCCGGCGTCGCGTTCGGCGCGCAGGTAGGCGTCCAGCGCCTCGATCGGCTTGTGCGGGCCGGAGCCGAGCTTGCGCAGCGCATCGTCGTGCCGCCGCTTGAGCTGCTTCTCGGCGAACAGGGACGCGGCGATCGGAAAGCTCTGCTCGTAGAACAGGGCCGCCTGGCGGGCTATCTCGGTGAGGTTCTCCTCCAGCGTGCCCTGGCCCGGCTCGGCCGCGAGGCTGCTCAGCAGGGGCTTGAGCGGGGGCAGGCGCTCCATGAGCACTTGGACGAACAGGTCTTCCTTGCCGCCGAAGTACTTGTAGAGCGCCGCTTCGGAGCACCCGGCGGCCTTCGCGATCTCCTTGGTGGTGGCGCGGGCCAGTCCGACGGTGAGCATCAGCTCGTATGCGGCATCGAGGATGCGGACGCGGGCCGGCTTCGTCTCCATGAGGGCGTCCAATCGGCTTGACGAGTGGGTGAGTGCTTACCCACTCTAGAGGAGGCAGGGGTGAGTAAATACTCACCCACCTCTCGGGAACAGGAACGTCGCCATGAAGCTCACCGTTTTCGGCGCCACCGGAGGAATCGGCAAGGAGGTCGTCCGCCAGGCCCTGGACGCCGGCCACGAGGTCACGGCGGTCGTCCGGGACCCCGCCCGGCTCACCGTCGTCGGCGACCGCCTGGACGTCGTCCGCGCCGACCTCAGCGACCCGGAGCCGCTGCGGGCCGCCGTCCGCGGCCGGCACGCGGTCCTGTCGGGCCTCGGCGCGCGCAGCCGCAAGGACGCCGGGATCGCCACCCGGCTGACCCGCACGGTCCTGCGCGCCATGGAGGCCGAGGGCGTACGGCGGCTGCTGGTGGTCAGCGCCGCCCCGATCGGCCCGACGGCCGCGGACGACAGCCTGCTGGACCGCGCGATGAAGGGCGTGGTCTCGGCGCTCCTCAAGGGCGTCTACGACGACCTGCGCGAGATGGAGGCGGAACTGTCCCGCAGCAGCACCGACTGGACGTCCGTACGCCCGCCACGCCTCCAGGACAAGCCACTCACCGGCCGCTACCGCACGGTGGTCGGCGGCTTCCCGCGCAACGGCCGCTTCATCGCCCGCGCGGACGTCGCCCACGCGATGCTGTCGATGATCGACGACGAGGGGACGGTGAAGCAGGGGGTCGGGGTGGCCGACTGAGCCCCTGCGGAGCGCCGCGGGAGCGCTGAGGCAGGACTACACGCTCACGCCCACCGTCACCGGCTCGTTGACCAGGGTGACCCCGAAGGCCTCCCGGACTCCGGCGACGACCTCGCGGGCCAGGGCCAGCAGGTCCTCGGTCGTGGCGGCGCCCCGGTTGGTGAGGGCGAGCGTGTGCTTGGTGGAGATTCGGGCGGGCCCGGTGCCGTACCCCTTGGTGAAGCCGGCCTTGTCGATCAGCCAGGCCGCGGAGGTCTTCGTACGGCCCTCCCCCGCCGGGTACGCGGGCGGCTCCACGCCGTCGCCCAGCCGCTCCCGCACGCGCACGTGGAACACGGCGAACTGCTCGTCGGTGAGGATCGGGTTCGTGAAGAACGACCCGGCCGACCAGGTGTCGTGGTCCTCCGGGTCGAGGACCATGCCCTTGCCGGCACGCAGCTTCAGCACGGTCTCGCGCGCGGCGGCCAGCGGCACCCGCTCGCCCGGCTCCACGCCGAGCGCCCGCGCCGTCTCGGCGTACCGCAGCGGCGCCGACAGCCCGTCCGCGTCCTCCAGCTCGAAGCGGACGCGCAGCACGACGTAGCGCTCGGGGTCGGCTTTGAAGCGGCTGTGGCGGTACGAGAAGGCGCACTCCTCGTTCGTCAGCGTGACGGTCTCGCCCGCGCGCCGGTCGTACGCGATCACCTCGGTGATGGTGGAGGAGACCTCCTGGCCGTAGGCGCCCACGTTCTGGATCGGCGTGGCTCCCGCGGAGCCCGGGATCCCGGCCAGGCACTCGATCCCGGCGAGCCCGGCCTCGACCGTGCGGGCGACGGCGTCCGTCCACACCTCGCCGGCCGCCAGCTCCACCGTCGTCCCGCGCAGCTCGACACCGCGCGTGGCGATGCGCAGGGCGGTGCCGTCGAAGCCCTTGTCGCCGATGACCAGGTTGGACCCGCCGCCGATGACCAGCAGCGGGGTACCGCTGTCGTCGGCCTCACGGACGGCGGCGATCACCTCGGCGTCGGTCGAGGCGGTGACCAGCCGCGCCGCGGGACCGCCCAGCCGGAAGGTGGTCAGCGGGGCAAGGGGGGCGTCGTGGAGTACCTGCACGGGCCCAAGACTACGAGACGGCTCTGACAGCCCCGGCCCTGGCGCCCTCGGGGGCTGCGGGAGTGCGCCCACGCGCGCGTACGGCCCCGATCGTGAAGACGGGGCCGTACGCGCGCGTGGCGTTCGCAATGCTCGGACTCGGTCCCGAGGTCCCTCTCAGCGGCCGACGGCCGCCTCGGCCGGCTCCCCCGCCACCACGACTCGCGCTGCCGCGCGCCGTGCCGGGATCACCAGGGCCGCCACCGCCGCGAGGGCGACCGTCGCCGAGCCGACGACGAGGGCGGGCCGCAGGCCGTCCACGAAGTCCTGCGCGCTCCGGTAGCCGCCCTGCGCGGAGAAGATCGACGACATCACCGCGATACCGAGCGCCCCGCCGACCTCGCGCAGCGCGTTGTTGGCGCCGGAGGCGATGCCCTGCTCGTGCGGGAGGACGCTGGACATCACCAGGTTGGCCGCCGGGGCGAAGTACAGGGCCATGCCGACGCCGCTGATGATCAGGCCGGGAAGCTGGTCCGCATAGGAGGCGTCCGCGGTGACCACGGCGGCCATGTAGCCGAGGCCGAGCGCCTGCAGGAAGAGCCCGGCGGCGACGACCGGCCGGCCGCCGATGCGGTCGGAGAGGATCCCGGCGACGGGTGCGACCAGCATCGGCATGCCGGTCCACGGCAGCATCCGCAGGCCCGCCTCGGTGGGCGAGTAGCCGAGCACGCCCTGCATGTACTGGCTGAGCAGGAAGATCGAGCCGAACATCCCGAGGAACATCAGCAGGCTCGCTGCGTTGATGCCGGAGAAGGCCCGGGAGCGGAACAGCCGCATCGGCAGCATGGGGTTCTTGTTGTTGATGCCGTGGTGGACGAAGCCGGCGAGCAGCGCGGCGCCCGCGATCAGCCCGGTCAGCACAGGGGCGCCTGTCCAGCCGTCGAAGGGGCCGCGCACCAGCCCGTACACGATGCCGAAGAGGCCGCCGCTGACGAGCAGGGTGCCGGGGATGTCGAGCGGGGCGCCGGTTCCGTGGGACTCGGCCAGGCGGAGACGGGCGAGCGGCAGCAGGGCGAGGCCGAGCGGAACGTTCAGCCAGAAGATCCAGTGCCAGGAGACGTGCTCGGTGAGGCTGCCGCCGATCAGCGGCCCGGAGGCGACCGCGAGCCCGTTGACGGCGCCCCAGATGCCGTACGCCGTCCCCCGCTTGGCCGCGGGCACGGCCGCCGTCAGCAGGGTGAGCGTGAGCGGCATCATCACGGCCGCGCCGACGCCCTGGACCGCGCGGGCGGCGATCAGGGAACCGATGCCGGGTGCCATGGCCGCGGCGGCGGAGGCACCGGTGAAGACGGCGAGTCCGGCGAGGAAGAGCCGCCGGCGTCCGAAGCGGTCACCGAGGGCCGCGCCGAACATCAGCAGGACGGCGAAGGTGAGCGTGTAGGCGCTCACGGTCCACTCCAGGTCGTCCAGCGCGCCGCCGAGGTCCTTGCGGATGGAGGGCAGGGCGGTGGTGACGACGAGATTGTCGAGGGCCGCCATGAATCCGGCGACGCTGGTGATGACGAGGGCCCAGACCGCTCCCCCGCGCATGGTTGTCTGCTCTGACATCTCTTCTGACATCTCTCCCCCAGAGAGCGATCACTGCCGTTGATTAGTTATTGCTGACTAACTTTGACGTTCATGAAAGAGGCGGGACACCGCCTCCGGTCGCGCTACTTCTCCAGCCGCCCGGTGATCCGTGCCGACGGGTACATCCCCTGCCAGACCCGGTGCTCGGGCGGAAACCCCATGGCCGTGAGGGTGTTGACGAGCATGCCGTACGCCAGGAAGGTCGTGGTCTCGATGTCATCCGCCCCCAGCGGCAGATACACGGTCTCCCAGAGCCGCATCCAGGAGGACCGCACGGCCTCGCCGAATGCGTGGTCGCCTTCCGCCTCGGCCGCCGCCACCGTGATGTACGTCTGCATCTGCATCTGGAGCCTCTCGGGGTGCTCCGTGATCAGCCGGACGTACGCGCTCGCCATGGCATGCAGGGCCTCTTCGCCCTCCAGCCCCTCGGCCGCCTCCCTGAAGACCCGGCAGGTGTCCTCCACACAGCGGAGCGAGGCGGCGGCGAAGATCGCCTTCTTGCCCGGGAAGAGCCGGAAGAGGTACGGCTGCGACACCCCGACCCGCTTGGCGATCGCCTCGGTGGAGGTGCCGTAGTACCCCTTCTGCGCGAACTCCGCGATCGCCGCGCGGATGACGCTCTCACGCCGCTCTTCTGCGCTCATCCTGACCATGGGCAGTAAGTTAGTACTCAATCACTAACTTGGCAAGGGGCGCTTCCGAACGACCTGAATGCCCTGGCCGCAGACCCGCGTGCCGCCCTGGCCGCAGACATGCGTAAGGGGCGTACGCAATGGCGGACGCCCCTTACCCGGACTACCCGGATGTCTGCCGTCAGGCCAGCCGTACGACCGCCCGGGACATGCCCAGCACCTTCTGGCCCGCGCTGGTCGCGGTCAGGTCCACGCGCACCGTGTTGTCGTCGAGCTTGGCGGCGACCTTGGCGCTGACCTCGATCAGAGCACCGTCGTCGTCGTTCGGGACCACGACCGGCTTGGTGAAGCGGACGCCGTACTCGACGACCGCGCCCGGGTCGCCGGTCCAGTCGGTGACCACGCGGATCGCCTCGGCCATGGTGAACATGCCGTGCGCGATGACGTCCGGCAGGCCCACCTCCTTGGCGAACTTCTCGTTCCAGTGGATCGGGTTGAAGTCCCCGGAGGCGCCCGCGTACCGCACCAGGGTGGCGCGGGTCACGGGGAAGGTCTGCGCCGGCAGTTCGGTGCCGACCTCGACATCGTCATACGCGATCTTCGCCGTCATCGCTTCCTCACGCCTCCTCTGCCGCGCGCGCGACCAGCTTGGTCCAGGCGGTCACGACGAGTTCGCCCGTCTCGTCGTGCACGTCGCCCCGGATGTCGAGGATGTCGTTGCCCGCGAGGGACTTGATTCCCTCGATCGTGGAGGTGACGGCAAGACGGTCACCGGCGCGCACCGGGCGGTTGTAGGCGAACTTCTGGTCGCCGTGCACCACGCGGCTGTAGTCGAGGCCGAGCTGCGGGTCCTGGACGACCTGTCCGGCGGCGCGGAAGGTGATGGAGAACACGAAGGTCGGCGGGGCGATCACATCGGCGTGACCGAATTCCTTGGCGGCTTCCGGGTCCGTGTACACCGGGTTGGTCTCGCCCACCGCCTCGGCGAACTCGCGGATCTTCTCCCGGCCCACCTCATAGGGCGCGGTGGGCGGATAGGTCCGCCCCACGAAGGACTGGTCGAGCGCCATGGCCCGGAACCTCCTGGTCTCGCAGCGTGTGAAACGACATGAGGCCGCCCCCCGGACTGCGGGGGCGGCCTCATGTACGAGCCTGATTTATCGCGTTTCGCGGTGCGCGGTGTGCGCATTGCAACGCGGGCAGTGCTTCTTCATCTCAAGGCGATCCGGGTTGTTACGCCGGTTCTTCTTGGTGATGTAGTTCCGCTCCTTGCACTCCACGCAGGCCAGCGTGATCTTCGGGCGGACGTCGGTGGCAGCCACGTGAGTGCTCCTAAGACGAACGGATGGTCTAATACAACGCAAGAAAGAGTAGCCGATCGAAGGACCGACCCCACAATCGGCTACTGTCAGTAGCGGTGACCGGACTTGAACCGGTGACACAGCGATTATGAGCCGCTTGCTCTACCGACTGAGCTACACCGCTTTGATGAGATCGGGCCCCGCCTTGCGGCGGGAACCTCTCACACCAGAGCCCCAAAACGGAATCGAACCGTTGACCTTCTCCTTACCATGGAGACGCTCTGCCGACTGAGCTATTGGGGCGAGCGATGAAGACATTACACGGTCCGCAGCCGTTCACCCAAATCCGTATCCCGGCACCCGTGACGGCCCCCTTCCCGGGCCTGTTCCCGGGCCTCCCGACGGCTTCGCGGGCCCCCTGGAACCCAGGTCTCCCGCAGTCGCGTGAGGCGGTGTCAGAGGCTGCGCCAGGACGAACCGTGCGGGCCACGCGCGCGGGCGACACGCGCACCGCCCAGGGCGGACCACACCGGTACGACTATTGCGCTCCTGCGCGCCCTGCGTGGCTCGCCACCCTAGGCTCGACTCGCTCTGCGTGATCTTGGGCGCCTCACGGCCCCCCCCTACCCCAGGAGCGCGATGCCCGACAGCCAGCCGCAGCCGCACCCGCCGTCGAACTCGTCGGGGTCCTCGGGGCAGCCCGACCCGGGCGCGCTCCTGCTGTGCGGGGCGCGGCTCACGGACGGCCGGACCGTGGACGTACGGCTGGGCGGCGGGCGCATCGAGGCGGTCGGCACGGCCGGCAGCCTGGCGCCGGGCCTGCCACGGGGGCCGGCGCCGGGTCCCGCCCGTACGGCTACAGGTACGACCACGGGTGCCACGCGCCTCGACCTGAGCGGCTACCTGCTCCTCCCGGCCCCGGCGGAACCGCACGCCCACGGCGACACCGCGCTGTCCGCCGAGCGCCCCGGGCCGGTGTCGTACGACCCCGAGGACGTCCAGCGCCGGGTCACGGAGGCGGCCCTGCTCCAGCTCGGGCACGGGGCGACGGCGGTACGCGCGCACGTGCGCGTGGGCGACGTCCAGGGCCTCGGCGCGCTCGGCGCCGTCCTGCGGGCCCGCCGCTCGCTGCGCGGGCTCACGGAGCTGGCCACGGTGGCCATGCCGCGCCTGCTGACCGGGGCCGCCGGGGCCGACGGGCTGGCGATGCTGCGGGACGCGGTGAAGATGGGCGCCTCGGTGGTGGGCGGCTGCCCGGACCTGGACCCGGACCCCACGGGCTATGTGGAGGCCGTCCTGGAGGTGGCCTCCGAGCAGGGGTGCCCGGTGGACCTGCACACGGATGCCACAGACCCGGCCCGGTTGTCCCGGCTCGCGACGATGGCCGGGGGCCTGCGCGCCGGCGTGACGATCGGTCCGTGCGCCGGTCTCGCGCGCCTTCCCGCAGAGGCCGCCTCGCGGCTCGCGGATCAGCTCGCAGCCGCCGGCATGACGGTCGTCTGCCTGCCCCAGGGCGGCTGCGGCGCCGCCGACCGGCGCGGCATGCCCCCGGTACGGCTGCTGCGCGCGGCCGGGGTGCGGGTGGCGGCCGGCAGCGGCGCCCTGCGGGACGTCTCCAACCCCGTCGGCCGCGGCGACCCCCTGGAGGCGGCCTACCGCCTCGCCGCCGGCCATGTCCTGCGCCCGGAGGACGCGTACGACGCGGTGAGCACCTCGGCCCGTACGGTCCTGGGCCTGCCCGAGGTCCGCGTGGAGGCGGGCTTCCCCGCCGAACTCCTGGCCGTACGCGGCAACCATCTGGCGGGCGCGCTCTCCCTCGCCTACAGCCGCATCGTGGTCCACCGGGGCCGCGTGGTGGCCCGCACGAGCGCGGTCCGCGAGTACTGCAACTCGGCGGTGACAGCGGAGCTGGGGCTGCCGCGACAGGGGCGAGGGGAGCTGTCGTGAGCCGGAGGGCGTGAGCGGGGACGTATCGGCGCGTCCGGGCTGAACGCACGCCGGGCGCAGGCTCCCGCGGCGCACGCCCCGGAACGGCATCGTGCACCCCCGGCAACCCCGCTGAACTCATGCGGCGGACGGGGCCTCCCCGGCGTACGGTCGAAAGCATGCGCATTGTCATCGCTGGTGGTCATGGTCAGATCGCGCTGCGGCTGGAGCGGCTGCTCTCCGCGCGAGGGGAAGAGGTCGCAGGGATCATCCGAAAGCCCGAACAGGGCGACGATCTGCGGGCGGCCGGCGCCGAACCGGTCCTGCTCGACCTGGAGTCCGCCTCGGTGGAGGAGGTCGCGGCCCACCTGCAGGGCGCCGACGCGGCGGTCTTCGCGGCCGGAGCGGGCCCAGGGAGCGGTGCGGCCCGCAAGGACACGGTGGACAGGGGCGCGGCGGTGCTCTTCGCGGACGCGGCCGTCCGCGCGCGCGTACGCCGTTTCGTCGTGGTCTCCTCGATGGGCGCGGACCCCGCACACAAGGGCGACGACGTCTTCGACGTGTACCTGCGCGCCAAGGGCGAGGCCGACGCGTACATCACCCGCCAGGACGGCCTGGACTGGACGATCCTGCGGCCCGGCTCGCTGACGGACGACGCGGGCACCGGCCATGTCCGCCTGGAGGCAGACACCGGGCGCGGCATGGTCCCGCGGGACGACGTGGCGGCCGTGCTGGCGGAGCTGGTGGACACGCCGGCGACGGCGGGCCTGACGCTGGAGCTGATCAGCGGGTCGACGCCGGTGTCGGTCGCCGTGAAGTCGATCGCGGGACCCTGACTCGGTCAGAAGAGCGGGAGTTGCCCGGGGAAGTCCGGCAGGACGTAGCCGTCCAACGATGGCTGGACGGCCCCGAGTTGCGCCTGCCGTCGCGATCCGGAGCACGAGACGAGATCCCCGCTCTCCCGCGCCCCGGGCGGGTCGTGCCGGGCGAAACGCCCGGCGACGACGGCGATTTCACGGCGGCACACCGGACAGGTTCTGCGACGGGACGACATGCCGCCAGTGTGCCCCGCCTCGGACAGGGCCAACACGAAGAGACCCCCTCCGTGCTGCGTTTCCGCAGTCGGAGGGGGTCTTCCCCAGTGTGGCGGCGCCAGGATTCGAACCTGGGAAGGCTGAGCCGGCAGATTTACAGTCTGCTCCCTTTGGCCGCTCGGGCACACCGCCGGGGTTGCTGCCGTTCGAACCGCTCTTCGGCGGTGCTCCCTGGCAACGACGTAAACAATACCCGATGCCGAGGGGTACTTCGCCACCCCATTGATCTGCGCCCCTTCGGTCGTGGGGTGGCTAGGCTGGTGCGGATGCGGCCCGGCTTGATGCCTGGCTCGGCGGCAGCCGCCTCGCACGCCCGCCCGCACCCGATACGCACCCGGATACAAGGAGCCACAGGACATGGCCGACTCCAGTTTCGACATCGTCTCGAAGGTCGAGCGGCAGGAGGTCGACAACGCCCTCAACCAGGCCGCCAAGGAGATCTCGCAGCGCTACGACTTCAAGGGCGTGGGTGCCTCGATCTCGTGGTCCGGGGACAAGATCCTCATGGAGGCGAACTCCGAGGACCGGGTGAACGCGGTCCTCGACGTCTTCCAGTCCAAGCTGATCAAGCGCGGCATCTCGCTGAAGGCGCTGGACGCGGGCGAGCCCCAGCTCTCCGGCAAGGAGTACAAGATTTTCGCGTCGATCCAGGAGGGCATCTCCCAGGAGAACGCGAAGAAGGTGGCGAAGATCATTCGCGATGAGGGCCCCAAGGGCGTGAAGGCCCAGGTCCAGGGTGAGGAGCTGCGCGTCACTTCCAAGAGCCGCGACGACCTGCAGGCCGTCATCGCCCTGCTCAAGGGCAAGGACTTCGACTTCGCGCTGCAGTTCGTGAACTACCGGTAGGCCGCACGCACGACCCGTGCGGCAGGCGCGGCACGTACACGAGGGGGCGGGTACCGGGCGGTGCCCGCCCTTCGGTCGTCGTTCAGTCGGTCGTCGTCCAGTCGGTCGTCGTTCAGTCGCGGGAGTTGCCGAACAGGATGCGGTAGGCGATCAGCAGGACGAGTGAGCCGCCGATGGCGGCGGTCCAGGTCGCGCCGTCGAAGAAGTGCTTGCTGATCGGGTGGTCCAGCCAGCGGGCCGAGATCCAGCCGCCGATGAACGCACCCGCGATGCCGATGAACGTCGTGCCGATGAAGCCGCCCGGGTCTCGGCCCGGCAGCAGGACCTTGGCGATGACTCCGGCCGCGAGTCCCAGGATGATCCAACCGATGATGCTCATGCCGTGACCCTGCCCTCCCGCGCTGCACCCGCACTGTCCGGCCGCTGAGAATTCGGTGAGGACCTGCTGTCCGTCGCGCGCGTGTCTCGTGCTCTGCCGGTGAAGAGGACGTCACGGGTGGGCCACCCGGTTCCGCCCCCCGGTGCGACCACCCGAGTTGGGGCGATCAGTAGGGTGCGGCACATGACACGTTCCGGCGCCGGTCTGCGCCGCACCCTGGGGGTGCGTGACGCCGTGGTCGTCGGCCTCGGCTCGATGATCGGGGCCGGCGTCTTCTCCGCCCCGGGACCCGCCGCGCGCGCCGCCGGGTCCGGGCTGCTGCCCGCGCTCGCCGTCGCGGCCGTGGTGGCCTACTGCAACGCCATGTCCTCCGCGCGCCTCGCTGCGTGCTACCCGGCATCGGGCGGGACGTACGTGTACGGGCGTGAGCGGCTGGGCGCCTTCTGGGGGTATCTCGCCGGGTGGGCGTTCGTGGTCGGCAAGACCGCCTCCTGCGCGGCGATGGCGCTCACCGTGGGCGCGTACGTCTGGCCGGGGCAGGCGCACACGGTGGCGGTCGCGGCCGTGGTGGCCCTGACCGCCGTGAACTACGGCGGTGTCCAGAAGTCGGCGTGGCTGACGCGGGTGATCGTGGCCGTGGTGCTGGCTGTCCTCGCTTCCGTGGTGGTCGTGTGTCTCGTCTCCGGGCGGGCCGACGCCGGGCGGCTGGACATCGGGCTGTCCTCGGGTGCCGGCGGGGTGCTGCAGGCGGCCGGGCTGCTGTTCTTCGCGTTCGCCGGGTACGCGCGGATCGCGACCCTCGGCGAGGAGGTGAGGGATCCGGCGCGCACCATCCCGCGTGCGATCCCGCTCGCGCTCGGGATCACGCTGGTGGTCTACGCGTGCGTGGCCGTCGCCGCTCTCGCGGTTCTCGGCGCGGTCCGGCTGGGGCACTCGGCGGCGCCGCTGGCCGACGCGGTACGCGCGGCGGGGGTGCCGGGTCTGGTGCCCGTGGTGCGCGTGGGGGCGGCTGTGGCGGCGCTGGGCTCGCTGCTCGCGCTGATCCTCGGCGTGTCCCGTACGACGCTCGCCATGGCCCGCGACGGCCATCTGCCCGGGACTCTGGCCACCGTGCATCCGCGGTTCGGAGTCCCGCACCGGGCGGAGCTGGCGGTGTGCGCGGTGGTCGCGGTGCTGGCCGCGACGGTGGACGTACGGGGTGCCATCGGGTTCTCCTCCTTCGGTGTGCTGGCCTATTACGCCGTGGCCAATGCCTCGGCGTGGACGCTGAGTCCGGCCCCGCTGTCGCGGGCGGTGCCGGTGGTGGGGCTGGTGGGCTGCGCGACGCTGGCGTTCGCGCTGCCGGCGGCCTCGGTGGTCGTGGGCACGGGTGTGCTGGCGGCCGGGGTGGCCGCGTACGGCATACGGCGGTGGTGGGCGGGGCGCCGCGGCGCCCGTGGGGAGCAGCCGGGGTCCTCATGACGCCCGTGGCGGGGGGCTCCCTGCGAGTCGCCCGGCCCGCCGGTGATCCCAGAATGCCTCAGACTGCCGACGCCCGAGCCGACCTGTGGACAACCCGGCCGTTGTGGACAACTCTCCGCCCCGGCCGCACGGGTGGCGGCCGGTCAGGAGGTCAGGCGGTCAGGCGCTCAGCGCGAGGCGAACGGCTGGTCCGTGGGGACGATCTCGCGGCCCAGCGGCAGCAGGGAGACCGGGATCAGCTTGAAGTTGGCGACGCCGAACGGGATGCCGATGATCGTCAGGCACAGGGCGATGCCGGTGGCGATGTGGGCGAGCGCCAGCCACCAGCCGGCCAGGATCAGCCACAGCACGTTGCCGACGCAGGAGGCGGCGCCCGCGTCCCTGCGCTCGACCGTGGTGTACCCGAAGGGCCACAGGGCGTAGAGACCGATGCGGAACGCGGCGATGCCGAAGGGGATGCCGATGATCGTGATGCACAGCAGCACGCCGGCGAGGAGGTAGCCGAGGAACAGCCAGAAGCCGCTCAGCACGAGCCAGATGAGGTTCAGGAGAGTCTTCACTGGTTGCGGCCTGCCATCTTCTCCAGTCGGGCGATGCGGTCCGCCATCGGCGGGTGCGTGGAGAACATCTTGGCGACTCCCTGGCCCGGGCGGAAGGGGTTCGCGATCATCATGTGGCTCGCGGTCTGGATCCGGGGCTCGGGCGGCAGCGGGAGCTGCTGGGTGCCGACCTCCAGCTTGCGCAGGGCGCCGGCCAGGGCGCGCGGGTCACCGGTGAGCTGGGCGCCCGAGGCGTCCGCCTCGTACTCCCGGGAGCGGCTGATCGCCAGCTGGATGAGGGTGGCGGCGAGCGGCCCCAGGATCATGATCAGCAGCAGTCCGAGCAGGCCGGGGCCCTCGTCGTCGTCGGAGCGGCCGATGGGGATCAGCCAGGCGAAGTTGACCAGGAACATGATCACCGAGGCGAGGGCGCCCGCCACCGAGGAGATCAGGATGTCGCGGTTGTAGACATGGCTCAGCTCGTGGCCGATGACGCCGCGCAGCTCGCGTTCGTCCAGGAGGCGCAGGATGCCCTCCGTGCAGCACACGGCCGCGTTGCGCGGATTGCGGCCCGTCGCGAAGGCGTTGGGGGCCTCTGTCGGGGAGATGTACAGGCGGGGCATGGGCTGGCGGGCCTGTGTGGAGAGCTCGCGCACCATCCGGTAGAGCGCCGGGGCCTCGAACTCGCTCACCGGGCGCGCACGCATCGCGCGCAGCGCCAGCTTGTCGCTGTTCCAGTACGCGTACGCGTTTGTGCCGAGGGCGATGAGTACGGCGACGATCAGTCCGGTGCGCCCGAAAAAGCTGCCGATGACGATGATGAGCGCGGACAGCCCCCCGAGGAGTACTGCCGTCCTGAGCCCGTTGTGCCGGCGGTGCACGGTACGCCCTCCAAGTGGTGCAGCAGGGGAACCCTTTGGTCCAGTGGACCCTCCCGCTCTGGTCAACGCCAGGCGACGGTCACGAGTTCCCCGGCGTGTGCGGCGCCGTTCCTCGGCCGTACGGGTGACGTGCACTTACGGCCGAGGCAGGGGCGCTCAGAACAGGCCGGTCGCCGCGAAGCGCAGCACCAGCTGGGGCGCTCCGGACAGGGCCACGCCGAGGACGCCGGTGAGGGCGAGCGCGGCGGTGAGCGGGGCCGGCAGGCGGTGCCGGGCGGGCTCGCCCTCGGGGGCGCGGAAGAGCAGGGTCGTCCACTGGAGGTAGTAGAAGAGGGCGATGACGACGTTCACGGCCATGACGACGGCGAGCCATCCGAGGCCGGCGTCGACGGCGGACGCGAACACGGTGACCTTGGCGAACAGGCCGATGATGCCCGGCGGCAGCCCGGCCAGGCACAGCAGGAAGAAGGCCAGGAGCAGGGCGGTCAGCGGGTTCGTGGCGTACAGGCCCCGGTAGTCGCTCACCCGGTTCAGCGACTTCGTGCGGCCGACCAGGGCGGCCACCGCGAAGGCACCGAGGTTCACGGCGGCGTACATCAGGGCGTAGGCGACGGTGGAGCCGATCGCCTTCTGGGGGTCCTTGGCGTACCCGGCTGCGGCGATCGGCACCAGGAGGTAGCCGGCCTGGCCGACGGACGACCAGGCGAGCAGCCGTACGGCGCTGTACGCGCGCGTGGCCTGCTGGCGCAGCGCGCCGACGTTGCCGACGGTCATGGTGAGGGCGGCCAGGGCGGCGAGCGCGGGCCCCCAGACGTCCGCGTACGACGGGAAGGCGACGACGGTGACGAGGATCAGGCCGGAGAAGCCGACCGCCTTGCCGACGACCGACAGGTAGGCGGCGATGGGCAGGGGTGCGCCCACGTAGGTGTCGGGCACCCAGAAGTGGAACGGGACGGCGGCCGTCTTGAAGGCGAATCCGATGAGGGTGAGGACGACGCCGGTCTGGGCGAGGGTGTGCAGCTGCCCGTCGACGTGCTGGAGGCGCTGGGCGACCTGGGTGAGGTACAGGGTGCCCGTGGAGGCGTAGACGAAGCTGATGCCCATCAGACTCACCGCGGTGGCGGCGACCGAGGACAGGAAGAACTTCAGGGCCGCTTCGGAGGAGCGCTTGTCGCCGTGCCGGATGCCGACGAGGGCGAAGGCGGGCAGGGAGGCGACCTCCAGGGCGACGATCAGGGTGGCCAGGTCGCGGGAGGCGGGCAGCAGGGCGGCGCCGGCCGCGGAGGAGAGCAGCAGGAACCAGTACTCCCCCGACGGGATCCGCTGGTTGTCGTCCGTCAGGGTGGTGACGGACAGCAGAGCGGCCAGCAGGGCGCCGACGAGCACCAGGAACTGGACCACGAGGGTGAACCGGTCGGCCGTGTAGCTGCACGCGCGCGTGCCGTTCACGCAGAAGGTGCTGCGGTCGCCGTCGAGGAGGGGCAGGAGCGTCAGCGCGGCGGCGGCAAGGCCCGCCACGGAGATCCAGCCGAGGACGGGTTTGCGCGCCTCGGGCACGAAGAGGTCGGCGACGAGCACCACGAGCGCCACCACGGCGGCGATGGTCGGCGGGGCGATGGCGAGCCAGTCCACGGACTGGACCAGCGACGCGGCCAGGGGCTGGGCCAGGGCGCTCATCGGGTGCCTCCTGCGAGGAGCTGGTGCACTGCCGGGTCGGTGAGGCCGAGCAGGGCCCTCGGCCAGAGTCCGGCGACGACGGTGAGGGCGACGAGCGGGGTCCAGGCGGCGAACTCGTACCCGTGGACGTCGGCGAGTTTCGGCGTCTCCTGCTCCACGCCGCCCATGCAGACCCGGCGGACCACGATCAGCATGTACGCGGCCGTCAGCAGGGTGCCGAACGCGCCGATCGCCATGAAGGTGAGGAAGGCGGGCCGGCTGAGGTCGGCGGCGGGCCTGAACGCGCCGAAGAGGGCCAGCATCTCGCCCCAGAACCCGGCGAGGCCGGGCAGTCCGAGCGAGGCGACGGCACCGAAGGCGAGCAGACCGCCGAGACGCGGGGCCTTGCCGTAGAGGGCCGCGCCCGTCTGGAATTCATTCGGCGCGGCGGAGCCGCTCGTTGAGGGGTGGTGGTCGGGTGACGGGAGGGACAAGGCGTCGAGGTCGGTGGTGCCCGTACGGTCCTTGAGCGCGCCGACGAGGAAGAAGAGCAGGCCGGTGATGAGGCCGTGGGCGATGTTGGCGAACAGGGCGCCGTTCACGCCGGTCGGGGTCATGGTGGCGATGCCGAGCAGCACGAAGCCCATGTGGCCGACGGAGGAGTAGGCGATCAGGCGCTTGAGGTCGCCCTTCGCGCCCTGCTTGGCCAGGGCCAGGCAGGCCAGGGATCCGTAGATGATGCCGACGACGGCGAATGCGGCGAGGTACGGCGCGAAGGTGTGGAAGCCATGGGGCGCGACCGGCAGCAGAATCCGGACGAAGCCGTACGTACCCATCTTCAGCAGGACACCGGCCAGCAGGACCGAACCGACGGTCGGTGCGGCGGTGTGGGCGTCCGGCAGCCAGCTGTGCAGCGGCCACATCGGCGTCTTGACCGCGAGCCCGAGCCCGATCGCCAGAACGGCGATGACCTGCACGGATGTGGTCAGCGACCGGCCGTTGTCAGTGGCGAGTGCCACCATGTCGAACGTGCCCGCCTTGAATCCGATCAGAAGCAGGCCGAGCAGCATGACGACGGAGCCGAGCAGCGTGAAGAGGATGAACTTCCACGCGGCCCGGGTCCGGCCCTCGCCGCCCCAGCGGGCGATGAGGAAGTACATCGGGACGAGCACCATCTCGAACGCGAGGAAGAACAGCAGCAGGTCGAGGACGGCGAAGCTCGCGAGCGTGCCGGACTCCAGGACGAGCAGCAGCGCGACGAATGCCTTCGGGGACGGGCCCGACGGCATCTTGAAGTAGGAGTACAGCGCGCAGAGGAAGGTCAGCAGCGCGGTCAGGACCAGAAGGGGGAGGGAGATGCCGTCGATGCCGAGGTGGATCCGCACGTCGAGTGCGGGGATCCAGCTGATGTCGGTCGTGGCCTGCATCTTCGACGGATGGTCGTGGTCGAAGCCGAGCGCGAGGACGATCGCGGCGATGAGGATCGCGCCGGTCACGGTCACGCCGTGGCGCAGCACGGCCTGCTCGGGCGACTTCCCCTTCAGCCCGGGCGGGGCGGGCAGGAGGGCGGCGACGGCGCCCAGGAGCGGGCCGACGACGACGAACGCCAGAAGAAACTGCATCACGGACTCGCTGATATCGATCACGCCTGCTCACGCTCCCGTGGCGACGAGGACGACGGCGACCGCCAGGATGACGGTGCCGGCGAGCAGCGCGCTCACGTAGGTCTGCACATTGCCGGTCTGGGCGCGCCGTACGGCGGCCCCGAGCAGCCGGGGTAGCGCGGCTGCGCCGTGGACGTAGGTGTCGACGACCTCGCGGTCGAGGAACCGGACGAGACTCGCCCCGGCCAGGACCGGGCGGACGAAGAGTGCGGAGTACACGGCGTCCAGGTGGAAGCCGACAGCCGCGTGCCGGTAGAGCGGGCCGAGCAGCAGCCGCCCGGGGTCGGGCGCGTGGGCGAGGTCGCTGTAGGCCGGCTCGTGGGCGGCGAGGGCCTCGGCCTCGACCAGGCTGGCGTCGCCCTCCGCGTGGGCGGCGACCGCGCCCTGGGGACGCTCGGGCTCGACCGGAGCGACGACCGGGGTAGGGGCCGGGACGCGGGCGGCGAGCGCGGTGGTGCGCTGCCAGGCGCCGTAGGTGAGGAGCCCGCCGACCAGGGCGAGGCCGGTGCTGAGGACGGAGGTGAACAGGCCCGGCGTCAGGTCGCGGCCGTCGAACCAGTCGGGCAGCAGGCGGTAGGCGAGCCCCCCGAAGGCGAGCGACGGGACGGCGAGGACCCAGAGCACCGCGGTCATCGTCAGCGGCTGGCGGCCGTGGTCCGGAGCCTGGGCGCCCCGGCCGCGGAAGGCCAGCAGCCACAGCCGGGTGGCGTACGCGGCGGTGAGCAGGGCGGTGAGCAGACCGGCGACGAGGACGACCCAGCCCGCGCTGCCGGGGGCGTGCCCGGTGTGGCCGGTGGCGGTGTGCTCGGCGGCGCCGAGGACGGACTCCTTGGAGAAGAAGCCGCTGAAGGGCGGGATCGCGGCGAGCGCGAGCAGCGCCACGGTCATCGTCCAGTAGGCGTCCGGGATCCGGTCGCGCAGGCCCGTCATCCGGGACATGGCGGCCAGGGAGTTGGTGCCGGCGGCGTGGATGATCACGCCGGCCGCGAGGAACAGCAGCGCCTTGAAGGCGCCGTGCGACAGGAGGTGGAAGACGGCGGCACCGCGGTCGCCGACGGCGAGGGCGCCGGTCATGTAGCCGAGCTGACCGATCGTCGAGTAGGCGAGGACGCGCTTGATGTCGTCCTGGGCCAGCGCGGCGAGGGCCGAGCCGGTCATCGTGACGGCGGCCATGAGGGCGAGGACCACCATCGCGGTCGAGGAGGCCTCGAAGACCGGGAGGAGACGGGCCACGAAGTAGACACCGGCGGCGACCATCGTCGCGGCGTGGATCAGCGCCGAGACGGGCGTCGGGCCAGCCATCGCGTCCGGGAGCCAGGTGTGCAGCGGGAACTGCGCCGACTTGCCGGCCACGCCCGCGAGCAGCAGCAGGGCGATCAGGGTCGGGTGGTCGAGGCCGCCGCTCGCGACGGCGCCGAGGACGCGCGTGATGCGGAACGATCCGGCGTCGGTGCCGAGGGCGAACAGGCCGATCAGGAACGGCACGTCGCCGAGCTTGGTGACCAGGAAGGCCTTCAGCGAGGCGGCGCGGGCCTCGGGGGTCTCCCAGTAGTGGCCGACCAGGAAGTAGGAGCAGATGCCCATGACTTCCCAGCCGACCAGCAGCACGATCAGGTCGCCGGAGTAGACGACGAGGAGCATCGCGGAGGTGAACAGGGAGACGAGAGCGGCGTACGAGGGGTAGCGCGGGTCCTCGCGCAGGTAGCCCGTCGAGTAGATCTGCACGCAGGTCGCGACGAAGGCGACCAGGACGGCGACGAGCGCGGCGAAGCCGTCGATGTGCAGGGCCAGTTCGACCGGCACCGAGCCGGTGGGCGTCAGCTCCGTGTGCGCGTCGATGGCCTGCCCGCCGCCCTGGCGTGCGGCGACCACCGCGCTCAGGACCAGCGCGGCGAGGGCGGGCAGCACGGCGAGCGGGCGGACGAACCCGGGGGTGGTGCGGCCGAGCAGCAGACCGGCCGTGGCGCCCAGGAACGGCAGGAGGGGGACGAGGACGGCGAGGGTGGTCGTGGTCACGCGGTGGCCTCAGCCTTCCCGGCCGCGGAGGTGTCGCCGTCGGGGCCTTCGTTTCCGTGACCCTCGGCGCTGTCGCGGAGTTTGTCGATGTCGGAGGTGCCGCGGTTGCGGTAGACGGCGAGGACGATCGCCAGGCCGATGCCGATCTCGGCGGCAGCGATGGCGATGGTGAACAGGGTCAGCGCCTGGCCGGAGTGCAGGGTCTCCACGGCGGCCCGGCTGAGCCAGACGTCGAAGGCGACCAGGTTGAGGTTGACGGCGTTGAGCATCAGCTCGACCGACATCAGAACGAGGATCGCGTTGCGCCGGGCGAGGACGCCGTACAGGCCGGTGCAGAACAGGAGGGCGGAGAGTACGGCGGGATAGGCGAGGTGCATCTCAGCGGGCGCCTTCCTGCTCGGCCGAAGTATTTCGGGCATCCGGGACGGATGGGGAACTTTCGGCGGGAGTCCGGGAGTTGTCAGAGCGAGGGGGCTGCTCCGCCTTCAGCTTGCGGGACAGGACGATCGCGCCGACCAGTGCCGCGAGCAGCAGGACGGACAGGGCCTCGAAGGGCAGGACCCAGGTCCGGAACAGGCTCTCGCCGGTGACGCGGGTGCTGCCGGCGGCCGGACCGTTCAGGTCGATCCAGGTCGTGCGGAAGGCATCCACGACCACCCACACCAGGGCGCCGGCGGCGGCGACGGCGACCGTCAGGGCGGCCCAGCGGTTGCCGGAGTCGGCGTCCGGGGAGCGGCCGATCGGGGCCTTGGTGAGCATCAGTCCGAACAGAAGGAGGACGACGACGGAACCGACGTAGATCAGGACCTGCACCCAGGCGATGAACTCGGCCGTGAGCAGCAGGTACTCGACGGCGAGGCCGCCGAGGGCGACCACGAGCCACAGGGCGGCGTGCACGAGCTGCTTCGTGGTGACCGTCACCAGTGCGGCGCCGAAGGTGGCCAGGCCGACGAGCAGGAAGGCGATCTCGACGCCGGTCGGGGACAGGAAGCCGTGGCTGTGCGCGGCGGTTGCGGCGAGGCTCACGACTTCCCCTCCTGCGGTTCGGCCCGCGTGGCCGCCAGCTTCTCGGCGGTCTTGCGGGCGGCGGCGAGTTCCTTCGGCTCTTCGGCGCCGGGGTCAAGGGCGGGCGGCGCCGGGACGGTCCACATCCACTCGCGGAGCTTGTCCCGCTCGTGGGTGAGTTCGTGGATGTCGGTCTCGGCGTACTCGAACTCCGGCGACCAGAACAGCGCGTCGAAAGGACAGACCTCGATGCAGATACCGCAGTACATACACAGGGAGAAGTCGATCGCGAACCGGTCGAGGACGTTGCGGCTGCGCTCACGGCCGCCGGGGGCGGCGGGCGGGACCGTCTCCTTGTGCGAGTCGATGTAGATGCACCAGT
Source organism: Streptomyces sp. NPDC002676 (assembly GCF_053592455.1). Taxonomy (NCBI): domain Bacteria; kingdom Bacillati; phylum Actinomycetota; class Actinomycetes; order Kitasatosporales; family Streptomycetaceae; genus Streptomyces; species Streptomyces sp. NPDC002676. The sequence continues at coordinate 154,930 of NZ_JBSFVT010000014.1, read as the reverse complement.
CCGGGCACTCGCGGGCGCACAGCATGCAGACCGTGCAGTTCTCCTCGAACAGCCCGATCACACCCCGGGTGCGGGGCGGCAGGTCGGGCAGGGCGTCCGGGTACTGCGCGGTGACGTGCTTCCTCGTCATCGTGCGGAGGGTGACGGCCAGCCCCTTGGCCAGGCCGGAGCCGGGAATCGACAGGCGGGGTCGCCCGGAGGGCGTCGTTGAGGGGCGGTGGTCGGGTGACGGGCGGGACATTAGGAGATCACCACCTTGACGATGCCGGTGAGGGCGATCTGAGCGAGGGAGAGGGGGACGAGGAGGGTCCAGGAGAGCTTCTGGAGCTGGTCCTCGCGCAGGCGGGGGTAGGTCACACGGAGCCAGATGACGACGAAGGCGAGGATCGCGGTCTTCAGCAGGGTCCACAGCCAGCCCAGGCCGTCGTGGCCCCACGGGCCGTGCCAGCCGCCCAGGAAGAGGACGGTGGTCAGGCCGCACAGCACGACGATGCCGGCGTACTCGGCGAGCAGGAACAGCGCGAACCTGAGACCGGTGTACTCGGTGTACGCGCCGAAGATGATCTCCGAGTCGGCGACCGGCATGTCGAAGGGCGGGCGCTGCAGTTCGGCGAGGCCGGCGACGAAGAAGACGACCGCGCCCACGATCTGCCAGGGCACCCACCACCAGTGGAAGGCGTGGAGGATGCCCGGGAGGGAGACCGTGCCGGCCGCCATGGCGACGGAGGCCGCGGCGAGCAGCATCGGAAGTTCGTAGGCGAGCAGCTGGGCGGCCGTGCGCAGACCGCCGAGCAGGGAGAACTTGTTCGCGCTGGCCCAGCCGGCCATGAGCGAGCCGAGGACGCCGACGCCCATCACGGCGAGGACGAAGAAGACGCCCGCGTCCAGGACCTGGCCGACGGCGCCCTTGCCCGGCCCGATCGGGATGGCGAGCAGGACGAGCAGGTACGGCAGCAGGGCCACGGCGGGGGCCAGTTGGAAGACGCGGCGGTCGGCGCCCGCCGGGACCACGTCCTCCTTCTGGGCGAACTTCACACCGTCGGCGATCAGCTGGGCCCAGCCGTGGAAGCCGCCGGCGTACATCGGGCCGAGGCGGCCCTGCATATGGGCCATCACCTTGTGCTCGGTCTGGCCCACGATGAGGGGGAAGGTGAGGAAGACGACGAACACGACCACGAGTCGCAGAGCGACGTCCAGCAAGTCGTTCACTGCTGTCCTCCTGCGGGGTCGTCGGGGGTCGGGGTTTCCGGGGCCGGGGGTTCGGGGGTCCCGTCCTCCCCTGTCCCTGTCCGGTCTTCGGATTCCGGTGTCCGGTCCTCGGGTTCGGGCTCGTCGAACGCCGGGCGGGCGTGGTGCCAGGGGGCGTCCGCACTGCGGGGCGCGGTGCCGCGCGGGGCCGGCCGGGCGGGCGTTTCCGGTGCCGACGGCTCGGACGGCGCGGTCGGTTCGGACCGCGCGGTCGGCTCAGTCGGCGCGGTCGGTTCGGACGGTGCCGGAGCCGAAGGCTCACTCGGCGTCTCAGGTGCTGCCGCTGCCGGAGCGCCGGCGCGTTGCGAGGCCGAGCCTTCCGAGGCGCTGCGGGCACGCCGCGGCCCCGAGGGCGGGGGCGCGGCCGTCGGCGTCGACGGAGCGGCGGACTCCGCTCGCTGTGAAGCCGACCCCTCGCTCGCGCTGCGGGACCGGCGCGCACCGGCGGTACCCGCGGCGGGAGCCTGGTCGGGTGCACCCTCGCGCTGGCTCGCCGAGCCCTCGGAGACGCTGCGGGACCGGCGCGGAGTTCCCGCGGGAGTCCCCGCGGGTGTTCCCGCAGCCGCCCCCGGTGTCTCGGCCGGCGCGGTCTCCGGTGTCGCAGCCGCGGTCCGGCTCGCCGAGCCCTCCGCCGCCGTGCGGGTGCGCCGTACCGGGCGCTCTCCTGTGGCCGCCCGCGCCGGGCGCTCCCCCGCCGCACGCCCGGCGGCCCTGGCCGGGCGGGCCGGGGCGGGCGGGAGCTGGCCCTTGAGGGGGCCCCATTCGTTGGGGTCGGGGACGCCCGGTGGGAGCATCTGGCGGCGCTTGGGGCCGCCATGGTCCGACTCGCCGGGCTCCTTGGCGCCGGGCCAGGCCTTGGCGACACGGGCGGCGAGGACGAAGTCCTTGCGCAGGGGGTGACCCTCGAAGGTCTCCGGGAGGAGGAGGTGGTCCAGGGCGGGGTGGCCCTCGAAGGCCACGCCGAACATTTCGTGGGTCTCGCGCTCGTGCCAGGCCGCGCCCGCGTAGACGCCGACGGCGGAGGGCAGCGCCGGGGCCTCGTGCGGAACGGTCGTGCGCACGAGGAGACGGCGGACCGGGTGCAGAGCGACGACGTGGGCCGAGACGAGGAAGCCCGTGCCGGGTTCGTCGACCGCGCTCAGCCAGTCGAAGTACGTGCAGGACAGGGTCGTACGGGCCGTCTCCAGGGCGGTGAGCCAGGAGGACGGCGGGACGTCCACTGTCAGGACGTCGTAGGACTCCTCGGCCGTGGCCTCCGGGCCGAAGAGTTCCTCGGCGGAGGCGGGCAGCCAGCCGGCCGTGGTCATCGTGCGCCCCCCTCGGCGGGCGCGGCCGGGGGCTGCACCAGGCCGCTCTGCAGGGCGGCGGCCGAGGGCCGGCCGGCGGACCCGTGGCCGTAGCGCTCGCCCAGGGACTCGCGGGCGATCTTCTCCTGCAGCTTGAGGATGCCCTGGAGCAGCGCCTCCGGGCGCGGCGGGCAGCCGGGGACGTAGACGTCGACCGGGATGATCTGGTCCACGCCCTTGGTGACGGAGTAGGAGTCCCAGTAGGGGCCACCGCAGTTGGAGCAGGCGCCGAAGGAGATGACGTACTTCGGTTCGGGCATCTGCTCGTACAGGCGCTTCACGGCCGGGGCCATCTTGTCCGTCACCGTGCCGGACACGACCATCAGGTCGGCCTGGCGCGGGCCCGGCGCGAAGGGGATGACGCCGAGCCGGATGAAGTCGTGGCGGGCCATGGACGCGGCGATGAACTCGATCGCGCAACAGGCGAGGCCGAAGTTGAAGACCCACAGCGAGTAGCGGCGGCCCCAGTTCAGGACCACCTTCATGGGCTCGGGGGCGAGGCGCGCGAGGGCGCCCAGCTTCTTCGGCTCGGGAAGCAGCACGGGCTCCGAGGCAGACGGGTTCACGTCCATGTCAGGACGCCCTTCTTGTATGCGTACAGCAGGCCTACGGCGAGGAAGCCCAGGAAGATGAACATCTCCACGAGGGTCGTCGCGCCGTAACCGGGGGCGGCGAAGACCGTCGCCCAGGGGAAGAGGAAGATCGAGTCGACCGCGAAGATCACGTACAGGAAGGCGTAGACGTAGTAGCGGACCTGGGTGTGTGCCCAGCCCTCGCCGACGGGGTCGACGCCGCACTCGTACGTCAGAAGTTTCTCAGGGGTGGGCACGACCGGGCGCAGCAGGCGTCCGGCGCCGAAGGCGACCGCGACGAAGAGCACGCCGATGACGGCGAGCAGCCCCACGGCCGAGTAGGACCGGAAGTATCCGGCCGCGACGTCCGCCGCGGCGACCGTCGAGCCCCCCAACGTCTCCCGCACGGTCCGTCCCTCGCTCTCCGACCTCGTGACCTTGGTGAACTCCGTGACCCACGCGATTTCGAGGATCTGTACGCACGGGAGTCTAGGCCCTGATAAGGAGACCGTAAGCGGCCCGTCACGCCATGAGGCGCGGAGCGAGGCTCGGGCGGCATTCCGATGGCATCCCGGCGGCATCCCGTCGGCGGCGACGGGGTTCGTCGGCGGTGGGGTTTTCCCCCGGATCCGGAGGGCGGCGCACCGCATGGCGCAGGCGGTGCATGACGCGGCAGGCTAGCCGCTATGACCGCTCTGACGCCCGTCACCGACCGGACCGACGGCACCGACCGCCTGCCCCCGGCCCGGCTCGCCTACGGCGCGCACACCTGGAAGGAGATCGCGCATCTCCTGCTGAACCTGCCGACGGCGCTGTTCGGCTTCGTCTACGTGTGCACGACGCTGTTCACCAGCGCGGCGCTCACCGTCACGGTGATCGGCCTGCCGCTGCTCGCACTGTGCCTGCTGGGCGCCCGGCAGTTGGGCAAGCTGGAGCGGGCCCGGGCCCGCGTGCTGCTCGGCGTGCGGGTGGAGGAGCCGACTCCGCTGCCGATCGCCCGGCGCGGGGGCAAGCGCGGAGGCCCGCTGCAGCGGCTGTGGATGGCGCTGAAGGACCCGGTGGGCTGGCGCACGCTGCTGTACGACTTCATCCGGCTGCCCTGGGGCATCTTCACCTTCTGCACCATGCTGACCTCGCTGTTCGTGCTGTGGCCGGTGCTGCCGTTCATCGCGCGGGGCCTGGCGAACGTGGACCGGGCGATGGTGCGCGGGCTGCTGTCGCCCTCGGACGAGCTGGAGCGCCGTATCGCCGAACTGGAGTCCGACCGCGGGGTCGTGGTCGACACGGCCGCCGCCGACCTGCGGCGCATCGAGCGCGACCTGCACGACGGCGCGCAGGCCCGGCTGGTCAACCTCGCGATGGGGCTCGGCCTCGCCAAGGAGAAGCTGCTGGAGGACCCCGACTCCGCCGCCGCGATGGTCGACGAGGCGCACGGCGAGGTGAAGCTGGCGCTCCAGGAGCTGCGCGATCTCGCCCGCGGCATCCACCCGGCCGTCCTGACCGACCGCGGCCTCGACGCCGCCCTGTCCTCCGTCGCCTCCCGCTGCACGGTGCCGGTCAAGGTGACGGCCGATCTGCCGACCCGGCCGGCCCCGGCGATCGAGGGCATCGCCTACTTCACCGTCTCCGAGCTGCTCCAGAACATCAGCAAGCACAGCGGGGCGCGCTCCGCCTCCGTCGAGGTGTGGCGCGCGGAGGACCGGCTGCTCATCCAGGTCCGCGACGACGGCCAAGGCGGCGCGCGGCTGGACGGCGGCACCGGGATGCGGGGGCTGGCGGAACGGCTGGGCGCGGTCGACGGCCTCTTCGTGGTCGACTCCCCGGCCGGCGGCCCGACGGTGGTCACCGCGGAACTGCCGTGGCGGGACCGGCAGGAGCCGTAGCCCGTAGGGGTCGAAATCCGTGGGGGTGGGGAAAACCCCCGGTTCGAGAGGCCGACGGCCTCCATGGCCCGCGGACCTGCGGCAGAGCAGGGTGGAGACGAAGGTACGGCGGCACCGCCGGTCGGACGAGGGGAACGGGACGAGACCGATGGCCACGGAACACGGGCAGGGATACGGATACGGATACGGGCAGGGGTACGGGCAGGGGCACGGCTCCCACGGCTACGACCCCCGCAGCTACGACGACGAACCGCGCCACTTCCTGCCCGCCGTCCTGCGCGCCCCCTTCGAGGCGCGCGCCTGGCGCGAGTTCGGCTACGTCCTGCTGAGCCTGCCGGTCGCGATCGTGCTGTTCACCTGGACGGTGACGATGGTGTCCCTGGGCGCGGGCCTGCTCGTGACCTTCCTCGGCATCCCGGTGCTCGCGGCGGCGCTCGCCGGCTGCCGCGGCTTCGGCGCGCTGGAGCGGACGCGGGCGCGCGGGCTGCTGCACCTGGAGGTGGCCGAACCGGAGCCGCTGCGGATGGGCGCGCCGGGCGCGATGGCATGGGTCGGCGCGGTCCTCAAGAGCGGCACGTCCTGGCGGAACCTGCTGTACGCGCTGGTGCAGTTCCCGTGGGCGGTGTTCTCGTTCACCGTCGCGGTGACCTTCTGGTCGTGCAGCCTGTCGCTGCTGACCTACCCGCTGTGGTTCTGGGTGTTCCCGATGTACACCGGCCAGGGCGGTCTCCAGCTCTACGGCGACGAGCACCACCGGATCTACCTCGACAACCCGTTCGAGATCACCGTGACCGCGCTGGCCGGGCTGGTGTTCACGCTCGCCACGCCGTGGATCGTACGGGCGCTGACGACGGTGGACGGGCTGCTGGTGCGCGGTCTGCTCGGCCCGTCGCGGCTGTCGGCGCGGGTGGTGGAGCTGGAGTCGGACCGGGGGGTCGTGGTCGACACGGCCGCCGCCGACCTGCGGCGCATCGAGCGCGACCTGCACGACGGCGCGCAGGCCCGGCTGGTCGCGCTGGCCATGGACCTGGGGCTGGCGAAGGAGAAGCTCCGGGAGGACCCGAAGGCGGCTGCGCGGATGGTGGATGAGGCGCACGGCGAGGTGAAGACCGCGCTCCAGGAGCTGCGCGATCTCGCCCGCGGCATCCACCCGGCCGTCCTGACCGACCGCGGCCTGGACGCGGCCCTGTCCTCCGTCGCCTCCCGCTGCACCGTCCCGGTGAAGGTGGAGGTCGACCTGCCGGCCCGCCCGGCCCCGGCGATCGAGGGCATCGCCTACTTCACCGTCTCCGAGCTGCTCCAGAACATCAGCAAGCACAGCCGCGCCCGGTCCGCCACGGTGGACGTGTGGCGCTCGGAGGACCGGCTGATGCTGCAGGTGGCGGACGACGGCGTGGGCGGCGCGGACACGTCCCGGGGCTCGGGCCTGGCCGGGCTCGCCGGGCGCCTGGACGCGGTGGACGGCGTCCTGGTCGTCGACTCGCCGGCGGGCGGCCCCACCCGGGTGATCGCCGAGCTACCCTGGCGCGGCTGACAGCAGAACGGGACGAAACCGTCAGAGGCCATTGCCGGCCACCGGCAACCGAACCGGCAGCCGTACATAATCCGCATGCCTGATAACCCGGCTCAAGCGCGCCACGATCGCAATCCTGGAATGCTTGTGTTCCGTACAAAGGTTGTCATCCGAGGAACGGTGCGGAGGATCAGGCTGTGGGGGGCCGGGAGATCGTGGAGAACAGAGTGCGCGTCGTCATCGCCGAGGATTCGGTACTGCTCCGGGAGGGCCTGACCCGGCTGCTGACGGACCGCGGGCATGAGGTCGTGGCCGGTGTCGGGGACGCGGACGCGCTGATCAGGACCATCGCCGACCTCGCCGCCCAGGGCGCGCTGCCCGACGTGGTGGTGGCCGACGTACGGATGCCGCCGACCCACACCGACGAGGGCGTCCGGGCGGCCGTACGGCTGCGCAAGCAGTATCCGGGGCTCGGCGTGCTGGTGCTGTCGCAGTACGTGGAGGAGCGCTACGCCACCGAACTGCTGGCCGGCTCCAGCCGGGGCGTGGGCTACCTGCTCAAGGACCGGGTCGCCGAGGTGCGCGAGTTCGTCGACGCGGTGGTGCGGGTGGCCGAGGGCGGTACGGCGCTGGACCCGGAGGTCGTCGCACAGCTGCTCGGCCGCAGCCGCAAGCAGGACGTGCTGGCCGGGCTCACACCGCGCGAGCGCGAGGTGCTGGGCCTGATGGCGGAGGGCCGCACGAACTCGGCCGTCGCCAAGCAGCTGGTGGTCAGCGACGGGGCCGTGGAGAAGCACGTCAGCAACATCTTCCTCAAGCTCGGCCTGTCCCAGAGTGAGGGGGATCACCGGCGTGTTCTCGCCGTCCTGACCTATCTGAACTCGTGATGCTGACACTCTGTCAACAGCAGGGTCAAACCTTCGGGGGCGAGCAAGCATGAGCAGTCAGTGCGAAAGATCGTCTCGGCAACGCGGCGCGGGTTCTCCTCGGCGCCGCGACGAAAGACCGTCCCGAACGCGGGACCAGCGCGAGAAGCACGGAACGCCGTCTCAGAAATCCGTCCACCATGCGGATGCCCTCGGGAAGGCGACCCTAACCGACGTAGGGTTGATCCTGGGATGGTCCGTGAGACGACCATGCCCGGACAGCCGCCTCGAAGGAGGTCAAGTTCAGTGACCAGCCAGGTCAGCAGCCCAGCCGAACAGGCCGACGGAACCGTCGTCGGTGAGCAGCGCACACCGGGCGGAGCCAAGGACGTACGGCGCCTGGACCGGGTGATCATCCGGTTCGCCGGGGACTCGGGTGACGGCATGCAGCTCACCGGTGACCGGTTCACCTCGGAGACGGCGACCTTCGGCAACGACCTTTCGACGCTCCCGAACTTCCCCGCCGAGATCCGTGCCCCTGCCGGCACGCTGCCGGGTGTCTCCTCGTTCCAGCTCCACTTCGCGGACCACGACATCCTCACGCCGGGCGACGCGCCGAACGTGCTGGTCGCGATGAACCCTGCCGCACTGAAGGCCAACATCGGCGACCTGCCGCGCGGCGCGGAGATCATCGTCAACACGGACGAGTTCACCAAGCGGGCCCTGCAGAAGGTCGGCTACGCGGCCTCGCCGCTGGAAGACGGCTCCCTGGACGGCTACAACCTTCACCCGGTGCCCCTGACCACGCTGACCGTGGAGGCGCTGAAGGAGTTCGACCTGTCCCGCAAGGAGGCCGAGCGCAGCAAGAACATGTTCGCGCTCGGGCTGCTGAGCTGGATGTACCACCGGCCCACCGAGGGCACCGAGAAGTTCCTGCGGTCGAAGTTCGCCAAGAAGCCCGACATCGCGGAGGCGAACATCACCGCGTTCCGGGCGGGCTGGAACTTCGGCGAGACGACCGAGGACTTCGCCGTCTCCTACGAGGTCGCCCCGGCCACGCACGCATTCCCGGTCGGCACCTACCGGAACATCTCCGGCAACCTGGCCCTGGCCTACGGTCTGGTCACCGCGTCCCAGCAGGCGGACCTGCCGCTGTTCCTGGGCTCGTACCCGATCACCCCGGCCTCGGACATCCTGCACGAGCTGAGCAAGCACAAGAACTTCGGCGTACGCACCTTCCAGGCCGAGGACGAGATCGCCGGCATCGGTGCCGCGCTGGGCGCCGCCTTCGGCGGATCCCTCGCGGTGACCACGACGAGCGGCCCCGGCCTCGCGCTCAAGAGCGAGACGATCGGCCTCGCGGTCTCGCTGGAGCTGCCGCTGCTGGTGGTCGACATCCAGCGCGGCGGGCCGTCGACGGGTCTGCCGACCAAGACCGAGCAGGCCGACCTGCTCCAGGCGATGTTCGGCCGCAACGGCGAGGCGCCGGTCCCGGTGGTCGCCCCGAAGACCCCGGCCGACTGCTTCGACGCGGCCCTGGAGGCGGCCCGGATCGCCCTGACGTACCGGACGCCGGTGCTGCTGCTCTCCGACGGCTACCTGGCCAACGGCTCGGAGCCGTGGCGCATCCCGGACCTGGACGAGCTGCCCGACCTGCGTGTCCAGTTCGCCTCCGGCCCGAACCACACCCTTCAGGACGGCACCGAGGTCTTCTGGCCCTACAAGCGGGACCCGCAGACCCTGGCCCGCCCCTGGGCCCTGCCGGGCACGCCGGGTCTGGAGCACCGCATCGGCGGCATCGAGAAGCAGGACGGCACCGGGAACATCTCCTACGACCCGGCCAACCACGACTTCATGGTCCGTACCCGCCAGGCCAAGATCGACGGCATCACGGTGCCCGACATCGAGGTCGACGACCCGCAGGGCGCCGGGACCCTGGTCCTCGGCTGGGGCTCCACCTACGGCCCGATCACGGCGGCGGTACGGCGGCTGCGCGCGGAGGGCATCCCGATCGCGCAGGCCCACCTGCGCCACCTCAATCCGTTCCCGGCCAACCTCGGCAGTGTGCTCGGGCAGTACGACAAGGTCGTGGTCCCCGAGATGAACCTCGGCCAGCTCGCCACCCTGATCCGGGCGAAGTACCTGGTCGACGCGCACTCCTACAACCAGGTCAACGGCATGCCGTTCAAGGCGGAACAGCTCGCCACCGCGCTCAAGGAGGCCATCCATGACTGACGCCACCAACGGGCTGCTCCAACTGGTCCCCAAGGCCGAGGCCAAACAGTCCATGAAGGACTTCAAGACGGACCAGGAGGTGCGCTGGTGCCCGGGGTGCGGTGACTACGCGATCCTGGCCGCCGTCCAGGGCTTCATGCCCGAACTGGGACTGGCCCGGGAGAACATCGTCTTCGTCTCCGGGATCGGCTGCTCCTCCCGCTTCCCGTACTACATGAACACCTACGGGATGCACTCCATCCACGGCCGCGCCCCCGCCATCGCCACCGGCCTGGCCTCCTCCCGCCGCGACCTGAGCGTGTGGGTGGTCACCGGCGACGGCGACGCCCTCTCCATCGGCGGCAACCACCTGATCCACGCCCTGCGCCGCAACGTCAACCTGAAGATCCTGCTGTTCAACAACCGGATCTACGGCCTGACCAAGGGCCAGTACTCGCCGACCTCCGAGGTCGGCAAGATCACCAAGTCGACGCCGATGGGCTCCCTGGACGCGCCCTTCAACCCGGTGTCGCTGGCGATCGGCGCGGAGGCCTCGTTCGTGGCCCGCACCATCGACTCCGACCGCAAGCACCTCACCGAGGTGCTGCGCGCCGCCGCCGGCCACCCGGGCACCGCGCTGATCGAGATCTACCAGAACTGCAACATCTTCAACGACGGTGCCTTCGACGCCCTCAAGGACCGGCAGCAGGCCGAGGAGGCGCTGATCCGGCTGGAGCACGGGCAGCCGATCCGCTTCGGCCACGAGGGCACGCGCGGTGTCGTACGCGACCGGCAGACCGGTGATCTGAAGGTGGTGACGGTGACGCCGGAGAACGAGGCGGACCTCCTGGTGCACGACGCGCACGCCGCGTCCCCCACCACCGCCTTCGCCCTGTCCCGGCTGGCCGACCCGGACACCCTGCACCACACCCCGATCGGCGTGTTCCGCTCCGTCGAGCGGCCGGTCTACGAAACCGCGATGGCCGAGCAGCTCGACACGGCCATCGAGCAGCGCGGCAAGGGCGACCTGGCCGCCCTGCTGGCCGGCGGGGACACCTGGACGGTCGTCGGCTGACGCACGCCTGTCAGCAACGCTCATTGATCACGAGGCCCGGGACTGGAGGTCCCGGGCCTCGTCGTATGCACGGCGGGCCTTCTCCACCCGGTCCATGCGGCGGTCCGTCCACTCGGCGAGCGCGCGCACCTGCTCCGCCGCCTCACGGCCGAGGTCGGTCAGGGAGTAGTCGACGCGGGGCGGGATGACCGGCTTGGCGTCCCGGTGGACCACGCCGTCGCGCTCCAGGGTCTGCAGGGTCTGGGTGAGCATCTTCTCGCTGACGCCCCGCCCGCCCCAGCGGCTGACGGCCCGGCGCAGCTCGCTGAACCGGTACGGCCGCTCCAGCAGCTCGATCAGGACCAGGACACCCCAGCGGCTCGTGACGTGCTCCAGGACGAGCCGGTGCGGGCACATGGCCTCGGCTTCGGCGGACGCCCCCTGCTTACTTACTGCCATGCCAGTACCTTACTCCAAAGTGGGTACTTTCGCTTGGTTAGCGCCTCTCCTAGGGTCAGTGGCAGTTCGCACCCCACAGGGACCCCAAGGAGATGGGCACACCATGAGCATCGTCGTCACCGGAGCCACCGGACACCTCGGCCGCCACGTCGTGGAGCAGCTGCTGGAGAAGGTTCCGGCGCAGCAGATCACCGCCGTCGTCCGCGACGAGACCAAGGCCGCCGGCTTCGCCGCCCGCGGAGTGAAGCTCGCCGTGGCCGACTACAACGCACCCGAGACCTTCGACGGCCTCTTCGCGGCCGGCGACAGGGTCCTGCTGATCTCCGGCAACGAGTTCGACAAGGGCCGGGTCGGGCAGCACTCGGTCGTCATCGACGCCGCCAGGGCCGCGGGCGTGGCGCTGCTCGCGTACACCAGCGCCCCGGGCGGCCTGACGGCCCCGCTCGCCGACGACCACCGGGCCACCGAGGAGGTGCTGGTCGCCTCCGGTGTGCCCTACGTGCTCCTGCGCAACAGCTGGTACCACGAGAACTACACCGAGCACCTCGCGCCCGTGCTGGAGCACGGCGCGGTCGTCGCGGCGGCGGGCGAGGGCCGGGTCTCCTCGGCCTCCCGCGCCGACTACGCGGCGGCGGCGGTCGCGGTGCTGACCGGCGAGGGGCACGAGAACGCGACGTACGAGCTGGGCGGCGACGAGGCATGGAGCTTCGCCGAGTACGCGGCCGAGCTGAGCCGGCAGACGGGCAGGGAGATCGGCTACAGCGAGGTCACGGTCGAGGCCCTGGAGGGCATCCTGGCCGGCGCCGGCATGCCCGGTCCGATGGCCGCGATCCTGGCCGGCGTGGACGCGTCGATCGAAAAGGGCGAGCTGGTCATCTCCTCGGGCGACCTGGCCCGCCTGGCCGGCCGCCCGACCACCCCGCTCGCCGAGGCGATCACCGCAGCACTCAAGGCCTGAGCCCTGCACCGGGGACCACCTGTCATGACCGTATGGCAATACGGACATGACAGCCGGGGCCGCTCGGCGCTACCTTCGTCCTCGCGTGCGTCCGTCGCCGCATGCGTGCGCGAGGTGAGAGTGAGGGTCCGTGGCCGGGACGTCCAGAGGTGAACAGCGGATAGGTCTGCTGAACGGCTTCGCCGCGTACGGCATGTGGGGACTGGTCCCCATGTTCTGGCCCCTGCTCAAGCCCGCCGGAGCGGTGGAGATCCTGGCCCACCGGATGGTGTGGACCCTCGGCTTCGTCGCCGTCGCCCTGCTCGTCACACGGCGCTGGGCCTGGGCCAAAGAGCTGCTGCGGCAGCCGCGGCGGCTGGGGCTCGTGGTGCTGTCCGCCGCCGTCATCACCGTGAACTGGGGCGTCTACATCTGGGCCGTGAACTCCGGCCACGTGGTCGAGTCCTCCCTCGGCTACTTCATCAACCCCCTGGTGACCATCGCGCTGGGCGTGCTGATCCTCAAGGAGCGGCTGCGGCCCGTGCAGTGGGCGGCGGTGGCGATCGGCGCCGCCGCGGTCGTCGTCCTGACCGTCGGCTACGGCCGTCCGCCGTGGATCTCCCTCTGCCTCGCCTTCAGCTTCGCCGCCTACGGGCTGGCGAAGAAGAAGGTCGGACTCGGCGGTCTGGAGTCGCTGGCCGCCGAGACCGCGGTCCAGTTCCTGCCCGCGCTCGTGTTCCTGCTCTGGCTCACCGCGCGCGGCGACTCCACCTTCACCACCGGCAGCACCGGGCACTCCGCCCTGCTCGCCTCCACCGGCATCATCACGGCTCTGCCGCTGGTCTGCTTCGGCGCGGCGGCGATCCGCGTCCCGCTGTCCACGCTGGGCCTGCTCCAGTACCTGGCCCCGGTCTTCCAGTTCCTCCTCGGCATCGTCTACTTCCACGAGGCCATGCCGCCGGAACGCTGGGCCGGCTTCGCCCTGGTCTGGCTGGCCCTGCTCCTCCTCACGGCGGACGCCCTGCGCTTCGCCAGGAGGCAGCGGCGACCGGAGGAAGAAGCCGTACTGCCGTCCCGGGTGGAGACTCCCGACTCGGCTGCGGTCGAGGCCTGACGGGCAAACCGGGCGGCGAGTGTTCGTGATGGCGGACCCGGAGGGCAGCGAGTTCTGCCTCCAGTAGCCGGAGTCGGGGTCGGCTACGCCTGGGCGGCGGCCTTCGCCGCCCGGTCGGCCAGGCGGATCATGCGGGCTCGGGCGGACTCCAGGGGGTGCGGGTCGTCGGCCGCGGGGCCCGGTTCCGCCGCGAGGTCCGTCCACAGGGCGATCAGGTCGCGGCCCAGGCGCAGCCCCTCCTCGGGGTCGCGCACCGCGCGCCAGGCGGTGGCCGCGCTCTGCACGTTGCCGTACGCCGCCTCCGCGTCCTGCGCGTCCCGCCGCAAGCGGGCCAGGTCCAGGGAGAGCCGGCAGGCGCGGACCGGATCGCCCGCCAGGTAGGCGATGTAGGCGGTCAGTTCGCGCAGATGCAGCACCTCGGGGTGACGGGCACCCAGCACAGCGGTGGCCTCGGCGACCGTGTCGGCGGCCAGCTCCGCCGCCGCCCCGATACGGCCCGCCCGCACGGCCTCGTTGATCCGCGTCAGCGGCTCGGTGAGCAGCTCGGCCCCCTCCGCGGTCTCGGTCACGGGCCCGTCTCCCAGCACCTCCTCCGCCACGGCGTCGAACCCCCGGGCGGGGGTGTGCCCGGAGACGAACCCGGCCTCGGGGTCGGGCAGGGGGGCGGCGGGCGCGGGTTCCGGGTCGGGTACGGCAGCGGCGACAGGGCGGGCCTCCATGACCGGCACCGGACCGAACTGGCCCGTCGGCGCCTGCACCGTGCCCGGCGGCACGGCCGCGCCCATCCGCGGTCCCACCCGGGTCGGCTGTCCCGCCACCCGGCTGGAGCCGTCCGCCGAGACCTCCAGGGGGACCACGCAGCCGGCGGACTCGTCGTGGATCGTGGCCCGTATCGGGCCTCCGACGCTGATGGCCAGGCGCTGGAGACGGTCCAGGACGGCCTGCTGGATGTCCTCGCCCGGCGCCGCCTCCACCGCCGTCCCGCCCACCCACGCGCTGCCCGTGCCGGACACCCGGACGTGCACCAACGCCGGGTGTGCCACGGGCTGCTGCACCCGCTTCTTCTCGAAGCTGAGTCGAGACATCGGTTTTCCCTCACTCCCCCGGCGCCGCGATCCTGTTGTACGCGTCCTACCGACCAGTCTGTCTGTTCCCCTCGGCTTCCGCGTCACCACGACGTCACAGCCTCGCACCAGCCGTACCGAAGTTTGTTGCGTGTGCATATAATGCAGGTGCCTTTATTCGTTCATCTGGGGGACCCATGCGCCGCTTTCTCTTCGTCCTCGGCAGCGCCCGCTCCGACGGCAACACCGAACTGCTGGCCCGCAAGGCCGCCGAACAGCTGCCCGGCGACGTCGAACAGCACTGGATCCGGCTCGCCGATCACCCGCTGCCCGACTTCGTGGACCTGCGGCACGACGACGACCACGTACGGCCGCCCGCGGACACCGGAACCGGCCTGCTGCTCGACGCCACGCTCGCGGCGACGGACATCGTGATCGTCTCGCCGCTGTACTGGTACTCGGTGTCCGGTCTGACCAAGCGCTACCTGGACTACTGGTCGGGCTGGCTGCGCGTCCCCGGCTTCAAGGACACCTTGGCCGGGCGCACCCTCTGGGGCGTCGCCGCGCTGGCGGACCACGAGCCGTCGGTCGCCGATCCCTACGTCGGCACCCTGAACAACTCGGCCGCCTACATGAAGATGCGCTTCGGCGGCGTCCTGCTGGGCAACGGCACCCGGCCCGGCGACGTCCTGAAGGACACCGACGCGCTGGCACGCGCGAAGACGTTCTTCGCGCAGGAGGCACCCCTCGCGCGCTTCCCGTACGAGACGGCTGCCGCCCTGGCGGCTACGCGCTGATGTCCTTCGTCGTGAACCGCGCCCAGGCCGCCGATCCGAACACGGCCGCGTACAGCGCCTGCAGGCCGAGGTTCTTCATCAGGTCGTCCCAGTAGACGGGGTCGCGCATCAGGTCCGCGAAGGACAGCCAGTAGTGCGAGAAGAAGTACGGCTGGAGCGCGTGCAACTGGGGTATCTGGTCGAGGATCTGGACCGTGATGAGCAGGCCGACGGTGGTCGCCATCGCCGCGATGCCGCTGTTGGTCAGGGTCGACACGAACAGGCCGAGGGCCGCGACGCCGACGAGTGAGGCGGCGACGACCAGGGCTATCAGCAGGGCGCGGCCGAGTCCCTCGGTGAAGCTGATGCGGGTGCCCGAGATGGTCGTCAGATCCCCGAGCGGGAACAACAGTGCGCCGACGAGCAGCGCCGAGCCGGCGACGACCAGGGTGGCCAGCAGGCAGAACGCCATGACGGTCGTGTACTTGGTGAGCAACAGGCGGGTGCGGCCGGCCGGGGCGACCAGCAGATAGCGCAGGGTGCCCGCGCCCGCCTCCCCCGCGACCGCGTCGCCGGCGATCACGCCTACGGCCATCGGCAGGAAGAACGGCAGGGTCGCCGCGAGCGCCGTGAACACCAGGAACAGGCCGTTGTTGGTGATCTGAGCGATGAACGCCGGACCTTCGCCGTTCCCGCCGTGCGCCGTGGCGCCGCCCCGCGTCTCGACCTTGACCGAGATCCCGACCAGCACCGGCACCGCGGCCAGCACACCGAGCAGCGCGAGGGTGCGCCAGCGCCGGAGGGTGGTGATCAGCTCGCTGCGCAGCAGCCCGAAGGTCCACAGCGGACTCGGCCGCGCGGCAACGGCCGCAGCCGGTGCCGCCTGGAGTGTTTCAGCCCGCGACATCGAAGCCCTCCCCCGTCAGTGCCACGAACGCGTCCTCCAGCGAGGCCCGTTCGAGTGTGAAACCCCGGACGCGGACGCCCGCGGTGACCAGCGCGGCGTTCACCTCGGCGAGGTCCCGTCCGGGCGGCTCGGCGGTCACCCGGGCGCCGTCGGCGACGACGTCCCCGACGCCCTGCTCCTTCAGCACGCGTGCCGCTTCGGCCGCGTCCGGCGTCGTCACCACGAGCCGGCCGCGCGCCCCGGCGGCCAGATCGGCCACCGCGCCCTGGGTGATCAGCCGGCCCTGTGCCATGACCGCCGCGTGCGTGCACACCTGCTCGATCTCGTCGAGTAGGTGGGAGGAGAGGAAGACGGTCGTGCCGTCGGCGGCCAACTCCCGTATCAGGGCCCGGATTTCGCGCATGCCCTGCGGGTCGAGGCCGTTGGTCGGCTCGTCCAGGACGAGCAGTCTGCGCGGCTGGAGCAGCGCGGCGGCCAGCCCCAGGCGCTGCTTCATGCCGAGCGAGTACGCCTTCGCCTTCTTGCCCGCGGCGGCGCCGAGTCCGACCCGGTCCAGCGCGGCGGAGACCCGGGCGCGCCGGGTGCGCGGGTCGGCGGTCGGGTCGGCCGCGTCGTAGCGCAGCAGGTTGTCCCGGCCGGAGAGGAAGCCGTACAGGGCGGGGCCCTCGATGAGCGCGCCGACCTGCGGGAGGACGGCGCGCGCCGAGCGCGGCATGGCTTGGCCCAGGACGCGGGCGGAGCCCGAGGTCGGCTCGATCAGCCCCATCAGCATGCGGATGGTGGTGGTCTTTCCGGAGCCGTTCGGGCCGAGGAAGCCGAAGACGCTGCCCGCCGGGACGGTCAGATCGAGACCGTCGACGGCGAGCTGCCCACCGCGGTAGCGCTTGGTGAGGCCGCGCGTGGCGATGACGCTCGCCACCGCGTCCCCGGGCTCCCGCTGCGTGGCGGACGGTGCGTCCATCGGCTCCCTCGTCTCGTCGTGCTCCAGTCGTACGCCAGGGGGACCCGTGAGCCCCCCTGCCCCGGTTCACCGCCCCTGATTCGGGGTTACTTCCCCTCGTTCGCCGCCTTCACCAGCGCGTCCTTGGTGACCGTGCCGACATACACCTTGCCGTTGTCCGTGATCAGGGCGTTGACCAGGCGGGTGTGGAAGACGGTGCCCTTGCCGAACTTCCCGGAGACCTTGTCGCCGAGCGAGCCGAGGAAGCCGCCGAACGCACCGCCCTTGTCGCCGCTGGGCATGCCGCCCTTGGCGCCGGTGTCGAAGACGGCTATGGAGTTCCAGCCCTTGCCGAGGACGTCATGGCCCCCCATGCCCGCCATGCCCTTGCCGAAGTCCTCGCCGGGCCTCGGCGCGTGCTGCCGTGCCCTGGACTCCTTCTTCTCCTCGGTGACCTTCGCACCCTTGGGCGGGGTGAAGTCGAAGGTGCGGGCGGCCGGTTCGGCGAAGGAGACCTGGGTGAAGCCGACGTCGAGGACGGCAGCGCCGCCGCTCGCCGGGGTCAGCGTGAACTTCAGCGGCTGACCCGTCTTCGCGTCCACGGCGATACTGATCGCGCCGACCGTGCTGCCGGACTGCCTGGGCTTGATCAGCAGCTTGTAGGCGTCGCGGCCGGCGACCTGGGCGGTGCCGTCGACGGTGACGGACGTGGTGTCGTCCACCGACTTCAGGGCCTGGTCGGCGAAGTCCTTGGGCGTGGCCGGGGGCTCGGCCCGGTGCTCCTTGGCCGAGCCGGCCGAGGAGCCGTGGTAGACCTCGTTGCTCTTGCTGTCGTAGCCCCACACGTCCTTGCCGTTGTGGATGAGGCTGTACTCGGCGCCGCTCTCCAGCAGCGACAGCTTCTGCCGGTCCGGGCCGTCGAGGGCCACGCGCAGGGTGTGCGTGCCGGAGACCAGCTCGGTGAGCTTCGCCTTCGGGTCCGCGGTCGAGCCGTCGCCGTGGCCGCCCCGGGCCGCGCCGGACATCAGGCTGTTCTCCAGGCCGCCGAAGTTCGGCAGGCCGAGGTCGGTGTCGATCTTCACCGTGCCGGACAGCTGCTGCACGTCCGACTTGGCTATCTTCTCGATGAGCTGCTGTGCGGTGATCTTCGGCAGGTCGGGGTCACCGGAGGCGGCGAGCGCCGGGACGAGCCCGATCGTGGCCGCCGCCACCCCCACCACCGCGACCGGGACGACGTACCGGGCGGCCTTGCGGCGTCCGGTACGCAGGTCCCCGTCCTGCGCGACGTCCATTGCGTCGTCGGATTCGTACGGTGCCATGTGTGCCTTACCTCCGTCGTCGGCGGCGGCTGTCCTCACGCTGGTCCACCTGAGCCGCCATTCTCACCCGAATCGGTGAGGAGTGGTGATTTCCGTGGTTCCCATCTGACCAAATCGGCCGTGAGGAAGCGTCAGACCTCGGAGCCAACTCCGTGTACGCCTGCGGTATGACACGAAAGGGCGGCAGCTCCACCCGACCCGTAGGGGTCGTCCCGAAGCCGGGCTCAGCCGGCCCGGAACACCACCGCGTCGCACAGTTCCGTCAGCGCCGCCTTGGCGTCGCACTCGGGCAGCGGGGCCAGCGCGGCGCGCGCCTCCTCGGCGTAGCGGACGGCGTCCCGGCGGGCCTGCTCCAGCGCGGGGTGTGCGCGCAGCGCGGCGAGCACCTCGGCGTGCCGGGCGTCGTCGCTGAGGTCGGAGTCCAGCAGCTCGCACAGCGCGAGGTCCTCGGGCAGCCCCAGCTTGGCCGCCCGCTCGCGCAGCCGGAGCACGGGCAGGGTCGGGATGCCTTCGCGCAGGTCGGTGCCGGGGGTCTTGCCGGACTCGTGCGAGTCGGAGGCGATGTCCAGGACGTCGTCCGAGAGCTGGAAGGCGACACCGAGCCGCTCGCCGTACTGGGTGAGGACGTCGACGACCGTCTCGTCGGCGCCGGACATCATGGCGCCGAACCGGCACGAAACCGCCACCAGCGCACCCGTCTTGCCGCTGAGCACGTCCAGGTAGTGGTCGACCGGGTTACGGCCGTCCGAGGGACCCGCGGTCTCCAGGATCTGACCGGTCACCAGCCGTTCGAAGGCGAGGGCCTGCACCCGGACCGCCTCGGGGCCGAGGTCGGCGAGGATCTGGGAGGCGCGGGCGAAGAGGAAGTCGCCGGTGAGGACCGCGACGGAGTTGCCCCAGCGGGTGTTGACGCTGTCCACACCGCGGCGCACGGCGGCCTCGTCCATGACGTCGTCGTGGTAGAGCGTGGCGAGGTGGGTCAGCTCCACGACGACGGCGGACGGCACCACGTTCGGCGCGTACGGGTCACCGAAGCGCGCCGCGAGCATCACGAGCAGCGGCCGGAAACGCTTCCCGCCGGCCCGGACGAGGTGCTGCGCGGCCTCGGTGATGAACGGGACCTCGCTCTTGGTGGCTTCGAGCAAACCTTCCTCGACAGCCGCCAATCCGGCCTGGACATCGGCTTCGAGAGCCTGGTCCCGCACGCTCAGCCCGAACGGCCCGACGACGGTCACGAGGGGTCTCCTGTCTGCTGTGTCTCTGTTGGCGATTACACGGTTTGTCGATAGGTCGCCGCTATCACTTCAAGTCAGCGTATCCGGTCCGCTTTCGATCACCGATAGCGCCCACCGCTCGAGACACTCATGCACATCCGTACGTCCTACCCCCACGACTCCCACCGGCGGACGGTACGAGGGGGTACGCGCACGTATGGCGGACCCCGCCGGACGCGCCGGCCCCCGCGCCGCGTCGGCGAGTCGCGACGGGAGCCGTGGCCGGCCACCGAACCCTCCGAAATCAGCTGTGACGCGGACCACTTTCCCGTCTCCAATGGGTGAAGCAAATCCCCTGAAACCCCCGAATCGCCTGAATCCCCTTAATACCTCATGCCTGATTTGCCATATTTTGCCCATTCGTGAGTTGGGTCACTCACGCCCACCGGAACGCCTCGCCGGGAATAGTCGCCCCCACCCCTTCCCACCCCTTGCCGCAAAGGCGAGTTGAGTGTTGGCAACTGCAAAGGATCAAGTACCACATTCAGAACAGATCAAGGTCAACTGGGTTGATCTACGAATCTGGTACTTGTTCCGGACATGTGCTCTCGCATACGTTCCGGGCCATCAGGCGGACGCCGAATCCTGCCGCCGCCTGAAAGACCCATCGACGAACTCATTTCGTACGGCAGGAGCGGGGGACCCAGGTATGCCGCCGGCCCGGTCGACACATGTCGCACCGGAACGGCTAGGGGTGAAGTCGTGCCGTCTCGACGGCCCGGCCGGGCACTCCCCAGCCCGAACCCGACAGCTCACCTCGCAGGCGCCGGAGAGGACTTCCCCATGTCTGCTGCCGTTCAGCCCCGCCGCACCCGGAACAACCGCCTCCTCCGCGCGCTCGCCGCCGCCGGCACCGGCGTCGCCGTACTCGCGATCCCGCTCATCGGCGCCACGAGCGCATCCGCCGCCGGCGGGACGACGACGACCGCCGCCACCACCCTCGCGGGGTACCCGAACAACCTCGACGGCTGGATCCGCGAGTCGCTCGCGATCATGGCTCAGAAGGGCATCCCGGGCAGCTACAACGGCATCTACCGCAACATCATCCGGGAGTCCTCGGGCAACCCCAACGCCATCAACCTCTGGGACTCCAACGCGGCCAAGGGCATCCCGTCCAAGGGCCTGCTCCAGGTCATCGACCCGACGTTCAACACGTACCACGTGGCCGGAACGTCGTTCAACATCTACGACCCCGTCGCGAACATCACCGCCGCCTGCAACTACGCCGCCGCGCGCTACGGTTCGATCGACAACGTCTTCAGCGCGTACTGACATACCCCCCGGTCAGTCGGTCGGGAACAGTCTTTCGAGGACGACGGCGATGCCGTCGTCCTCGTTCGACTTGGTGAGCTCGTCGGCGACCGCCTTGAGTTCGGGGTGCGCGTTGGCCATGGCGACGCCGCGGCCGGCCCAGGCGAACATCGGGATGTCGTTGGGCATGTCGCCGAAGGCGAGAGCCTGTTCGGCGCCGATCCCCAGCAGGTCGGCGGCGAGCGCGAGCCCGGTCGCCTTGGTCACCCCGCCGGGCTGGAGCTCCACGGTGCCCGGCCCCGACATGGTGACCGTCGCCAGCGAGCCCACGACCGAGCGCGCGAGTGCCGCCAGCGCGTCGTCGGACAGGTCGGGATGGCGCAGCAGCACCTTGCTGATGGGCTCCGCCCACAGATCGTCGCGGCGGCCGACCCGCACCGCGGGCAGGGTCGGATGGGGCATCCGGTACCCGGGCTCGATGAGCGTGAGCCCGTCCACGCCGTCCTGGTCGACGGCCGCGTGGACCTGCCCGACCTCGGCCTCGATCTTGCCGAGCGCGGTCTCGGCCAGCTCCCGGTCGAGCCGCACCGACCGCACCAGGCGGTCGGCTCCGGCGTCGTACACCTGCGCGCCCTGCCCACACACCGCGAGCCCCGTATATCCGAGGTCGTCCAGCAGGGGCCGCACCCTGGGTGCCGGGCGGCCCGTCACCACCAGGTGCCGGGCGCCGGCCCGCGCCACCCGCGCGAGCGCGGCGCGCGACCGGTCGGAGACGGTGTCGTCGCCGCGCAGCAGCGTCCCGTCCAGGTCGGTGGCGATCAGTGAATACGCGGGGGAGGCGGCCATGATCAGAGAATACGGACCTCGCGCCCCACCCGACTCCCCCTGTCACCCTGTGCACTTATGTACTTCCCAGCCCCAAGTGGGGCCATCCGCTTGCCTGATGGCCTCCTTCGTAGGAGTGGAGCGGCCTCAGCCATGGGCCGCCTGCGGACCGGATCCACCCCGTCCGCCCCCAAAGGCAGCCAAGCCGGGGATTGCCACCCCGACAAGACTTTTCCGGGCATCAAGAACTCTTCAGTCATCACCCGCACAACCCTTCGGGCACTGCCCAAGACACCTGCCTCCGCCGTAACGTGTGGCGCGACCACATGGAACGCATCGCCGCGCAAGGCGCCGGATGAGAGTGAGGCAGTACCCCATGCCCCCCTTCGACGTCCCCGAGGGTGACCCCTTCGGTCCGCACAACCTTCCCTATGGCGTCTTCTCGCCCTCCGGCAGCACGGAGCGGAGGGTCGGCGTCCGGCTCGGGGACCACGTCCTCGACGCGGGCGCCGCGGCCACCGCCCTCGGCTCGCCGCACCACGCGCTGCTCGCGAAGCCCACCCTCAACCCGCTGCTGGCCGCCGGCCGCACGGCCTGGTCCGAGGTGCGGCGCGCGCTGACCGCCTGGGTGACGGAGCCCGCGCACCGCGAGACGGTCGAGCCGCTGTTCCACCCGCTGTCCGAGGTCACCCTGCACCTGCCGTTCGAGGTGGCGGACTACGTCGACTTCTACGCCTCGGAGAACCACGCGCGGAACGTCGGCCAGATCTTCCGCCCGGACGCGGCGGACTCCCTCACCCCCAACTGGAAGCACCTGCCGATCGGTTACCACGGCCGCTCCGGCACGGTCGTCGTCTCCGGCACGGATGTCGTACGACCCTCCGGGCAGCGCAAGGCGCCGGCCGACCCCGCCCCCGTCTTCGGCCCGTCGGTCCGGCTGGACATCGAGGCCGAGGTCGGCTTCGTCGTGGGCAAGCCGTCCGAGCTGGGCACGCCGGTCGCGCTGGGCGACTTCAGGGAGCACGTCTTCGGGCTGTGCCTGCTGAACGACTGGTCCGCGCGCGACATCCAGGCCTGGGAGTACGTGCCCCTCGGCCCCTTCCTCGGCAAGTCCTTCGCCACCTCGGTGTCCGCGTGGATCACCCCGCTGGAGGCGCTGGAGCACGCGCGCGTGGCGCCGCCGGAGCGCACGCACCCGCTGCTGCCCTACCTGGACGACACGGCCGAGGGCGGGCAGCCGGACGGCTACGACCTGCGGATCTCCGTGGCGATCAACGGCCATGTGGTCGCCGAGCCGCCGTTCTCCACCATGTACTGGACCGCCGCCCAGCAGCTCGCCCACATGACGGTGAACGGGGCCTCGCTGCGCACCGGCGACTTGTACGGCTCGGGCACGGTCAGCGGCCCGGAGCAGCATCAGCGCGGCTCCCTGCTGGAGCTGACCTGGAACGGCCGCGACGCCCTCGAACTCCCGGACGGCAAGCGCACGTTCCTGGAGGACGGCGACGTGGTCACCATGTCGGCGTGGGCGCCGGGGCCGGACGGGAGCCGGGTGAGCCTGGGCGAGGTCAGCGGGCGGATCGTGTCGGGCTGACCTCCGGGAGCCGAGGGCGCGGCTAAGAGACTGGAGTGACCGGCGGGGTGAGCGTCACCCCGCCGGTCCCCGGACTCGGCACGCGAAGGAGCCGGACTCGAAGGAGGGCGGGCGGATCCCCGTCGGGGACTGCCTCTTGGCGCCCCTCGCCGTCATACTGACGGGACACGCACCACCCCTCTCCCGCACACACTCCGACCCCGACCAGGACGGTGCCCCGGTATGACCGTCTGCCTGCTCCTGCTGAGCGTCGTCGCCCTGACGGCCGCCGTACCGGCGCCGCGTGCCCTGACCCGGGCGAGCTGGCCCGAGCGGGAGCCCGTGGTCGCGCTGTGGGTGTGGCAGTGCCTGGTCGCCACGGTCCTGATGTGCTGCCTGGCCGCGCTGATCCTCGGCGCGGCGGCCGTCTTCCACACCGTCCGCGACCGCGTGTTCGCCCCGGCACCGCCCGCCGTCACCGCTGCGTACGACCTCTCGTCCGCGCCGGTGTGGGCGGTCACCCTCACGGTGCTGCTGGCCTGCGGGGCCGCCTGGACGACGGCGATGCTGGCCCGGGAACTGGCCGAGGCCCGCCGGCGCCTCGGCCAGACCCGCGCGCAACTGCGCGAACGCGCCCCCGAACTCCCGGCCGGGCTACCGGCCGCGCGGGGCCCGATGCTGGTGCTGGAGGACGAGTACCCGGACGCCTGGTGGATGCCCGGCCATCCGCCCCAGCTGGTCGTCACCACCGGGGCGCTGCAGCGCCTGACCGACCACCAGCTGGACGCGGTCCTCACCCACGAGCGGGGTCACGCCCGCGCCCACCACGACTGGCTGCTGCACCTGTCCACGGCGCTCGCCACGGGCTTCCCGCGCGTGCCGCTGTTCGCCCACTTCTGCGACCAGACCCACCGCCTGGTCGAACTCGCCGCCGACGACACCGCGTCCCGCCGCTGCGGCCACCTCACCACGGCCCTCGCGCTGATCGAGCTGAACCAGCACCGGGGCGTCCTCTCCTGCGCCTCCAGCCGCCGTCTGCTGGGCGAGCGCGTGGACCGCCTCCTGGAGCCCCCGCCGCGGCTGCTGCGACGGCAGCGGGCGCTGACGACGACGGTGGCCGCACTGGTGCCGTTGCTGCCGCTGCTGATCACGTTCGCCCCGGGACTGTCGGCGCTGTCCTGAGCCCCCTGGGGGCGGCCGCCCCCAGACCCACCCCACCCCCGCAGGCGCCCGGGTGGCAGCTCGCTATATCCAGTCGTCCGGCTCCGGCTCCTCGCCCCACTCCGGCCAGTCGTCCTCCGGGGACTCACCGGGCGCGGGCACGGGCACGGTGGCGGCGGCCGTGCCGGAGCCGTCCAGGGAGGACAGCACCGCCAGTACCCCCTCCCCGTACGTCGCCAGCTTCTTCTCGCCCACGCCGCTGACCGTGCCCAGCTCCCGCACCGAGGCGGGACGGCGGGTGACGATCTCTCGCAGCGTGGCGTCGTGGAAGATGACGTACGCCGGGACGCCCTGCTCCCGGGCCTGCTCGGCGCGCCAGGCCCGCAGGGCCTCGAAGGCGGGGAGCAGTTCGTCGGGCAGCTCGGCCGCGGCGGCCTTGGCCTTGCCTCCGCCCCGGGCGGAGCCCGCGCCCGAACCCGACCGGGAGGCGGCCGGCTTCTTCGGCTCCTTGCGCAGCGGGACCTCGCGCTCGTTCCGCAGCACCGAACCACTCGTCTCGGTGAGCACCAGCGTGCCGTACTCGCCCTCGACCGCGAGCAGCCCCTGGGCCAGCAGCTGGCGGACGACGCCCCGCCACTCGCCCTCGGAGAGATCCTGGCCGATGCCGAAGACGGACAGCTGGTCGTGGTCGAACTGGATCACCTTGCCGGTGCGCTTGCCGAGCAGGATGTCCACGATCTGCAGGGCGCCGAACTTCTGCCCGCGCTCCCGCTGGAGCCGTACCACCGTCGAGAGCACCTTCTGCGCGGCGACCGTGCCGTCCCAGGTCTCCGGCGGGGTGAGGCAGGTGTCGCAGTTGCCGCAGCCCGCCGGGGCGGGTTCCTGGCCGAAGTAGGCGAGCAGCTGTCCGCGGCGGCACCGGGCCGTCTCGCACAGCGCGAGCATCGAGTCGAGGTGGGCCGCGGCCCGGCGGCGGAAGGCCTCGTCGCCGTCGCCGGACTGGATCAGCTTGCGCTGCTGTATGACGTCGTTCAGGCCGTACGCCATCCACGCATTGGACGGCAGACCGTCGCGGCCCGCGCGGCCGGTCTCCTGGTAGTAGCCCTCGATCGACTTGGGCAGGTCCACGTGGGCGACGAAGCGCACGTCCGGCTTGTCGATGCCCATGCCGAAGGCGATGGTCGCCACCACGACCAGGCCGTCCTCGCGCAGGAACCGGGACTGGTGCGCCGCGCGGGTGCCCGCGTCCAGACCTGCGTGGTACGGCACCGCCTCGATGCCGTTGGCGGTGAGGAACTCCGCCGTCCGCTCCACCGAGTTGCGCGAGAGGCAGTACACGATGCCGGCGTCGCCCGCGTGCTCCTCCCGGAGGAAGGCGAGGAGCTGCTTCCTGGGGTCGGCCTTGGGCACGATCCGGTACTGGATGTTGGGCCGGTCGAAGCTGGCCACGAAGTGGCGGGCCGACGGCAGGTGCAGCCGCTCGGTGATCTCCTGGTGGGTCGCGCGGGTGGCCGTCGCGGTGAGGGCGATCCGCGGGACGTCCGGCCAGCGCTCGCCGAGGAGGGACAGGGCCAGATAGTCGGGGCGGAAGTCGTGGCCCCACTGGGACACGCAGTGCGCCTCGTCGATCGCGAAGACGGAGATCTTGCCGCGGGAGAGCAGGTCGAGCGTGGCGTCCAGCCGCAGCCGCTCCGGGGCCAGATAGAGCAGGTCCAGCTCGCCCGCGAGGAACTCGGCCTCGACCACGCGCCGCTCGTCGAAGTCCTGCGTGGAGTTGATGAAGCCGGCCCGCACACCGAGGGCGCGCAGGGCGTCCACCTGGTCCTGCATGAGCGCGATCAGCGGCGAGACCACCACGCCCGTACCGGGTCTGACCAGGGCCGGGATCTGGTAGCAGAGCGACTTGCCGCCACCGGTCGGCATGAGGACGAGGGCGTCGCCGCCCGCCACCACATGCTCGATGATCGCTTCCTGCTCGCCGCGGAAGGCCTCGTACCCGAACACCCGGTGCAGCGTGGCCAGCGCCTCGCTCCCGGCTGCGCCCGGCACCTCGGTCACGCCCTGCATCTCCCTGATCCCGCCTGTCCCGTCCATCGTCCTGTCCCCCGTCGGTCCCCCGTGTGCCGTCCGTCGACCACTGCATCCACGATAGGGGCCCGGACCGACAGCCTCGGAGTTATCCACAGGCTCGGCCCACTGTCCGAACGGCACGGCGGCCCGGCTCCCCCGAGGGATGCCGGGCCGCCGCCCGCACGGCAGGCGCCGCGTCAGCGCACGAACACTCCCGCCTGGTTCGCCAGGTCCAGGAAGTACTGCGGCGCCACACCGAGCACCAGCGTGACCGCCACGCCGATACCGATCGCCGCCGAAGTCAGCGGCGAGGGCACCGCCACGGTCGGGCCCTCCGGCTTCGGCTCGCTGAAGAACATCAGCACGATCACGCGGATGTAGAAGAACGCGGCGATCGCCGAGGAGATCACACCGATCACCACCAGCGGCGCCGCACCGCCGTCCGCCGCCGCCTTGAACACGGCGAACTTCCCGGCGAAGCCGGAGGTCAGCGGGATGCCGGCGAAGGCCAGCAGGAACACCGCGAACACGGCCGCCACCAGCGGGGAGCGGCGGCCGAGGCCGGCCCACTTCGACAGGTGGGTGGCCTCGCCGCCCGCGTCGCGCACCAGCGTGACCACGGCGAACGCGCCGATCGTCACGAACGAGTACCCCGCCAGGTAGAAGAGGACCGACGACACGCCGTCCTTCGAGGTCGCGATGACACCCGCGAGGATGAATCCGGCATGCGCGATGGACGAGTACGCCAGCAGCCGCTTGATGTCGGTCTGCGTGATCGCGACGATCGCGCCGCCCAGCATGGTGACGATCGCCACCGCCCACATGACCGGCCGCCAGTCCCAGCGCATGCCGGGCAGGACGACGTAGAGCAGGCGGAGCAGCGCGCCGAACGCCGCCACCTTCGTCGCCGAGGCCATGAAGCCGGTCACCGGGGTCGGCGCGCCCTGGTAGACGTCGGGCGTCCACATGTGGAACGGCACCGCGCCCACCTTGAACAGCAGGCCCATCACGATCATCGCGCCGCCGATCAGCAGCAGCGCGTCGTTGCCCATGGTGTTGGCCAGGGCCGGGTCCACGTTGGTGACCGTGCCGTCGACGACCTGCGCGATACGGCCGTACGACACCGAGCCGGCGTAGCCGTACAGCAGCGCGATACCGAACAGCGTGAACGCCGAGGCGAACGCGCCGAGCAGGAAGTACTTGACCGCGGCCTCCTGCGACATCAGCCGCTTGCGGCGGGCCAGCGCGCACAGCAGGTACAGCGGCAGGGAGAAGACCTCCAGGGCCACGAACAGCGTCAGCAGGTCGTTGGCCGAGGGGAACACCAGCATGCCGGCGACCGCGAAGAGCAGCAGCGGGAACACCTCGGTGGTGGTGAAACCGGCCTTGACCGCCGCCTTCTCGCTGTCGCTGCCCGGCACGGAGGCGGCCTGCGCGGTGAAGGAGTCGACCCGGTTGCCGTGCGCCGCCGGGTCCAGGCGCCGCTCGGCGAAGGTGAACAGGCCGACCAGACCGGCCAGCAGGATGGTGCCCTGCAGGAACAGGGCCGGTCCGTCGACGGCGATCGCCCCCATGGCCGCGATGTGCGCCTTCGTGGTGCCGTACCCGTCGGCCGCGAGCGCGAGGACCGCGGCGAACGCGGCGCAGAGCGCGACGACGGACACGAACACCTGCGCGTAGTACCGGGCCTTCCGCGGGACGAACGCCTCGATGAGGACCCCGACCAGCGCGGCGCCGAGGACGATCAAGGTCGGCGACAATTGTCCGTACTCGATTTTCGGCGCGTCGATCTTCGAGATCGGGCCGGCCGCGGCTGCCGCGGTTGTCCACAGGCTGTGGACGGCTACTGTGCTCACTTGGCCGCCTCCACCTCGGGCTTGGGGTCCTTCTTGTGTACGTCGGACATGGTCTGCTTGACCGCCGGGTTGACGATGTCCGTCACGGGCTTCGGGTAGACCCCGAGGAAGATCAGCAGCACGATCAGCGGGGCGACCACCACCAGTTCGCGCACTCTGAGGTCGGGCATCGACGAGACCTCGGGCTTGACCGGGCCCGTCATCGTCCGCTGGTACAGGACGAGGGTGTAGAGCGCGGCCAGGACGATGCCGAAGGTGGCGATGATCCCGATCGCCGGGTAGCGCGTGAACGTGCCGACCAGGACCAGGAACTCGCTCACGAACGGGGCGAGTCCGGGCAGCGACAGGGTGGCGAGGCTGCCGATCAGGAAGGTTCCGGCGAGCACCGGGGCGACCTTCTGCACGCCTCCGTAGTCGGCGATGAGCCGCGAGCCGCGCCGGGAGATCAGGAAGCCGGCGACCAGCATCAGCGCCGCCGTGGAGATTCCGTGGTTGACCATGTAGAGCGTGGCGCCGGACTGGCCCTGGCTGGTCATCGCGAAGATGCCCATGATGATGAAGCCGAAGTGCGAGATCGACGCGTAGGCCACCAGCCGCTTGATGTCCCGCTGGCCGACGGCGAGCAGGGCGCCGTAGACGATGCTGATCAGTGCCAGGACGAGGATGACGGGCGTCGCCCACTTCGACGCCTCCGGGAACAGTTGGAGGCAGAAGCGGAGCATCGCGAACGTGCCCACCTTGTCGACCACCGCGGTGATCAGGACGGCGACCGGGGCGGTGGACTCCTGCATCGCGTTGGGCAGCCAGGTGTGCAGCGGCCACAGCGGCGCCTTCACGGCGAAGGCGAAGAAGAAGCCGAGGAAGAGCCAGCGTTCGGTGCTCGTCGCCATGTGCAGCGAGCCGTTCGCGCGGGCCTGCACGATCTCCTGGAGGCTGAAGCTGTCGGCCACCACGTAGAGGCCGATCACCGCCGCCAGCATGATCAGGCCGCCGACCAGGTTGTAGAGCAGGAACTTCACCGCCGCGTACGTCCGTTGCGTGGACGCAGCCGCCTCGCCGTGCTCGTGGGCACGGTCCCCGAAGCCGCCGATGAGGAAGTACATCGGGATGAGCATGGCTTCGAAGAAGATGTAGAAGACGAAGACGTCGGTGGCCTCGAAGGAGATGAGCACCATCGCCTCGACGGCCAGGATCAGGGCGAAGAAGCCCTGGGTGGGCCGCCACCGCTTGCTCCCGGTCTCCAGCGGGTCGGCGTCGTGCCAGCCCGCGAGGATGATGAACGGGATCAGCACGGCGGTCAGCGCGATCAGCGCCACCGCGATACCGTCCACGCCCAGCTCGTAGCGGACCCCGAAGTCCTTGATCCAGGCGTGGGATTCGGTGAGCTGGTAGCGGGCGCCGTCCGGGTCGAAGCGGACCAGGACGGTGACCGCCAGGGCGAGCGTGGCGAGCGAGACCAGCAGCGCCAGCCACTTGGCCGCGGTGCGCTGCGCGGCCGGCACGGCCGCCGTGGCGACGGCCCCGAGGGCCGGGAGCGCCGCGGTCGCTGTCAGCAGAGGAAAGGACATCGGTATCAGACCGCCCTCATCAGCAGGGTCGCGGCGACCAGGAGGGCCACGCCGCCGAACATCGAGACCGCGTAGGAGCGGGCGAAGCCGTTCTGGACCCGGCGCAGCCGCCCGGACAGGCCGCCGAAGCCGGCCGCCGTGCCGTTGACGACACCGTCGACCAAGGTGTGGTCGAGGTAGACCAGAGAGCGCGTCAGGTGCTCGCCGCCGCGTACCAGGACGACGTGGTTGAAGTCGTCCTGGAGCAGGTCGCGCCGGGCGGCGCGGGTGAGCAGGGAGCCGCGCGGGGCGACCACCGGGACGGGCCGGCGGCCGTACTGCGCCCAGGCGATGCCGACGCCGACGAGCAGGCAGACCATGGTCGCGCCGGTGACGACGCCGGCGCTGATCGGCGAGTCGCCCTCGCTGTGACCGGTGACCGGCTCCAGCCAGTGCACGAAGCGGTCTCCGATGCTGAAGAACGCGCCTCCGAAGACCGAGCCGACGGCCAGCACGATCATCGGGATCGTCATGACCCTGGGCGACTCGTGCGGGTGCGGTTCGTTGCCGTGCTCGTCGGGCTGCCAGCGCTTCTCCCCGAAGAACGTCATCAGCATCACGCGCGTCATGTAGAAGGCGGTGATGGCCGCGCCCAGCAGGGCTGCGCCGCCGAGGATCCAGCCCTCGGTGCCGCCCCTGGCGAAGGCCGCCTCGATGATCTTGTCCTTGGAGAAGAAGCCGGACAGACCGGGGAAACCGATGATGGCGAGGTAGCCGAGGCCGAAGGTGATGAAGGTGACCGGCATGTACTGCCTGAGGCCGCCGTACCTGCGCATGTCGACCTCGTCGTTCATGCCGTGCATGACCGAACCGGCGCCGAGGAACAGCCCGGCCTTGAAGAAGCCGTGCGTCACGAGGTGCATGATCGCGAAGACGTAGCCGATGGGGCCGAGGCCGGCCGCCAGGATCATGTAGCCGATCTGCGACATGGTCGAGCCGGCCAGCGCCTTCTTGATGTCGTCCTTCGCGCAACCGACGATCGCACCGAAGAGGAGCGTGACCGCGCCCACCACGGTGACGGCCAGCCGGGCGTCGGGGGCCGCGTTGAAGATGGCCCCGGAGCGGACGATCAGGTAGACGCCCGCGGTCACCATCGTCGCGGCGTGGATCAGGGCCGAGACCGGGGTCGGGCCCTCCATGGCGTCCCCGAGCCAGGACTGGAGCGGCACCTGGGCCGACTTGCCGCACGCGGCGAGCAGCAGCATCAGGCCGATCGCGGTGAGCTTGCCCTCGGAGGTGTCACCGGTGTGGCTGAGGACCGGGCCGAAGGCGAAGGTGCCGAAGGTGCTGAACATCAGCATGATCGCGATCGACAGACCCATGTCGCCGACGCGGTTGACCAGGAAGGCCTTCTTGGCGGCCGTGGCGGCGCTGGGCTTGTGCTGCCAGAAGCCGATCAGCAGGTACGAGGCGAGGCCGACGCCCTCCCAGCCGACGTACAGCAGCAGGTAGTTGTCGGCGAGGACGAGCAGCAGCATCGCCGCGAGGAACAGGTTCAGGTAGCCGAAGAAGCGGCGGCGCCGCTCGTCGTGCTCCATGTACCCGACCGAGTAGAGGTGGATCAGCGAGCCGACGCCGGTGATCAGCAGAACGAACGTCATCGACAGCTGGTCCAGACGGAAGGTGACGTCCGCCTGGAAGCCGGCCACCGGGACCCAGCTGAACAGGTGCTGCATCAGGGTCCGGTGGTCCGCGTCCTTGCCGAGCAGGTCGGCGAAGAGGATCACGCCGAACACGAAGGACGTGGCCGACAGGAGCGTGCCGATCCACTGGCCGACGGCGTCGAGGCGCCGGCCGCCGACCAGGAGGACGGCCGCTCCGAGCAGGGGCGCCGCGATGAGCAGCGCGATCAGGTTCTCCACGATTCTTCCGACCCCTTACAGCTTCATCAGGCTGGCGTCGTCGACCGAGGCCGAGTGGCGGGTACGGAACAGCGACACGATGATCGCGAGGCCCACCACGACCTCCGCGGCGGCGACGACCATCGTGAAGAAGGCGATGATCTGGCCGTCGAGGTTGCCGTGCATCCGGGAGAAGGTGACGAACGCGAGGTTGCAGGCGTTCAGCATCAGCTCGATGCACATGAACACGACGATCGCGTTGCGCCTGATCAGCACCCCGGTCGCACCGATGGTGAACAACAGGGCGGCGAGATAGAGGTAGTTGACGGGGTTCACTTCGACGCCTCCTCGGGCCGCTTGAACGTCGCCGGCTCGATCGCGGTCCGCTCCAGGCGCTCCTCGGCGCGCTGTTCCAGGGCCCGCAGGTCGTTGAGGGCCTCCGTCGACACGTCACGGATCTGGCCGCGCTCGCGCAGCGTCTTGCTGACGGTCAGCTCGGACGGGGTGCCGTCGGGGAGCAGGCCCGCGATGTCCACCGCGTTGTGCCGGGCGTAGACGCCGGGGGCGGGCAGCGGCGGAAGGTGCCTGCCCTCGCGGATGCGCTGCTCGGACAGCTCGCGCTGGGTCTTCGCGCGCTCGGTGCGCTCGCGGTGGGTGAGCACCATGGCGCCGACGGCGGCCGTGATCAGCAGGGCGCCGGTGATTTCGAAGGCGAAGACGTACTTGGTGAAGATGAGGGACGCGAGGCCCTCCACGTTGCCGTTCGCGTTCGCCTGGCCGGTGCCGTCGAACTCCTTCAGGGAGGCGTTGCCGATACCGGCGAACAGCAGGACGCCGAAGCCGACCCCGCACACGAGGGCCAGCCAGCGCTGGCCCTTGATGGTCTCCTTCAGCGAGTCCGCGGCCGTCACGCCGACGAGCATCACCACGAAGAGGAACAGCATCATGATCGCGCCGGTGTAGACGACGATCTGCACGATCCCCAGGAAGTAGGCGCCGTTGGCGAGGTAGAACACCGCCAGGACGATCATGGTCCCGGCGAGGCAGAGCGCGCTGTGCACGGCCTTCCTCATGAAGACGGTGCACAGGGCGCCGAGCACCGCGACCGTGCCGAGCACCCAGAACTGGAAGGCCTCGCCGGTGGAGGTGGTGTAGGCGGCGAGCTGGCTCATGCCTCCACCTCCTGGTCCTCGGGCCGCTCTCCCTTGGACACGGCGACCTGGCGGACCGTGCCGGGCGCGGCCTGCACCACCAGCCCCCGGTAGTAGTCCTGTTCGTCGGTCCCCGGGAAGATCGCGTGGGGAGTGTCGACCATGCCCTCTTCGAGGCCGGCGAGCAGCTGCTCCTTGGTGTAGATGAGGTTCGCGCGGCTGGAGTCGGCCAGTTCGAACTCGTTGGTCATCGTCAGCGCGCGCGTGGGGCACGCCTCGATGCACAGCCCGCACAGGATGCAGCGGGCGTAGTTGATCTGGTAGACGCGGCCGTACCGTTCACCGGGCGAGTAGCGCTCCTCGTCGGTGTTGTCGGCGCCCTCCACGTAGATGGCGTCGGCGGGGCAGGCCCAGGCGCACAGCTCGCAGCCGACGCACTTCTCCAGGCCGTCCGGATGGCGGTTGAGCTGGTGCCGTCCATGGAACCGCGGAGCCGTGGTCTTCTGCTGCTCCGGGTACTGCTCGGTCAGCCGCTTCTTGAACATGGCCTTGAAGGTCACGCCGAAGCCGGCCACGGGGTTCTGGAAACCCGGCGTGGTGTCCTTGGGCTCCTCAGCCATCGGACGCCTCCTTTCCATCCGAAGATCCGTCACTGACAGTGTCCGACCCGCCACTGACAATCAGCTCGCGCTCCTGGCGGGGGCGGCGCCTGGGCACCGGCGGCAGCTCCTGCCCGGGCAGCGGCGGCACGGGGAATCCGCCCGCCATCGGGTCGAACGCGGCGGGCTGCTCGGCCGGCTTCGCCTTCTCGCGGAACATGTCGGCGACGAGGGAGATCAGCAGCAGGGCGAGGACACCGCCGCCGACGTAGAGGGCGATGTCGGCGAAGTCGTAGTTCTCGTTGCGCAGGGCCCGTACGGTCGCGACGAGCATCAGCCAGGTCACGGAGACCGGGATGAGGACCTTCCAGCCGAGCTTCATCAGCTGGTCGTAGCGGACACGAGGGAGCGTGCCGCGCAGCCAGATGAAGAAGAACAGCAGCAGCTGGACCTTGATGACGAACCAGAGCAGCGGCCACCAGCCGTGGTTCGCGCCCTCCCAGAAGCCGCTGATCGGCCAGGGGGCACGCCAGCCACCGAGGAACAGGGTGGTCGACACGGCCGAGACCGTCACCATGTTCACGTACTCGGCGAGCATGAACAGCGCGAACTTGATGGACGAGTACTCGGTGTTGAAGCCGCCGACCAGGTCGCCCTCGGACTCCGGCATGTCGAAGGGGGCGCGGTTGGTCTCACCGACCATCGTGACGATGTAGAGGATGAACGAGACCGGCAGCAGCAGGATGTACCAGCGGTCGTGCTGCTGTTCGACGATCCTGGACGTCGACATCGACCCCGAGTAGAGGAACACGGAGGCGAACGCGGCGCCCATGGCGATCTCGTACGAGATCATCTGCGCGCAGGACCGCAGGCCGCCCAGCAGCGGGTACGTCGATCCGGAACTCCAACCCGCCAGCACGATGCCGTAGATGCCCACGGAGGCGACCGCGAGGATGTAGAGCATCGCGATCGGCAGGTCGGTGAGCTGCATCGTGGTGCGGTGGCCGAAGATCGAGATCTCGTTGCCGGCCGGGCCGAAGGGGATCACCGCGATCGCCATGAAGGCCGGGATGGCCGCGACGATCGGCGCGAGGATGTAGACCACCTTGTCCGCGCGCTTGACGATGACGTCTTCCTTGAGCATCAGCTTCACGCCGTCGGCGAGCGACTGGAGCATGCCCCAGGGGCCGTGCCGGTTGGGGCCGATGCGCAGCTGCATCCAGGCGACGACCTTGCGCTCCCAGACGATGGAGAACAGCACGGTCACCATCAGGAAGGCGAAGCAGAAGACGGCCTTGACGACGACCAGCCACCAGGGGTCGTGGCCGAACATCGAGAGGTCTTCAGCGGCGAGGTACGGGCTCATGCCTCCACCTCCTTGGGGGCCTCATCGGCGACTGCCGCCGGGCCGATACGGACGAGGGAACCGGGCTGTGCCCCGGTGTCGGAGGCGACGCCCCGGCCGAGGGAGTTCAGCGGGAGCCACACCACCCGGTCGGGCATCTCGGTGATCTGGAGCGGGAGTTCGACCGTGCCGGCGGATCCGGTGACGGCGAGGAGGCCGCCGTCCTCGACGCCGGCCTCGGCGGCCGTCGCGGACGACACGCGCGCGCGTGCGGCGTGCCGGGTTCCGGCGAGCGCCTCGTCGCCCTCCTGGAGGAGGCCCCGGTCGAGCAGCAGCCGGTGCCCGGCGAGCACGGCCTCGCCGGCGGCCGGCCGCGGCAGCACGCCCGCGGACTCCATGGGCCCGGCGGCCCGCTGCCCGTCCCAGGAGCCGAGCCGGTCGATCTCCGCGCGCGTGGTGCGCAGATCCGGCAGGCCCAGGTGGACGTCCATGGCGTCGGCCAGCATCTGCAGCACGCGCCCGTCGCTCGGGGCGAGGCGGCGGGTCATCTGCTCGGGCTTGAGGGCGGCCTCGAAGAAGCGCACCCTGCCTTCCCAGTTGAGGAAGGTGCCCGCCTTCTCGGCGACCGCGGCCACCGGCAGGACGACGTCCGCGTGCTCGGTGACCTCGCTGGGCCGCAGCTCCAGCGACACCAGGAAGCCGACGCTCTCGAGGGCCTTACGCGCGCGTGCCGGGTCGGGCAGGTCGGCGACCTCCACGCCCGCGACCACGAGGGCGGACAGCTCTCCGGTGGCCGCGGCCTCGACGATGTGGTGGGTGTCGCGGCCGTAGCGCAGCGGCAGTTCGGCGAGCCCCCAGGCGGCGGCGACCTCCTCCCGCGCGCGCGGGTCGGTGGCCGGACGGCCGCCCGGCAGCAGCGAGGGCAGCGCGCCCGTCTCGATCGCGCCGCGCTCTCCGGCGCGCCGCGGGATCCACACCAGCCGGGCGCCGGTCGCGGTGGCCGCGCGGACGGCGGCGGTGAGGCCGCCGGCGACCGTGGCGAGCCGCTCGCCCACGACGATCACCGCGCCCTCGGTGCGCAGCGCCTCGGCGGCCTTGGTGCCCGGCTCCTCCAGGCCGACGCCGCTCGCCAGGGCGTCCAGCCACTCGGTCTCGGTGCCGGGGGCGGTCGGCAGCAGCGTGCCGCCCGCCTTTTCCAGGCCCCGGGTGGCGTGCGTGGCCAGCGCGAACACCTGCTGCTTGTGCCGCCGCCAGGCCTTGCGCAGCCGCAGGAAGACGCCGGGCGCCTCCTCCTCCGACTCGAAGCCGACGAGCAGGACGGCGGGCGCCTTCTCCAGGGAGGTGTACGTGACGCCCGTACCGTCTAGGTCACGGCCGCGGCCCGCCACCCTGGCCGCCAGGAAGTCGGCCTCCTCGCCACTGTGCACGCGCGCGCGGAAGTCGATGTCGTTGGTGTCGAGGGCCACGCGCGCGAACTTGCTGTAGGCGTAGGCGTCCTCGACGGTCAGCCGGCCGCCGATGAGGACACCGGCCCGGGAGCGGGCGGCGGCCAGTCCGCGCGCCGCCGCCTGAAGCGCCTCCGGCCAGGAGGCGGGCTCCAGGACGCCCTCGGCGTTGCGGACCAGCGGGGTGTCGAGGCGGTCCCTCAGCTGCGCGTAGCGGAACGCGAAGCGTCCCTTGTCGCAGATCCACTCCTCGTTGACCTCGGGGTCGTTGGCGGCGAGCCGCCGCATGACCTTGCCGCGCCGGTGGTCGGTGCGGGTGGCGCAGCCGCCGGAGCAGTGCTCGCACACGGAGGGCGAGGAGACGAGGTCGAAGGGACGGGAACGGAAGCGATAGGCCGCCGAGGTCAGCGCACCGACCGGGCAGATCTGGATGGTGTTGCCGGAGAAGTACGACTCGAACGGGTCGCCCTCACCGGTGCCGACCTGCTGCAGCGCGCCCCGCTCCAGCAGCTCGATCATCGGGTCGCCCGCGATCTCGTTGGAGAAGCGGGTGCAGCGGGCGCACAGCACGCACCGCTCCCGGTCGAGCAGCACCTGCGTGGAGATCGCCACGGGCTTCTCGTACGTCCGCTTCCTGCCCTCGAAGCGGGACTCGGCGCTGCCGTGCGACATCGACTGGTTCTGCAGCGGGCACTCGCCGCCCTTGTCGCAGACCGGGCAGTCCAGCGGGTGGTTGATGAGCAGCAGCTCCATCACCCCTTGCTGGGCCTTCTCGGCGACCGGCGAGGTGAGCTGGGTCTTGACGACCATGCCGTCGGTGCAGGTGATGGTGCACGAGGCCATGGGCTTGCGCTGGCCCTCGACCTCGACGATGCACTGGCGGCAGGCGCCGGCCGGGGACAGCAGCGGGTGGTCGCAGAAGCGCGGGATCTCGATGCCGAGCTGCTCGGCGGCCCGGATGACCAGGGTGCCCTTGGGCACGCTGATCTCGATGCCGTCGATCGTCAGCGTGACGAGGTCCTCCGGCGGGACCGCCGCCTCTCCCCCTCCGGCGGGGGCGCTGGTGGTCACGGTCATGCGTTCACCTCCGGGCGGTCCGCCCAGGCCGTCGACTTGGCCGGGTCGAAGGGGCAGCCCCGGCCCGTGATGTGCTGCTCGTACTCCTCGCGGAAGTACTTGAGCGAGGAGAAGATCGGGGACGCGGCGCCGTCGCCGAGGGCGCAGAACGACTTGCCGTTGATGTTGTCGGCGATGTCGTTCAGCTTGTCGAGGTCGCTCATCACGCCCTTGCCGGCCTCGATGTCCCGCAGCAACTGCACCAGCCAGTACGTCCCTTCGCGGCAGGGCGTGCACTTGCCGCAGGACTCGTGGGCGTAGAACTCGGTCCAGCGGGTCACCGCCCGCACCACGCAGGTCGTCTCGTCGAAGCACTGCAGGGCCTTGGTGCCGAGCATCGAACCCGCGGCCCCCACTCCCTCGTAGTCGAGGGGCACGTCGAGGTGCTCGTCGGTGAACATCGGGGTCGAGGAGCCGCCCGGCGTCCAGAACTTGAGGCGGTGGCCGGGCCGCATGCCGCCGCTCATGTCGAGGAGCTGGCGCAGCGTGATGCCGAGCGGGGCCTCGTACTGGCCGGGGCTCGCGACGTGGCCGCTGAGCGAGTAGAGCGTGAAGCCGGGCGACTTCTCGCTGCCCATCGACCTGAACCATTCTTTCCCGTTTTGGAGGATCGCGGGAACCGACGCGATCGACTCGACGTTGTTCACAACAGTCGGGCAGGCGTAGAGCCCTTCGACAGCAGGGAAAGGAGGACGCAGCCGCGGTTGACCACGGCGGCCTTCGAGCGAGTCGAGCAGCGCGGTCTCCTCACCGCAGATGTACGCGCCGGCGCCGGCGTGCACGGTGAGGTGGAGGTCGAGTCCGCTGCCCAGGATGTTCTCGCCGAGGTAGCCCGCCGCGTAGGCCTCGCGCACGGCCTCGTGCAACCGCCGCAGAACGGGGACGACTTCACCACGCAGATAGATGAAGGCATGAGACGACCTGATGGCGTAACACGCGATGACGATGCCCTCGATGAGGCTGTGCGGGTTCGCGAAGAGGAGCGGGATGTCCTTGCAGGTCCCGGGCTCCGATTCGTCGGCGTTGACAACTAGATAGTGCGGTTTCCCATCACCCTGCGGAATGAACTGCCACTTCATCCCGGTCGGAAATCCCGCGCCGCCGCGCCCGCGCAGTCCGGACTCCTTGACGTACGCGATCACGTCGTCCGGTGACATGGCGAGCGCCTTGCGGAGCCCCTCGTACCCCTCGTGCCTCCGGTAGACGTCCAGAGTCCAGGACCGGTCCTCGTCCCAGAAGGCCGACAGCACGGGTGCGAGCAGCTTCTCGGGGCTGGTGTCCTTGACTTCGGGTACCACGGTCATCACTCCCCCTCCTCCTCGGCCTGGCCGGCGTGCGGCGCGTCCTGGGGTTCCTGGGCACGCGGGTGGACCACGCGCGCGGGTGCGGCCTCTCCCCTTGCCAGGCGGAGGCCCACCAGCGAGGCGGGGCCCGCGCTGCCGCTCTCCTCGACGGCCCCTGGCCGCTCGTCGGGGAAGCCCGCCAGGATCCGGGCGGTCTCCTTGAAGGTGCACAGCCGCGCTCCGCGCGTCGGCTCGACGGGGTGCCCCGCGCGCAGGTCGTCCACCAGGCGCGTGGCGCTCGCGGGGGTCTGGTTGTCGAAGAACTCCCAGTTGACCATCACGACCGGCGCGAAGTCGCAGGCCGCGTTGCACTCGATGTGCTCCAGGGTGACCTTGCCGTCGTCGGTGGTCTCACCGTTGCCGATGCCCAGGTGCTCCTGGAGGGTCTCGAAGATCGCGTCGCCGCCCATCACCGCGCACAGCGTGTTGGTGCAGACCCCGACCTGGTAGTCGCCGGACGGCCCCCGCCGGTACATGGTGTAGAAGGTGGCGACGGCGGTGACCTCTGCCGTCGTCAGGCCGAGCATGTCCGCGCAGAACCGCATCCCGGTGCGCGTGACATGGCCCTCCTCCGACTGCACGAGGTGGAGCAGCGGCAGCAGGGCGGACCGGGAGTCCGGGTAGCGCGCGATCACCTCGCGCGCGTCGGCCTCCAGCCGGGCCCGGACGTCGTCCGGGTAGGCCGGCGCGGGCAGTTCGGGCATACCCAGGCTGACGCCCCGCTCCGAGGAACTGGTGGTCACCGGTCGACGCCTCCCATCACGGGGTCGATGGACGCGACGGCGACGATCACGTCGGCGACCTGGCCGCCCTCGCACATCGCCGCCATGGCCTGCAGGTTGGTGAAGGACGGGTCACGGAAGTGGACCCGGTAGGGGCGGGTGCCTCCGTCGGAGACGGCGTGCACCCCGAGTTCGCCCTTGGGCGACTCGACGGCCGCGTACGCCTGTCCCGGCGGGACGCGGAAGCCCTCGGTGACCAGCTTGAAGTGGTGGATCAGGGCCTCCATG
This sequence comes from Streptomyces sp. NPDC002676, assembly GCF_053592455.1. NCBI lineage: Bacteria > Bacillati > Actinomycetota > Actinomycetes > Kitasatosporales > Streptomycetaceae > Streptomyces > Streptomyces sp. NPDC002676. The sequence continues at coordinate 115,251 of NZ_JBSFVT010000014.1, read as the reverse complement.
GAGGTGCCCATGATCTTCTTGATGTGGTCGAGGGAGTTGCCGAGCCCGTCGGGTCCCAGGGCGAGCTGGGCGGGCCAGGCGATCTTCTTGTCGGGGACCATGACCGGGCCGGGCTGGAGCCGGTCCAGGCACTGCTCGACGATCCCGAGCGACTGGCGCATCTCCTCCACGCGGATGAGGAAGCGGCCGTAGGCGTCGCAGGTGTCGGCGGTCGGGATCTCGAAGTCGTACGTCTCGTAGTCGCAGTACGGCTGGGTCTTGCGCAGGTCGTGCGGCAGGCCGGTGGCGCGCAGGATCGGTCCGGTGGCGCCGAGGGCCATGCAGCCGGCCAGGTCGAGGTAGCCGATGTCCTGCATGCGGGCCTTGAAGATGGGGTTCCCGGTGGCGAGCTTGTCGTACTCCGGGAGGTTCTTCTTCATCTTCTTCACGAACTCGCGGATCTGGTCCACCGCGCCGGGCGGCAGGTCCTGGGCGAGTCCGCCGGGGCGGATGTACGCGTGGTTCATCCGCAGGCCCGTGATCAGCTCGTAGAGGTCGAGAATCATTTCACGATCACGGAATCCGTAGATCATGATCGTGGTGGCGCCCAGTTCCATGCCGCCGGTGGCGATGCACACCAGGTGGGAGGAGAGCCGGTTCAGCTCCATCAGGAGCACCCGGATGATCTTGGCGCGCTCGGTGATCTGGTCCTCGATGCCGAGCAGCTTCTCGACGGCGAGACAGTAGGCGGTCTCGTTGAAGAAGGACGTCAGGTAGTCCATGCGCGTCACGAACGTGGTGCCCTGCGTCCACGTGCGGAACTCGAGGTTCTTCTCGATGCCGGTGTGGAGGTAGCCGATGCCGCAGCGGGCCTCGGTGACGGTCTCGCCCTCGATCTCCAGGATCAGGCGGAGCACCCCGTGGGTGGAGGGGTGCTGGGGACCCATGTTGACGACGATGCGCTCGTCGTCGGCGCGGGCCGCGGACTGGACGATCTCGTCCCAGTCGCCACCGGTGACCGTATATACGGTGCCCTCGGTGGTCTCGCGCGCCGAGGCGGCCGACGCGTCGGATGCTGACTGCGTGCTCACGAGTACGACCTCCGCTGGTCCGGAGCCGGGATCTGGGCGCCCTTGTACTCGACGGGGATGCCGCCGAGGGGGTAGTCCTTGCGCTGCGGATGGCCCTGCCAGTCGTCCGGCATCATGATCCGCGTCAGGGCCGGGTGACCGTCGAAGACGATTCCGAAGAAGTCGTAGGTCTCGCGCTCGTGCCAGTCGTTGGTCGGATAGACGGGGACCAGCGACGGGATGTGCGGGTCGGCGTCGGGGGCGCTGACTTCGAGGCGGATCAGCCGGTTGTGGGTGATCGAGCGCAGGTGGTAGACGGCGTGCAGCTCGCGGCCCTTGTCCTGCGGGTAGTGGACGCCGCTGACGCCGGTGCACAGTTCGAAGCGCAGGGCGGGGTCGTCGCGCAGGGTGCGGGCGACGCGGGCGAGGTGCTCGCGTTCGATGTGGAAGGTGATCTCGCCGCGGTCGACGACCACCTTCTCGATGGCGTTGCCGGGGAGCAGACCCTGTTCCTCCAGCGCGCCCTCGAGTTCGTCGGCGACCTCGTCGAACCAGCCGCCGTAGGGACGGGCCGCCGGTCCCGGAAGTCGGACCGAGCGGACCAGGCCGCCGTAGCCGGAGGTGTCGCCGCCGTTGTCGGCGCCGAACATGCCGCGCTGGACGCGGATCTCCTCGCCGCCCCGGCCGCGCTGGCCGGGGAGGTTGGAGGCCGAGAGGTCCTTCTCGGGGTTGACCCCGTTCGCGGACCCGTTCGCGCCGTTGGTGCCGTTCGCGTCGCTCACCGCAGCAGCCCCTTCATCTCGATCGTGGGCAGGGCCTTGAGCGCCGCCTCCTCCGCCTCGCGGGCGGCCTCCTCGGCGTTCACGCCGAGCTTGGAGGTCTGGATCTTGTGGTGGAGCTTGAGGATCGCGTCCATCAGCATCTCGGGCCGGGGCGGACAGCCGGGAAGGTAGATGTCGACGGGGACGATGTGGTCGACGCCCTGGACGATCGCGTAGTTGTTGAACATGCCGCCCGAGGACGCACAGACACCCATGGAGATCACCCACTTCGGGTTGGGCATCTGGTCGTAGACCTGCCGTAGCACCGGCGCCATCTTCTGGCTGACCCGGCCGGCGACGATCATCAGGTCGGCCTGGCGCGGTGAGCCGCGGAAGACCTCCATGCCGAAGCGCGCCAGGTCGTACCGCCCCGCACCGGTGGTCATCATCTCGATGGCACAGCAGGCGAGGCCGAAGGTGGCGGGGAAGACGGACGCCTTGCGCACCCAGCCCGCGGCCTGCTCGACGGTCGTCAGCAGGAAGCCGCTCGGCAGCTTTTCTTCGAGTCCCATGTCAGTAGGCCCCTCAGTCCCATTCCAGGCCGCCGCGCCGCCATACGTACGCGTACGCGACGAAGACGGTGAGCACGAAGAGCAGCATCTCCACGAGCCCAAAGATCCCCAGGGCGTCGAAGGTGACGGCCCAGGGGTAGAGGAAGACGATCTCGATGTCGAAGACGATGAAGAGCATCGCCGTCAGGTAGTACTTGATGGGGAAGCGCCCGCCGCCGGCCGGCGTGGGGGTCGGCTCGATGCCGCACTCGTAGGCTTCGAGCTTGGCGCGGTTGTACCGCTTCGGACCGATCAGCGTGGCCATGACCACGGAGAAGATCGCAAAGCCTGCCCCGAGGGCTCCCAGTACGAGGATGGGCGCATACGCGTTCACCGCTCCTCGCTCCTCTCAGTCGGCGCTGACTGCTGGCGGTTGCACTGGGCTCACATCCGCCTCACCGGTCCCCCGAACCCCGCTCGTCCCGGGCGAAGATCGAGAACATGTGAAGCAGGTCACAAGCCCAACTGCCTCGCATCTTATGCCCGCCACTCTGTGATCTGCGACACGGGGTATTCCACAAGCTTTGTGATCTCCACCACCTGACGAAGGATCATGAAGTCGGATGATGGGTGATCTTCATACGCGAAGCGTTCAGCTGATCACCAGAAGTGACATTCTCGCCCGTCACTCCAGGCCAGAAGGGGCGTCTCAATATCAAGAGAGTTCCGCTGCATGCAAATTGGTGCTGGACGCCACCTCTTGATACGGGAGGCCGTTCACACATCAGGGGGAGGTGTGGGGCGCAATGTGGACGGCGCCTGGATGCGTGCACGCGTTCACGAACTCCCGCCCGCGCGGGACGCGGCCCCTCCGGTGACCGTTCCGTGACCTCCGCCACATCGACAAGAGGCCTCCGAGAACCGGGCTTGGCCATCGACCGCAACCAGTGGTAGGCGGAGGGCAATTCGGACGTAATGATCAAAGACCGTGATCAAAGGCTTGATCACCGTCGTCCACAATGTCCGTTACGGCGTCAATAAAGAGTGACGTGCCCGGGATTCTGGGTCTCGATTGAGCAACTGTGGCGCAGGACACGTTTCTTGAAGATATGAAGGAGCCCCTGGTACCGGTTGTTCCCATGTCCCACACCGCTCACATACGCAGCCACCGGAAGCCCCGCCGCAGCGCGTCCACCGTCGCGATGCGGGCCGGAGTTGCCGGTGGCGTCCTCAGCACCCTGGCAGTCGCCGGGGCGTCCGGCTCGGCGAACGCCTCCGAGCCGGTGACGCAGACCCTCGAACTGCCCACCCTGACGGCCGACCTGTCCGCTCAGGTCGCCCAGTCCGCGGACGCCACGCAGCAGGTCGCCGCGAACTACGAGCTTCAGGCCGAGCGTGACACGGCCGCCGCGCACGCCGCGAAGCAGGCCAAGGCGGACCTTGCGGAGGCGAAGCAGAAGGCGGCGGAGGCCAAGAAGAAGGCCGAGGAGGCCGCCCGCCGGGAGGCCGCCGCCCGCGCGTCCCGCAACGCGGAGCGGACGACGCTCTCCACCACGGCGAGCACCGGCTCCAGCACGAGCACCAGCACGTCCACGGCCACCGGTTCGGCCGCGGCGGTTCTCGCCTTCGCCAAGGCGCAGATCGGCAAGAGCTACGTCCTCGGTGCCTCCGGCCCCAACGCGTGGGACTGCTCCAGCCTCGTGCAGGCCGCCTTCAAGCAGGTCGGCGTCAGCCTGCCGCGCGTCTCCCAGGACCAGTCGACCCAGGGCACCCAGGTCTCGCTGAGCAACCTGCAGCCGGGCGACATCCTCTACTGGGGCAGCGCGGGCAGCGCCTACCACGTGGCGATCTACGCCGGTGACGGCATGTTCGTCGGCGCGCAGAACCCCTCCACGGGCATCGTGGAGAAGCCGCTGTCGTACGACCCGCCGACCGGCGCCGTGCGGGTGCTCTGAGCACACAGCACGCCACTCACGCGCGTAGGGCCGCAGCCGCTCGGGGGCAGCGGCCCTTCCGCGTCTCCTGACATGCTGCGGACGGGCCGCCGCCTGGCGGTCCGTCCACGAGTGAAGGAGACCGCGCGATGCCACGCGTGTTCGTCCAGGGAAACCCGGCCGACTACCACCCCCGCTACGCCCCCGAGTCCGGGCGCGGTGCGGTGCGCCGTATCACCGAGGTCGGTGAGGAAGTGCTGCACAAGCGGTGCCGGGACGTCACCGAGTTCGGGCCCGACCTCGCCGCGCTCATCGACGACATGTTCCTCACCATGTATGTCGCCGAAGGGGCGGGACTGGCGGCGAACCAAGTCGGGGTCGATCTGCGCCTGTTCGTGTACGACTGCCCCGATGACGACGGAATCCGGCATGTCGGGCACATCGTCAATCCGGTGCTCGAAACGCCACTGAGCGGACGGCGGCTGCTGGACGAGGACGAGGGCTGCCTGTCCGTGCCGGGTGCCGTGATGGCCGTACCACGGCCGGACCGGGCCGTCGTGCGCGGCCAGGACAAGGACGGCAACCCACTGCTCATCGAGGGCACGGGGTACTTCGCCCGCTGCCTCGCCCACGAGACCGACCACACCCGGGGTCACGTCTATCTGGACCGGCTCTCCAAGCGGGACAAAAGGGATGCGCTGCGGCAGATGGCGGACCGGCGGGACGAGGTGTACGCCCGCCGGACCGCCAAGGCCGGGGAGTTGAGCCCCTGAAGCCCCTGAGGGCCCTGAGGCGGCTCCAGGGGGCGCTCAGGCCTTCGGGGCCGCCTTGCTCAGGGCGTTGACGATGCGGTCCATCGCGTCGCCGCCCGTGGGGTCGGTGAGGTTCGCGAGGAGCTTTTGGACGAACTTCATCAGCACCGGGTGCGAGAGGCCGCGCTGCGTGGCGATCTGCATGATCTTCGGGTTGCCGATGATCTTCACGAAGGCGCGGCCGAGCGTGTAGTAGCCGCCGTAGGTGTCCTTGAGGACGCGCGGGTAGCGCTGGAGGGCGATCTCGCGCCCGGCGGGCGTGGACCGCGCGTGGGCCTGGACGATGACGTCGGCGGCGATCTGGCCGGACTCCATGGCGTAGGCGATGCCCTCGCCGTTGAAGGGGTTCACCAGACCGCCGGCGTCGCCGACGAGCAGCAGGCCCTTGGTGTAGTGCGGCTGGCGGTTGAAGGCCATGGGCAGGGCGGCGCCGCGGATCGGGCCGGTCATGTTCTCCGGGGTGTAGCCCCAGTCCTCGGGCATGGAGGCGCACCAGGCCTTCAGCACCTCGCGCCAGTCCAGCTCCCGGAAGGCGGAGGAGGAGTTGAGGATGCCCAGGCCCACGTTCGAGGTGCCGTCGCCCATGCCGAAGATCCAGCCGTAGCCGGGCAGCAGCCGGTCCTGGGGGCCGCGGCGGTCCCACAGCTCCAGCCAGGCCTCCAGGTAGTCGTCCTCGTGGCGGGGCGAGGTGAAGTACGTGCGCACCGCGACGCCCATGGGGCGGTCCTCGCGGCGGTGCAGGCCCATCGCGAGGGACAGGCGGGTGGAGTTGCCGTCGGCGGCGACGACGAGCGGCGCGCGGAAGGTGGCCTCGCGCTTCTCCTCGCCGAGCTTGGCGGTCACACCGGTGATGCGTCCGGTGCGGTCGTCGATGATCGGCTCGCTCACGTTGCAGCGCTCGTACAGGCGCGCTCCGGCCTTCTGGGCCTGGCGGGCGAGCTGCTCGTCGAAGTCGTCGCGCTTGCGGACGAGCCCGTAGTCCGGGAAGGAGGCGAGTTCCGGCCAGTCGAGCTGGATACGGTGGCCGCCGCCGATGATGCGCAGGCCCTTGTTGCGCAGCCAGCCGGCCTCTTCCGAGACGTCGATGCCCATCGCGACGAGCTGCTTGACCGCGCGCGGGGTGAGGCCGTCGCCGCAGACCTTCTCCCTCGGGAACTCGGTCTTCTCCAGCAGGAGGACGTCGAGTCCGGACCTGGCAAGGTGGTACGCGGTCGTGGAGCCGGCTGGCCCCGCGCCCACGACGATCACGTCGGCGGTGTGTTCGGAGAGGGGCTCGGTCACGGCGGGATCTCCCCAAGGTTCGAAAACTGCGTGCCGACCGGCACTGGACATGGGCAGTCTATTCAGCAGAATTGATCACCCGGCTGAAGGGCTGTCATCCGTGAACCGACCTCTCCCCGCGGTACGTCTGCGCGTTCCCACTCACGAGGACGCGGTCGCCTGGCACCGGTTGTTCGATGACCCCGAGGTCATGGAGTTCTACGGCGGCAAGCGGGCGGCGCTGGCCGACTACGAGGAACTCACCGCGCGCCAGCGGCGGCACGACGCGGAGCACGGTTTCTGTCTGTGGACAATGCTGGACGAGTCCGGCGAGGTGATCGGTTTCACCGGCGCCCAGCCCTGGCGACCGGACTGGGGCCCTGTAGGGGAGGTCGAGGTCGGCTGGAGGCTCGGTCGAGCGCACTGGGGCAAGGGGTACGTCACGGCAGCCGCGCGGGAGACCCTGGAGCGGGTGCGGGCGGCGGGCGTGCCGGGCGTGGTGGCGATGGTCCGACCGGTCAACGAACGGGCGGTCGCGGTGACCCGGCGGCTCGGCATGGAGCCCGCAGAGACGTACACCCACCCCGCCCTGAACGAGCCGACGCGCTGCTTCCGCCTCGCACTCGGCTAGCGCGCACGACCAGCTCGCACTCGACCAGTCCTCGAGGCACCCTCAAGTCACGCAGAGTAGCGATCTGTTACAGAAAGACACCGAGTCCTTCCGGGTGGTGCGCACCGGAGTTACCCTGCCAGTACCGCTGGGGGTGACATCTGTGCACATAACACCCAAAACACCCGAAGTGCGTGTTCCGCGGCTGGTCGGACTCATGGCCGTGGACGCACGCGAAACGGCAAGGGCGCGGGGCCTGTTCCTGAGCGCGCCGGACCGGCCGGACTTCCAACGCGCCGTCGTCGACCATGTCGTACGCCAGTATCCGCAGCCCGGCGCCGAGGTGCCGCGGGAGTCGATGGTGTACGTGTGGTTCGACTTCGGTGAGGGCGAGGGCGGCGGAGGCGTGCGCGAGCCGCGCATCCCACGGCCGCCCTCGGGTGGACTGCAACGGGAACTGGACGAGCCCGGCGACCCGTACGCCGTGGCGGGGTTCAGCTCTCCTTGAAGCCCCGGTGCAGCGCGACCACACCCCCGGTGAGGTTGCGCCAGGCCACCTTCGACCAGCCCGCCTTCTGCAGCCGTTCGGCGAGGGCGGGCTGGTCGGGCCAGGCACGGATGGACTCGGCGAGGTAGACGTACGCGTCCGGGTTCGAGGACACCGCGCGCGCGACCGGCGGCAGCGCCCGCATCAGGTACTCGGTGTAGACGGTCCGGAAGGGCGCCCAGGTCGGGTGCGAGAACTCGCAGATCACCACGCGCCCGCCGGGCCGGGTCACCCGGTACATCTCGCGCAGGGCCGCGTCCGTGTCCTGCACGTTGCGCAGGCCGAAGGAGATCGTGACGGCGTCGAAGGTGTCGTCCTTGAACGGCAGCCGGGTCGCGTCGCCCGCCGTGAACGGCAGCCAGGTGTTCTTCCTCTTGCCGACGCGGAGCATCCCGAGGGAGAAGTCGCAGGGGACGACGTAGGCGCCGGCCTGCGCGAACGGCAGCGAGGACGTGGCCGTACCGGCCGCGAGGTCGAGGACCTTCTGCGCGGGGCGCGCGTCGACCGCCTTCGCCACCTCCTTGCGCCAGATCCGGTCCTGGCCGAGCGAGAGCACGTCGTTGGTCAGGTCGTACCGTTCCGCCACGTCGTCGAACATCGAGGCGACTTCGTGCGGCTGCTTGTTCAGGGAAGCGCGGGTCACCCGCTCATTGTTGCAGCCCGGGTTCAGGGGACCGCGCGCGGCTCAGCGGCCCCGGTACACCAACCGCCCGCCGATCACGGTCGCCACACAGGTCCCGGCGCCGCGGCGGACCAGTTCGGCGCGGTCCGCGACGTCGAACACGGCGAAGCGGGCCGGCCCGCCCGGGACGAGCCGCGGCAGCAGGACCAGCGGGGCCGGGGACAGCGCCGCCGGACCCGGGAGGCGGTCGGGCCGCTGCCCCACCGCGAGTCCGGCCCTGCGCACCGCGTCGACCACGGCCCGCGACCGCAGCTCCCCGGCCACCGCCACCGTGCCGTGCGCCAGCATCCGCTGCACCCCGCGTCGCGCGCTCGCGCCGAGGCGTGCGGGATCGGCGCGGAAGATCTCCCGCGCCCGCTCCCCGCCGATGGGCTCGGTGCCCAGGACGTCGGCCTCACGGGGGTCGGGGTGGTACGTGGCCTCCAACAGCTCCGGACCGTACGGGTTCAGCAGCCCCGGGGTGAGGATGCCGGGCCAGCGCCGCACCTTGGCCCGGGGCTCGGCGGCGGCCAGTTCCTCGTACGGGCCGACGGCGGCGACGAACGCCCCGTCGACCAGAACCGCCGTCTCGGGAGACCGCTCGGCGACGTGAAGTGTCAGCACAGTGCGCCTAGTTGGAGGCGAGCAGCTTCAGCTCGGGGTGGGCCGTGCCGCCCTCGATGGCCGTGGAGGAGATGTGGGAGACCACGCGGTCGTCGGCGGGGTCGTTCGCCGGGTCGTCGTGCACGACGAGGTGCTCGTACGTCGTGGCACGCTGCGCCGGGACGCGGCCCGCCTTGCGGATGAGGTCGATGATCTCCAGGCGGTTGGAGCGGTGCTTGGCGCCCGCCGAGGAGACCACGTTCTCCTCCAGCATGATCGAGCCGAGGTCGTCCGCGCCGTAGTGCAGGGACAGCTGGCCGACCTCCTTGCCGGTGGTGAGCCAGGAGCCCTGGATGTGCCGGACGTTGTCCAGGAACAGGCGGGCGATCGCGATCATCCGCAGGTACTCGAAGATCGTGGCCTGCGTACGGCCCTTCAGGTGGTTGTTCTCGGGCTGGTAGGTGTACGGGATGAACGCCCGGAAGCCACCGGTGCGGTCCTGCACGTCACGGATCATCCGCAGGTGCTCGATGCGCTCGGCGTTGGTCTCGCCCGTGCCCATGAGCATGGTGGAGGTGGACTCCACGCCCAGCTTGTGCGCGATCTCCATGATCTCCAGCCAGCGTTCGCCGCTCTCCTTCAGCGGGGCGATGGCCTTGCGCGGGCGGGCGGGCAGCAGTTCGGCACCGGCGCCGGCGAAGGAGTCGAGGCCCGCCTCGTGGATGCGGGTGATGGCCTCCTCGACCGACACCCCGCTGATCCGGGCCATGTGCTCGACCTCGGAGGCGCCCAGCGAGTGGATCACCAGCTGCGGGAAGGCCTCCTTGATGGCCTTGAAGTGCTTCTCGTAGTACTCGACGCCGTAGTCCGGGTGGTGGCCGCCCTGGAACATGATCTGGGTACCGCCCAGTTCGACGGTCTCCGCGCAGCGGCGCAGGATGTCGTCGAGGTCGCGGGTCCAGCCCTTCGCCTTGTCCTTCGGCGGCGCGTAGAAGGCACAGAACTTGCATGCCGTGACACACACGTTCGTGTAGTTGATGTTGCGCTCGATGATGTACGTCGCGATGTGCTCGGTGCCGGCGTACAGGCGGCGGCGCACGGCGTCGGCGGCGGCGCCCAGCGCGTGCAGCGGGGCGTCGCGGTAGAGGACGAGCGCCTCCTCCGGGGTGATGCGTCCGCCCGCCGCGGCTCGGTCGAGTACGGCAGTGACATCAACGGAAGCGAGGTCGGCCTTCTCAGACACCGGGCGTCCCTTTCGTCAAGGGTTATGGACGGACCGAGCCAGCCTACGCCAGCCATACCGGCCGTCCACGGTCAGGCCGAGGACGCGCCGAGCAGCAGCCCCGCGAAGGCCCCGGCCAGCAGGAACGGCCCGAACGGGATGGCCGTCCTGCGCCCAGCCCGCCGGGCGAGCACGAGGGCGGCGCCGTAGAGCGCGCCCAGCAGGAAGCCGAGGAAGGCGCCGAGCAGTACGGTCGGCCAGCCGTACCAGCCGAGCGCGGCGCCCGTGCCGAGCGCCAGTTTCACATCGCCGAAGCCCATGCCGGCCGGGTTGAGGCGGTACAGCACGTAGTAGCCGCCGCCGAGCGCGAGGGCGCCGTACAGCGCGGTGAACCAGTGCCCGGCGTGCGCGGGCAGCAGCGCGGCCGGGCCGAGCAGGGCGAGGACGGCTGCCGCGAGCGGCAGGGTCAGCGGGTCCGGCAGCCGCTGCACCCGGAAGTCCACGGCGGCCAGCAGGACGCCCACGGGCGCGAGCAGCAGCCAGACCGCCAACTCCGGCCGGACACCGGTGGCGGCGGCGAGCGCGGCACAGGCGAGGGCGGTGACGAGGACGAGGGAGGCGGACCCGGAGGGAGTGGGCATGGGGCAGTCGGCGCAACGTGCGGCGCCCAGCCAGCCCCGGAACGGGTGGCCGTTCGGGCACCGCTCCCGCCACGGCTCGTCCGCCGGTACGGCGAAGCGGTACGCGGCGCGGGGCAGCAGCGCGCCCGCCGCGGCGCCCCACAGCGCGGCGACGAGGACGAGGAGCCACGACCCCGGCTCCACTAACCGACCTTCGACATCCGGGAAACCGGGTTGCCTTCGGCCGAACTGTCCGAGGTGTAGCGCAGATCGTCGCCGACGGGGGTCAACTCGACCTGGTGGGGCGTGGGGTTGCAGCCGGGGTGATTGGCTTTGGCGCCCGCCGCGGTGGCCAGGACCTGGGTCTTCGTGACCTTCTTGAGGGTGAGGACGTCGGTGCAGACGGCGCCCAGCTGGTCGGTCTGCCGCATCGTGCCCAACTCCTCGCCCACGCCCGCCTGGTGGACCGTGACCCGGAAGGTGCCCATGGCCACGGCGCCGCCGAGGCCGGTGGCCTCGCCCTCCCAGGTGCCGAGGTAACGGGCCGGGATGGTGCCGGGCTTCTCGGGATCCCCGGCGCCGTCGCCGGCACCGTCGCCCGGATCCGTGGACGCGGAGGGGACTTCGCTGTCGGCCGCGGTCGGTGCCTTGGTGGCGGGGGAACTGCCGGCCTCGGTCGTGCCGCCACCGGACCACGGTTGCAGCACCCCGAGCCCCACGGAGACGGCGGCCACCGCCCCGGCGACCGCCAGCGCCACCGTGCAGCTGACCCGCCGCCCGCGCCCGCCGTCACCCGGCCCGGAGTTCGCGGACACGCTGACGGTCAGCCTGCCGGGCGGCACCGCGTCCTGCGTACCGGGTACGACCGTGGGCGCACCGAAGGCGGCACCCCCGGGCCCGGTGTCCGCCGCGCCACCGGCTGCCTTCACGGGAGCGGGCCCCATCACAGGAGCGGGCCCGAACACCCCCACACCGGAAGGGAAAGCGGAACCACTGCCACCGGTACTGGAAGCGGGCGGCGCCGGTGTCGACACCGGCGCACCGGCACCCGGCCCCCACGCGGGCGCCGGCGTCTGCCCGCCTGCCGCGGGTCCGTTGACGTCGTCCACCGAAGGGCCGGCGAACTCCACCGGCCCGGACGGTGCCGGCTCCGGCCCGGCGGTCGTCTCCAGGTTCAGAAGCTCTACGGCGCGACGGCTGACCTGTTCCACCAGGGTGCCCGGCAGCCAGCCGCCCGCGACCAGGCGGGCGGCGCCTACGGGGGCGAGCCGGCGGCTCACCTCCGCGGGGGCCGGCCGGGACGCGGGGTCCTTGGCCAGGCAGGCCTCGGCCACCTCCCGCAGGTCTCCGCCGAGCGAGCCGAGTTCCGGCTCCTCGTGGACGACCTTGTAGAGCAGCGCGGCCGAGCTGTCACCGGAGAAGGGCGGCTCGCCGGTGGCCGCGTAGGCGAGCACCGCGCCGAGAGAGAAGACGTCCGCCGCGCCCGTCGTGCCCTTGCCGAGGATCTGTTCGGGGGACATGTAGCCGGGCGAGCCGACCGACACACCGGTGGAGGTCAGGGACGCCGTGCCGTCCATGGCCCGGGCGATCCCGAAGTCGATGAGGAGGGGGCCGTCCAGGGTGAGCAGCACGTTGGACGGCTTGACGTCCCGGTGGACGAGGCCCAGTTCGTGCACCGCGGTGAGCGCTTCGGCGAGGCCCGCGCCCAGGGCCCGTGCCGAAGGGGCCGGCAGCGCGCCGCCGTCGGCGACCGCCGCGGCCAGGGACGGGCCCGCCGCGTACGCCGTGGCGACCCAGGGCACCGCGGCCTCCGGGTCCGCGTCCAGGACGGGCGCGGTCCAGGCACCGCCGACCCGGCTGGCCGCCTCCACCTCGCGCCGGAACCGGGCCCGGAACTCCTCGTCGAGCGCGAGGTGCGGGTGCACGATCTTCACGGCGACGGTACGGCCGCCCGCGCTGCGGCCCAGGTAGACCCGGCCCATGCCACCGGAGCCGAGCCGGCCGAGCAGCCGGTAGGGCCCGACGGCGGTCGGTTCGTCGGCTCCGAGCGGGTGCATGGCGTGCATCTCTCCCCCCGGTACGCCTGAACTACCGGCAGCGTAGTGACTGGGGCCGGAGCAGATCCACCCACCGCTGAAGCAGATCCATACCTACGGCTGAACCCAGGGCTGGAGCAGATCCACCTTCACGTCCGCCGGGAACCCGGTCGTCGGGCCGACCCGGCGCGCGAACTCCGCGACCGCCTCCAACTGCGGGGCGCCGAAGCTGAAGTCGAGGGTGGTGAAGTACTCCTCCAGGACGGCCTCGTCGAAGGTCTCCCAGCGGGACGCCTGTTCGGCGACCTTGCCGACCTCCTCCAGGGAGAGGTTGCGGGAGGCGAGGAAGGCCTCGTGGACCCGGCGGGTGATGAACGGCTCGCGCTCCAGGTAGTCCCGGCGGGCCGCCCACACCGCGAAGACGAACGGCAGGCCGGTCCACTCCTTCCACAACGCGCCCAGGTCGTGGACGGTCAGGCCGAAGCGCGGGCCGTCGATGAGGTTGGCGCGCAGGGCCGCGTCGCCGATGAGTACGGCGGCCTCCGCCTCCTGCATCATCAGGCTGAGGTCGGGCGGGCAGGCGTAGTAGTCGGGCTGGACGCCGTAGCGATCGGCCAGCAGGAGCTGGGCCAGCCGCACCGAGGTGCGCGAGGTCGAGCCGAGGGCGACGCGGGCGCCGTCCAGCCGGTCGAGGGGGACCTGCGACACGATCACGCAGGACATCACCGGGCCGTCGCAGCCGACGGCGATGTCCGGGAAGGCGACCAGATCGTCGGCGTTCTTGAGGAACTCGACGAGGGTGATGGGCCCGATGTCGAGGTCGCCGCGTACCAGCCCCTCGCTGAGCTTCTCCGGGGTGTCCTTCGTGAGTTCGAAGTCGAGGAGCGTGCCGGTTCTCGCGAGCCCCCAGTACAGGGGCAGGCAGTTCAGGAACTGGATGTGGCCCACGCGCGGCCGGGTGCGAGAATTGTCCACATCGCGAGACTAGACCCCGTGGGGTACGGTGCTGGGACCGACCCCACCGTCAAGCGGCCCACCCTGACGTTCAAACATCCGGGTGAAGTGATCTTGACCTCTATTGCTTTCGGCTGCCTGCATGCTAGGCTCGCCGCAAGTTGCAGTTTGGTTTCCCTTGCAGTACAGAGCCTGCGGAGCATGTAACCGCGGGCTCTCGTCGTTTTCAGACAGATGCGTTGTGCAGCACCGTTTCGCACTTGCAGGTTCTGGAGCAGGGCAACCCTTTTGAGCCCAAGGAGGGCTTATGGCTACCGGAACCGTTAAGTGGTTCAACGCCGAAAAGGGCTTTGGCTTCATCGCCCAGGAGGGCGGCGGCCCCGACGTCTTCGTTCACTACTCCGCGATCAACGCCTCCGGCTTCCGCTCCCTCGAGGAGAACCAGCAGGTGAGCTTTGACGTGACGCAGGGCCCGAAGGGTCCGCAGGCGGAGAACGTCACCCCCGTCTGATCTCTGCCTGATCGCAGAACCTGAGAGCAGTACCCAAGGAGCCCCACGCCGTACGGCGACGGGGCTCCTGCCTTTTTCTGTTCAATTCGCGTTCACATATGCTGCATGATCAGAACGAACTTCGTTCCGGTGGTGAGCGCCTCGTACGTATGCGGAACGTCCCCCCGGTACGACATGTAGTCCCCGGGCCCCAGCTCCACGCCTTCCCCGCGCGGCCCGGCCTTCACTTTCCCCTCCGTGACCACGATGTGCTCGGTGGTCCCCGGAATGTGCGGCTCGGAATCCCGGACGGTCCCCGGCTCCAGCCACACGTAGTAAATGTCCCGGCGCGCGCCCGGCGGGCACGCGGACAGCAGCGAGGCCAGATAGCTGGACTGATCGGAGTGGACCGCGGGGCCCGCGCCGGCCCGGATCACCTGTACGGCGGGCACGGGCGGCTCCACCAGCGCACTGAACGGCACCCCGAGCGCCACCGCGAGCGCCCAGATCGTCTCCATGCTCGGGTTCCCGCTCGCCGCCTCCAGCTGGGAGAGCGTGGACTTCGCGATTCCGGCGCGCTTGGCCAGCTCGGACAGGGACAGGCCGACGCGGGCGCGCTCGCGTTTGAGGGAGGCGGCGATCCACTCCATCGGGAGTCGCGCGGGGGCCCCGGGTGCATCGGCCATGTCGTTCGCTCCATCGGTACGATCGTTCGCCTTGACGGACAGGTGTTCTGCTGTTCATTGTAGGAAACATGCGTTCGCTTCTCCGAACACTCCGAACATCCGGCGACCGTTCCCTCGTCCGGGACAGTTCACTCGTCTGGCTGGCCAGCGGCATCGTCGGCGTCTCCTTCGGCGCCGTCTCCGTGGCCGGCGGGCTGCCGGTATGGGTGCCGGTGCTGATGTCGCTCGTGGTGTACGCCGGGTCGGCCCAGTTCAGCGCGGTCGGCATCCTGATCGCCGGGGGCGGCCCGCTGGCCGCGGCGGCCACCGGGCTCCTCCTGAACACCCGTACGGCGGCCTTCAGCCTGGCCGTCGCCGAGATCATCGGCACGAGCCGGGTGAGCCGCTTCCTGGGCGCCCACCTCGTCACCGACGAGACGGTCGCCTTCGCCCTCGCCCAGCCGGACCCGGTACGGCAGCGGAGGGCGTTCTGGATCTCCGGGCTCGGCCTGTTCGCTGTATGGAACACCGGCGTGCTGGCGGGCGCCCTGGCCGGGAGCGCCCTCGGCGACACCGCCCGCTACGGCCTCGACGCCGCCTTCCCCGCGGTTCTGGTGGCCCTGGTCCTGCCGTCGCTGCGCGCGGACGCGACGGTACGGCGATGCGCCCTGCTCGGCGCCGCGATCGCCCTCGCGGTGACGCCTGCGGTGCCTGCCGGGGTGCCGGTGCTGCTCGCCCTGGCCGGACTGTTCCTGCACCGCCGACCGTCGCCCGTGGAGGCCCCCGCATGAATGCCACCGTCGTCGTGATCCTGGCCCTGGCCGTCGGCACGTACGCCTTCCGGCTGGTGGGGCCCGTGCTGCACGGGCGGGTGGAGATACCGCCCCGGGTGCAGGAGCTGGCCATGACCGGGGCTGTCGTCCTGCTCGTCGCCCTGCTGGCCACGGGTGCCCTGACCGAGGGCGGCGGCTTCGCGGGCTGGGCCCGCCCCGCCGGGGTCCTGACCGGCGCCGCCCTGGCCTGGCGCCGGGCCCCCTTCGCCGTGGTGGTCCTGGCCGCCGCGGCGACGACGGCGCTGCTGCGACTTGCCGGGGTGAGCTAGGCCGCGTCCCGCCAGACCGTCAGGTCCCCCTGGAGGAAGGCGATGTCCGGCATCGCGGTCGACTTCGTCTGGATCACGAACAGCCCTATGTCTCCCGAGGCGTCCTTGATGCAGATCTCGGTGCCGTTCGCCGCCGCGGCCAGCGGGAGGGTGTGTCTCTTCTCGTGCGCGAGCATGAGACGGCACATGTCGAGGGTGGTGCCGTGCCCGCCGAAGATCTGGACGAACACACTGGTGTCGCTCTCCAGTTCGCAGCTGACCGTCTTGCAATCGAAACGGATGTCCCGCTTCCGGTTCTTCGAACGGGCGTCCGGGTCCTTGAGGCTCAGCGGGTTCTTCGCGTCCAGCATCACCGGGGCGTACGGCTCGGGCTGCGGCTCCCGGGGCGTGGCCGAGGAGGACTGCGAAGCTCCGGACGCGGACCCCGGCGCGGAAGCCGGCGAGGAGGCCGACGACCGTGCGGCCGGGCCCGTGGCAGACGTCTTGGAGCCGGCCGTGTCCCGCTCGCCGCGCCGGTCCTTCGCATCCATGAGCGACCACGCCAGGGCCGTCACCAGCAGCGCGCCACCCGCCACACCCGCGGCCGTGATGAGTGCGGCGCGCCGCCTGCGGGCCTTCCGCTGCTCCGGGGTCGGCTGCGGCCACCCGGCCGTCGTCCGCGCGTACCCGATCAGCGGCTGCGGGTACGCCGGGGTGGGGTCGGACACGGGCGCCGGGACCGCGACCTCCGGCCCGGTGATCTCCCGCCACACGGCGGGCCCCCCGCCCGCGCCGACGTCCGCGCCCAGCCGCTGCCGGCACCACTCCACGACCTCCGCCGGAGTGGCCCGCTCCGCCGGATCGGCGGCCAGGCACCGGGCGAACAGCGGACGCAGCGGCTCGGGCAGCAGGGTCAGATCCGGTTCCGAGTGGACGATCCGGTACAGCACGTTGAGCGCCTGGCCGTCGCCGTACAGCGGCCTGCCCAGCGCCGCGAACGCCGCGGTCTGGCCGAGGGCGAAGACATCGGTCGCCGCCGTGACCTCACCTCCGGACGCCTGCTCCGGAGCCATGAAGGAGGGTGTGCCGATCGTGCCCCCCGTCGCCGTGTACGAGGTCCCGTCCGCGGCCAGCGCGATGCCGAAGTCGATCACCCGCGGCCCGTCGGCGGCCAACAGCACGTTCGACGGCTTCAGGTCCCGGTGCACGATGCCCTCGGCATGGATGGCCTGCAACGCCTCGGCCACGCCTGCCATCAGCCACAGCACCGCCGCCGCCGGCAGCGGCCCGCGCCGGGCCACGGCCTCCGTCAGGGACGAACCGGGCACGTACAGCGTGGCCAGCCACGGCGGTACGCCGTCCGCGTCCGCATCGATCAGCTCGGCGGTGTACGCGCCGCGGACCCGCCGGGCAGCCTCGATCTCCCTGCCGAACCGCCGCCGGAAGCCCGGGTCGTCCGCCAGCTCCGGCCGCACCACCTTGATCGCCACGGGACGGCCACCCTGCGTGTGCGAGAGGTAGACCCGGCCCATGCCACCCGCCCCCAGCCGGGCGGCGAGCCGGTACCCGGCCACCACGGGTGGATCGTCCGCCTGGAGTGGCTCGAAAACCTCCGTCGCATGGTTCATCGGCCCGCGCCCCCCGTTCAACTGCTTTGGCAACGCCAGCAGCCTAAACGGGGTTGTCAGTACGGCCCGCTAGGGTCCCTCCCCATGACCGACGCCGAGGACTTCCTGGCCGCCACGCGCACCTTCTACGACACCGTGGCCGAGGACTACGCCGGCCACTTCGGCGACCATCTCGTCGACAAGCCGCTGGAGCGGGCGCTGCTCCGTGCGTACGCCGAACTGGTCGGGCCCGGGGGGACCGTGGCCGACCTCGGCTGCGGCCCCGGCGTGGCCACCGGCCACCTCGCCTCGCTGGGCCTGTCCGTCTTCGGGCTCGATCTGTCCGAGTCCATGGTCGCGATCGCCCGCCGCAACCACCCTGAACTGCGTTTCGAGCAGGGCTCCATGCTGGACCTCCCCATGGCCTCCGGCTCGCTGGCGGGTGTCGTCTCCTGGTACTCCAGCATCCACACGCCCCTGGACGAACTCCCCGCGCTGTTCGGCGAGTTCCATCGCGTACTCGCCCCGGGCGGGCAACTCCTGCTCGCCTTCCAGGTGGGCGACGTGCCGCGTCGCCTCGACCAGCCGTGGGGGCACGCGGTCACCTTGGACTTCCACCGGCGCCGCCCACAGGACATGGCCGAGCTGCTGGCCGACGCCGGTTTCGCGCTGCGGTCCAGCACCGTGCGCGAACCGGGCGACGAAGGCTTGGCGGAGTCGATCCCGCAGGCGTTCCTGTTCGCCCAGAAGGAAGGCTGACCAGGAGGACGGTCGGGGTCTCGTCCTCGGCGCGTAGCGCGAGCAACCACGGCAACTCCGCCACCGTCCGCTACTCGAACAGCACTCAAGTGCGGCCCGCTACGGTCCCTTCCCATGACCGACACCGAGGACTTCCTGAACGCAACGCGCACCTTCTACGACACCGTCGCCGAGGACTACGCCAAGCACTTCCAGGGCGTGATCGGCCGCACACCGCTGGAGCGGGCCCTGTTCGGCGCGTACGCCGAGGAGGTCGGCCCGGGCGGGGTCGTGGCCGACCTCGGCTGCGGCGACGGCCAGGTCACCGCGCACCTCGTCTCCCTCGGACTGTCCGCCTTCGGGATCGACCTGTCCGAGTCCATGCTCGCGATCGCCCGCCGCGAACACCCCGAACTCCGCTACGAGCAGGGCTCGATGCTCGACCTCGACCTGGCCGACAGCTCGCTGGCGGGTGCCGTCTCCTGGTACTCGAGCATCCACGTTCCGGATGGCGAACTCCCCGCGCTCTTCGCCGAGTTCCACCGCGTGCTGGCCCCGGGCGGGCAACTCCTGCTCGGCTTCCAGGTGGGTGACGCGCCGCTTCACCCCGACCGGCCATGGGGGCACGCGGTCACCGTGGCCTTCCACCGGCGCCGACCCGAGCAGATCGCCGAGCTGCTGGCCGACGCCGGTTTCGTGCTGCGGTCCAGCACCGTGCGCGAACCGGACAAGGGGCTGGGTGAGTCGGTCCCGCAGGCGTTCCTGTTCGCCCGTAAGGAAGGCTGACCACGAGGACGGGGAGAGGGTGAGGTGAAGGACCGGGACGTCGGCTGGACCGTGTGGGCGGACCTGTCGCTCACCCCACCCCGACGCGGGACCGGCATTCGACGACCGTGTCCGCGAACGCCCGCGCCGGAGGGCTGAGGGCGTCCCAGCGGCGCACGGCCCAGCCGACCGGCAACGGGCGCAACCCCGGCAGCGGGACGAGCCGCAGCTCCCCCTCCCCCGGCACCGGCAGCCCGGGTACGGCCGGTACCACCGCCCGCCCCACCCCCAGCTCGGCCAGCAGCAACGCGGTATCCCAGTCGGCGACGCTCGTGTCGTAGCCGAACCTCACGCCCAGCTCGGCGCAGGCCGCGTCGAGGTGGGCGGCGGAGGTGGAGTTCGGCGGGAGCCGGATGAGCCGGACGTCGGCCAGCTCAGCAGCATCAAGAGCGGACCGCCCGGCCAGAGGGTCGTCGGCGCGTACGGCGAGCAGCCACGGCAACTCCGCCACCGTCCGCTGCTCGATCCCCCGGACCGGCGGGCCGACGGTGATCCAGGCCAGGTCGAGGGTGCCGTCGGAGAGCGCGTCGAAGCTGCCGCGGCCCGAACTGACCGTCCGGAATTCGAGGTTGACCCGGGGGTGGCGGCGGCGGAACGTGACCACGGCGTCCGACATGAAGTGCCGGACGGTCGTAGCGCCGGTGGCCACACGGACGTAGCCGCTGTGCCCGTCGACAAGGTCCCGCAACTGCCGTACCGCCAGGTCGAGTCCGGAGATCCCCTCGGTCGCGGCGGCTTCGAGTATGCGGCCGGCCTGCGTGGGGACCACCCCGCGCGGCTGGCGTTCCAGCAGAGCCACCCCGGTCTCCCGTTCCAGCCGTTTGACGTGCTGGCTGACGGCCGACTGGGTGCAGCCCAGCTCCCGCGCGACGGAACTGAGGCTGCCCGCACGGCACACGGCCACGAACACACGAAGGTCGTCCAGCGTCACAACACCCAAGCTAACACTTGGATTTGGCGAGGAAACCCAAGGATTGACTGGCTTCGGAGGCCGTACGAGGATCGACGGCGGGCCGCGATCGACCCAGGCGGCAACCCGCTCCGCGCCCCCGTCGAGTCCGGACGAGACGGGAGCAGGCCGGAGCGGGTGCCGACCCTCACCGGGTCCGCCATTTGGTGGCATAAAAGACGTATAGTCATATTTTGTTACATATCGTGCACTTATGACAAACGGCAACAGTAGTGCGATGTCACTGGCGAGAGGCGTCCTCCTCGCGGCCGGGGCGGTCGCTGCGCTGGGCGCTGCGCCAGTCGGCGCGGGTGACAGCGCGGACCGCGCGGACAGCGCAGACACCCGGGTGAGGTTCGAGGTGGTCGCGCCTGGGGGCCTGTATGTATCCGCTCCCTGCGTCGCCTTGCTGTCCGGTGCGCCTCCGGGGGACGCGGCCTCCGGCCGCCTCGGCGAAGTTCGCGTCACCGACGAGCGGGCCGCGCGGGATGCCTCCTGGGTAGCCACCGTCACCGTGAGCGAGGACTTCACGGCCGGTTCACCCGACTTCGATGAGACGATCTCCGGAGGTCACGTGGCCTACCACCCCGGAGCGGCGATCGATGCGTTCAACGGACCGTTCACCCCCGGTCACCCCGGGAGCCTGGCCAACGTCCGTATGGCGTTCAGCCATCCGAGCGGTTCCGGCAGCAACTCTGTTGCATGGAACCCCGCTTTGATCGTCCATGTGCCCGCCGACGGGGTGGCCGGGGTCTACCGGGGCGTGGTGACGCATTCAGTGGCCTGAGTCCCGTCGGCCGGCCACCCAGGGAGTTATTTAGCATATAAAAAGAATACGACACGCTCTATTTCAATTCCGGTTATCGCGGTATGCAATGCCCATAAATTGACCTCCGAGTCATCGCAGATGATCTCGGCGCCTTGGCGTGTGCACGGGCGTCACCATCGTGGACGCGGAGGTCTCCGTGCTCGGATACCCGGCCTGTCGGCCGGAATTTGGTGGCCGCCCCGAAGGACGGCCTCGGGGATGGTTCGGACGGCGGAGAGGGGGTGAACGCGTATCAGCTGGGCGACGGGCCATGGTGGGTTTGATGGCGGTGGCCTCGTTGGTCCTGCCCGTGGCCGCTGCGCCTCCTGCAGCCGCCGCCTCGTCGAACTACGTCTATGTGGCCAATGACGCCGATAACACCGTCTCGGTGATCAACACCACGAACGACACCGTCGGTGCCGCCCCGATCGCCGTCGGCACCACTCCCTTCGGCGTGGCCATCGTCCCGAACGGCACCAAGGCCTACGTCACGAACAACGGCTCGAACAACGTGTCGGTCATCAACACCGCCAACAACACCGTAAGCGCGACCATCGCCGTCGGCGGCGGACCCATGGGGGTGGCCGTCACCCCTGACGGCACAAAGGCCTACGTGGTCAATTCCACCGATGGCACCGTCTCAGTGATCAACACCGCGAACGACACCGTCGGCGCCACCCCCATCACCGTCGGCTCGAATCCCATCGGGGTGGCCGTCACTCCCAACGGCGCCAAGGCCTACGTCACCAACGCAGGCTCGAACAACGTGTCGGTCATCAACACCGCCACCGACACGGTCAGCTCCACCATCACTGTCGGCACGCTTCCCGACGCGGTGGCCGTGACTCCCAACGGAGCCAAGGCCTACGTCACCAACGGAGGCTCGGACAACGTGTCGGTGATCAATACTGCCACCGACAGTGTCGGCGCCACCCCCATCGCCGTAGGCAACGGCCCCCGAGGGGTGGCCGTGACTCCCAACGGGGCCAAGGCCTACGTCACGAACAACGATGCGAACAGTGTGTCGGTGATCAACACCACCACTGACGCCGTTTCCACCACCATCACGACGAACATCGGCACCGGCCCGCTCGGGGTCACCGTCACCGGGAAGGGTGACAAGGCCTACGTCTCCAACGAGAAGTCCAACAACGTGTCCGTGATCGACACCTCCAACGACACGGCCGGCGCCACCCTCCTCGCCGTCGGCGGCGGACCGGCAGGATCGGCGGCCTCCCCGGACCAGGGGGGCGAGGTGACCACATTCCAGGTCACCCCCACGGACGGCCTGACCATCGCCGTTCCCAACTCGGCCACCCTGAGCGCGGTCACCCCGGGCAATACCGCCACCGGCCAGCTCGGCCAGGTCACGGTGAGCGACCAGCGTTCGCTGGCCGATGCCAGCTGGGTGGCCACCGCCTCACTGACCGATGCCTTCACCACCACCGGCGGCAGCCCCATCACCGGCAGCGCCACGACCTACACCCCCGGAGCCTCGATCTCCCCCGTCAACGGACCGTTCACTGCGGGCACGGCAGGGACGCTCGCCTCCGCCCGAACCGCGTTCAGCCATCCGAGCGGTTCCGGAAACAACTCCGTCAGCTGGAACCCCACCCTGGACGTCGCCGTACCCGCAGCCGCAGTCGCCGGCACCTACACCGGGACGGTGACCCATTCTGTGGCGTAAACCATCGCCGCAACACCGGAGCCTCACCCTGATCGCCGCCGCGGCTCTCGCCGCGGCGGCGATCGCCCTGGGTGTCCTGACTCCGGCCGGCATCACCTCAGCGAGCGCAGCGGACAAAGGGCCGGGATCCTTCGGCATCCGGCTGCTCGAAGCCCCTGTCGCGCTGCGGAACGACCCACGGGCACGGATGTATATCGTCGACCACCTCAACCCGGGCACGACGATCAAGCGCGGTATCGAGATCTCCAACAAGTCGTCCGCCGCACGTCGCATCGACCTGTACGCGGCCGCCGCCTCCATCGAGAAGGACGGGTTCACCTTCGCCGCGAAGCACACACCCAACGAACTGACTCAGTGGACCCGTGTCAAACCCCCCTTCGTGATCCTGGGCCCGCATTCGAAAGCCAAAGCCGAAATCACGATCAATGTGGCACGGACCGCACAAGCCGGAGAGCGCTACGCCGTCGTATGGGCCGAAAACCGCATGGCAGCGGACGCCACCCACAACATCGGCAGCATCACCCGCGTGGGACTGCGGATCTACTTGGACATCGGGCCGGGCGGAGAGCCCCTCTCCGACTTCAAGATCGAGACGATGACGGGCGCGCGTGACAAACAGGGCCGTCCCAGCATTACCGCAGCCGTCCGCAACCTTGGCAGGCGAGCGGTGGACCTGAACGGGTCACTCGACCTTCGCGACGGCCCCGGCGGCATCAGCGCAGGCCCCTTCCGAGTGGCCTCCGTCGTCACACTCGCCTCTCACGGGATGGGCACCGTCACCGTTCCCCTTGATCCAGGCCTGCCCGACGGTCCTTGGAAAGCCAAGCTGACGCTGCGGAGCGGAACAGTGGAACGGACCAGCACAGCAACCGTGACGCTTGCCAAAGAGAAGGCCAGACCTCGCACCTTCCTCTACGCCGCAGCCGCCGCAGCCACGGCCCTGGCCGCTTGCGTACTCGTCCTGGTGATCCGCCGACGCCGTCGGCGAAACGAGCGAAGGCCGACACCAGCACCACAAGAAGCGGGAGGAACAGCCGTTTCCTGAATTTCTCTCCCGCCTGCCGCAAACGGGCTTGGCACAGGGCCTCAGCCCCCGTACAGGCCCGCTATCTCCTTCGTGAAGTCCGCCGCTATCCGCTCCCGGCGCAGCTTCATCGACGGGGTCAGGTGGCCCGCCTCCTCCGTGAAGTCCACGGGCAGCACCGCGAAGCGGCGGATGGACTCGGGTCGCGAGACCAGCTTGTTCGCCTCCTCCACCGCCCGTTGCAGGACCGACTCCAACTCCACGTCACCGACGAGGAGTTCCGGCGGTACCGGGTGCTTGCCGCGCATCTGGCGCCAGTGGGTGATGCCGTCGGGGTCGAGGGTGATGAGCGCGGAGACGTAGGGGCGGCCGTCGCCGACCAGCATGACCTGGGAGATCAGCGGGTGCTGGCGGAGCCAGTTCTCCAGCGGGGCCGGGGCCACCGACTTGCCGCCGGACGTGATCAGCAGCTCCTTCTTGCGGCCGGTGATGATCAGATAGCCCTCTTCGTCCAGCTCGCCGATGTCCCCGGTGGCCAGCCAGCCGTCCCGGGTCGCGGGGACGACTCCCCCGGCCTGCGGGTCCCAGTAGCCGCGCAGGACGTGGTCGCCCGCGAGCAGGATCTCGCCGTCCGCCGCGATCCGCACCCGGGTGCCGGGAAGCGGCCAACCCACCGTGCCCAGGCGGGGCTTGAGAGGTGGGGTGACCGTGGTGGCGCCGGCGGTCTCCGTCAGGCCGTAGCCCTCGAAGATCTCGATGCCCGCGCCCGCGTAGAACGCGGCGAGGCGCCGGCCGAGCGGGGAGCCGCCGCAGATGGCGTACTTCACCCGGCCGCCCATCGCCGCCCGGATGCGCCGGTAGACGAGGGGGTCGTAGAAGGAACGGGCGGTCTTCAGGGCCCGGTTCGGGCCGCTTCCGGTGCCCGTCTGCCTGGCCTCCAGTGCCTCGCCGTAGCGCCGGGCGACGGCGACCGCGCGGTCGAAGGCGGTGAGCCTGCCGCCCGCCTCCGCCTGGGCCCGAGCGGAGTTGAAGACCTTCTCCAGCATGTAGGGGATGGTCAGCAGGCAGGTCGGCTTGAAGGCGGCCAGGTCCGGGAGCAGGTCCTGCGCCTTCAGGCTGGGCGCGTGCCCGAGCCGGACACGGGCGCGCACGCAGGCGATCGCCACCATGCGTCCGAAGACGTGGGACATCGGGAGGAAGAGGAGGACGGACGGCTCCTCGCCCGTCTTCGCCTTGAAGATCGGGTAGAGGAGTTCGATGGCGTTGTCGACCTCGGCGAAGAAGTTGCCGTGCGAGAGGGCGCAGCCCTTGGGGCGGCCGGTGGTGCCCGAGGTGTAGATGAGCGTGGCGAGGGTGTCGGGGCCCAGCATGCCCCGGCGTACGGCCACTTCGGTGTCCGGGACGTGCGCGCCCGCCTGGCCCAGCAGCTCCACGTGCCCCTTGTCCATCACCCACAGGTGGCGCAGCTCGGGCAGGTGCTGGAGTTCGGGGCCGATGGCGGAGGCCTGTTCGGTGGTCTCGGTGACCAGGGCGACCGCGCCGGAGTCGTGCAGGATCCAGCGGGTCTGGTAGACGGAGGAGGTGGGGTAGACCGGCACGGTGACCAGGCCGGCCGCCCAGGCGGCGAAGTCGAGCAGCGTCCACTCGTATGTCGTCCGGGCCATGACGGCGATGCGGTCGCCCGGCACCAGCCCCTCCGCGATCAGGCCCTTCGCCGCGGCCAGCACCTGCTCGGCGAAGCCGGCCGCCGTGACGTCCCGCCAACTGCCGTCGGACAGCCTGCGGCTGAGGACGACGGAGCCGGGGACCGCCTCGGCGTTGTCGAACGGCAGGTCGGCGAGCGAGCCGTGCGTCACCGGGGGCGCGAAGGGTGGTACGGACGCCTCCCGTACCGCGCCGTCCAGCCGTTTCGTCTCGGGCGTCACCAGCACCGGGTTGCCGTCGTAGTCGGTGGCGGAGACGAGGGCGGCGTTCGGGTACGGGGTGGACACTGGCGGCTCCTCGGGCGTGCAGCGGTCGACTGCTTGCTGCAATGCGTACGGGCCTCGGCTGCCGAGGCGTTCACCGGCGGCGGGCCGCAGAAAGGGATTACCGGCGGTTCAGTCGGGTGATCGTACGGTGCCGTTGTGGGGGGATTGTGCGGGTTCGGGGGTCGTCCGGGGATGGTCCCGGGTCAATCTCGTCTTCGCCCTTCTCCTCACCGGCGACAAAGACTTACCTTCGGTAACCTTACTTCAGAGTAACCACTTTGGTCCCCAGCCGTGCGGGAGTTGCACATGGCCGACCGCTACCTGACCGGCACGCCCGCGCTCGCGCCGCTGCTGGCGCGCGGCGCCCTGCGCTCCCCCTTCAAGCGCCCGGCCCCGGACGCGTCGTACCCGCGCACCCGGCTCGTCCTGCCCGGCCTGCGCGTCGACCCGGCCCGGCTCGCCGCCTACAAGCGGGTGTGCGGCTTCCCCACCGGGGACGACACGCTGCCGGTGACGTATCCCCACATCCTCGGCTTCGCGCCGGCCATGCGCCTGATGAGCGGCCGGGACTTCCCGCTGCCGCTGCTGGGCCTGGTCCACACGTCGATCGAGCTTGTCCGCCGCGGCAGCCTGCCCGCCACCGGGGAGTACGAACTCGCCGTCCACGTCGACGGGTTGGCCCCGCACCGACGCGGCACCGAAGCCACGGTGGTCACCGAACTGCGGGCCGGCGGGGACACCGTATGGGAGTCGCGGAGCACCTACCTCGCCCGGCACCGGAACGACGACGGGTCCGCACAGTCACGGGACGAGCCTGCGCCTCCGCTTCCCGTGCTGGCCGAGTGGCGCCTCGCCGAGGACATCGGCCGGCGCTACGGCGCCGTCTCCGGCGACCGCAACCCCATCCACCTGCACCCCCTCACCGCCCGCCTCTTCGGCTTCCCGCGCGCCATCGCACACGGCATGTGGACGGTGTCCCGCTGCCTGGCCGCCCACGGCACCCCCGCCGCGACCACGGTCCGCGCACACTTCCGGGCACCGGTACTGCTCCCGGGGACGGTGACGTACGGGGCGGACGGCTCCGGGCGCTTCGAGCTGCGTGGGGGCGGAGGGATGGGGGTCCCCCCGCGCGAGCATGTTCGAGCGTGGGGGAGGTTGCACCTGTCGGGAGAGGTGGGCTAGTCCGCAGCAGGGGCCGGAGGCGTGGGCGGAGTCCAGGGCCGGCCCTCCAGCAGGTTCCCCAGGCCCGACCAGGCGAAGTTCATCAGGGTGGCCGCCGCCTGGCGGGGCGTCGTGCCGGGGGTGGTGTTCGCCCAGGCGGCGAGGGACTCGGCGGCGCCCACCAGGGCCTCGGCGAGCCCGGCGACCTCGCGCTCGGGCAGGCCCGGAACCATGGGGGTCCCCCCGCGCGAGCATGTTCGAGCGCGAGGGAGTGCGTCCCGGGCCGCGACCGCGATCAGCCGGGTGGCGAACTCGACGATCTCCTCGCGCATCGCCGCGACCTCGGCGGCGAAGGGCTCACCGTGGGTACGGGCCTGGAGGTGCAGCACGGACCAGGCGTCGGGGTGCTCGCCGGTGTGCGCGAAGAACGCCAGCAGCCCGTCCCAGAGCTGGCGGTCAGCGGGCAGCTCCGGGCACACTCCGGCGCGGACGGCCTCCGTGAGAGCGGTGGCCTCGCGGCGGATGCAGGCGGTGAAGAGGTCTTCCTTGGAGTTGAGGTACAGGTAGACCAACGGCTTTGACACACCGGCGAGTTCGGCGATCTCGTCCATCGAGGCGGCCATGTAGCCACGCTCGCCGAAAATCCGTACTGCGGCGTCGAGCATCTGCTGCTCACGCACCGCACGCGGCATCCGCTTGGTCTTCGCCCCACCCATGGGGAAAGCCTATGGCGTCAGGAGGTCTGGCCCTGCGCCCGCGCGGCGTCGTCGGCCACGTCCTCCTGGCTGCGGTTGGCCTCGATGTTGGCCTCCAGGTTGGCCTTCATCCGGTCGACCCGGCCCGCGATCCGCTCCGAGGCCCGGTCCCGCTCCTTGCGCAGCAGCACCCAGCTGAGCGGCGCCGACAGCACCAGGGACAGCAGGAGCACCCACAGGAAGTTCGAGTCGCCGTAGCCGTGCGGGAAGATGCCCGAGTAGACGGCTCCCCAGACGACCACGAGGCAGCCGGCGAAGATGCCGAGGCGCATCAGCGTGTAGCGGAGCATCTCAATCCACTCTTCCGTGTCGTACGGTCCGAAACCCCACAAGAGGCATCGTCCAGTGAAGCACGCCCCCCTGCCGATCTTGACAGGGGGGCGGAGCCCCTGGGTCCGCCGAAGGCTTCAGACGCGCATCGGCTGCGGCGACTCGCGGCGCAGCGGGTCCGGGCCGTCGTACTCGCGGATGATCTCGTAGCGGGTGTTGCGCTCCACCGGCCGGAAACCGGCGTCGCGGATCAGCTCCAGCAGGTCCTCGCGGGTCAGCTTGTTCGGCGTGCCGAAGTTGTCCGCGTCGTGGGTGATCTTGTACTCGACCACCGAGCCGTCCATGTCGTCCGCGCCGTGCTGGAGGGCGAGCTGGGCGGTCTGCACGCCGTGCATGACCCAGAAGACCTTCACGTGCGGGACGTTGTCGAAGAGCAGCCGGGAGACGGCGAAGGTCTTCAGCGCCTCGGCGCCGGTCGCCATCTGGGTACGGGCCTGGAGGGTGTTGCGTACCTTGCCGTCCTTCATGTCCACGAAGTCGTGCTGGTAGCGCAGCGGGATGAAGACCTGGAAGCCGCCGGTCTCGTCCTGGAGTTCACGCAGGCGCAGCACGTGGTCCACGCGGTGGCGGGGCTCCTCGATGTGGCCGTAGAGCATGGTGCACGGGGTCTTCAGACCCTTCTCGTGCGCCAGGCGGTGGATGCGGGACCAGTCCTCCCAGTGGGTCCTGTGGTCCACGATGTGCTGCCGGACCTCCCAGTCGAAGATCTCGGCACCGCCGCCGGTGAGGGACTCCAGGCCCGCGTCGATCAGCTCGTCGAGGATCTCGGAGGCGGAGAGCCCGGAGATGGTCTCGAAGTGGTGGATCTCCGTCGCCGTGAACGCCTTGAGGGAGACGTTCGGAAGGGCGGCCTTCAGCTCACGCAGGGAGCGCGGGTAGTACCGCCACGGCAGGCTCGGGTGCAGGCCGTTGACGATGTGCAGCTCGGTGAGGTTGTCGCTCTCCATCGCCTTGGCGAGCTTGACCGCCTCCTCGATGCGCATCGTGTACGCGTCCTTCTCGCCCGGCTTGCGCTGGAACGAGCAGTAGGCGCAGGACGCGGTGCACACGTTCGTCATGTTGAGGTGCCGGTTGACGTTGAAGTGCACGACGTCACCGTTCTTGCGCGTCCGCACCTCGTGCGCGAGGCCGCCCAGCCAGGCCAGGTCGTCCGACTCGTACAGCGCGATGCCGTCCTCGCGGGTCAGCCGTTCACCGGAGCGGACCTTGTCCTCCAGCTCGCGCTTGAGCCCGACGTCCATGCTCATCCCTTTCCTCGACGACCCAGTAACCGTAGCCCTACACCTCTTCCGGCAGTTCCCCGACCCGGTTCTCCCACTTGGTGGAGAGCACGATCGTGGTACGGGTCCGGGAGACGCCCTTCGTGCCGGACAGCCGGCGGATGATCTTCTCCAGGCCGTCGACGTCCGCCGCCCGGACCTTGAGCATGAAGGAGTCGTCACCGGCGATGAACCAGCAGTCCTCGATCTCGGGGAGTTCCTTCAGCCGCTGGGCCACGTCCTCGTGGTCGGCGGCGTCGGAGAGCGAGATGCCGATCAGCGCGGTGACACCGAGGCCGAGGGAGGCCGCGTTCACGGTGGCGCGGTAGCCCGTGATGACACCGGCCGCCTCCAGCCGGTTGATGCGGTCGGTGACGCTGGGGCCCGACAGGCCGACGAGGCGCCCCAGCTCCGCGTAGGAGGCCCGGCCGTTCTCCCTCAGGGCCTGGATGAGCTGCCTGTCCACGGCGTCCATGCGATCGAAGCCTTCCCCTGGAAAGTTCTGTGTTCCTGAAGTGATGAGAGGTACTGCGACTTGCTCAGCTGACTGCCGGTGCTCTCACGTCGTCCGGGTCCCGCCCCCGAGTTCGCCCTCCCAGCGGCGGTAGAGCCGGTGCCCGACGCCCGCCGCGTCCAGCACCCGCCCGGCGACGAAGTCCACCAGGTCCTGGATGTGGGTGGCGCCCGCGTAGAACGCCGGGGAGGCCGGCACCACGCTCGCGCCCGCGTCGTCCAGGGCGACCAGGTGCCGCAGGGTCTGCCCGTTCAGCGGGCTCTCCCGTACGGCCACGACCAGACGGCGGCGCTCCTTGAGCGTGACGCTGGCCGCGCGCTGGAGCAGGTCCTTCGACAGACCGAGCGCGACACCGGCCACGCAGGCGGTCGAGGCGGGCACGATCAGCATGCCCTTGGAGCGGTACGACCCGGAGGACGGCCCGGCGGCGAGGTCCCCGGCGCTCCAGTACCGCATCTTTGCCACGTCGACATCGAAGGTCCCGGGCTTCCCGTCGGCCCCGAGCGACAGCCATTCCCGCAGGTCGTCCTGCCAGTGCGCGTCCCGGAAGGAGATCTGCGTCTCGTCCAGCAGGGTCAGCCGCGAGGCCCGGCTGACCACCAGGTCGACGGCCTCCCCCGCGTCCAGGAGCGCACGCAGCACGGCGGCGGCATAGGGCGTACCGGACGCCCCGGACACCCCCACGATCCAAGGCACGCGCTGCTTTTCTCCTGCGTTCACACCTTGAGCGTACCGGCGGGGACTGGGGCGCGATGCACTCAGACCGTCAGACCCCGGACCAGCAGATCAAGCAGGGAGCACACGAACAGCGCGATGCCGATGAACCCGTTGACGCTGAAGAACGCCCTGTTCACGCGGGACAGGTCGTGGGGGCGGACGATCGTGTGTTCGTAGACGAACGCTCCCGCCACGATCAGCAGGCCCAGCCAGAAGAACGCGCCGGCGTCGGTGCGCAGGGCGTACCAGGCGAAGAGGGCCGTCGTGATCGCGTGGCAGACGCGGGCGCCCCAGATCGCCGCCGGGACGCCGAAGCGGGCCGGGACCGACATGACGCCGACCTGGCGGTCGGTCTCCACGTCCTGGCAGGCGTAGATCAGGTCGAAGCCGCCGATCCAGATGCCCACGGCCAGGCCGAGGATCACCGCGTCCCAGTTCCAGGTGCCGGAGATGGCCAGCCAGCCGCCGACCGGGCCCATCGCCTGGGCCAGGCCCAGGATGGCCTGCGGGAAGTTCGTGAAGCGCTTCCCGTAGGGGTAGACCACCATCGGGATCACCGCGACGGGGGCCAGGGCCAGGCAGAGCGGGTTCAGCAGGGCCGCCGCCCCGAGGAAGATCACCAGGGCGATCAGGGCGCCGGTCCAGGCGTGGCGGACGGACATCGCGCCCGTGACGAGTTCCCGGTGTGCCGTACGCGGGTTACGGGCGTCGATCTCCCGGTCGATGATCCGGTTGACCGCCATGGCGAACGTACGCAGGCCGACCATGCAGATGGTGACCAGCAGCAGCCGGCTCCAGTGGATGTTCTTGTCCCACTCGTACATCGCGGTCAGCGCGGCGATGTAGGCGAAGGGCAGCGCGAAGACCGAGTGCTCGATCATCACCAGGCGAAGGAACGCCTTGGTCCGTCCTGGCTGCGCAAGCGCAGCGGATGCGCTGGTCACAGGCCGTACTCCCGCCAGCGACGGTCCACCAGCGCGGCCGTCTTCGGGTCCGACAGGACCATCTCCGGCCAGCCTCCGTCCCTCGTGTAGCCCTCCTCGGGCCACTTCTTCGTCGCGTCGATGCCGGCCTTGCCGCCCCAGAACTGCTGGTAGGAGGCGTGGTCGAGGTGGTCGACGGGGCCTTCCACGACCGTGAGGTCACGGGCGTAGTCGGTGTTGCCGAGGGCGCGCCAGGCGACCTCGTGCAGGTCGTGGACGTCGCAGTCGGAGTCCACGACCACGATCAGCTTGGTGAGGGACATCATGTGCGCCCCCCAGATCGCGTGCATCACCTTCTGCGCGTGCTTGGGGTACTTCTTGTCGATCGAGACGATCGCGCAGTTGTGGAAGCCGCCTGCCTCGGGCAGGTGGTAGTCCACGATGTCCGGGACGATGATCTTCAGCAGCGGCAGGAAGAAACGCTCCGTGGCGCGGCCGAGGGGGCCGTCCTCCGTGGGGGGCCTGCCGACGACGATCGACTGGAGCAGCGGGCGCTTCCGCATCGTCACGCAGTCGATCCGGAGGGCCGGGAACGGCTCCTGCGGGGTGTAGAAGCCCGTGTGGTCGCCGAAGGGGCCCTCCGGCAGCATCTCGCCCGGCTCCAGCCAGCCCTCCAGGACGACCTCGGCGTTCGCGGGCACCTGGAGCGGGACCGTCTTGCAGTCGACCATCTCGATCCGCTTGCCCGCGAGGAACCCGGCGAAGAGGTACTCGTCGATGTCCCCGGGGAGCGGCGCCGTGGAGGCGTAGGACACCGCCGGCGGGCAGCCGAAGGCGATGGCCACCGGCAGGCGCTCGCCGCGCCTGGCCGCCACCTGGTAGTGGTTGCGGCTGTCCTTGTGGATCTGCCAGTGCATGCCGATCGTGCGCTTGTCGTGGCGCTGGAGGCGGTAGAGCCCCAGGTTGCGGATGCCCGTCTCCGGGTCCTTGGTGTGGGTCAGGCCCAGGTTGAAGAAGGAGCCGCCGTCCTGCGGCCAGGTGAACAGCGCCGGCAGCCGGTCCAGGTCCACCTCGTCGCCGTGCAGGACGACCTCCTGCACCGGGGCGTTGTCCGGCTTCACCTTCTTCGGTGGCACGTGCGCCATCGCGCCGAGCTTCCCGAAGGCCTCGCGCACGCCCACGAAGCCGTGCGGCAGCTCGGGGCGCAGCAGGCCGCCGATCTTCTCGGAGATCTCGCCGTACGACTTCAGGCCGAGGGCCTTCAGCAGGCGCCGGTCGGTGCCGAAGACGTTCATCGCGAGGGGCATGGCGGAGCCCTTCACGTTCTCGAAGAGCAGCGCCGGGCCCCCGGACTTCTGCACCCGGTCGACGATCTCGCCGACCTCCAGGTAGGGGTCGACCTCGGCCTTGATGCGCTTGAGGTCACCCTCACGCTCCAGCGCCCGCAGGAGGGAGCGAAGATCGTCGTAAGCCATGCGACCCAGTATCTGTCACCCGATACGCTGGGCCGGTCACCGGGGCCGTCCCAGAGCACGGGGAGAGCGCACGACGATGCTGAGGTATCTGCCGTTCCTGCTGGTCCTGGCGTTGTGGATCTACGCGTTCGTGGACTGTCTGAACACGCCCGACGAAGACGTCCGCCATCTGCCCAAGGTGGTGTGGGTGATCATCATCCTGCTCTTCGGCGAGGTGCTGTTCGGCCCGCTCGCCTGGCTGATCACCGGCAGGGCCCGCCGGACCGCGGCGTACGGCGGCGTCGGCGTCGCCGGCACGGGCGGCGCCTGGGTCGCCCCGGACGACAACCCCGAGTTCCTGAAGTCCCTCGGCAAGGACGACCCCAAGGGCGAGTGACCCATGGAACTCCGCCTGCTCGTCACCTTCGAGAAGGTCGCCACGGTGCTGAGCTTCACCCGGGCCGCGGCCGAGCTGTCGTACGCCCAGTCCAGCGTGACCAGCCAGATCCGCACACTGGAGTCCTCGCTCGGCACCGAGCTGTTCGACCGGCTCGGCAGCCGGATCCGGCTCACCGAGGCGGGCGAGCGGCTGCTGCCGTACGCGCGCCGGATCATCGAGCTGACCGAGGAGGCGCAGGCGGCGGTCACCGGCGCCGAGGAGCCGGAGGGCACCCTCACGATCGGCACGATGGAGTCCCTGACCTCCTACCGGCTGCCCCCGCTGCTGGAGTACTTCCACCACCGCCACCCCAGGGTGCGGCTCGCCCTGCGCACCACCATCGGCGACGAGACCCGGCAGGCGCTGCGGCAGGGGACGTACGACCTCGGGTTCCTGATGGAGGCGGAGACCGAGCACCCGGGGCTGGAGAGCGCGGTGCTGGCGGTGGAGCCGCTGGCGCTGGTCGCGGGACCGCAACACCCCTTGGCGGGCGCGGAATTCGGCACCCACGACCTCCTACGGCAGTCCCTGCTCGCCACCGAACCCGGCTGCGCCTACCGGGACCTGTTCGAGCGGGAGCTGAAGTCCCTGGGGGACGTCGGGTTCATGGAGTTCGGCACGATCGAGGCCACCAAACGCGCGGCGGCGGCCGGCCTCGGCATCGCGCTGCTGCCCGAGGTGACGGTCGCCGCCGAACTCGCAAAGGGTTCTCTCGTACGGCTTCGCTGGGAGCCGCCGTTCACGCTTCGGACGCAACTGGCGTGGCGGGCCGGGAAGCGGCTTCCGGCGCACGCGCGGCTGTTCGTGGAGCAGGCGCGGAAGCTGGTGTCCGAACAGGCCGGGCAAGCGTGACCTTCAGGCTCGCCGTCACGATCAGCGGGACGCCGAGCGCCTGGACGAGGCCGATGTGGTGGCCGTACACCGCCCAGTCCATGACCATCGCGACCGCCGGGTAGACGAAGGCGAGTACGGCGATCTTCGAGGTCGGCAGCTTGGCGTAGGCCGCGTACATCAGGACGTACATCACCCCGGTGTGGATGAGGCCGAGCCCGGCCAGCCAGCCCCAGCGCCAGCCCGTGCCGCTCATCGCGCCGAAGTCGGCGAACGGCAGCAGGAGCGGGATGCCGACCAGCACCTGGACGAGGGCGATGAGGTGCGGGCGGACGCCGCTGATCCGCTTGGTGACCAGGGTGGACAGTCCGTAGAGGAGGGCGGCGAGCAGGGCCTGGCCGATGCCCGTCAGGTACGTGCCGCCGCCGCTCGTGAAGTCGGCGGGCGTGACGCCCGAAACGAGGACCAGGCCCGCGAAGGCCAGCGCGATCCAGCCCACCTTGGCGGCCGTCAGCCGTTCCCGGAAGAGCAGGGCGCCCAGCAGGACCACGTAGAAGGGCTGCGTGTGGTAGACCACCGTGGCCACCGAGATGGACGTGTTCTCGTACGCCTGGAAGAGCAGGACCCAGTTGAAGACGATGAACACGCCCCCGAGGACGGCCAGTCCGAGCGTGCGCGGGGTGAAGCCGTGGCCGCGCAGCCAGCCGCGGGCGACGACGTAGGAGCCCAGCGCCAGGGCGCCGAACAGGACGCGGAAGAAGACGACGTCGAAGGGCGAGGCGCCCGACTCGACGACGAAGACACCGAGGGTGCCGGAGAGCACCATCGCGGTCGTCAGCTGGGCCGTGCCCTTGTTCTGTGAGGTCATGCCGACGACGCTACGAACGGCCGCCGGGGCCGGTCCACGCGCCAGTGGGGCGTCCTGCCGATGGGGGCATCGGCGATGTCGATGGTCCCAGGTCGTACGTTCGTCAACTCACTGAGGGTGACCCGCAGGTGCGCGGACTGGCGACCGCGGCCTGGTGCCGGGCTGGGCGAGGGCCAGGAACTGGTGCTCTTGAAGTGCTCTCCCGGCTGAAGCCAGGAGATTCCCACCTACCTTGTTCGCCCTGGCGGAGGCGGCCGACGCCCATCGGCTGATGGGCGCCCGGACCAGCACCGGCAAGCTGCTGCTGCGGGGGGGCGCGTAGCCGTCCCGTCCCTCAGATCCTGGCCCAGCTCTGCGAGGACGCCCCCGACTGGCAGGTCGCCTCGGCCGTGCCGCCGCCGAAGGCGAGGTCGAGGCAGCCGCCGTCGTAGACCGTGCGCAGGGAGTTGCCGGAGCCCGTCGTCCAGCGCAGGTTGCTGCCGCCCTGTGAGCAGTCCCCGACGAAGACGGCCTGGTTGTTGCCGTTGGCGCTCAGGCAGGAGCCGGTCGACACGTTGACCACCTTCACACTGCCGCCGGCCGCGCTGCGGAAGGTCCAGCGTGCGGTGGAGTCGGAGCAGCTGCCGAGGCCGGTGGAGCCGTAGATCTGGGTCAGGCACTTGCCGTTCTCGCCGTTCTTGAGGCGGAAGGAGCCGGATCCTGGGCTGGTGGTGGAGGTTTCGCCTGATCCTCCGACGGCTCCACCGGAGGAGCCCCTGGAGGAGCCGCCCGAAGATCCGCCGGACGAGTTGCCGGTATCGCCCGAGCTGTCGACCGGGGAGCCGGAGCCCGAACCGGAACCGGAACCGGAGTGGGTCCCGCTCCCCCGGTCACCGCCGCCGGTGCCGCCGTCCGGGTCCGCCTTGCCGGGCTTCTTCTTACCGGAGGGCGAAGCCGAGCCGCTCTTGCTCGGTTTCGGCGTACCGGACGGGGCTCCGATGGGTACCCCTGACGAGGCGGAGGCGGAGGCGGAGGCGGTGGCCGAGGCGGCCGGGGTCCCGCCCGCGTCGGCCCGGCCCGAGTCGGTGGCGTAGGGCAGCAGCTGGATGGCCAGGGTCGCCGTACCGGCGACGACGACCGGGACGACGGCGACCAGGACACGCGACCGACGCTTGCGCCCCAGCTC
This sequence comes from Streptomyces sp. NPDC002676, assembly GCF_053592455.1. Taxonomy (NCBI): domain Bacteria; kingdom Bacillati; phylum Actinomycetota; class Actinomycetes; order Kitasatosporales; family Streptomycetaceae; genus Streptomyces; species Streptomyces sp. NPDC002676. The sequence continues at coordinate 79,371 of NZ_JBSFVT010000014.1, read as the reverse complement.
CTCCTGAGTCCGCCCTACGACGACCTCGGGCTCGCCCTCTTCCGAAGCCTCAGGCCGGGGCTCAGGCACCTCCGGCACCTCCGGCACCTCCGCCGCGAACGCCATGCGCGCCGCGAGCCGTTCGTGGACGGCCGCGGGCCACCGCCCGGGGCCGGACGGGCCCCGCCCTGCCGCGAGTTCAACCAGTTCCGCGGCGGTCGGCCGGCCCTCGGGGTCCTTGTCCAGGCAGGAGGCGACGACCGAGGCCAGCTCCGGGTCGCGTTCGTGCAGCTCCGCCAGGTCGGGCTGTTCGTGCACGATCCGGTAGAGCACCGCGTGCCCGGACTCGTCACCGAAGGGCGGCCGTCCGCACGCCGCGAACGCCATCACGGAGCCGAGCGCGAACACGTCCACCGCACCGGTCAACCGCTTGACGCCGGAAGCCTGTTCGGGCGACATGTAGGCGGGGGTACCCACCACCATGCCGGTCCGGGTCAGCTGGCTCTGGTCCGCGGCCCGCGCGACACCGAAGTCGATGAGGGTGACACCGTCGAGGGTCAGCATGACGTTGGACGGCTTGATGTCCCGGTGGACCATGTCCAGCTCGTGCACGGCCGCCAGCCCGGCCGCGGCCTCCCGCAGCAGCCACCACAGCGCCTCGCTCGGCAGCGGCCCGCCGTGCGCCTCGACGGCGGCGTTCAGGGTCAGCCCCGGCACGTAGGCGGTGGCGAACCACGGCGGGCGGGCGTCGCGGTCACCGGCGAGCAGGGGCGCGGTGGCCCCGGCGGGCAGCCGGGAGAGGTTGTCCAGCTCGTGCCCGAAGCGGCGGACGAAGTCCTTGTCCTCGGCGACGACGGACGGCAGCACCTGCTTGACGGCGGCGTACCGGCCCTCGTGCACCCCGAGGTAGACCCGGCCCATGCCACCGGCACCGAGCCGGCCGACCAGCGGGATCGGCCCGATCCGCCGGGGGTCGTCGCCCTCCAGCGGCTCGACGCCGACGTCTTCCCCGTTTTCCCCGTTGTTCAACTCGCTCTCCCTGCACCCGATGTGACGCTGATTCACCAGCCTGGGCCGACAACCCGGCGGTCCAACATATTGGTTCGGACCGTGCCCCCGTGCCCCGTGTCGCCGTGTCACCGTTGCCCCGGCCTCCCCCGTGCCGGACAGTGAGGCCATGGATCTGGACACGGCCCGTGCCTGGCTCGCCACCGCCCTCGCCGAGGCCCGCGCCGGACGCGCCGAGGGCGGCATCCCGGTCGGCGCCGCCCTCTACGGCACCGACGGCACCCTGCTGGGCCGCGGCCACAACCGCCGTGTCCAGGACGGCGACCCGTCCCTGCACGCGGAGACGGCCGCGTTCCGGGCGGCGGGGCGGCAGCGGTCGTACCGCGGTACGACCATGGTCACCACCCTCTCCCCCTGCTGGTACTGCAGTGGGCTGGTCCGGCAGTTCGGCATCTCGCGGGTGGTGATCGGCGAGGCCGTCACCTTCCACGGCGGCCACGACTGGCTCGCCGAGCACGGCGTGGAGATCGTCCTGCTGGACGATCCGGAGTGCGTCGAGCTGATGCGCGGCTTCATCGACAGCGACCCTGACCTGTGGAACGAGGACATCGGTGAGTGATCCCCGTATTCCGACGATCGATCTGCGGCCCTGGCTGGACGGCGACGCCGAAGCCCGCGCCGGCCTCGCCCGTACCGTCGACCAGGCCCTGCGGACCGCCGGTTTCCTGCTGGTCACCGGGCATGGCGTCGACCCTGGCCTGCGCGCCCGGATCCGTACGGCCGCACGGGGCTTCTTCCTGCTGCCGGACGACGTCAAGCGGCGGTACGAGGCGAAGGTCGGCGGTCGCGGGTGGCTCGGGCCCGGGGCCGAGGCCAACGCGTACGCGGAGGGGACCGAGACGCCGCCCGATCTGAAGGAGTCGCTGACCTTCGCGACGGACGAACCGTTCGACGACCCGGTGGTCAACGCCGAGTGGTACGCCCCCAATGTGTGGCCCGTCGAGGCACCCGGGCTCCGGCCGTTGTGCGAGGAGTACCTGGGGCACATGGCCGGGCTGGAGAAGCAGTTGCTCTCCCTGCTCGGGTACGCGCTCGGGCTCGAACCCGACTTCTTCTCCCGGCACATGGACCATCCGACGTACGGCTTCAACATCAACTGGTATCCGGGGACGGAGGTCGTCGGGGAGGCGGAGCCGGGGCAGTTCCGGATCGGGCCGCACACCGACTTCGGGACCGTCACGATCCTCGACCGGCAGGCGGGCACGGGCGGGCTCCAGGTGTACACCGACGCGGGCGGGTGGGAGGACGCGCCCTACGACCCGGCCGCCTTCACCATCAACATCGGCGACCTGCTGGCCCGTTGGACCGGCGACCGGTGGCGTTCGGGGCGGCACCGGGTGCTGCCGCCGCCCGCCGACGCGCCCGCCGAGGAGCTGATGTCCCTCGTGTACTTCGGCGAGTGCACCCCGGGCACCCTGGTGGAGTCCGTGCCGGCGCCGGTGGGCCGGGTGGCGTACCCGCCCGTCGACTCGCACGTGTACCTGCGGGAGAAGCTGGACTCGATCACCGTCGGTTGATCACTTGCGGCCGAGCACATGCGGCTGTACGTCGAGCGGCTCAGGGACCTGGTCGCGGCGCCGCTTGCCCGACCCGGTCCCTCATGCCCCAGTCATTTTCGTAACCCAACGGACATCACTGACCCTGGCCCGGAGCAACTTCCCCTTTTTACACTGCTGTTGAGGGGGAGATGTGGTGCACAGACGGTTGCACGGGCGCGGAGCGCTGTTCGACTTCGATCCACCCGGTCTCGCGCCGCGGCTCGTGGGCCTGCGCCCGCACCAGCATCGCGGCCATCCGTACGAGCACCCGGGCGAGCTGCCCCTGGTGGTGCTGACCGGCGCCCGCGGTCTGGGCAAGAGCGCGGTGCTCGGTGAGCTGCGGGACGCCTACAAGGGGCATACGCCGGTCGCGCTGATCGACTGCGCGGAGGAGCAGTTCGCGCGGCCCCCGGCGGAGCGGCCCGCCGACTCCTGGTCGCCGCTCGCCCAGGCGCTGCTGGTGATCGCCGAGCAGCTGGCCGCGCCGGTGACCGGCGCCGGGCGGATCACGTTCCCGCGGCTGATGTCGGGGCTGGTCGCGGTGGCCGCGGGCGGCTGGGGCGACGCCGACTCGGAGCGGATCCGCCGGGAGGTCGAGCGGATCCTGCTGCTGAACGAGAGCGGCTCGTGGATCAGCGGCTTCGCCGGGCGCTGGGCCGGGAAGGTGGCCGCCAAGGTCGTCGCCGCGGCCACCGGCACCGGACCGCTGGTGGGCGGGGCCATCGAGGCGACCCTGGAGTCGGTCGCCGAGGGCTTCAGCAGCCGCCGGCAGCAGAAGGCGTCGGTGTGGTACCGGACGTATCCGAACGCGGGCGGGCACGCCCAGCGCGGGCTGATCCTGCTGTCCGGGCACTTCCGCGCGGGCGGCACCTCCCGCGAGCACTCCGAGCGGTATCTGGTGCGGGCGCTGCTCGCCGACCTGACCGAAGCCTACGCGGGCGTGCTGCCGCGCATGAAGCGCCTGGGCCGGCCCCTGGTGCTGCTCGACAACGCCCAGTCGCCGCCCGGTCCCGGGCTCGTGGAGGCGGTGCTGCGCGACCGTGCCGAGGGCGTCGAGGACCAGGTGGCGTTCGTCGCGGCCCGGCGCGGCGAGGGCCGCGAGGAGCTGCGCAGCGCGGTGCGGCGGGAGCTGGCGGAGGTGGCCCGGCGCACGGACTGGACACCGGACGCGGCGCCCTCCTCGCGGGCGCTGCTGGTCGCGCTGCCGCCGCTGAGCCCGGACGACACCCTGCACATCGTCGGCGCGGTCTGCGGCGACACCGCCGTACCGCCCCAACTGCCGTATGCGACACACCGGTTGACCGGCGGCAATCCGCTGGGCATCGTACTGCTCGCCGAGTCGGCCGCGCAGCATCTGCCGCAGGCGTCCTCGCTGGGCGAGCTGCTGACCACGGACGTCCGCCCGGACGAGGACGAGCCGGGCCTGCCCGCCTACCAGGCGCTGCTGGACCGGCTGGTACCCGCCGAGCACCTGGACGAGCTGACCGTGCTGGCCGCCGCCCACGACCACGACTCGGCCTGCGCGCTGGCGGCGACGCTGCTCCCGGACACCTTCGGCCCGGCGGACGTACGCGCGCTGCAGACGCTGCTGGCCGAGGAGGGGCTGCCGGGCGTGCCCGGCCAGTTCGTCGGCGACCCGTTCGTACGGACCCTGCTGCTGCTCCGGCTGCATCTGCGCGACCCGGACCACGCCTCGTGGCGGACGGCGCACGAGACGCTGATCGCGCACTACCCGGGGGCCGAACACGCCCGCTACCGGCTGCATCACGAACTCGCCCTGGGAAGCACGGAGTCGGCAGTAGCCCATCTGCGCGACACCTTTCCCGTCATGGACACCCGGGCCTGGCTGCGCACCCTGCGCTTCGTGGCGTCGGCGCCGTACTTCCACGCGCACGACGCCGAGGGCCGTGACTCCACCGGCGGGGCCGACCGGCGGGCCGCCGTCGCGCTGGGCCGTGGCGATGCCGGGCAGCGGCCTCCGCAGGGCGCGGACGCCGTCCTGCACCTGCGGACACGGCGGCTGCTGCACGCGGTGTGGCAGCTCGCCGATCCGCTGGTGCTGCCCGACCCGAAGGTGGGCGACCGGCTCCGCTTCGAGCTGGAGCAGCTGTCCAACCTGCGGCCCGCGGGCAACGCGCTGCTGTGGCGGGCGTCCCGGGACTGGCCGGCGGCGGCACTCGCCGGGCGCCCCCTGGACATCCCCCACGATCCGGACGACGAGGACGAGGGCCCGGACGACCTGAATGGGGAGGCGTGATGGCGCGCAGGGGTGTGGGCACGTGGATACGCGAGGGCGTGTGGGAGATCCCGCTGCGCCGCTATCTGGCCCTGCTGCTGACGGCGGGCCTGGTGATCGGGGTGGTGTTCGCGGTGCGGACCGTCGCCCACACCGACCGGTCCTGCGCGCCGGGGGTCTCCCGGCCGCCGGGCAGCGGCGAGTGCGTGGGCGTGGCGACGGGCGACTACGACTTCGGCCGGCCACAGCTGCGGGACGTCGTACGGGCGATCGCGCGGGAGAACGGCCGTCTCAAGCCCGGCAGTTACGTCACGGTGGCGCTGATGCTGCCGTACACCTCCGCCGCGCAGACGAACCTGAACGACATCCAGCACCAGCTCCAGGGCGCCTACCTGGCGCAGTACCAGGCCAACCACGCCTCCAACGGGGAGGCCCCGCTGATCCGGCTGGCGCTGGCCAACCCGGGGGCCACCGGCGGGCGGTGGCCGCAGACGGTCGAGCAGCTGACCCTGATGACGAAGAGCGCGGACCGGCTGCGGGCAGTCGCCGGGATCGGGCAGAGCACCGACAACAACAAGCAGGCCGTGCGGGCGCTGACCCGGCGCGGGATCCCGGTGATCGGCTCCTCCATCACCGCCGACGACCTGGCCAACGGGCAGCAGGGCAAGGACCCGTACCCGGGCCTGGCCCGGGTGTCGCCGACCAACACCGACGAGGCCCGCGCGCTGGCCTCCTTCGCCAAGGTGAGCGCGGGCAAGGCGCTGCTGGTGTACGACAAGCCGGGCGACCCGTACACGCGCACGCTGCAGGAGTCGTTCGCGGCGCTGATCAAGGGCTCGCCGTACGAGCCGCAGCCGTTCACGCCGCCCGCCGACCGCAGCGAGGAGGGGACGACCGCGAACACCTTCCGGCAGATCACGCACCTGGTGTGCGACACCTCCCGGGAGACCGACACGATCCTGTTCGCGGGGCGGCACACGCAGCTGCGGCAGTTCATCAACGCGCTGGGCGGACGCGGCTGCCAGGACCGGAAGTTCACCGTGCTGACCGGGGACGAGGCGTCGTACCTGACCCACGAGAGCACGCTGGACCGCAGCGCCCTGCGGCACAACCTCTCGGTCCGCTACACCTCCCTCGCCCACCCGGACGCCTGGACGAAGGACCCGGCGAAGACGGGCGGTTCGGCGGCGGACTTCCAGCAGCTGCGGCAGCTGCTGGCGGACGCGGCCCGGGGGCCGGTCGGCCCGGTCGGCGCGGCCCCGCTGGACGACGGCCAGCTGATCATCGGCTACGACACCGTGCGCCTCGCGGTGCACGGCATCCGCGAGGCGGTGCCGGACGGCAGGTCGGTCCCCTCGCTCGCGGACGTGGGCCTGCAGTGGCCGCAGGTCAAGGGCTCGCTGCGGGTGGACGGGGCGAGCGGCTGGATCTGCCTGGACGTGCACGGCAACCCGTACGACAAGGCCGTACCGATCGTGGAGCTGACCCCGCAGGGCGGCGCCCGCTTCGTACGGATCGCCTGGCCGGAGGGGAAGCCGCCGGGCACGCAGTGCCTGCCGCCGTCGTCCCATTAATCGAAATACCGGGCCGGACAAGGGTGTTGATCACATCATGACTCAAGGCCCCGCACCTCGCCCGCTGTCCGACGACGCCCTCTGCGACCTGCTCGGCACGCAGCGGTTCGGCACCCTCGCCACCGTCAAGCGCACCGGCCATCCCCACCTGACCACCATGCTCTACAGCTGGGACGCCGAGGCCCGCATCGTGCGGTTCTCGACGACGGCCGACCGCGTCAAGCTCAAGCACCTGCAGCGGGACCCGCGTGCCGCGCTGCACGTGCAGGGCGGCGACGTGTGGTCGTTCGCCGTCGCCGAGGGCGAGGCCGAGGTCTCCGAGGTCACGACGGTTGCCGGTGACGCGGTGGGGCGGGAACTGCTCGGGATGATCCCGGCGGACGCGCAGCCGGAGGACGAGGACGCGTTCCTGGAGCAGCTGGTCGCCGAGCGCCGGGTGGTCATCCGGCTGAAGGTGGACCGGCTGTACGGGACGGCGCTCGACATCTAGGACCGGCCTTCAGGGCCTAGCCCTGCGCGGGCTCCATTTTTTCGATCAGGCGTTCGAATCGGGCGCGCCAAGCCGCCTCCGACTCCCCCTCGCCCTGGAACTCATGGGTGAAGCGCAGCACGCTCGCCATGTCGCCGGCCCGTTCCAGGTGGAAACGGATCCGGCCGCCGCCCCCCACGGTGTACTCGGCGACCCGGTCCACGTCCCAGGCCGTGACCTGCCCGGTGCCCAGCTCGGGCAGGGCGACCAGGCCGCCCAGCCGGGGTTCGAGGACGTCGACGGCGGTGCACCAGCCCGCGAGCCCCTCGCGGGTGGCCACCGCCGGCCAGACGTCTCCCATGGCCCTCGGGAGCCGCACCAGAAGGTGGAGTATGTGCGTGTTCCCGTGGGTCTGACTGCTGCCCTGTGCGATGGAACCGCTCATGACACCAGTGTCACCGACCCGCCCCTCGGACAGCGACCTCAGACGGCGGCGAGGATGTCGAGGACCGGGACCACGCTGTCACCGGGTGCCAGGCCCTTCGGCGGATGCGCCCCGTACGCCGGCTTCGCGGGGATGACGGCGAGGATCCGGCTGCCGGCCTTCCGGCCGGCCAGGGCCCGGTCCCAGCCCGCGATGACATTGCCCCGGCCGATCACGACGGACAGCGGCCCGCCGTCCTTGCGGGAGCTGAGGAAGAGGTCCGCCTCGTCCTTGCCGCGAGCGGCGTCCCAGGCGGCCGAGGAGTGCTGGAGGACCAGCGTCTGCCCGGCCCTCACCACCGGGCCGCCGCCGTCCACCACGCTCTTGACGACCAGGCCCTTGGGAGCGGCACGGTCGGGGACGGTCAGGGTCGCGGTGCCGTCGTTCTGGTTCATGCGCACCCCGGGCAGGTCGTCGGAGAGCGAGTGCTGCTCACCGGGGACGAGGGCGCGGCTTCCGATGACGTTCAGGATGTCGACGGCGAACACCACGGTGTCCTTGCCGGTCACCTTGAGCCGGGCGTCGCCCGACTTCTTACCCAACTCGGAGCAACCGACGGCAATTCGGGGAATTGGCGTGTGCCAGGAACAGTCAAGGCCGGTTCCCCATGACTCCCGTCAAAGGAACCGGCCTTGGCCGCAGGTGAGTTGGCGAGTGACGCGTCAGACGCCCGCGTACGAGTGCTTGCCGCTGACGAAGATGTTCACGCCGTAGTAGTTGAACAGCCAGCAGCCGAAGGCGAGCATCGCCAGGTAGGCGGCCTTGCGGCCCTTCCAGCCGGCCGTGGCGCGGGCGTGCAGGTAACCGGCGTAGGCGACCCAGGTGATGAAGGACCAGGTCTCCTTGGGGTCCCAGTTCCAGTACCGGCCCCAGGCGTCGCCCGCCCAGATCGCGCCCGCGATGATCGTGAAGGTCCACAGGGGGAAGACGGCCGCGTTCACCCGGTACGCGAACTTGTCCAGGGACGCCGAGGCGGGGAGGCGCTCCAGGACCGAGGTCGCGAAGGCGCCCGGCTTGCCGCCGGTCTGGAGCTTGTTCTCGTACGAGTCCTTGAACAGGTACAGGATCGTGGCGACCGCGCCGACGTAGAACACCGCGCCGCAGAAGATCGCGGTGGAGACGTGGATGTACAGCCAGTACGAGTGCAGGGCGGGCACCAGCTGGTCACTGGCCGTGTAGAGGACGGTGACCGCGAGGCCCAGGTCGAGCAGGACCGAGGTGATCAGGAACAGACCGAGCCAGCGCACGTTCTTCTTCAGGGCCAGCAGCCCCAGGTACACGCCGACCGCGACCGTGGAGAAGGTGATGTTGAACTCGTACATGTTGCCCCACGGCGCCCGCTCCACGGAGGCCGCGCGGGTGATCACGCCACCCAGCTCCACCAGGAAGGCGAGCACCGTGAAGGAGACGGCGATCCGGCCGTAGAGGTCGCCCTGCGCGTCCCCGCCGTGCGCGCCCGGCCCGTCCGGCACGTCCCGGGCGCCGGAGGTGGAGCGCACGACCACCTTGGGCCGCTCCAGCACAGCCGTGCCGCCGGCCTGCTTGACGGTCACGGCGGGCCCGCTCGCCTGCTGCTGCGCACTGTCGGCGGTCAGCGCGGCGGCCGTGCGGGCGACCTTGCTGCGGCTGCCGAACAGCCACTCGGCGATGTGGGCGAAGAAGGCCAGGGTGTAGACGGCCATCGACGAGTAGATCAGCGTGTTGCTGATGCTCGCCAGGTGTTCGTTGGTCGCGGCGGCGAGAGTCACTTCTCAGCCCCTTCGGCAGGTACGACGTGGGATTCGGGGGTGTCGTCGTCGGTGTCGGCGTCGGGGGCCCCCGGCGCCTGGTCGTAGAGGGTTCCGGCGAGGTCGCCCAGTTCCTCGGGCACCTTGGCGGACTCACTGCGGCCGAGCCCGGCCATCTCGACGACCGTGACGCCGTCGGGGCCCTGCACCGCCCGCACCCAGACGCGGCGGCGCTGGATGAACAGGGAGGCGGCCAGGCCGAAGATCGCGGCGGTGGCACCGCCGAGCGCCCAGCCGCTGCCCGGCTCCTGGACCATCTCGAAGCCGGCCCACTCCTTGATGTCCTTCTCGAAGGTGATGGACCCGGCGCCGTTCGGCAGCTTCAGGGTGTCACCCGGCCGCAGCAGCTTCTTCAGCAGCTGGCCCTTGGCGTCCTTGTAGGCCTTCATGTGGGTCTTGTCGAGCTGGTAGACGCTCTGCGGGCCGGAGTCGACGCCGAGGTCGCCGTGGTAGGCGTTGACCGCCAGCAGCGGGTTCACCAGCGCCGGGAACTGCGACAGCATCGTGCCGGCCTTCGGGTTGAACGTCGGCACGAAGAACGCCTGGAAGCCCAGCTGCTCCTTGCGGCCCTGTGGGTCGCGGTAGCCGTCCATCACCTTCACCACGCCGTTGGACGAGATGTTCCCGTCGAGCGGCAGCAGCGGCACGGCGTCGTGGAAGACCACCTTGCCCTTGCCGTCGCGGACGGTGATGACGGGGGCGTAGCCGTGGCTGACGAGGTAGACCTTGGCGTCGCCGATCTTCAGGGGCTCGTTGACCCTGACGGTGGTCGCCTTCTCCTTGCCGTACGCACCCTCGCTGTACTTGATCCTCGCCGTGAAGGTGCGCGCGGTGCCCCGGTTGGGGCCGTTGACCTCGTAGGTGGCGCGGAAGTCCTTCAGGTCGAAGCTGTACGGCACCAGGTCGTCGTTCTGGAACATGCTGCCCGACTTGAAGTCGTCGTACATGGGCAGCGCGTTGGAGAAGCCGTCGCCCTCCACCATCAGCTTGGTGCCGTCCGCCTTGTACAGCTGCCCCCAGGCGAAGGCGACGAGCAGCACGATCAGCGCGATGTGGAAGACGAGGTTGCCGACCTCGCGCACGTACCCCTTCTCGGCGGCGACGGCGTCACCGGCGAGGTGGGCGCGGAAGCGGCGCTTCTTCAGCAGGCCGAGCGCCGCCTCGCGGACCTCTTCCGGGGCGGCGGTGGTGCGCCAGGTGGTGTAGGCGGGCAGCCGGTTCAGGCGCTTGGGCGCGCCCGGCGGACGGCCGCGCAGCTGGCCGACGAACTGCCAGGTGCGCGGGACGATGCAGCCGATGAGGGAGACGAACAGCAGGATGTAGATCGCGGAGAACCACGCCGAGCTGTAGACGTGGAACAGGCCGAGCTTGTCGTAGATCGGCGCGAGCGTGGTGTGCGCCTTGCGGAAGTCGTCGACCTTGGTGATGTCGGCGCCGGACTGCGGGATCAGCGAGCCGGGGATCGCGCCGAGCGAGAGCAGCAGGAGCAGCAGCAGTGCGACCCGCATGGAGGTCAGCTGCCGCCAGAACCAGCGGACCCAGCCGATGACGCCCATGCCGGGCACGGAGGCGAGCTCCTCCCGCGGGGCGGTGGACAGCTGCGAGCCGGCCGCCCCCAGGTCCTGGTCCTCGGCCGCGGCCGAAGCGGTGTCGGTTCCCTGGGCCTGGTCGGTGTCGGTGGCCGGGGCCTTGTCGGTCGTCGTATTGCTCATCGATCAGATCCCCACAGTGAAGCCGTCGGACCAGGTCTGCATCTCCTGCACCAACCGGTCCCACTCACCGGTCAGCAGCAGCACACCGGTCACGATCATCATCGTGCCGCCGATGCGCATCACCCAGACATAGTGGCGCTTGACCCAGCCGAACGCGCCGAGTGCCTTGCGGAAGGCGACGGCGGCGAGCACGAAGGGCACGCCGAGGCCGACGCAGTAGGCCACCATCAGCAGGGCGCCGCGCCCGGCGCTCGACTGCTGGATGGAGAGGGAGTTGACCGCCGCGAGGGTCGGGCCGATGCAGGGCGTCCAGCCGATGCCGAACAGGGCGCCGAGTATCGGGGCACCCACCAGGCCGGTCGCCGGACGCTTGTGAAAGCGGAACTCGCGCTGGGTGAACCAGGGCATGAGCCCCATGAAGAACACGCCCATGAGGATCATGAGGACGCCGAGGACCCTCGACAGGACGTCCTTGTGCTCCTGCAGGGTCCAGCCGAAGTACCCGAACAGCGCCCCGCCGGAGACGAACACGGCGCTGAAGCCCAGCACGAACAGGGAGGCACCGGCGACCATCCGCCCCCGCTTGGCCTCGGCCAGGTCGGTGCCGGCGACCCCGGTGACGTAGGAGAGGTAGCCGGGGACGAGCGGCAGGACGCAGGGCGAGAAGAAGGAGACGAGCCCGCCGAGCAGCGCGACCGGCAGGGCGACGAGCAGGGCACCGTTGAGGACGGTCTCGTTCGGGCCCACGGCGGCGAGCGTGAGAAGTCCGCTCACGTCACTTCTCCGCGACGACCGGCTTGAGCATCTTCAGCAGGGCCGTGTCGTCGAGGGGCTCCAGCGCCCGCGCGGCCAGCTTCCCGTTCCGGTCGATGACGATCGTGGAAGGGATCAGCTGCGGGTTGAGCGTGCCCCTCTTGAAGCGGAGCATCAGCCGGCCCGTCGGGTCGTAAAGGCTCGGATAGGTGATCCCGTGCTCCTTCTCGAAGGCGACCGCGGGGGTGGTGCTGGTGTCCCGCGTGTTGATGCCGACGAACTGGACACCCTTGTCCTTGTAGTCCTGGGAGACCTGGGAGAAGTACTTCGCCTCCTCCCGGCACGGCCCGCACCACGAGCCCCAGACGTTGACGACGACGACCTTGCCCTTGTAGTCGGCGACGTCCACGGTCTTGCCGTCGATGGTCTTGCCGGACAGGTCCGGTGCCGCGTCGCGCTTGCCCTGCGGGGCGGTGGCGATGCCGTTTCTGCCGGTGACGAAGTTGGTGTTGCCGCCGCCTCCGGAGGTACCGCCCTTCCCGCACGCGGACAGGGTCAGGGCCGCCAGGGCGGCCACGGCGCCGAGCAGGACGGCGCGGCTACGGGTACTCATGTGAAAAGTTTCGCATGTCGCTTCCGGGCCGTTCGCGCGCCCCCCTGCCGGGCGGAAACCCGCATATCAGGAGGTATTTACACAGGGCATTTCAGGCACCATTGGAAGAGGCCGACCCGGCGCCCGACTTGGTGTCCGACTTCGCGTTCGCGAGGAAGCCCTGCCACCCGCCGACGGGCCGCTGCCCGACGTCCAGCGTGCGCAGCTTCGCCAGCACCTCCGGCTTCTGGACGTCCATCCAGTCCACGAACTGCTTGAAGGAGACGAGCCGCACGTCCGCCCCCTTCTCCTTCTCCCGCGCGATGTGCTTGAAGGCCTCCTCGACGGCGTCCATGTAGATCCCGCCGTTCCACTGCTCGAAGTGGTTGCCTATGAAGAACGGCGCCCGGTTCGTCTCGTATGCCCGCTGAAATCCGGATATGTACGCCTGCGCCGACTGCTTGCGCCAGCCCGGGTAGTTGTAGGCGGGCGCCTTGGTGGAGTTGACCGACTGGTTGGCGAGCATGTTGTAGTCCATCGAGAGGACCTCGAAGGAGCGCCCGGGGAACGGGACCTGCTGCAGGGGCAGGTCCCAGATCCCCATCCGCTGCACCGGCCACACCTGGCGCCCGCCCGGCGAGGAGGCGTCGTAGCGCCAGCCCAGCGCGCGGGCGGTGGGCAGCAGGTTGTTCTGGCCGAGCAGACAGGGCGTACGGCCGCCGGCCAGCTCCTTGTCGTAGTCGAAGGGGAGCGCGGGCAGGTCGTGCCAGCCGGTGTTGGTCTTCCACTGCTGCACGAACGCCTTGGCCTGCCGGATCTCGCTCTGCCACTGCTGCGGGGTCCACCACTTCACCGAGCCGTGGGTCTCGCCGCAGAAGTGCCCGTTGAAGTGGGTGCCGATCTCGTGGCCCTCCAGCCAGGCCCGGCGGACGCCCGCGAGCGTCGACTTGATGTGGTCGTCGGCGAGGTAACCGATGGCGGAGGCGCCGCGCGGGTTGTTCGGCGGCTCGTACATCCGCTTCTTCGACTCGGGCAGCAGATACAGCCCCGAGAGGAAGAAGGTCATGCTCGCGCCGTGCTCCTTGGCGAGGTCCAGGAAGCGCGGGAAGAGGCCGTTGCCGACCTCGCCGGCGCCGTCCCAGGAGAAGATCACGAACTGCGGCGGGGTCTGCCCCGCCTCCAGCGGCTCGGGCTTGGCGGGCTGGTGCGGCTGCCTGCCCGTGAAGGAGGTGGAGCCGTCGCCGATGAGGCGCGCCGGACGCGTCGCGCCCTCACCGCCCTTTCCGTCGCCCGGGTTCCCGGAACCGGACGGGTGCCCGCCGCCGTCAGACGATGTGAGACTTCCGCACCCGGCGAGCCCTGCGGCTGCCGCCGCTCCCGCGCCGAGGCCGAGTATTCCCCGCCGGGAGAGGGTCCGGGAGCTGGTGCGCATGGAAAATCCCCGTTCGTCACGCCTGCTGATTGGTCACCCACTCAGAGGCCGCGACGAACGGGGAGGTTCCGCGGATACTTATGTTTTTAGCAACGGGTCCGGCAAAAAGCCCCTAAGCCAATCCAAACGAACCGTCAGAAGTGCCGGTCGGCGCAGGGGCGCACGGACTTACGCCCCGAAGGCCTTGCTCTTCCCCTTCACCGGCTTGACTCCGGCGCGGAGATGGGCCGGTACGAGGTCGATGGCGGGCTCGCTGTAGCCGACGGACACTATCTTGTCGCCCTGGTACGTGAACGTCGTCAGCGAGGCGAGCGTGCACTGCCGCTTGCGCGGGTCGTGCCACAGCCGCCGCCGCTCCACGTACGACCGCACGATCCAGATCGGCAGCTGGTGGCTGACGAGCACCGCCTCGTGCCCGCGCGCCTGGTCCTTGGCCGCGTTCAGCGCGCCCATCATCCGGACGACCTGGTCGACGTACGGCTCGCCCCAGGACGGCTTGAAGGGGTTGACCAGGTGCTTCCAGTTCTCCGGCCTGCGCAGCGCGCCGTCGCCGACCCCGAACGTCTTGCCCTGGAAGACGTTGTCGGCCTCGATGAGCCGCTCGTCGGTGTCCAGGTCCAGCCCGTGCGCCTTGGCGATCGGGGTGGCGGTCTCCTGGGCCCGCTCCAGCGGGGAGGCGACGACATAGGTGACGTCCCGCGAGGCGAGGTGCTCGGCGACCCGGTCGGCCATCTCCCGTCCCAGCTCGGACAGGTGGTAGCCGGGCAGCCGGCCGTACAGGACCCCGGTCGGGTTCTCGACCTCGCCGTGCCGCATGAGGTGGACGACGGTGATGTCCTTGTCGCTGCTGATGCTCACGCGGTCGCCTCCGCGGCGGCTCGGGCCGCCGCCGGAAGGGCGTCGGCGATCTTCTGGATGGCTCGCTCGTCATGGGCCGTGGACACGAACCAGGACTCGAAGGAGGACGGCGGCAGGTAGACGCCGTTCGCCAGGAGGGAGTGGAAGAACGCGGTGTAGCGGAAGGACTCCTGCCGCTTGGCGTCCTCGTAGTTCCGCACCTGCCGGTCGGTGAAGAACACGGAGAACATGTTGGAGGCGCTCTGCAGCCGGTGGGCGACGCCTTCCTTGTTGAGCGCCTCGGTGACGAGAGCCTGGATCTGCGCGGAGACGGCGTTGACCTTGTCGTAGGCGGCGTCGTCGAGGAGCCGCAGCTGGGCGAGCCCGGCGGCGGTGGCGACGGGGTTCCCGGAAAGGGTGCCGGCCTGGTACACGGGCCCGGCGGGCGCAAGATGAGCCATCACATCAGCCCGTCCCCCGAAGGCGGCGGCGGGGAACCCACCGCCCATGACCTTCCCGAAGGTCATGAGATCGGGGACGACCCCGTCAACCCCGAACCAGCCGTTCCTGCTGGTTCGGAAGCCGGTCATGACCTCGTCGGAGATGAAGAGGGCGCCGTTCTTCCGGCAGGCGTCCTTGAGCCCCTGGTTGAAGCCGGGGTCCGGCGGCACGACGCCCATGTTGCCGGGCGAGGCCTCGGTGATCACGCAGGCGATCTCGCCCGGGTGCCGGTGGAAGGCCTCGTGCACGGCCTCGAGGTCGTTGTACGGCAGCACGATCGTGTCGCCGGCCTGGGCGCCGGTGACGCCGGGCGTGTCGGGCAGCGCGAACGTGGCGACCCCGCTGCCTGCGGCGGCGAGGAGCGAGTCCACATGCCCGTGGTAGCACCCGGCGAACTTGATCACCTTGGCCCGCTGGGTGAACCCGCGGGCGAGCCGGATGGCCGACATGGTCGCCTCGGTCCCGCTGCTGACGAGCCGCACCTGCTCGACGGGCGCCACGCGGGCGACGATCTCCTCGGCGAGCGCGACCTCGCCCTCACCGGGCGTACCGAAGGAGGTACCGCGGGCGACGGCCTCCTGGACGGCGGCGATGACCTCGGGGTGGGAGTGCCCGAGGATCATGGGCCCCCAGGAACACACGAGGTCGACGTACTCGCGCCCGTCGGCGTCGGTCAGATACGGCCCCTTGCCGGACACCATGAACCGGGGCGTGCCGCCCACGGCGCGGAAGGCGCGCACCGGCGAGTTCACACCGCCGGGCGTGACGACGGCAGCACGGTCGAAGAGCGCCTGTGAGGCGGGCGCGTCGTAGGGATAGGGCGTTTCGCTCATGGCACTCATGACGTGCGACTTCTCCGACTTCTCGGACTCCGGTTGCGTAGTGACCCCCTCAGGGTAGGCCGCACCCGGTCCCGCCCGCGGCCGACCTCAAGATCGAAACGGTGTCCTCCGCGAACCATCTGCGAGACTGGACGGGCTACACACTGCCCTTACATGTTTCACCGCACGTTTCGGCGGGCGGACGTGGGGGAGGTCACTGACACGATGATCAGGTTGCGTGGCGGGGGCCGCGCGTCCTAGAAAAGCAGTCGGGTGGAGATATGCATCGCGGTGGCGGACTGGGCGAGGGGACTGATGATCTGGGTCCTCGACGAGCCCGGCGGGGAAGGCACCGGCGCGACGCGGAGGAAACAACCGAAGCACGGCAGTCACAGGGTGTCCCGGACGAGTCCGAGCGGTACGACGGCCCCCGGGCGGGGAGCAGGAATGGTGGTCGGGTGGGGGTGACGTACAAATACTTCGGCGCGCCGGACGGCGCGACCGCGGCCCGCGTCCCCATCTCGATGCGCCCCGAGGAACTCGGCGGCGACGAGCTGGGCATGAACGGCATGTTCACCAAGATCAAGCCTGAGACGATGGCGGCGATGGTCCTCACCGGCATCGAGGGCGTCCCGCTGCACAAGGTCCCGCCCCTCGAACTGGTCGTCCTGCACCCCGACTACGCGGTCGTCAAACTCCCCATGACGGTCGTCGACCCCATCCGCGGCATCGGCGAGGAGGCGGTCGGCGCGGCAGCCTTCATCTGGTCGACGGTCCCGGACCGCGGGGGTCCGCGGGACGCGTTCAACGTGTACCAGCTGCTGCACGAGTGGCAGGACTTCAGCCACCGGCTGCATGAGGCCGGGCATCAGCCTTATTGCCTTGTGTGGCCCTGAGCTTTCGACTTCGAGGAGCCAGCCGTTGAACCGGGAAGTGTCCGAGAGCACGGTGATCGGGGTCTCGCCGGGCGTGGTGTACGAAGCGGTCACCAACGTGGCCGACATGGGCCGCTGGAGCCCCGAGTGCACCGGAGCCGATGTGAAGGACGAGGGCCAGGCGCAGGTCCGCCCCGGGACGCGGTTCACCGGGCACAACGTCTCCGCCCGGCAGCGTCCCTGGTCGACCAGCTGCACCGTCGTGACGGCGGATCCCGGCGAGCGGTTCACCTTCCAGGTGCGCGCGGCCGGCCTGCGCGTCTCCCTCTGGTCCTACGGCTTCGAACCGATCGGTTCCGGCGGAGCGACCAAGGTCACCGAGACCTGGATCGACCAACGAGGCTTGCTGATGCGCTTCGTCGGACGGGTGGTGACCGGCGTCCACGACCGGGTCACCCACAACAGACAGGCCATGAAGGTCACCCTCCGGCGGCTGAAAGAGGCGTTGGAGGAGGAGCACAAGGTGGCCTGAGCCGACGGCTCTCACACGCTGAGGATGCACCGCGGCCCGCGTCAGTACACGTCGCGTACGTAGCGCCTGTCCGCCGCGAGTTGCTTGACGTACGACGTCGCCTCCGGCTCGTCCAGGCCGCCGTGGACGGTGGCTGTCTCGCGCAGGGTCCGGTCGACGTCCTTGGCCATGCGGGAGGCTTCGCCGCAGACGTAGAAGTGGGCGCCGTCCTGGAGCCAGGACCAGAGCAGGGCGCCGTGTTCGCGCATGCGGTCCTGGACGTAGACCTTGGCGCGCTGGTCGCGGGAGAAGGCGGTGTCCAGGCGGGTGAGTGTGCCGTCGGCGAGGAAGGCGGCCAGTTCCTCCTCGTAGTAGAAGTCGGTCGCGCGGTGCTGTTCGCCGAAGAACAGCCAGTTGGGGGCTCGGTGGCCGCGGGCCCGGCGGTCCTCCAGGAAGCCCATGAAGGGCGCTATGCCCGTGCCGGGGCCCACCATCACCGCCGGTGTGGCGGGGTCGGCGGGCGGGCGGAAGTGCGGCGTCCGGTGGACACGGACCGGCACCGGGGTGCCGGGCTCGGCGTCGGCGAGGAAGGGGGAGCACACGCCCTGGCGGGGGCGGCCCCGGACGCTTTCGTAGCGGACGACCGAGACCGTCAGCGACACCAGGTGGGGATCCGTCAAAGGGCTTGAGGATATGGAGTACTGGCGTGGTTGCAGGCGGCCCACCCCCTTCCCCCCTGTGCTGGGCATGTTCTCACTACGCGACCGTAGGAACCGCTCATTACATGGGCGTCTCAGGCCCCGGATCATGAGGGGTTGAGCACAGCGCACAGAGCCTGGCAGAGGGGTGTGAACCCTGGTCGAACCCGACGCGTCCAGCTCACCGGAGACCCAGGGTGCGACCGGTGCTCGCTCGAGCCGGGGTCCGGTGAGAGTCAGGGGAACGTCGAGCGCACGGACGCCGAAGCGTCGGTCACCGGTGCACCGGTGACGGCAGAGCTGTCAGTCTGATGACCGGGGACGTGAGGAGGCCGAGGGCCACGGTGGCGGAGCCGATCGCCGCGATGGTCAGGGCGCCCTGGCCGCCGAGTTCGCCGGTCAGGAGGCCGGCGGTCAGGCCGCCGAGGGCGCCGCCGCCGAACAGCAGGGTGCGGAAGGCCGCCGTCATCCGGCCCATCATCGAGGCGGGAGTGCTCGTCTGCCGGAGGCTGACGATGATGACGTTGGCGACGCCGAGGCCGAGGTACGTGACGAAGAAGGACGCGACGCACATCGCGATCACCACCGGTCGGGGCCCGGTGGCGGCGGCGATCAGGCTCGGGCCGAGCAGCAGGGCGGACTGGGCCACCAGGTAGACCCGTCCGAGCCGGAACCGTCTGATGACCCGTCCCGACATCAGCGCGCCGATCAGGCCGCCCACGGAGGCTGTGGCGAAGACACCGCCGAGCGCGGACGAGGAGAGATGCAGGTCGCGGGTGCCGTGGAGCAGGAACATCGTCCACACGGTGATCATGGAGAAGTTGCAGCAGAACCCGACGAGCGCCAGGGCCCGCAGGATCCTGTCCTTCATGACCCAGCCGAGGCCGTCCCGCAGCTCCCGCCAGACGTGCCGGCGCGCACCCTGCTCCGGACGCGGCTCGGGCGTTCGGATGAGCAGCAGGGAGACCACGGACACCAGATACGAGAAGGCGTCCACGATCAGCGCCACCGGTGCGGTCAGCGCCGACACCAGTACACCCGCGAGCCCGGGCCCCGCCACATCGGCCGCGGAGGAGCTGACGCCCATCTTCGCGCTCGCCTCGACGTAGTTGGCGGGGTCGCGGACCAGGGTGGGCACGTACGACATCCAGCTCACGTCGAACAGCACCGACGCGACACCGACGGCGCACGCGATGACCGTCAGGGTGACCAGGTCGAGGGCGTGCGCCCAGTACAGGGCGGGGACGAGCGCCAGCAGGACCAGCCGGACGAGGTTCGCGGCGAGCATGACCCTGCGCCGGCGGACCCGGTCCACCCACACGCCGAAGATCAGGGCGAGGCCGAAGTAGGGGGCGAGTTGCAGGAACCGCAGCAGTCCCACCTGCTCGTCGCTCGCCCCGAACGCGCGGATGGCGGTGAGGGGCAGGGCGAGGGTCGTCACCTGGGTGCCGAGCAGCGAAACGGTCTCCCCCAGCCAGAACTTGAGGAAGTCGCCGTTGCGCCAGAGGCTCTCCGGCGGTGCAGCGGCACCCGTCTGCGCCTCGGCCGTGTCGAGGAGCGATTCTCCAGCAGGGTGAGAAGCGTTACTCTCATGTCTCATGTCTGACAGTAGCAGTACTGGTGCACTGGTGGAGATCCTCCGCCAGGAGATCGCCCGGCTCTCGCCCGGCGACCGGCTGCCCAGCAGCCGCGAGTTGACGGGGCGTCACGGCGTCAGCCCGGTGACGGTGTCCAGGGCGTTCGCCCAACTGGCCGCCGAGGGCGAGGTGGTGACCCGCCCGGGCAGCGGCACCTACGTCGCCCCGCGCCGCGCGCGCACGGCCGCCGACGCTCCGGACACCTCCTGGCAGGCGGTGGCACTCGCGGGTCGTGACTTCGATCCGGGCGCCGCGGACGGCCTTTCGGATCCGCTGCCCGCCGGGGCGATCGCCATGGCGGGCGGCTATCTGCACCAGTCACTGCGCCCCGAAAGGGCGTTGACCGCGGCACTGGCCCGCGCGGCCCGTCGCCCCGACGCCTGGGACCGGGCACCCGCCGCGGGCCTCGCACCGCTGCGCGCGATCTTCGCGCGGGCGGCGGGCGGCGGGGTCGGCCCGGAGGACGTGCTGGTCACCGGCGGCGGCCAGGGCGCGCTGTCGATGGCGTTCCGCGCGCTGGCCGCGCCGGGCAGCCAGGTGCTGATGGAGTCGCCGACGTACCCGGGCGCGCTGGCCGCCGCCCGAGCTGCGGGGCTGCGCCCGGTGGCCGTACCGATGGACGACGACGGCATCCGCCCCGACCTGCTCGCCGACGCCTTCGCCATGACCGGGGCCCGGCTGCTGTACTGCCAGCCCACCTTCCACAATCCGACCGGCACCGTGCTCGCGCCGGTGCGACGCCGCCAGGTCGTGGACGTGGCCCGGGCCGCCGGGGCGTTCCTCGTCGAGGACGACTTCGCCCGCCATCTCGGCCACGGCGGCCCGGTGCCGCGTCCGCTGGTCGCGGACGACCGCGACGGCACGGTGGTCCACCTGACCTCGCTGACCAAGCCGGCCTCGCCGAGCCTGCGCATCGGGGCGGTGATCGCCCGCGGACCGGTGATGCGCAGACTGCAGGGGATGCGCCGGGTCGACGACTTCTTCGTCGCCAGGCCCCTGCAGGAGGCTGCCGTGGAGTTGGTGAGCACGCCGCCGTGGGACCGGCATCTGCGCACCCTCTCCACGCAGTTGAGGGAACGTTGTGCGGTGCTGTCCGGGGCCCTGGCGCGCGAGCTGCCCGACTGGACGCCGGTCCGGGTCCCCGCGGGCGGCCTGCATCTGTGGGTCCAGCTCCCGCCCGGCCTCGAGGACTCCGCCGTCGCGGACGCGGCACGGGCGCACGGCGTGGCGGTCAACCCGGGCGCCCGCCACTTCCCCGCCGAGCCACCGGGCACCTACCTGAGACTCGGCTTCGCGGCCTGCGCGGACCCCGCCGACCTCACCGAGGGCGTCCGCCGCCTCGCCGAGTCGGCGAGAGCGTAACAACGGCATGAGGCAGACGAACTGCTCTGAGCACCTCTCGGTGTCAGCCGCCGTGAACCACCGTGATGTGCCGCTCGGGACCGGGGACTTCGAGCTCATCGAGCACGGCGACGGCAAGGTCCTCCGCGCTGATCCATGACCGGCCGTCGGCACCGGTGAGCAACGTGTCCGTGCCGCGCCGGTAGTGGCCGGTACGGTCACCGGGTTCGAGCAGGGCCGGCGGGCTCAGGTAGACCCAGTCGGCGGCCGAATCGGCCTGGCAGGCCCGCAGTTGGGCGATCCCGGCGGCGGCGACGGCCTGGAACTCCGCCGGCACATAGGCCGGGTTGTCGGCGACCAGCAGTTCCCGGTCACCGGGGCTGCGCAGCGCACCGGCGCCGCCGACCACGAGGACCCGCATCCCGAGCCGTGCGGCGAGGTCCAGCACCGTACGGGTGGTGCCGACCAGGAACTCCTGGTCGACCGGCATGGTCCGCACGGCGAGCACCACAGCGTCCGCGGCGGATCCGGCCAGCGCCTCGCGTACGGCGTCCGCGTCGTTCGCGTCGAGCGCGACCGGCGTCACGTCCGGGTCCTCACTCGCGGGCTTGCGGGACAGGGCCAGCACCCGGTGTCCGCGGGCCCGGGACTCGGTGATCACCCTGCTGCCGACCATCCCGGTGGCGCCGAGCACGGCGATCGTCATGCCTGTCTTCATCATTCTTGCTCCTCGGAAGGTTGAGCTGCGGAGGGTTGAGCTGGGCCGCGAGCAGCGCGGCCAGGGCGAGGACGAAACCGAGGCTCTGGAGCAGACTCAGGGACTCGCCCAGCGCAAGGCCTATGACGGTCGCGACCAGCGGAGACAGCAGCACCAGCGCTGCGGACGCGCCGACCGGCAGCCTGCCGATGCCGCGGAACCAGAGCGTGTACGCGATCAGCCCGGCCATGCTGCCGAGCCACAGGTAGCCGCCCGCCGCCGCGGCGTCGATCCGCTGCGGCACCCCCTCGATCGCGAAAGTGAGCGGCAGCATCAGCAGACCGCCGGCCGTCAGCTGCCAGCCGGTCAGGGTCAGCGGACCGACCCCCGCGGGGCGGCCCCAGCGCTTGGCGAGGACGACCCCGCCGGCCATGATCGCCGTATGCCCGAGGCCGGCGAGCACGCCGACGGCGTCCAGCCGGGCCTGTGGCCCCAGCACGACGAGTCCGACGCCGACCACGCCGAGCACACCCCAGGTCAGCCGCCAGGCCGTCGGCCGCTCGTGGAGCAGCACGGTGGCCAGCCCGGCGATCAGCAGCGGCTGGGCGGCGCTGAGGGTGGCGGCGACACCGCCGGGGAGGCGTTCGGCCGCCAGGAACAGCAGGGGCATCCCGCCGATGTTGAGCACGCCGAGGACCGCGGCCTTCCGCCACCAGTCCCCGCGCGGGAGCACACGGGTGATCGCCAGCGCGATCAGCCCGGCGGGCAGGGCGCGCATCAGTCCGGCGAACATCGGGTGCCCGGGCGGCAGCAGCCGGGTGGTGACGACGTACGTGGTTCCCCAGGAGGCGGGACCGAGCGCGGTCAGGGCGACGTCTGCCGCCCGCTGCGCGGACGGGGAAGGCATGCGAGGCATGTCATGAAGTCTCGGCAGCGGCACCATCATGAGTCCAACACATGGTTGTCATGACAGCCATGAACAAGGACGATTGATCCTCGTGGATCTCCAGCAGATGCGGTACGTCGTCGCCGTCGCCGAAACCCGCAACTTCACCCGTGCCGCGGAACGCTGTTTCGTCGTGCAGTCCTCCCTCAGTCACCGGATCGCCGCCCTGGAACGGGAGCTGGGGGTCACCCTGTTCGCCCGGTCCAGCCGCCGGGTGGAGCTGACCAGCGCCGGAGCGGCGTTCCTCGTCGGCGCACGCGAGTGCCTGGCCGCAGCCGACCGCGCGGTCGCCGACGCCGCCGCCGCGACCGGTGTCGTACGCGGCCGGCTCCGCGTCGGCGTGATCGTGACGACGGCGGCGGTGGACGTGCCCGAGCTGTTGCAGCGGTACCGCGCCCGGCATCCGGACGTGCGCGTCGGCCTGCGCTCCGGGCGCAGCGACGAACTGGCGGCGGCGATCCGGGACGGCGAGCTGGACATCGCCTTCCTCGGCCTGCCGGAGGGCGAGCGGCCGTCCGGTGTGGAGACCGTCGTCCTCGCTCACGACGAACATGTGCTGGCGGTGGCGGCCGGGCACCGGCTGGCGGGCGCCTCCCGGGTCACCCTGGCGGACATCGCCGAGGAGACGTTCGTGGACTTCGTGGCCGGAACGCCCGCCCGGGCCCAGTCCGACCGGGCCTTCGCCGCCGCGGGCCTGGTGCGCGACGTGGCGTACGAGGCCGGGGTCGTCGAGCTGATCACCCGGCTGATCGCGCGCGGGCTCGGCATCGCGCTGCTGCCCTCGGCGTTCATCCGCCCGCTGGCCGCCGAGGACCCCGGGCTGGCGCTGGTCCCGGTGGTGGACGGGCCGCATCGCGTGGAGTACCTGGCGTGGAGCCGGTTCAACCCGAGCCCGGCCACCCGCGCGATGCTCGACGTCCTCGGCGTGGCCGGACCGGCGTCAACGCCGTCCTGACTCACCGTGTCGCGACCCACACGCAGCAGGCTTTGCATGGTCATGCATTAAGGCGCATACTCTTCCCATGTCCAAGGTCCTCACCTCCCTCCCCGCCGGCGAGCGCGTCGGCATCGCCTTCTCGGGCGGTCTCGACACGTCCGTCGCGGTCGCGTGGATGCGTGACAAGGGCGCCGTCCCGTGCACGTACACCGCCGACATCGGCCAGTACGACGAGCCCGACATCGCCTCGGTGCCCGGCCGCGCGAAGACCTACGGCGCCGAGATCGCGCGCCTGGTCGACTGCCGGGCGGCGCTGGTCGAGGAGGGCCTGGCCGCGCTCGCCTGCGGCGCCTTCCACATCCGCTCGGGCGGGCGGACGTACTTCAACACCACGCCGCTCGGCCGTGCCGTCACCGGCACGCTGCTGGTCCGGGCGATGCTCGAGGACGGCGTCCAGATCTGGGGCGACGGCTCGACCTTCAAGGGCAACGACATCGAGCGGTTCTACCGCTACGGCCTGCTCGCCAACCCGCACCTGCGGATCTACAAGCCGTGGCTGGACGCGGACTTCGTGACCGAGCTGGGCGGGCGCAAGGAGATGTCCGAGTGGCTGCTCGCGCACGGCCTGCCGTACCGCGACAGCACCGAGAAGGCGTACTCCACCGACGCCAACATCTGGGGCGCCACGCACGAGGCCAAGACCCTGGAGCACCTGGACAACGGCATCGAGACCGTCGAGCCGATCATGGGCGTACGGTTCTGGGACCCTGAGGTCGAGATCCTCACCGAGGACGTGACGATCGGCTTCGAGCAGGGCCGCCCGGTGACGGTCAACGGCAAGGAGTTCGGCTCCCCCGTCGATCTGGTGATGGAGGCGAACGCCATCGGCGGCCGGCACGGCATGGGCATGTCGGACCAGATCGAGAACCGGATCATCGAGGCCAAGAGCCGCGGCATCTACGAGGCCCCGGGCATGGCCCTGCTGCACGCGGCGTACGAGCGGCTGGTCAACGCGATCCACAACGAGGACACCCTCGCCCAGTACCACAACGAGGGACGGCGCCTCGGCCGGCTGATGTACGAGGGCCGCTGGCTGGACCCGCAGGCGCTGATGGTGCGCGAGTCGCTCCAGCGCTGGGTCGGCGCGGCCGTCACCGGCGAGGTGACGCTGCGGCTGCGGCGCGGCGAGGACTACTCGATCCTCGACACCACGGGCCCCGCGTTCAGCTACCACCCGGACAAGCTGTCGATGGAGCGCACCGAGGACTCGGCCTTCGGCCCGGCGGACCGGATCGGCCAGCTCACCATGCGCAACCTCGACATCGCCGACTCCCGCGCCAAGCTGGAGCAGTACGCCGGGCTCGGCCTGATCGGCACCGGCAGCCCCGTCATCGGCGCCGACCAGGCGGCGGCGACCGGCCTGATCGGCACCATGCAGGAGATGCCGGAGGGCGGTGCCGAGGCCATCGCCTCCCGCGGCGAGGTCTCCGAGGAGGAGGAGATCCTGGACCGCGCCGCGATGGAGTCCGGCACGGACTGACCCTTCCCGCGGACTGATCCCTCCTGGGCCGTGAGGGACAATGGGTGGCCGATGCCCCGGGTTGCCGGGCGCGTCGGCCGCCCCAGGAAGAGGAACCGATGCCCCCGCGCAAGCGAGCCACCGCCGCCCAGGCCGAGCTGCCCGGAGTCTCCAGCACCAAGGAGATCCAGGACATCCTGTGGAAGGCGGCGGACAAGCTCCGCGGTTCCATGGACGCGGCCCAGTACAAGGAGTTCGTGCTCGGCCTCGTCTTCCTGAAGTACGTGTCCGACGCGTTCGCGGAGCGCCGGGCCGAACTGGCCGCCGACCCCGAGCTGGCTCAGATCCCGGAGCACCGGCGGGGCGCCTTCCTGGAGGAGCGGGACGAGTACACCCGCAAGGACGTGTTCTGGGTGCCGCCGACCGCCCGCTGGGAGCACATCGCCGAGCGCGCGGCCGGCGCGGACGGCGGCATCGGCCTGCTGCTGGACGACGCCATGGACGAGGTGATGCGGGCCAACAAGGCCCTCACCGGTGTCCTGCCGAAGATCTTCAATCGGGACAACGTCGACCAGCACCGCCTGAAGGAACTGGTCGACCTGATCGGCGACGCCCGCTTCACCGGGCACGGCGACCGCCCGGCGCAGGACGTGCTCGGCGAGACGTACGAGTACTTCCTGGAGCGCTTCGCGCGCGCCGAGGGCAAGCGGGCCGGCGAGTTCTACACCCCCGCCAGTGTGGTCCGGCTGATCGTGGAGGTGCTGGAGCCGTACGAGGGCCGCGTGTACGACCCGGCCTGCGGTTCCGGGGGCATGTTCGTACAGTCCGGCAAGTTCGTCGCCGAGCGGCGCGGCCGGGACCACAGCCACGACATCGCGGTCTACGGCCAGGAGGCCAACGAGCGCACCTGGCGGCTGGCGAAGATGAACCTCGCCATCCACGGCATGGATCCCAAGGGCGTCGGCGAGCGCTGGGCCGACACCTTCGCCGAGGACAAACTGCCTGATCTCCAGGCCGACTTCGTGATGGCGAACCCGCCGTTCAACATGTCCGACTGGGTGCGCAGGGCGGACGACCCGCGCTGGAAGTACGGCGTCCCGCCCCAGTCGAACGCCAACTTCGCCTGGCTCCAGCACATCGTGTCCAAGCTGGGCGACCGCGGCTCTGCGGGCGTGGTGCTGTCCAACGGCACGCTGACCTCGCAGCAGAACGGCGAGGGCGAGATCCGCGCCGCGCTGGTCGACGCCGACCTGGTCGCCTGCATGGTCGCCCTGCCCGGCAACCTGTTCCGCACGACGGCGATCCCGGCCTGCCTGTGGTTCCTCACCAGGGACAAGACCCCGCAGGGCGCGAAGGCGCTGGAGGACCGGCGCGGTGAGGTGCTCTTCATCGACGCGCGGTCGGTCGGCACGATGGTCGACCGCACGGAGCGCGTCTTCACGGACGCGGACCTCACGCGCATCTCCGACGCCTACCACGCCTGGCGCGGCACCAAGTCCGCGAAGGAGAAGGGCCTTTCGTACGAGGACGTGCCCGGCTTCTGCTACAGCGCCACGCTGGAGGAGATCGCCCGGCACGACCACGTGCTCACCCCGGGCCGGTACGTCGGCACCGCCGAGGCCGCCGAGGACCCGGACGCCGAGCCCCTCGACCAGCGCGTCGCGCGGATGACCAAGCAGCTGTTCGCCCAGCTCGACGAGTCCGCGCGGCTGGACGCCGTACTGCGTGAGCGCCTCAGCGAGGTGACCACCCTTGCGTGAGGTGCCGTTCGGGGACCTGCTGAGCGAGCCGCTGCGCAACGGGGTCAGCTACCCGACCAAGCTGCGCGGCTCCGGCATCCCCATGGTCAACATGGGCGAGGCCTTCGCGTACGACGTGATCACGGACCAGGAGTGCGAACTGGCGCCCCTGACCGAGAAGGAGAAGGAGCGGTTCCTGCTCCAGGAGGGCGATCTGCTGTTCGTCCGCCAGTCCCTGAAGTACGAGGGCGCCGGGCACTGCGTGTACGTGGGGCCGGGCAGCGGTCCGCGCACCTGGGAGAGCCATCTGATCCGCGCCCGGATCAAGGAGTCGCTGGCCGACCCGCGGTTCTACTACTACTACTTCCGCTCCCCCGCCGGGCGCAGCAGCATGGAGACGATCATCCATCAGGTGGCCGCGGCGGGCATCCGGGGCAGCGAACTGCGCGGGCTTCCCGTGCCGCTCCCCTCGCTGCGGCAGCAGCGGGCCGTCGCGGCGGTGCTCGGGGCGCTGGACGACAAGATCGACGTCAACGCCCGGATCACGGCGTCCGCCGACGAGCTGGTCCAACTCCTCTACCAGTCGGCCTTGTCGGAGCCGGGCGCCCGCGAACTGCCGCTGTTCGAGGCGCTG
Organism: Streptomyces sp. NPDC002676; assembly: GCF_053592455.1. Classification (NCBI taxonomy): domain Bacteria; kingdom Bacillati; phylum Actinomycetota; class Actinomycetes; order Kitasatosporales; family Streptomycetaceae; genus Streptomyces; species Streptomyces sp. NPDC002676. The sequence goes on along the minus strand of NZ_JBSFVT010000014.1, from coordinate 52,054 downwards.
GAGCTCACCTTCGGGGCGCCGTTCGCCTCGGCGGAGTTCAACTCCGAGGGGCTCGGGCGGCCGTTGCTGCGCATCCGCGATCTGAAGACGTTCCGCCCGCAGATCTGGACCACCCAGCGGCTGGACAAGGAGCTGGTCGTGGCGCCCGGGGAGACCGTCGCCGGCATGGACGCGGAGTTCCGCCCCACCTTCTGGCTGGGCGAACCGGCCCTGCTCAACCAGCGGGTGCTGCATGCGAGGTCCCTGGTCGGCGGGGGTGCCATGCTGTGCCGGGAGGCCCTGCGCGGGCCGCTGGCCGAGGTCGAGAACTACAAGACGGGCACGACCGTGGCCCATCTGAACAAGCGGGACCTGGCCACGCTGGCCGTGCGGGTGCCCGGCCCGGATGCGGTCGCCTCCTTCGCGGCGGCGGCCCAGCCGCTGCACGACCGGATCGTGGCCGCCGCGGCCGAGTCCCGCTCGCTCGCCGCGTTCCGCGACACCTTGCTGCCCCAGTTGATCTCCGGCAGGCTGCGCGTCGGGGACGCGGAGCGGTTGCTGGAGGACGTGGTGGAATGAGCGGTGCCGGGGGGAAGCTGACCGAGTCCGTGTGGGAGCGGCTCGCTCTGCAGCAGCTCGCCGGGCTCGGCTGGACGGAGCTGCGCGGCGAGGACATCGCTCCCGGCACCGGTCGGCGGGCAGGCTGGGACGACCTGGTCCTGTACGACGAACTCCGGGCGGCGATCGAGCGGCTGAACCCGGGGCTGCCGCCCAAGGCCGTCGGCGAGGCCCTGCGCATCGCGGCCGACGCGACGTCCACGGAGGCGTACCCGGAGAACAAGCAGGCGCACGCGCACCTCGTCTCCGGCATCCGCCTCACCCACACCGACGAATCGGGCACCGAACACGCCCCGACCGTACGGCTGTTGGACGTCGACGATCCGGACACCAACACCTACCACGCGGTCAGCCAGGTCACCGTCCGGGACGCGGGCGGCTCCCACCGCCGCTTCGACGTCGTGCTGTACGTCAACGGCCTGCCGCTCGCCGTCGTGGAACTGAAGAGCGCCGCCGCCGAGTCGGCGACCCTGAAGACCGCGCACGCCCAACTGCGGACGTATGTCGCCGAGTTCCCGGTCGCGTTCCGCCACAACGTGCTGTGCCTGGTCTCGGACGGGATCACCGCGAAGTACGGCACGGTGTTCACGCCGTACGAGCACTTCGCGCCGTGGAACGTGGACGAGCGGGGCGAGCGGGTCGACACCCACTCCCCCGAGCACGACGGCCAGGAGGCGCTGAACCTGGCGCTCGACGGGCTGTTCACGCGGGCCCGGTTCCTGTCCCTGACGGCGCACTTCGTCAACTTCACGCCGACCGGCAAGCGCATCGCCAAACCGCACCAGTACGTCGCGGTCACCAAGGCCGTCGAGAGCATCGTCGCGGCGTCCCGCGACAGCGGACGGGCCGGCGTGGTCTGGCACACCCAGGGCGCGGGCAAGTCCGAGGAGATGGTGGCGACGGCCGCGCTGGTCTCCCGGCACCCCGCCCTGAACAACCCGACGATCGTCGTGGTCACCGACCGCAACGATCTGGACGACCAGCTGTACGACACCTTCCGGGACAGCCGGATCCTGCTCGGCCAGTCCCCGCTCCAGGTCGAGACCCGCGAGGAACTGCGCGCCGAGCTGCTGAACCGGCGCACCGGCGGTGTCCTGTTCACCACGCTGCAGAAGTTCGGGCTCACCCCGCGGGAGAAGGCCGCGGGCACGGGCCATCCACTGCTCTCCGAGCGCCGCAACATCCTGGTGATCGTGGACGAGGCGCACCGCTCCCACTACGACAGCCTGGACGGGTACGCCCGCCATCTGCGCGACGCACTGCCGTACGCCACGTTCATCGCCTTCACCGGCACCCCGGTGGCGACCGCGGAGGCCGACACCCGGGCGGTGTTCGGCGAGTACATCGACGTGTACGACCTCAAGCGGGCCGTGGACGACGACGCAACCGTGCGCGTCTACCACGAGCCACGGGTCATCGACGTGTCGCTGCCGCCCGGCGTCGACCCGGACGCCCTGGACGCCGAGGCCGACGCGCTGACCGCGGGCATGGACGACGCCGAGCGCCGGCGCGTCCTGCGCCACGCGGCCACCATGACGACCGTCTACGGCGCCCCCGACCGGATAGCCGCGCTGGCCGACGACCTGGTCGCCCACTGGGAGCGGCGCCGTGAGCTGATGCGGCCGGTGCTCGGCTCCCCCGGCAAGGCGATGGTCGTGTGCGCGAGCCGGGAGATCTGCGTCCGGCTGTACGACGCGCTCGCCGAGCGGCGGCCGGGGTGGGCGGGCGACCAGGCGGACGACGGCGTCATGAAGATCGTCTTCCATGGTGAGCGCACCGACCCGGAGCACCTGCGCCGGCACGCCCTGCGCAAGGCGCAGCAGCGGACCGTCCAGGCCCGCGCCAAGGACCCGGACGACCCGCTCGAACTGCTCATCGTCCACTCGATGCTGCTCACCGGGTACGACGCCCCGCCCGTCCACACCCTGTACATGGACCGCCCGATGCGGGGCGCGAACCTGATGCAGGCGTTGGCCCGAGTCAACCGCCGCTTCCGCGGCAAGCAGGACGGCCTGCTCGTCGGCTACGCCCCGCTCACCGACAGCCTCACCAAGGCGCTCGCCGAGTATGCGCCGGGCGACCGCGAGGACCGGACCCTCGGTGCGGACATCGACCGCGCGATCACCCATGTCCGCAACGAACTGACCGTGATCGAGGGCCTGTTGGCGGGCAGCGGCTGGCGGGAACTGCTCGCGGACACCGCCCGCCCCGAGGCGCGCCGCCGGGCGCTGCGGCTGGTCTCCAACTTCCTGCGCGATCCCCGCAACCCCGGCAACCAGGTGACGGGCGACGCCGAGCCGCTGTCGGTCCGGTTCAAGGAGAGCGCCTACCGCCTGGAGCGCTACCACCGGCTGTGCTCCATGAGCCGGGAGCTGGTGGAGCGCTGCCGGGACCTGCCCGCGTGGCGGCGCGACATCGCCTTCTTCACCGAGGTGCGGGCCTGGATGGTCAAGCTCGACGCCGCCGACCGGGAGGCCTCGGGCGAGCCCCTGTCGGCCGAGGTCCAGCTCTACCTCCGGCAGCTCGCCGCCTCGGTGATCGACGCCGACGCCATCACCGACCTGTACGAAGAGGCCGGCATCGGCAGGCTGGACATCACCCGCCTCAACGAGGCCCAGCTGCGCAAGCTGGAGAACTCGGAGACCCCGCACCTGGTCACCGAGGCCCTGCGGCGGCTGATCCGGCAGAAGCTGCGCGAGGTGACCCGGCACAACCTCGTCCGCCACGACAGCTTCGCCAAGCGGCTGGACGACCTGATGAAGGTGTACCTGCGCCGGCAGCTGACCAGCGCCCAGGTGATCGCCGAACTCGCGGCGCTGGCCCAGGAGATCGCGGCGGAGGCCCGCCGCGGCGAACGCTTCGACCCGCCGCTGGACCATGCCGAGCTGGCCTTCTACGACGCCGTCGCGCAGCGGGACATGGCCGAGCTGATCGCGGGCGGGGACGACAGGCTCGCGGAGATGGCCCGCGCCCTGGTGGCGGACATACGCGAGAACCTGTCGGTGGACTGGCTCTCGCGCGAGCCGGTCCGCGCCCAGCTCCGCTCCCGCATCCGCCGGGTGCTCGCGAAGTTCGACTACCCGCCGAAGCAGGAGCGCGAGGCCATCGACCTCGTTCTCAGGCAGATGGAGACCTTCGCTCAGGAGTGGGCGCCACGGGCGAATTAGGCCCCGGCGGCCGGGTCAGTCCAGCTGGAGGCGGTCCGCGAGGCCGGCCGCCGTGAACGCCTTCACCACGTCCTCCCGGCTCTCGGTGAAGTGCCCCCAGCTGTCGCAGTGGACCGGCACGACCCGGCGGGCGCCCAGGATCCCGGCGGCGGTGGCGGCCTGCGCGGAGTCCAGGACGAGCAGGGCGCTGTCGAAGATCTGCGGGATGCGGGGCGCCCCGGCGAACAGGACGGCGGTGTCGACCGGGCCGAACCGGTCGGCGACCTCCCGCACCAGGTCCAGGGAGGCGTTGTCACCGCTGACGTAGACGGTGGGCAGGTCGGGCGAGGTGAGGACGAAGCCGATGACCTGGCCGATGACCGCCTCGGCGCCCTCGGGGCCGTGCAGGGCGGGCGCGCCGGTGACGGTGAGGGTGCCGCCGTCGGGGCGGGCCAGCTCCACGGACTGCCAGGGCGCGAGGCCCTCGGCGGTGCCGCCGAGGCGGACCGCGCCGCTGGTGGTGGTGAAGGTGCGCGGTACGTCGGCGAGCAGGGCGCGGCCGGAGGTGTCGAGGTTGTCGGGGTGCTCGTCGTGGGAGAGCAGGACGACGTCGACCGGGCCGAGGTCGGCCAGCGGCGTGCGGGGCGGCGCGGTCTTGGTGAGGGACCGGCCGTCACCCCGCGAGTAGTCGCCCGGGCCGTCGAAGGTGGGGTCGGTGAGGAGGCGCACACCGCCGTACTCGATCAGGGCGGTCGGGCCGCCGAAGACGCGGACCGGTATGCGCTCGCGGGACGCGTCGAGGGTGGGAGCAGCAGAAGTCATGACGAACACCTCACGGATGTAGTGGCGTCTATCCGTGAGAGACATTAGACCGTTCTCACGGATGGGCGCAAGGCGTACCATGAGATTCATGAATGGGAGCAACGGGAGCACGGCCGCCGAACTCGCCCCGGCGCCGGGCGCGGAGCAGCACCCCGCCCTCGACCTCGCCAACAGCGCCCCCGCCATGGCCGGCGGCCAGAGACTCGACCTGCTCGACACACCCGCCGCCGCGAACCGCTGGCTCACGGAGCACGGGCTCGCCCCCGAGGACGCCGGTCTGCGCGAGACCTGCGCGTCCCAGCTGCGCGCCCTGCGCGAGCAGATCCGCGCACTGCTGTCCGCCCGGGTCGAGAACCTCCCGGCCCCGAAGAGCGCCCTGGACGCCGTCAACGACGCGCTCACCCGCGCGCCCGCGGCCTCGCTGCTCCACTGGGACCCCGACCGGGGCCTGTACCGGGAAGCCGCCCACCCGACGGCCCAGATCATGGAGCACGCCCTGGCGGCCCTCGCCGCCGACGCCGCCGACCTGCTCACCGGCGCCGACGCCGACCGCCTCACCGCCTGCGGCTCCAGCCCCTGCAACCGCTACCTGCTGCGCCACGGCCGCCGCCACTGGTGCTCCACCCGCTGCGGCGACCGCGCCCGCGCGGCCCGCGCCTACGCCCGCCGCACCGCTCGTACGGAGAGCTAGGACCCGCACGGAGACCTGGGCGCCGACGTGTGGTGAATACATGCACACTTCACCACGAAAATGACATGGACCGTTCACTGAAGGCCTGCCGCGCAGCAGGCCGCCAGTGCGCCCCGTACGGCCGCGTTCGTGTCCTCGGCCATCATGGAACGGCCGCGCTCGTCCCGGCCGCCCGGCTGTACGTCGTCGGCGTCGACGAGTCCGGTGACGCCTTCCATGTCCACGCTCAGGTAGATCCGCACGGCGGCGAGCCCAGCGACCCTACGTAATGTAGGGTTCCCAACCGGCCACGGTCACACGTCTGTTCAACGGGGGATGCATGCAGGAGACACAAGCGGAAGCGAGTCCACCGGTGGAGGTCGACGTGCGCAGTCTCGCGCCGACGCTGACCCTGCTGGCCGTCAGCCTGATCATCGCCGCGATCGGCGTGTACGAGCTGTGCGGCTTCGGGCTGCACAGCCTTGCCCGGCGCCCGCACCTGTTCAGCGACGGCCTCGCGACCGGCGGGGTGATCGTCGCCGCGGTGGCGGCCGGGGCGGCGGCGGGCAACCTGGCCTGGCACCTGGTGGCAGCCCGGCGCGGCACACAGGAGCCGGGATGAGAACCTGTGCATCGGATATGCGCAATCCCGTATCCCCACTACCCTACGAGCTGTAGGGTCAGTGTTTCACCCCGTCCCCCTCCCCCAAGGTGACCAGTCACCATGCCCGCACCAGAGTCGACCCTGATCCCTCCACAGGTCTCCACTCAGCGCAACCCCCTCCGCACGATCTTCTCCCTCGCCCCCTCCCCCGGCCGTGACCGGCTGCGGAAGTGGGCCGCCGCGGCCACCGTCTGGTACCTGCGGCTGATGGTCGTGCTGAACATGGCCTGCGTGATCTCCCTCCCCTTCCGGCAGGAGATCCACGAGCACAACGCGGGCGAGTTCTTCACCCCGTACCTGGCCACCGCCGGCCTCACCTCCGCGGCCGGCTCGCTGTTCCTGGCGATCGTGATGCGCCGCCGCAAGCGGGCCGCCTGGGTCTTCAACCTGCTCATGGCCGGCCCCCTCCTGGCCCTGTACACCCTCGGCCTCACCCGCGAGCCGTACCACGAGCACCTCTTCAACTGGGCCTCCGCCGGCCTCACCGCCCTGTTCGTGGCCGCCCTGCTCATCGGCCGCCGCGAGTTCGACGCGATCGGCGACCGCTCCAACCCGCGCCTCGCCCTCGCCGTCGGCACGGGCGGCTCCCTGATCAGCGCCGCGCTCGGCACGCTGCTGGTGCACCTCACCAACACGCTCCCCGGCGCCACCCTCCTCGACGAGGTCGCCTACACCCTGCTGCGCGGCATCAGCGTCGGCCCGCTCGCCGACCGCGTGGACGCCGTCCACGCGCCACGCTGGGCCGACATCATCGTCAACAGCCTGATCGCGGCGACCTTCCTGCTGGTCCTCTACGCCTGCTTCCGCGCCCCCCGCGGCGAGCGCCTGCTCGACACGGAGGACGAGCAGCGGCTGCGCGCCCTGCTGGACCGGCACGGCGACCGCGACTCCCTCGGCTACTTCGCGCTGCGCCGCGACAAGGCCGTCATCTTCTCCCCGAGCGGCAAGGCCGCCATCACCTACCGTGTCGTCAGCGGCGTCAGCCTCGCCTCCGGCGACCCCATCGGCGACCCCGAGGCCTGGCCCGGCGCCATCGACGCCTGGCTCGCCGAGGCCCGCCGCCACGCCTGGACCCCGGCCGTGATGGGCGCCAGCGAGGAAGCGGGCACGATCTACGCCCGGCACGGTCTGAACGCCCTCGAACTCGGCGACGAGGCGATCGTGGACCTCGCCGACTTCACCCTCGACGGCCGCGCCATGCGCGTGGTCCGCCAGGCCCACAACCGGGTCAAGCGGGCCGGCTACACCGTCCGCGTCCGCCGCCACGAGGACATCCCCGACGACGAGATGGCCCTCCTCATCGACCGCGCCGACCAGTGGCGCGACGGCGCCACCGAGCGCGGCTTCTCCATGGCGCTCGGCCGCCTCGGCGACGAGTCCGACGGCCGCTGCATGATGCTGGAGTGCCGGGACGCGGAGGACCGCCCGCGGGCCCTGCTCAGCTTCGTCCCCTGGGGCGAGCACGGCCTGTCCCTGGACCTGATGCGCCGCGACCGCGCCTGCGAGAACGGCCTGATGGAGTACATGGTCGTGGAACTCCTGCTGCACGCAGAGGAGTTGGGCGTACAACGGGTCTCGCTGAACTTCGCGATGTTCCGCTCGGTGTTCGAGCGGGGCTCCCGCCTCGGCGCGGGCCCGGTGCTGAGGCTGTGGCGCTCGATCCTCACCTTCTTCTCACGCTGGTGGCAGATCGAGTCCCTGTACCGCGCGAACGCCAAGTACCGCCCGGTGTGGGAACCCCGCTTCCTGCTCTTCGCCAAGAGCGCCGACATCCCGCGCATCGGCCTGGCGAGCGCCCGCGCGGAGGGCTTCCTGACCCCGCCGAGCCTGCCGGCCTTCACCCGGCGCCGTCAGCAGAGCTGCGCCGACGCAGTCACTTCACCCCGACCGACCGCATCACGGTGAGCACGAGGGTCCGCGCCGCCTCCACCACCTCACGCAGGGACACACACTCCTGGGGGCTGTGCGCGACCCGTATGTCGCCCGGCCCGTACTGCAGCGTCGGTATCCCGGCTCCCGCGTAGAGCCGCAGATCGCTGCCGTACGGCGCCCCGCGCTCGCGCGGCCGGGTGGCCCAGCCGTTGGCGTCGGCGCAGGCGTCGCGCACCTCGTCGCGCAGCGGATGCCCCTCCGGGAGGCGTCCGCTCGCGAACTGCCCGCCCGGCCAGCTCACACTCGCCGGATGCTCCCGCAGCCAGGGGTGGCCGGCGCAGGCCTCGGCCACACACCGCTCGAACTCCGCACGGGCGGCGGCGACGTCCTCCCCCAGCCGCACCCCCAGCCGCCCTTCCGCAACCAGCAGATCGGGCACGCTGCTGGCCCAGTCCCCCGCCCGCAGGGTCCCGACCGAGAGGGCGTACGGGATCGGATACTCGGCCATCAGCGGGGAGGGGTCGGCGTTGCGGGCCGTCTCCAGGCGGGCCAGCGCCTCATGGAGCGGCAGATACGCGTCGACGGCGCTGACCCCGGCGTCCCGTGAACTGGCGTGGGCGGCCCGGCCCGGCACGGAGAGGCGGAAGGTCAGCGCCCCTGCGTTGGCCGTGACGAGGGTCCCGCCGGTCGGCTCGGTGACGACACAGGCGTCCCCGCCGTACCCCCGCTTCAGGGTCCCGAAGGCGCCGATCCCGCCGTCCTCCTCCCCGACGACGAAGTGGACGGCAACCCGCCCGCGCAGCCGCACCCCGGCCGCCCGGATCGCATCGAGCGCGGCCAGATGCGCGACCAGCCCCGCCTTCATGTCACAGGCCCCGCGCCCGTGCACGACGTCCCCGGTGACCCGCGGCACGAACGGATCCCCGTCCCAGGCGCGAAGATCCCCGGGCGGTACGACGTCCACGTGCCCCTGGAGGATCAGCGTGGGCCCGTCGCCCTCGCCCGCGGTATGGCCGACCAGCCCCCAGGCCTCGTCCCGCGGGACCTCCATCCCGGGAAATTCCGGGTCGGCGCGGAGCGCAGGCAGATCCATGGCCCACAGATCGACGTCCAGGCCCAGCCGCTCCAGCCGCCCGGCGAGCAGATGCTGAAGCTCCGACTCGGCAGCGCTCCCGGTCACACTGGGCACCGCGATCAACTTGAGCAGCGTCCGCCCGATCGCCGCCTCATCGATGCAGGCAAGGGCGGCAGCCTCCTGATCACTGAGCACGGAACCTCCCCTCCCGGGCCAAGCTCCCGCTCAGATCATGGCCCGGCCCGCACTCCGGGGCTACCCCCGAGCGCAGGCGGGAGACGACTACGCCGAAGGCGAAGCCGAGGCGGGTCCCCCGCCCACCGTGAACCCGATCACCGCCCCGCCCCCTTCCCGCCGGAAGGCGAACGGCGCGCCCCCGTGCGCCATGGCAACCTCACGCACGATCGACAGCCCCAGCCCGGACCCCGGCAGGGACCGCGCATCCGCAGCCCGGTAGAACCGGTCGAAGATCCGGATCAGATCCCCCTCGGCGATCCCGGGCCCGCGGTCCAGCACCTCCACCCGCACCGCCCCCGGCCGCGCCGGCCCCGCGATGTGGATCTCGATCGGCGCCTTCCCGCCCCGGTCGAACTTCGCCGCGTTCTCCACCAGGTTGGAGATGGCCCGCTGCAACATCCCCGGCCGCCCGTCCGTACTCGTGTCGCCGCTGGTGCGCAGCACGATCTCCCGCCCGGTACGCCGCTTCGCCAGCCCCACCACGTCCTCCGCGATGTCGGCGAGGTCCACCCGCTGCGGCGGCTCGGTGTCGGACTGCCCGGCGGCGAGGTCGACCAGCTCGTTGACCAGGTCGGTCAGCTCGCGGGCCTCCTGGGTGAGGTCGGCGACGAGGTCCTCCCGGGTCGCGGGCGGCAGCTCGTCGATCCGCCGCAGCAGCGAGATGTTCGTACGCAACGACGTGAGCGGCGTACGCAGCTCGTGCCCCGCGTCCTGCACCAGGCGCCGCTGGTCCTCCTCCGACTGCGCGAGCCGCCCCAGCATCCGGTCGAACGCCCGGCCGAGCCGCCCCACCTCGTCGAGCCCGACGACCGGCACCTGGATGCCCAGCTGCCGGGTGCGCGCCACGTCCTCCGCGGCGGAGGTCAGTATCACCAGCCGCATGGTGATCCGCCGGGCCAGCCACCAGCCGAACAGACCGGCCAGCACCACGACCGCCGCCATCAGGATCAGCGTCCGCTGCTGGAGCGTGCGCAGCAGATCCTCGGTGTCGCTGAACTCCTGCGCGACCTGCACCGCGCCCCGCCCGTCGCCCAGCGACACCGTGGCGACGCGGAAAAGGTCACTGTCGACCCCGACGTCCTTGTGCTCGACCACCTTCCCGGCCGTAGCCGCCCGCGCGACGGACTTGTCGTGGCCGGTGACGGGCAGCACGGGGTTGCCGTGGTCGACGATCTGCCCCTGATCGCCGAGCACCTGTACGTCGGTGCGGGCGGGCCGGACCAGGTCATGGCCGGGCCGGGAGGAGGAGAAGTCCTCCGGGACCATCTCATGCTGGCGCACCTCGTCCCGGACGTCCTGCACGACCTGCGTGAACACCGACTGCTGGTCGACCCGGACCAGGCGGGCGGCGGAGCCGTACGACACGATGCCGACCAGGATCGCGACGGCCGCGGTGACGGCCGCGAAGGAGACGGCGAAGGTGGTCCGCAGGGAGACCAGCTTCGGCCGCGGCCGGTCCAGCAGCCGCCGGCGGCGGCTCACTCAGTCCTCCCGCAACACGTAACCCACGCCCCGCACGGTGTGGATCAGCTGCGACGCGCCGGGTTCGTCCAGCTTGCGGCGCAGGTAGCCGACGTAGACAGCGAGATTCTTGGAGCCGGGCCCGAAGTCGTAGCCCCAGATCCGGTCGTAGATCGTCGAATGATCGAGCACGATGCCGGCGTTCCGCACGAGCAGCTCCAGCAGCTCGAACTCGGTACGGGTCAGCTCCAGCTCGCGGGTGCCGCGCCAGGCGCGGCGGGCCTGGAGGTCCATGCGGATCCCGGCGGCCTCGATCTGCCGGTCGGAGAGCTGCGGCTCCCGTCCGCCGTCCCCGCCGTTCGCGCCTGCCGCCGTGGCGGCCACGGGCGTCGTACGACGCAACAGAGCCCGCAGCCGGGCAAAGACCTCTTCGACATCGAACGGCTTGACGACGTAGTCATCGGCACCGGCGTCCAGGCCGGCGATCCGGTCGGCGGTCTCCACGAGGGCGGTGAGCATCAGGATCGGCGTGCGGTCGCCCTCGGCACGCAGCACCCTGCAGACCTGGAGCCCGTCGATACCAGGCATCATCACGTCAAGGACGAGAACGTCCGGCGGCGTCGTGTGGGCCTGAGCGAGCGCCTCGATGCCGTCGGCGACCGCCGTCACCTCGTACCCTTCCAGCGTCAGGGCACGCTCCAGGGCATGACGGATGGCACGGTCGTCTTCGGCGAGCAGCACAGTCTGGGGCACGCACCCAGTCTGCCAAGGCCTCCGGCGGTTCGGCCGGGACGAGCAGGCCTACGATCACGCTTTTTACCCCCCTCTCACCGTCACAGCGGAACCCGCGCCCGGCCCCTACCGTCTTCTCACCGCCGCCCTCACCCGCGACCGAGCGGCCCCCTCCGTACGCCGGCACCCCGCCCACCGAGTCGGCGCCCAGCCCCCCAGGGCCAGCCGCCCCCACCCGGGAATCGGCACCCCCGGTCGCCCCCCGAAGCCGGGGCCTACACACGGCACCCGCCCCGACCGAGCCTGCACCGGCGCCAGCCGCAACCGTCACCCACCCCCGGCACGCGCCACTCACCCGACCCGGCAACCTCGCGGCCGACCGAGTCGGGTGGGTGGGAAAGAAAACTAGGGGCGCAGTGCCGCCAGCTGTTCTGCGAAGGGCACGACAACCGCCTCCCTCGGCCGAGCCGCCGTAGGCATGAGCGCGGCCAGCTCCCCCGCCGCTCGTTCGATCCGCTCGGGCAGCCCCTGCGCGCCCCAGTCCTCCGAGGCGGCGTAGACAGCGGTCGGCACGACCACGGCCCTCAGGTACGCGAACAACGGCCGCAGCGCATGCTCCAGCACCAGCGAGTGCCGCCCCGTACCCCCGGTCGCCGCGATCAGCACCGGCTTGCCCGCCAGCGCGTCCTTGTCGAGCACGTCGAAGAACGACTTGAACAGCCCGCTGTAGGACGCGCTGAACACGGGCGTGACGACGATCAGCCCGTCGGCCCCCGCCACCGCGTCCTGCGCGGCGGTCAGAGCCGTTCCGGCGAACCCGTTGGTGAAGTTGTGCGCGATCTCGACCGCGAGGTCGCGCAACTCGACGACCTGTACATCCACCGGCCTCTGCCGGTCCACCGCCGCGGCCAGCCGGTCACCCAGCAGCCGCGTGGACGACGGAACACTCAGCCCCGCCGAGACGACGACGAGCTTCATGCGGCGGTCACCTCATCCTCGGCGAGCAGGGAAGCGTGCGTCGGCGCATCCGGCACATCCGCCGGACGGCCCTTCGCGAACTCCTTGCGCAGCACTGGTACGACCTCCTCGCCGAGCAGGTCGAGCTGCTCCAGCACGGTCTTCAGGGGCAGCCCCGCGTGGTCCATCAGGAACAGCTGGCGCTGGTAGTCACCGGCGTACTCCCGGAAGGACAGCGTCTTCTCGATCACCTGCTGCGGGGAGCCGACCGTCAGCGGGGTCTGCTCGGTGAAGTCCTCCAGCGAGGGCCCGTGACCGTACACCGGCGCGTTGTCGAAGTACGGCCGGAACTCGCGCACCGCGTCCTGCGAGTTGCGCCGCATGAACACCTGGCCGCCGAGCCCGACGATCGCCTGCTCCGGCATGCCGTGCCCGTAGTGGGCGTACCGGCTCCGGTACAGCTCGACCATCCGCTTGGTGTGGTCGGCCGGCCAGAAGATGTTGTTGTGGAAGAACCCGTCGCCGTAGTACGCGGCCTGCTCGGCGATCTCCGGCGAGCGGATCGACCCGTGCCAGACGAACGGCGGCACCCCGTCCAGCGGGCGCGGCGTCGACGTGAACCCCTGCAGCGCCGTACGGAACTTCCCCTCCCAGTCGACGACGTCCTCGCGCCACAGCCGGTGCAGCAGCGCGTAGTTCTCGACGGCGAGGTTGATGCCCTGCCGGATGTCCTGCCCGAACCAGGGGTAGACCGGCCCGGTGTTGCCGCGGCCCATCATCAGGTCGACACGCCCGTCGGCCAGGTGCTGGAGCATCGCGAAGTCCTCCGCGATCTTCACCGGGTCGTTGGTGGTGATCAGGGTGGTGGAGGTGGAGAGGATCAGCTTCTCCGTCTGCGCCGCTATGTAGCCGAGCATCGTGGTCGGGGACGACGGCACGAACGGCGGGTTGTGGTGCTCACCGGTCGCGAAGACGTCCAGGCCGACCTCCTCGGCCTTCAGCGCGATGGCGACCATGGCCTTGATCCGCTCGCGCTCGGTCGGCGTACGCCCCGTCGTGGGGTCCGGCGTGACGTCGCCGACCGTGAAGATCCCGAACTGCATGGTCGTTCACCCTCCAGGCTTGTTGACCGTTCAACTAAGCCCTTGCAACAGTCACCCACCGGCGAATATTCCACCCCGGCACCCCACCCCCGGCGGCGCCCCCGACAGCACCGTCAAGGGCGCCCCGACCGCCCCCTCAGGGCACCAGCACCAGCCGCCCCCGCACACCGCCCTCGGCCAGCCGGGCATGCGCCTTGGCGGCCTCGTCCAGGCCGTAGGTCTCGGCCACCCGGAGGGTCAGCGCGCCCTCGTCCACCAGCCGGACCAGCTCCGACAGCCGTGCACCGTCGGCGCTCACCTCCACGGCCGTGGTCCGCACCCCGTGCGCCGGGGCGGGCTGCCGGCCGGGCTGGGCACTGACGAAGACACCCCCGTCCCGCACCCACTCCAGCGCCGGCTCCCCGAGCATCGCCGCGTCCAGCACGGCGTCCACACTGCCCGGCGCGACCCCGTCGGCCGTGAACTCCGCGGCCCCCAGCGACCGCACCAGCTCCTCGTCCACCGCCCGGGCCTGCCCGGTCACCACGATCCCCCGCTGCGCGGCCAGCTGGACGGCGAACCCGCCGACAGCACCCGCGGCACCGGTCACCAGCAGCGACGCACCCGGCGCCAGGTCCAGCAGGTCGAGGGCCTGGACGGCGGTCAGCCCGTTCAGCGGCAGGGTGCCCGCATGCACGGCGTCCACCGTGCCCGGCGCCTTGGCCACCGCGTCCGCCGGCACGACGACATACTCGGCGTGCGCGCCCAGCGGATCGGCCACGCCCGCCGCGAGCGCCACCACCTCGTCGCCGGCCTGCCAGGCCGCGGCCACCCCCACCGCGTCCACCGTCCCGGCCACGTCCCAGCCGAGCCCCAGCGTCCGGCCCGCCCCGCCGAAGATGCCGGCCCGCACGGCCAGGTCCACGGGGTTCACCGCGCTGGCCGCCACCTTGATCCGCACCTGTCCGGCCCCCGGCTCCGGCACCGCCACGTCCGCGAGCTCCACGGCCTCCGGACCACCGAACGTCGTCACCACAGCAGCACGCATGTCAACTCTCCCCGATTGCAAGGCATTTGATGTACTTCACGGCGTTTTCCCGGCCGCGACACCAACCCTAGGAGAGGTACTATCCATAAGTAAGTAGTTACCTGAGAGTGCGTAGCTGTCCCGAAGGAGAGCGATCCCATGGCCACCACGACCGCGGCCCAGCGCCGCGAGCAGGCCCGAGTCGAGTACGACGCCTTCCTGCGCGCCTGCCCCACCAACCAGCTCCTCGGCCGGCTCAGCGACAAGTGGGTCAGCCTGGTCGTGGCCGCGCTCGCCCCCGCCCCCAGGCGCTACAGCGACCTCTCCCGCAAGATCGCGGGCGTCAGCCCCAAGATGCTCACCCAGACACTGCGCACCCTGGAGCGCGACGGCATCATCACCCGCACCGTCACCCCCTCCGTCCCGGTCCGCGTCGACTACGCCCTCACCCCGCTCGGCAGCAGCCTCGCCGCCCTGCTCAGCGCGGTGAAGAACTGGGCGGAGACCCACTTCGAGGAGGTCCGGTCCGCTCGCGAGCGCTACGACACCGAGAACGCGGAAGGCGCTGAGAACGCCGCCTGAACGCCGTCACCGGCGTGCGAAGCTGCGGGTATGACGATCCTCCGCTCCGCCGCCCTGTTCGTCCTCGCCGCACTGTTCGAGATCGGCGGGGCCTGGCTGGTCTGGCAGGGCCTGCGGGAACACCGCGGCTGGCTGTGGATCACCGGCGGAGTCCTCGCCCTCGGCGCCTACGGCTTCGTCGCCACCTTCCAGCCCGACGCCCACTTCGGCCGCATCCTGGCCGCGTACGGCGGGATCTTCGTGGCCGGCTCGCTCCTGTGGGGCGTGGTCGCCGACGGCTTCCGCCCCGACCGCTGGGACATCACCGGGGCCCTGATCTGTCTCGCCGGAATGGCCGTGATCATGTGGGCGCCGCGAAGCACGGGCTGAGGCTCACTTACATTGGACAGAGCCCGACCACCGAACACGCCACCGAACGAGCCCGGAGCTGCCCATGGCCACCGCCGCCCCGTCCGCCGCCTCCCGCATCGCCGTCGTCACCGGTGCGAGCAGCGGTATCGGCGCCGCCACGGCCCGGCAGCTCGCCGCGGCGGGCTACCGCGTGGTCCTCACCGCCCGCCGCAAGGACCGCATCGAGGAGCTGGCCGAGGAGCTGGGCGCGGCCGGGCACTCGGTGACGGCCTACCCGCTGGACGTGACCGACCGCGCGGCGGTCGACGAGTTCGCGACGGCCTTCAAGACGATCGGCGTCCTGGTCAACAACGCGGGCGGCGCGCTCGGCGCGGACCCGGTGGCCACCGGTGATCCCGCGGACTGGCGCACGATGTACGAGACGAACGTCATCGGCACCCTGAACCTCACCCAGGCCCTGCTGCCCAAGCTGGTCGCGAGCGGCGACGGAGTGGTGGTCGTGGTGTCCTCCACCGCCGGGCACGGCACGTACGAGGGCGGCGCGGGCTATGTGGCCGCCAAGCACGGCGCCCACGTCCTCGCCGAGACGCTGCGCCTGGAGATCGTCGGCCAGCCGGTGCGGGTCATCGAGATCGCGCCCGGCATGGTCAAGACCGACGAGTTCGCGCTGACCCGCTTCGGCGGCGACGCGGACAAGGCCGCGAAGGTCTACCAGGGCGTCGCCGAGCCCCTCACCGCCGACGACGTCGCCGAGACGATCACCTGGGCGGTCACCCGCCCCAGCCACGTCAACGTGGACCTCCTCGTCCTGCGCCCGCGCGCCCAGGCGTCCAACACGAAGGTGCACAGGGAACTGTGATGACACAGCAGTCCTCGGAGCCCGCAGAGTCCCCCGGCATCCCGGAATCCGCCGAGAAGCGCCGCCTGGCCCAGGAGAAGAAGGACGAACGCCAGGTCTGGTACTTCCTGGCGTACTTCCTCTTCGGCATCCACATCCTGGCGTTCGTGATGATCTACGCCGTACGCCACGGGCACTGATCAGGGGCACGAGGGGTCGTCGACGATGACGGCGTTCGCCGGCACGATCTTGACGTCGTCCTCGTCCTCGGCCTGCACGAACTTGGTCGTGGCGTAGCCCCGCTTCCCCTTGCCCACGCACTTGGTGGCGAGGTTCCCGAAGCCGTCCGGGAAGTTGTAGACCTCGGCGGCGCTGTTCTCTCCCGCGCGCCCCTTCACGGGCGCGTCCGCCTTGCCGCGCTCGTCGTAGTACTGCCGGGAACACCCGCTGAGCAGCAGCACGGCGCAGACACCGAGTACGGCGCTCAGCCGGCGCACGCCTTGTCCTCCACGATCTGCACGTTCGACGGCCCGGACGCGTTGGTGGTCACATACGCCCGGAACCCGTGCCCCACACACTTGGTGGCGAGGTTCCCGAAGCCGTCGGGCATGTTGTAGACCTCGGCAGGCGTGTTGTCCCCCGCCCGCCCCCGCACGGGGGCGTCCCCCTTCCCCCGCTCGTCGTTGTACTTCTGCGAACACCCCGCGAGCAGACTCCCCGCGACCACGACGAGCCCGACGGCCCATATCCCCGCACGCCTACCTGTGTGCTTCATCAACTGGCCCTCCCCGACAGACGGTTGCCCGGCGAGGAGGTAGACAGCAAGCGGGCCGACGCGGTTGCGGTGACTCACGGCAAGGAAGACCCCCGGTGGCAACCGGGGGCCTCTCGCGTCAGCCCTTGACGCACACGACCTGCTTCAGCTTCGCCACGACCTCCACGAGGTCCCGCTGCTGGTCGATGACCTGATCGATCGGCTTGTACGCACCCGGGATCTCGTCCACGACGCCGGAGTCCTTACGGCACTCCACTCCCTGCGTCTGCTCCTCCAGATCCTTCGTCGAGAAGCGACGCTTCGCCGCGTTACGGCTCATACGCCGACCCGCGCCATGGGACGCCGAGTTGAAGGCCTTCTCGTTCCCGAGGCCCTTCACGATGTACGACCCCGTGCCCATCGAGCCCGGGATGATGCCGTACTCGCCGGAGCCCGCCCGGATCGCGCCCTTGCGGGTGACGAGCAGGTCCATGCCCTCGTAGCGCTCCCGGCTCACATAGTTGTGGTGGCAGCTCACCTCGGGCTCGAAGGTCACCTTGGCCTTCTTGAACTCCTTGCGGATCACGTCCTTGAGGAGTGCCATCATGAGCGACCGGTTGTACTTCGCGTACTGCTGAGCCCAGTAGAGATCGTGCTCGTACGCCGCCATCTGCGGGGTCTGAGCGATGAACACAGCGAGGTCGCGGTCGACCAGGCCCTGGTTGTGCGGGAGCTTATGGGCCACGCCGATGTGGTGCTCGGCGAGTTCCTTGCCGATGTTCCGGGAACCGGAGTGCAGCATCAGCCAGACGGCGCCTTCGGTGTCCGTGCAGACCTCGATGAAGTGGTTGCCCGCTCCGAGCGTCCCCATCTGCTTGTGCGCCCGCTCCTCCCGGAACTTCACCGCCTCCGCGACCCCGTCGAACCGCCCCCAGAACTCGTCCCACCCAGCGGTGGCCAGACCATGGAACTCTCCCGGCCAGACGGGGTCGTCGTGCATCCCCCGCCCCACCGGAATCGCCTGCTCGATCTTCGAGCGCAGGCGGGACAGGTCTCCGGGGAGATCATTCACCGTCAGCGACGTCTTCACCGCGGACATCCCGCAGCCGATGTCCACACCCACCGCCGCCGGGCACACCGCGTCCTTCATGGCGATGACCGACCCGACCGTCGCGCCCTTCCCGTAGTGGACGTCCGGCATGACCGCCAGACCCTTGATCCACGGCAGGGTGGCCACGTTCTGGAGCTGCCGCAGGGCCACGTCCTCCACCGTCGCCGGGTCCGTCCACATGCGGATCGGGACCTTGGCGCCCGGCATTTCTACGTACGACATATCTTCCTCGTTCCCCCGAAAACAACAACAAAAAGGCTTAAGAGCAGCAAAACGCAAAAGCAGCGCCAAGGTCGTCGAAAAGGGACATGGGACCGGCGTTCACAGCAGTGCGTGCGATACACATTGTCTCCAGGGGACGCCCCGCTGCGGCAAGCGAATAACCAGCGGGGACACTGGAGCACCGAGCGATCGCGCACCGTCGGATCGCCCACGTCGAGAGGAGCCCGACCGTGCAGCGGAAGGCGTACGTAACCGGTACCGCCGCCCTCCTCGCGGCGTTGCTGGCCGGCTGCACGAGCGGCTCCGGCGGGGAGAGCCCCGCGGACGACGCCAACCCGGACGGCGCCGGCACGGCCACGGTCGCGGCCCAGCCCGGCCGGTACCGCAGCCTCCCCGAGCCCTGCGGTGCGGTCGACCACGACACCCTCGACACGCTGCTGCCCGGCATCCAGCAGATCGCCGACCCGCAGCAGCGCGACAAGGCCTACGCCGGCGACGCCGCGCTCACCTACGACACCGACCGCAAGGTGGGCTGCCGCTGGAAGGTCGACTCCGCCGGGGCCACCGACCGGCTCTCCGTCGACTTCGAGCGCGTGGTGTCGTACGACAACACGGTCAGTGACGACGACCAGGCGATGAACCTGTTCCAGGACAAGCGGACGGCGGCCGGCATCCCCGGCCCCAGCGCCACGCCCACCACGCCCACCACGCCCACCACCGGGGCCTCCACTCCCTCCGCTTCCCACTCCCCGACGTCCTCCTCGTCGGCGCCCTCGACCTCCACAGGCACCCCGAGTGGCGACCCGTCCTCCTCCGCCGACCTCCAGCCCCGCGTGCTGTCCGGACTCGGCGACGAGGCATACCTGGACGACCAGGTCGGTGACTCCGGTTCGACGGTCGAACAGCGGACGGTGACTGTGGTGTTCCGCACGTCCAACGTCATCGTCACCATCGAGTACGAGGAGCAGCCGATGACCGTCGGCGCGGCCCCGGACAGCAAGGAAATGCAGGACAGGGCCCGAAATCTGGCCTCCCAACTGGACGGCGCACTCAACGCCTGACGCCCCCCGCGGCCGCTTCCGCCGCCGCCCGCAAAGCGCGTGAACGGAAACCGCGCAGCTCCTTCACCGCGTACGGTGGCCCCGCAGGAACCCGCACGAACACCCGGCGTCATGAGTGAAGGAACCATGCAGCGAGCAGCCCAGCGAGTCGACCGTGCCCACCGTGACCAGCGAGCCAAGCGCCTCCGCCGCGCCCTTGTCTGCGCGGCCACCGTCCCCGTGGTGCTGATCGCCGCCGGCTGCTCCTCCGACTCGGGCGACAGC
Source organism: Streptomyces sp. NPDC002676 (assembly GCF_053592455.1). Classification (NCBI taxonomy): domain Bacteria; kingdom Bacillati; phylum Actinomycetota; class Actinomycetes; order Kitasatosporales; family Streptomycetaceae; genus Streptomyces; species Streptomyces sp. NPDC002676. The sequence continues at coordinate 32,529 of NZ_JBSFVT010000014.1, read as the reverse complement.
AAGGGCAAGGGCAGCGACAGCGCCTCGCCGAGCGCCGGCGTCTCCGAGAAGCCCTCCGCCAGCGCCTCCCCGACCGTGCAGCCCGCCGCGTTCAAGAAGCTGCCCAAGCCGTGCTCGGTGCTGTCGGCCAAGACCCTGGGCGCCCTCGTCCCCAAGGGCACCGGCTCCGCCAAGGAGGGCGCCACCGACGACACGGCGTCCCGTTCGTCCTGCTCCTGGAGCAGCCTGGACAACAACGGCGTCAAGGGCTCGCAGTTCCGCTGGCTGAACGTCTCCCTGCTCCGCTTCGACTCGGACGCCAACCGTGGCTCCGGCAACACCCAGGCGCACACCTACTACAACCAGCAGGTCAAGGGCGCCGAGGCGGTGACCGGTGCCACGCACGCCAGTTCGACGCCGATGTCCGGGGCGGGCGACGAGGCGATGGTCGTGCGCTATGACCTGAAGAAGAAGGAAGGCGCCTTCAAGCAGCAGACGGTCGTCTCCCGCGTCGAGAACGTCGTCGTCACCCTCGACTACAACGGTGCCGGTCTCGCGGGCGAGAAGACCCCGGACGGCGCCGAGCTGGCCAAGGCCGCGGAGAAGGCCGTCAAGGAGGTCGTGGCGGCGGTGTCGCGGGCCAACGACGGTGGTGCGGGTGCCGGTTCGTCGACGACGCCCTCCGCGTCCCCCTCCAAGTCGGCCGCGAAGAAGGCCTGATCAGAGGGCGACCGGGGCCGACCGGAAGGACCGGTACCGCGTTCGACGCACACATGTGCCACCCTGTAGCGCGCAAGAGCACGCAATGGGAGGGGAGTACGAGTGGCCGCGCCACCGCAGCTGACTCGGTTGCACCGCATTCTCATCGGCGTGGTCGTTGGCGGCGCCTTGATCATCGCCGGCATCGGCTTCGCCGGTTCGTACGCAGCCGTCCGTGAGCTGGCACTCAAGAAGGGCTTCGGGAACTTCGCGTATGTGTTCCCGATCGGCATCGACGCGGGTATCTGTGTCCTGCTGGCCCTGGACCTGCTGCTGACCTGGATCCGCATCCCGTTCCCGCTGCTGCGGCAGACGGCCTGGCTCCTGACGGCGGCGACGATCGCCTTCAACGGGGCCGCCGCCTGGCCGGACCCGCTGGGCGTGGGCATGCACGCGGTGATCCCGGTGCTCTTCGTCGTCGCCGTCGAGGCGGCCCGGCACGCGATCGGCCGTATCGCGGACATCACGGCCGACAAGCACATGGAGGGCGTGCGCATCACGCGCTGGCTGCTCTCCCCGGTCCCCACGTTCCTGCTCTGGCGCCGCATGAAGCTGTGGGAGCTGCGCTCCTACGACCAGGTCATCAAGCTGGAGCAGGAGCGTCTCGTCTACCAGGCCCGCCTCCACGCCCGCTTCGGGCGTGCGTGGAAGCGCAAGGCGCCGGTCGAGTCCCTGATGCCGCTGCGCCTGGCCCGCTACGGCGTGCCCCTGGCACAGACGGCACCGGCGGGCTTGGCGGCGGCTGGGATAGAGCCGACGCTGATGCCTCGCGTAGCGCCTGTGGTTGCGGGCGGTCGTGCCGCTGGGGCAGCGCCCGTCCCACAGAGAACGGCACCTCCCGGCGAGCAGCGCCCCCAACTGCCCGGCCAGCGCACCGGGCAGCCGGAAAACCCCCCGGTCGACGAAGAGAGCCCCTGGTTCCACGCCCAGCGCGAGATCGAGTACCACGGCAACTACGACCCCGCCTACGAACCGCCCCCGGAGCCCCAGTACGTCCCGGAGGAAGAGTACGAGGAGTGGTACGAGGAGCAGCAGCCGGAAGACTTCCAGCAGCCCTCCCCGGAGGAAACCGGCAGCTTCCCCATCCCGGTGGGCCCGAACCGCACCCGTGAACTGGGCGAGGGCGGCGGCACCCCGCCGGCCGAGCCGGACGAGGAGGCCTACTACCAGGTCTTCCGCCAGTCGATAAACGGCAGCTACCCCACGCCCGGCCAGTTCGCCGACAACGTGCAGGCGGAGTTCGGCACCAGCCTCGACGTTCCGGAGGCCAAGCGCATGGTCAGCCACTTCACCAACCGCTTCAACCAGGAACTCGAAGCGGACCACATCGCGTAGGCACGCACACGAAAAGGGGCCCTCGGAAGAGGGCCCCTTTCGTTTACGGCTTACTCGCCGAGCAGGCGCCGCACCCGCTCCTGCCCGACCGCCAGCAGCAGCGTGGGCAGCCGCGGACCGGTGTCACGCCCGACCAGCAGGTGGTACAGCAGCGCGAAGAACGTCCGCTGGGCCGTCTTGATCTCCGGCGGCAGCTCCTTGGGAGTGGCGTCGGCCGAGAACCCGGCCTGCACCTTCGGCACGCCGTAGACGAGGTGGGTCAGCCCGTCCAGCGACCAGTGCTCGGCGAGCCCGTCGAGCAGCAGCCGTACCGACTGCTGGGACGCCTCGTCGAGGGACTTCAGCAGCTCGGTGTCGGGCTCCTCGCGCACGATGGTGCGCTGGTCGGCCGGCACGTGCGTGTTGATCCACGCCTCGGCCTTGTCGTACCGGGGCCGGACCTCGTCGAGGGAGGCCAGCGGCTGGTCGGGGTCCAGTTCGCTCAGGATGCGCAGCGCCTGGTCCTCGTGCCCGGCGGTGATGTCGGCGACGGACGCGAGCGTGCGGTACGGCAGCGGGCGCGCCGTCTTCGGCAGCTCATGGGCGGCGGTGCCGACGGCACGCGTGTACGCGGCCATGTCGGCCGGGAGGGCGGAACCGTCGGCGACCTTGGCCGCGAGCTTGTCCCACTCGTCGTACAGCCGCTGGATCTCCTGGTCGAAGGCGATCTTGAAGGACTGGTTGGGCTTGCGGCGGGCGTAGAGCCAGCGCAGGATCTGCGGCTCCATGATCTTCATGGCGTCGCCGGGAGTGGGAACCCCACCGCGCGAGGACGACATCTTCGCCATGCCGCTGATGCCCACGAAGGCGTACATCGGGCCGATCGGCTGCTTGCCGCCGAAGATCCCGACGATCTGCCCGCCGACCTGGAACGAGGACCCCGGCGAGGAGTGGTCGACGCCGCTGGGCTCGAAGACGACGCCCTCGTACGCCCAGCGCATCGGCCAGTCGACCTTCCAGACCAGCTTGCCGCGGTTGAACTCGCTCAGCCGGACGGTCTCCGAGAAGCCGCACTCGTTGCAGGTGTACGACAGCTCGGTGGTGTCGTCGTCGTACGAGGTGACGGTCGTCAGGTCCTTCTCGCAGTTGCCGCAGTACGGCTTGTACGGGAAGTACCCGGCGGAGCCGGAGCTGCCGTCGTCCTCGCTCGCCGCGCCCGAGCCCTCCTCGGCCTCCAGCTCGGCCTCGTCGACGGGCTTCTGCTGCTGCTTCTTGGCGGCGGGCTTCTGCTTCGTCCGGTACTGGGCGAGGACGGCGTCGATGTCGCCTCGGTGCTTCATCGCGTGCAGGATCTGCTCGCGGTAGACACCGGAGGTGTACTGCTCGGTCTGGCTGATCCCGTCGAACTCGACGCCCATCTCGGCCAGCGACTCGATCATCGCGGCCTTGAAGTGCTCGGCCCAGTTCGGGTAGGCGGAGCCCTTCGGTGCCGGGACGGAGGTCAGCGGCTTGCCGATGTGCTCGGCCCACGACTCGTCGATGCCCGCGATGCCCGCCGGCACCTTCCGGTAGCGGTCGTAGTCGTCCCAGGAGATCAGGTGCCGGACCTGGTGGCCGCGCCGCCGGATCTCGTCGGCTACGAGGTGCGGGGTCATGACCTCGCGGAGGTTGCCGAGGTGAATCGGCCCGGAGGGGGAGAGTCCGGACGCGACGACGACCGGTTTGCCCGGGGCCCGGCGCTCCGACTCCTCGATGACCTCATCCGCGAAACGGGAGACCCAGTCGGTGGTCTCGGTGCTCTGAGCCACGATCGGCACGTCCTTCTTTCTGAACGGGTGATACTCCATTCTCACAGACCGGGATGCGACCGCGAAAACCGCTTTACCTCCCGTGGGATACTGGCCGGGACTATCCATCCCCACGAGGAGAACGGCACCCATTCCTATGGCCTCGGTCACGTCCCTCAGCGATTCCGTCCAGCAGCGCCTCGCGTCCGCCCTCACGGCCACCCTGCCGGAGGCCGCCGACGCCGACCCGCTGCTGCGACGTAGCGACCGGGCGGACTTCCAGGCCAACGGCATCCTCGCGCTGGCCAAGAAGGCCAAGTCGAACCCGCGGGAGCTGGCGACGCAGGTCGTCGCGCAGGTCGAATCGGGTGGCGTGATCCAGGACATCGAGGTCTCCGGCCCCGGCTTCCTGAACATCACGGTCTCGGACCGGGCGATCACGGAGAACCTGGCCGCGCGGTACGCGGACGAGACGGGCCGCCTCGGCGTGCCGCTCGCCGCGAACCCGGGCACGACGGTGATCGACTACGCGCAGCCGAACGTGGCGAAGGAGATGCACGTCGGCCACCTGCGGTCCGCCGTCATCGGCGACTCGGTCGTGCAGCTCCTCGAATTCACGGGCGAGAACGTGGTCCGGCGCCACCACATCGGCGACTGGGGCACCCAGTTCGGCATGCTCATCCAGTACCTGGACGAGCACCCGCACGAGCTGGACCACAAGGCTGCCCAGATCTCCGGCGAGGAGGCGATGTCGAACCTCGACCGCCTCTACAAGGCCGCGCGGAAGAAGTTCGACGCGGACGAGGAGTTCAAGACGCGCTCGCGCCGCCGGGTGGTGGACCTCCAGGCCGGCGACCCGCACACGCTTGCCATGTGGCAGAAGTTCGTGGACGAGTCGAAGATCTACTTCTTCTCCGTCTTCGAGAAGCTGGACATGGAGATCCGGGACCCCGACATCGTCGGCGAGTCCGGCTACAACGACATGCTGGCCGAGACCTGCCGCCTCCTGGAGGAGTCCGGCGTCGCGGTCCGCTCCGAGGGCGCCCTGTGCGTCTTCTTCGACGACATCAAGGGCCCGGACGGCAACCTGGTCCCGCTGATCGTCCAGAAGTCGGACGGCGGCTACGGCTACGCGGCGACCGACCTGTCGGCCATCCGCGACCGTGTCTTCAACCTGAAGGCGAACACGCTCGTCTACGTGGTGGACGCCCGTCAGGCCCTGCACTTCAAGATGGTCTTCGAGACGGCGCGGCGGGCCGGCTGGCTGGGCGAGGACGTCACGGCGATGCAGCTGGCGTTCGGCACGGTCCTCGGCAAGGACGGCAAGCCGTTCAAGACGCGTGAGGGCGAGACGGTCCGCCTGGTCGACCTGCTGGACGAGGCGATCGACCGCGCGTCGGCCGTCGTCCGGGAGAAGGCCCAGGACCTGTCCGCGGAGGAGATCGCCGAGCGGGGTGCCCAGGTGGGCATCGGCGCGGTGAAGTACGCGGACCTGTCCACGTCGGCGAACCGGGACTACAAGTTCGACCTGGACCAGATGGTCTCGCTGAACGGCGACACGTCCGTCTACCTCCAGTACGCGTACGCCCGTATCCAGTCCATCCTCCGCAAGGCGGGCGAGGTCCGCCCGGCGGCCCACCCGGAGCTGGAACTGGCGGACGCGGAGCGGGCGCTGGGCCTGCACGCCGACGCCTTCGCGGAGACGGTGGCGGAGTCGGCGGCGGAGTACGCCCCGCACAAGCTGGCGGCGTACCTGTACCAGCTGGCGTCGCTGTACACGACGTTCTACGACAAGTGCCCGGTCCTGAAGGCCGAGACGCCGGAGCAGGTGGAGAACCGCCTCTTCCTGTGCGACGTCACGGCCCGCACCCTGCACCAGGGCATGGCCCTGCTGGGCATCAGGACGCCCGAGAAGCTCTGAGACCCACCACGTCATGTCCGCGCGGCCCCGGCCCACTCCTCGGAGGGGCCGGGGCCGCGCCCGTCTAACCCGCGTCCGGGCCGGTGTAGGGCTCCCACTGGCCGACACCGGCGGCGTTGTACCAGTAGGCCTCGTCGCCGTGCATGCCGACGGTGCGGAACGGTCTTCCGTGGTCGTCGATCCGGGCCGTGTCCTGCCGGTCGCCGCTGCTCCAGGTCAGTTCGAGGTACCAGCCGACGTCCTTGGTGACGGTGCTCGCGTCGATGTTGAGGACTTCCGGGTCGTCGACGGACACCTTGTACGGGAAGTTCGTCGCCCGCGTCTCGATGTTGCCCTCGTGACCGGGCACCGGCTTGGCGCTCGGGGACGGTGTGTCGAGGTCGACGGCGAACGAGGAGGGTGCCAGGTCGCCGCCGCACCCGCTGCCCATCATGTAGGCGTTCCCCTTCGAGGCCGTACGGGTGCTGGTGGTCACGACACGCAGCGCGTGCAGCACGACGGGCCGGCTGCTGCTGCCCTGCACGGTGACCTGGAGCCGCAGGTGCCCGGCCGGTACGGCACCGAGCGCGGCGGCCCAGCCGTCGGTGGCCTGACTCGCCGGTGGTGGAGGCACGCTGCCGGGCGGGCGCTGGAGGAGGAACCACTGGTCGCAGGGGCTGTCCCAGTTGTTCGTGAGGACGTTCACGTGGAACGGCTGCGTGGTGCCGGCGTCCGTGCTGCCGCCGTCCGAGGACTCGCGGGCGTCCGCCGTGGCCTTGGCCGAGGGTGTGGCGTCCACCGACGGGGACGGTGACCCGGTGGAGGCCGGGGCGGAGGTTCTGGCCGTGGCACGGCCGGAGGGGGTCGCCGCGTGGCGCGCCGCGACGGACCGTCCGCCCGCGTGCACCGCGGATGCGTGCCCGCCGCCGGAGTCCGAGCCGGACTGCGCGGCCACGGCGACCACGGCCGCCGAGACGGTGACGGCGCTCGCGGCGATAGCGGCCACGACGGCCGCTCGCCGTCGCCGGGGCCGGGCGGCGGGCGGGGTCACCGGCGAGAGGTCCATGAGCGCGTCCGGAACCGGCGGCTCGCCCGTGGCGGCATCCGTGACATCGGGAGCAGTCACTTCGTCGAGACCGGCGGCGGGTTCGGCCATGTCCTCCTCGCGGGCCCCGGACGCACCCGGCGCCTCCGTTCCTCTCCGGCGCGCGGCGTCCGCCAGGATCCATCGGCGGTGCAGCTCCACCAGCTCGTCGGGGGTGGCTCCGCACACACGCGCGAACCGCTCCAGCGGCGCGTACTCGTTCGGCACCGTCGTGCCGTTGCAGTAGCGGTGCAGCGTCGACGTACTGACGTGGAGCCGCTTGCCCAGCACGCCATAGCTACGGCCGGACCGCTCCTTCAACGCGAGCAGCAGCTCCGCCAGTTCCCGGGACTCGTCGGCCATCGCCTCTCCCCACCGTCCCGGAACGGCGTTCCAGGCCACGTTGTTTCCCCAGTTCAGACGGGTTGGAACCGTTCCAGGGTTCCCAACTGCCCGGGAAATATGGCGGGTGGGACGGATCAGGCCGCACGGTTCTGGTCATCGGCCGGTTCACCCGATCCGGCCCCGACCGAACCACCCAACGGGAGAAGCACCACATGTCCGTCCAGCGCGTTCTGACCTCCGCGGCCACCCTGGCCCTCGGCTCCCTCGCCCTCGTCGCCTGCAACTCCGGTTCCGACACGGGTTCCGCCGCCCCCACCGGCACGGCCACCGCCGCCTCGGCACCGTCCCACTCCCCCGCCTCGGCCACGCCCAGCGCCGGGGCCTCGCACGGCTCCGCCGGCACCACGGGCGGGGGCGGCGGCACGGTCAAGGCCGTGCCCACGGCCGCGAAGCAGACCGGCTCGCACGGTGCGGGCACCGCGTCCGGTTCGGGCACCGGCACCCGGCCGGGGCTGTGCCGGGCCGGCCAGCTGACGATCACGGCCGCGCCGGTCTCACAGCCGCTCAACCATCTGCTGATCACCGCCAAGAACACCAGCGGCGCCCCCTGCGACCTCGGCATCATCGGCCTGGTCACCTTCGACGGCCGCATCCGGGCCACCACCCCCGACGGCATCGGCGGCGGGCCCAACATCCTGCGCCCCGGCCAGGCGAACTTCGAGGGCGTCGCGCTCGACCAGCAGGACGCCCCGGGGGCGGGCCGCAATACCTCCTACCTGACCGTGAAGTTGGACGGCGGCGACACCGTTCGCATCCCGGTGAAGGCACATGTTCACGCCCCGCACATCTCGGTGTGGGAGCCCTCCGCGGCCGACGCCCTCTCCGCCGCGTAGGCGTCCGAGGTGCCTCACGCACAGCCCGCTCTCACTTCGAGGGCGGGCTGTCGTGCGTCCCGCCCTCATGCGTATGAGCCTCAAGGAGTTCCCGGGTACGGCGTACGAGTGCCTGCCGTACCGACTCCGGTTCGAGGACGCGCAGCGGCGTCGCCAGGCCGAGAAGGTAGCGGGCGAGGCCGTCCGGGTCGGGCCCCCCGACGTCGACGATCGTCGCGTCCGGACCGTCGGGGCGGTGGGTGCCGACGGTAGGGGGGACGAGCCGTAGCGCCTGCTCCAGGGGGAGCGGGAGGCGGATGGTCACGGACAGGGGGTAGGGGCCGTTCGCGATGTTGCGGGAGACCAGGAGTGCCGGGTCGGGGGGATCGGTGAGGTCCGCCGACTGTCCCATGGGCTGGAGGCGGTCGACCCGGTCGGCCCGGAACGTCCGCCACTGCCCCCGGGACACGTCCCGCGCGACGAAATACCAGCGTCGTCCGGCGTGGACGAGACGGTACGGATCGACGTCCCGGACCGTGGCCCGCCCCTCTCCGTCGGTGTACGACAGCCGGGCACGCTCACCCTGTCGGCAGGCCGTGGCCAGCTCCAGCAGCAGGCCGGGTCTGATCTGCGCCGCGTCGGGGCCGGGGAGGCGAACGAAGGCGTCGTCCAGCTCGCCGAGACGGTCCGCGACGCGTCGGGGCAGCACCTGACGGAGCTTCAACAGCGCTGACAGGGCGGCCTGGTCACCTCCGAGCGCGTCGCTCAGCGCCGCCTCGCGCAGCCCGACCGCCACGGCGAGGGCTTCTTCGTCGTCGAGGATGAGCGGCGGCACCCGGGATCCGGCGCGGAGGCGGTAACCGCCCCAGGGCCCGGCGTCGGAGTCGACGGTGTAGCCGAGGTCCCGCAGCTTGGCGATGTCACGCCGCACGGTCCGGTCGGTGACCTCCATGCGCTCGGCCAGTTCGGCGCAGGTCCAGGACGGCCGGGCGGCGAGCAGGGAGAGCAGGCGCAGCAGGCGGGCGGAGGAGCTGAGCACGGCCGGAAGTCTGGCACACGATCCCGCACAACCAGGACCGGAACTGTCCTGGTCACGTTCTAGCGTCCTCCTCATGAGCACAGACACCACGTCCGCACCCGCGTTCCGCTACGCCGCCGTCACCTTCGACTGCGCCGACCCCGCCGAAATGGCCCGTTTCTACGGCGAGTTGCTCGGCTTCCCGGTCCTGTACTCCAGCGACGACTTCGTCCTGCTCGGCAAGGAGGGCTCGGCCGGCCTCGGCTTCAACCGCCTGGCCGACTACCGCCCGCCCACCTGGCCGGACCCCGCGCAGGGGAAGCAGGCGCACATCGAACTCGGCGTGGACGACCTGGACACCGCCGAGAAGCACCTGCTCGACCTGGGGGCCACCAAGCCCGGGTTCCAGCCGCAGCCCGACCGCTGGCGGGTCCTGCTGGACCCGGCGGGCCACCCGTTCTGCATCACGACGCTGGTCTAGGGCAGGCCGAACTCGCACCACACCGTCTTGCCGGGGTCGCGCTCCCCGACCCCCCACTTGTCACTGAGCGCCGCGACCAGCAGCAGCCCCCGCCCGCCCTCGTCCGGTTCCTCCGCGATGAGGGGGGTGCCGGGGCCGCTGTCGTGCACTTCCGCGCGCACGAGATCCCCGTCGTACCGCAGCCTCAGCAGGAAGCCACGCCCTGGCGGGACCCCGTGCAGCAGGGCATTCGTGGCCAACTCGCTTACGCAGAGCGACAGGTCGGCGGCCCGTTGCCATGCTCCGAGCCCCCAGTACTCCAGCGACCATTCCGTGAATCGCCTGGCGGCGGGGACGGACTGGCGGGCGCGGCCATAGAACTGGTCGCGCTGGTAGGGGAGTTCAATGTGCGCATTCACAGGGCGAATGTGGCGCAGAGTAATTAGCCTGGATCAGTGAGTGAGCCCGTACAGGGTTTTTGTACGGGTTGCTGCGGGGTGGTGCACGGGCAGCGTGGGGAGTTCAGCAGGCATGACGCCTACACGGAAGAAGAACCAGTCGGCCATGAAGATGCTGGGCCGTCAACTGGCCGCGGCTCGACGGGCGAAAGGCCTCAGCCAGGCTGCCCTGGCTGCCGCGCTGGGAATGCACGAGGAGACGGTCGCCAGCATCGAGCAGGGGCGACGGGTACTGAAACTGGACATCGCCGAGATCTTCGACGAGTTCCTGGAAACGAAGGGGATGTTGGCGGCGGGGGTGATGAACCTGCCGGAGGTGGACCAGTTTCCGTTGTGGGCGGAGGAGTACATGGACCAGGAGAAGGTCGCCATCGCCCTGTCGTGGTACGACAACGCCGTCATTCCGGGTCTGCTCCAGAACGAGCCGTACGCACGCGCGGTCCTGCAGAACCGCGTTCCGGCGTACGACGAGGAGGACCTGGAGACGACGCTACGACTGCGTCTCGACCGCCAGGAGATCCTGCACCGCAAGTACCCGCCGACGCTGAGCTTCGTCGTTTGGGAGCCCACGCTGCGCTTGAAGATCGGCACCAAGGACGTACGCAGGGACCAGCTCCGCTCTCTCCGCGAAATGACCGAACTCCCTTGTGTGTCACTCCAGGTGCTGCCACTCGACAGCCCCTTCCACGCGGGACTCAACGGCCCATTCACGCTCATCGAAACCCCAGACCACCAGCACCTCGCCTACACCGAGTCGCAACGCGGAAGCCAGTGGGTTTCCGACCCAGAAGAGGTGTCCATCCTGGCGCGCAAGTATGCGATGCTGCGGTCACAGGCCCTGACCACTCAGGACTCGATGGGCCTGCTCGACCGCCTGCTAGGAGAGCAATGAGCAGCGAAGCGCTTCAGTGGTTCAAGTCGACGTACAGCGGTGACGAGGGCGGCCAGTGCGTGGAAGTCGCCACCTGCCCCCAAACCATCCACGTCCGCGACTCGAAGCTGAACCCCTCCGACGAGGGCACCCTGCGCCTCACCCCCACCACCTGGGCCGCATTCACCTCTTCCCTCAAGTGACCGTCGGGCAGGTCACCACAGCAGGCTGAAGGCCAGGTAGCCGCCGACGTACAGCCAGAACAGCGAACCGCAGAAGAGGGTCAGCAACTTGATCACGGCGAAGGGCGGCCACATCGCGTGCGCGGCCCGCTCGGGGTTGAGCGGATCGTAGGCGAGCTGCGTGCGCTGGGCCTTGCGCCCGCAGCGGTACTTGTGGACGCGTCCTTCGGCATCGGAGTACTGGTAGACGGTCTTCTTGCCGTCCGTGCCGACCGCGCGGGCGATGACGGTGATGCCGCGCCGGGCCAGGACGATCCGGCGGAAGGTTTCCTCGCCGGTCCCGAAGAGGACCCCCAGGCCGAAGCCGAGGGGCAGGGTGCCGACGATCACCGCGAGGACGCGGGCGCCGTGGGTGACGCCGACCCACACGGCGTATCCGATGTAGGCGAGCGGGAAGGCGGCGAGCAGTGCCAGGAAGGCCCAGCCGTCGGCGTTCCCGCCGTGCTCGGTGGTGGTGACGAGGGCGCTGCCCGCGGAGTCCTGGTCCCGCCGCAGGGGCAGCTTCGCGGTGAGGGCGGTGGCGAAGGCGGCGGTGGCGGTCGGGTTGTCGCCCTGGACGCGGTGGGTGGCGCCGTCGGTGAGCACGATCACGAGGACGCGCTCGGTGGTACGGACCTCACGGATCGCCACGAGGGGGATGTCGACACGCCGGCGGCGGAGTTCGAGGTGGACGCCGTCGGCGTCGAACTGTGCTGACGATCCTCGGCCGTTGAGTATCTGGGACATGATCAGATGACCAGCGGGAGAAGCGGAGGGTTGCAGGCGTGGCCCGCCGGAAGTTTCCCGGCGAGCCACGTGCAAACGACGGGCCGTGCGGCCCGGTGGGTCACCCCACCATCCGGTACCCGAAGTTGCCGCCCCCGCTCGGCCCGCCCAGGGTGCCGAGGGAGAAGCTGGTGGCGCCGGTGCCGGTGACGCCACTCGCGTCGGTGGGCAGGTGCCAGACGCGGCCCTTGTAGCCGTCCTCGCCGTTGCCGCCGACGTACAGCTCGGGGGCGCCGTCACGGTCGCTGTCCAGCAGGGCGAGCGCCGAGCCGAAGTGGTCGCCGGACTCGGAGGTGCTCGGGATGCCCTTGGTGTTCTGCGTGAAGCCCTTGGCGTTCACGGTGCTCACCCCGGTCGGGCTGCCCCACAGCACGTCGATGGCGCCCGACTCCTTGGAGTTCACGTCGTCCAGCCCCGTCTCGTACGGGATGCCGACCGCGATGTCCGGGTAACCGTCCTTGTTGGTGTCGCCGACGGCCAGCGAGGAGCCGAACTTGTCACCGGTCTCGTTCATGCCGGGGACACCACTGGAACCCTGCTGGTACGAGCGCGAGGTGCGGGTGGTGCTGACACCGTTGGGGCCGCCGTAGGTCACGAAGATCTGGTTCGTCTCCGCGTGCCCGGTGACCAGGTCCTGGTAACCGTCCTTGTCCAGATCGGCGAAGGCCGACGCGTGGTGACCGCCGTCGTAGACGTACGGGGCCGGAAACGCGGAACCCTTCACCAGCCCGGTCTTCGAGCCCTTCAGCACCGTTCCGGCGGGCGCGCCGCCGCCCAGCCCCTTGTAGCCGCTGGTGACCACGTCGGCGATGCCGTCGCCCGTCATGTCGCCCACGAAGACGGTGCCGATGACCAGGTCGTCCAGCCTGTCGCTGGCGCGGAACCAGGTGCCGGCGGCCTTGCCGGTGGCACGGTCGATCGGGCCCAGCAGCACGGCGGCGCCGTACGAGGAGCCGCCACCGTCGTAGCCGCCGTAGATGGCACGGCTGACGAAGTCGTCGACGCCGTCCCCGTTGACGTCACCGATGCCGATCCCGCCGCCGAGCAGCCGCGGCGTGTTGCCCGCCGGGAGGACGGTCCCGGCGCCGGTGATGCCGTCCTTGCTGCCCCACAGGACGGTGTTCTTGTCGACCCAGTGGATCACCAGGTCGTCGAAGCCGTCGCCGTCCAGGTCACCGGCCGCGGTGGCCTCGCGCCACTTGCCGTCGGTGACCGCGTCGCCCGGCACGCCCGGCGTGGCCTGGCTGACGATCTGGGCGGTGTCGTACCGCAGGCCCGTCGCGGACCCGTACGCCACCGACACCACCCCGGCACGCTGGACGTCGCCCACCGACGCCGTGTGCGCGCCGATGGCGAGGTCCGGGTAACCGTCACCGTTGAAGTCGGCGTTACTGCCCCCCGCAGCCCCCGCAGCCCCCGCGGCTGCCGCAGCGGTGACCGTGCCGGCCGGCGCGGCCGAGGCCGTACCAGTGACACCGAACACGACTGCCGCCGCAACGGCAGCCGTGACGAGCGCACTTCTGCGCATGGAACCCCCCACAGGTTCTGCCCGGTGGCCTGGGCCGCCAGGCATCGAATCCAAGTATTCGAATGATCGAATACGACCGGATCATACGGGCCAGACGGGCCAGACGGGCCAGGGGGACGAGGGGTGACCTGACCGGCCCAGGCCGGCGTCAGCCCCGTAGGGCTCGGGACAGCCTCCGCAGCCCCTCCGCGATCTCCGGCGGGGTCTGGGTCACGAAGCACAGGCGGAGGGTGGAGGGGTCGGGGGCGGTGGCGTAGAAGGGGGCGCCGGGGACGTAGGCCACGTCCTGCTTCACCACCTGAGGCAGGAGGGCAGTCGTGTCGTACGGCTCCGGGAGGCGCACCCAGAGGAACATTCCGCCCTCGGGACGGGTCCACGCCGAACCCTCCGGGAGGGCTTCGGGGAGGCCTGCCAGCATGGCGTCCCTGCGGGCGCCGTAGACCTCGCGGATGCGGGCCACGTGAGCGTCGAGGGACGTCAAGTACCTCGCCGCCGCAAGCTGGTTGAGCGTCGGCGTGTGGAGGTCCACCGCCTGCTTGGCCACGGCGCAGGCCCGTCGCAGTTCCGCCGGGGCGCGCAGCCAGCCCAGGCGCAGGCCCGGGGCCATGACCTTGGAGAAGGAGCCCAGGAGGACGGTGCGGTCCTCGGCTCCGGGGCAGGACGCGATCCAGGGGACGCGCTCGCCGTCGTAGCGGAGTTCGCCGTAGGGGTCGTCCTCGATCAGCCACAGGCCCCGGCGGGCGGCCACCGCTGCGATCTCCTCGCGGCGCTGCGCGGGCATCGTACGGCCGGTGGGGTTCTGGAAGGTCGGGACCAGGTAGAGGAGTTTCGGGCGCTCGGAGAGGATCAGTTCCTCCAGGGCCGCCGGGTCGATTCCCGCCTCGTCCCCCGGCACCGCCACCACCCGCGCGCCCGCCAGGCCGAAGACCTGAAGTGCCGCCAGATAGCAGGGGTTTTCGACCAGGACCGTGTCGCCGGGTTCGAGCAGCGCCATCGCCAGCAGCGACAGGGCCTGCTGGGAGCCCGTGGTGATGAGGAGGTCGTCGGACGCCGTCGGCAGGCCCTGGGCGGTGATGCGGGACGCCAGGCCGGCCCTGAGCGCCGGTTCGCCCTCTGTCGCGGAGTACTGGAGGGCCTGGGCGGGGGTCTCGGCCAGGACGGCCTCGAACGCTGCCGCTATGCCGTCCCTGTCGAACAGTTCGGGTGCCGGGAGCCCGCCCGCAAAGTTGATCACCTCGGGGCGCGCGGTGACCGCGAGGATGTCCCGCACCGGCGAACCGCCGACCGTGCGGGCACGGGCGGCGAGCGGCGGGACGGCGGCGCGGGTTGATGCGGGCGACTCGGCGACGGTCATGGCACGGCTCTCCTTCGGCTGCGGGGCGGTGTGTCCCACCGCTCCGCAGCCTAGGGATTTACGTGCCGTCTACACCCGGCATTCCGAGATCCGGACCGCGAACCTCAGCGCAGCTTCTGCGCGACCTCGGTGGCCCAGTAGGTCAGGATGTTCCGCGCCCCTGCGCGCTTGATGCCGGTCAGGGTCTCGAAGATGGCCCGGTCCCGGTCCACCCAGCCCTTCTCGGCGGCGGCCTCGACCATCGAGTACTCGCCGGAGATCTGGTACGCCGCCACGGGCACGTCCACGGCGTCCGCGACGCGCGCGAGGATGTCGAGGTAGGGACCGGCCGGCTTGACCATGACCATGTCCGCGCCCTCCTCAAGGTCCAGGGCCAACTCCCGCAGGGACTCACGCCAGTTGGCGGGGTCCTGCTGGTAGGTCTTGCGGTCGCCCTGGAGGGAGGAGCCGACGGCCTCGCGGAAGGGGCCGTAGAAGGCGGAGGAGTACTTGGCGGTGTAGGCGAGGATCGCCACGTCCTCGCGGCCGATCTGGTCCAGCGCGTCGCGGATGACGCCGATCTGGCCGTCCATCATGCCGCTGGGCCCGACGACGTGGGCGCCCGCGTCGGCCTGCACCTGGGCCATCTCGGCGTACCGCTCCAAGGTGGCGTCGTTGTCCACGCGCCCCTGGGCGTCGAGGACACCGCAGTGGCCGTGGTCGATGGTCTCGTCCAGGCACAGGTCGGACATGACGAGCAGTTCGTCGCCGACCTCGGCGCGCACGTCCCGGATGGCGACCTGGAGGATCCCGTCCGGGTCGGTGCCCGGGGTCCCTAGGGCGTCCTTCTTGCTCTCCTCCGGCACGCCGAACAGCATGATCCCGGAGACGCCGGCCTGCACGGCCTCCAGCGCGGCCTTCTTCAGGCTGTCGCGCGTGTGCTGGACGACGCCGGGCATGGCGGTGATCGGCACCGGCTCGCTCACGCCCTCGCGCACGAACGCCGGGAGGATGAAGTCGGCGGGGTGCAGCCGCGTCTCGGCGACCATCCGCCGCATGACGGGCGAGGTCCGCAGCCGCCGGGGACGGGCACCGGGAAAGGATCCGTACTTCGTCATGCCGTCTACGCTACGCCCGCACGGACCCTTCCTTTGCCGACGCCCTGTCGGCCCAGGACGGGGGTGCCAGGGGGCAGAGCCCCCTGGCACCTCAGGTAGTCGAACGCCGCCGCCGAGCCCCGGGCCGCCGCTCACTCGGCCGAGTCACCGGGTCCCCGGCCTCCACCGCGGCAGCGCGCCGCTTCATGCCGAACTCCGCCAGCGCCTCGGCCAGCTTGTGCACGGACGGCTCGGGTGCCATGACGTCGACCCGCAGCCCGTGCTCCTCGGCCGTCTTCGCCGTAGCGGGACCGATGCACGCGATCACGGTGACGTTGTGCGGCTTGCCCGCGATACCCACCAGGTTCCGGACCGTCGACGAGGACGTGAAGAGCACCGCGTCGAAGCCACCGCCCTTGATCGCCTCCCGCGTATCCGCCGGCGGCGGCGAGGCCCGCACGGTCCGGTAGGCCGTGACGTCGTCGACCTCCCAGCCCAGCTCGATGAGCCCGGCGACCAGCGTCTCCGTGGCGATGTCGGCGCGCGGCAGGAAGACACGGTCGATCGGGTCGAAGACCGGGTCGTACGGCGGCCAGTCCTCCAGCAGACCCGCCGCCGACTGCTCACCGCTCGGCACCAGGTCCGGCTTCACGCCGAAGGCGATCAGCGCCTTGGCCGTCTGCTCGCCCACCGCAGCCACCTTGATACCCGCAAAAGCCCGAGCATCAAGGCCGTACTCCTCGAACTTCTCCCGGACCGCCTTGACGGCGTTCACCGAGGTGAAGGCGATCCACTCGTAGCGGCCCGTCACCAGACCCTTGACCGCGCGCTCCATCTGCTGGGGCGTACGCGGGGGCTCCACCGCGATCGTCGGGACCTCGTGCGGCACGGCGCCGTAGGACCGCAGCTGGTCGGAGAGCGAGGCCGCCTGCTCCTTCGTGCGCGGCACGAGCACCTTCCAGCCGAACAGCGGCTTGGACTCGAACCACGACAGCTGGTCGCGCTGGGCGGCGGCGGAACGCTCACCGACCACGGCTATGACGGACCGGCCGCCGTCCGGGGACGGCAGGACCTTCGCCTGCTTCAGCGTCTGCGCGATCGTGCCGAGGGTCGCCGTCCAGGTGCGCTGGCGGGTCGTCGTACCGGCGATCGTCACCGTCAGCGGGGTGTCCGGCTTGCGGCCCGCGGAGACCAGCTCGCCGGCCGCGGCGGCCACCGAGTCCAGCGTCGTCGAGACGACCACCGTGCCGTCGGAGGCGCCCACCTCCGTCCAGCAGCGGTCGGAGGCGGTCCGGGCGTCCACGAAGCGGACGTCCGCGCCCTGCGCGTCCCGCAGCGGCACACCCGCGTACGCGGGCACACCGACGGCGGCGGCGACACCGGGCACCACCTCGAAGGGGACGCCCGACGCGGCGCAGGCAAGCATCTCCTCGGCCGCGTACGTGTCGAGTCCGGGGTCCCCGGACACCGCACGGACGACCCGCCTGCCGCCCCGCACAGCCTCCATGACAAGATGAGCGGCATCCCGCGCGGGCGGGACAGCAACGGTTCTTGACGTGCCGTCAACGACCGACAGCTGTGGCGTGCCCGTGCCCGGAAGCGACTCCGAGGATCCGTCGGCGTCTGTCGGCACCACGGAGACGCCCGGCCGCGCATGCGTCCGGATCACATCGAGCACCTCGTGCTCGGCGATCAGGACGTCCGCGTGGGACAGCGCCTCCACGGCGCGCAGAGTCAGCAGCCCCGGATCCCCGGGTCCGGCACCCAGGAAGGTGACGTGCCCGTGTTCAAGGCCGGCGGGAAGGGTGGTGGGGCTCAATGTGCTCGCTCCCCCATCAGACCGGCCGCGCCCTGGGCGAGCATCTCGGTGGCGAGTTCGCGACCGAATGCCATCGCCTCCTCGTGCGTCTGGGGCACGGGACCGGTGGTGGACAACTGCACCATGCGGGTGCCGTCGGTCGTGCCGACGACGCCACGCAGGCGCAATTCCTTGACAATCTGCCCGCCGGCCAGAAGGTCGGCCAGCGCGCCCACAGGGGCGCTGCAGCCGGCCTCCAGGGCGGCGAGCAGTGATCGCTCGGCGGTGACGGCGACCCGCGTGAACGGGTCGTCCAGCGCGCCGAGCGCCGCGATCAGGTCCGCGTTGTCCGCGGCACACTCGATCGCCAGGGCCCCCTGGCCGGGGGCGGGCAAAACCGTGTCGACCGACAGGAAGTCGGTCACCTCGTCGATCCGGCCCATCCGGTTCAGTCCGGCGGCGGCCAGCACGACCGCGTCCAGTTCGCCGTCGCGGACGTACCGGATGCGGGTGTCGACGTTGCCGCGGATCGCGACCGTCTCGATGTCCAGGCCGTGGGCGCGGGCGTACGCGTTCAGCTGGGCCATGCGGCGCGGCGAGCCGGTGCCTATGCGCGCCCCGCGCGGGAGGTCGGTGAACTTGAGGTCGTCGCGCGCGACGATCACGTCCCGGGGGTCCTCGCGCGGCGGTACGGCCGCCAGGACCAGTTCCTCGGGCTGCGCGGTGGGCAGGTCCTTGAGCGAATGAACCGCGAAGTCGACCTCGCCCTTGAGCAGCGCGTCACGCAACGCCGTGACGAACACGCCCGTGCCGCCGATCTGGGCGAGGCTCTCGCGGGACACATCGCCGTACGTGGTGATCTCGACCAGCTCGACCGGCCGTCCGGTCACCCGGCTGACGGCGTCCGCCACCTGCCCGGACTGGGCCATGGCGAGCTTGCTGCGCCGCGTCCCCAGCCTCAAAGCCTTCTCACTCATGCCGGTCGGTCCTTCTCCTCTGTGCTGTCCTCGGCCCGGGAGACGGCGGCGACCGTCTCGGGGTCGAGGTCGAACAGGGTGCGCAGCGCGTCCGCGTACCCGGCGCCGCCGGGCTCGGCCGCGAGCTGCTTGACCCGTACGGTCGGCGCGTGCAGCAGCTTGTCGACGACCCGGTGCACGGCCTGCCGGATCTCGCCGCGCTGGCGCTCGTCCAGGTCGGGCAGGCGGCCGTCGAGCCGCGCTATCTCGCCGGCGACGACGTCGGCGGCCATGGTGCGCAGCGCGACCACGGTCGGCGTGATGTGCGCCGCCCGCTGCGCCGCGCCGAAGGCCGCGACCTCGTCGGAGACGATACGCCGGACCTGGTCGACGTCGGCCGCCATCGGAGCGTCCGCGGAGGCCTCCGCGAGCGACTCGATGTCCACCAGGCGCACCCCGGCCAGCCGGTGCACGGCCGCGTCGATGTCGCGGGGCATGGCGAGGTCGAGGAGGAAGACGGCCGGGGCCGGGCGCGGGATCCGGGCGGCAGGCTCGGGCTTGCGGCGCTCGGGGATGCGGCCGACGGTGGCGACGGTCGCGGCGAGCGCGGTGATCAGCTCGGCGTCGGCCTCGGGGCTGCGACGGGACTCCCCCACTGCCTGGACGGCGTGGGAGGTACCCCCACCACGGCGGTCCACGGTGCCGTTGTCGACCCAGGCCGCGTGCTGCTCCAGCGTGGCCGCGTCCATGCCGGCCACGGCGGCCTCGCCCATGAGGGAGAAGCCGGGCTGTACGGAAGCCAGGTCCAGCGGGCAGTTCTCGTCGGTGCCGACGCCGGCGGACACCGGCGACACCTTGGCCTGCACGGCCGTACGAGCGGTGTCGGCGGCCTCGGCGGCGGACGCGCCCGTGCGGCCCTCGACGGCCTGCGCGACGGCCTCCGCCGTGAGCACCAGGCCCGTCGCCCCGGTGCAGGAGACGACGATGTCGGCACGTGTCAGCTCGTCCGGCACGGCGTCCATCCGTACCGCGCGGGCGGTCACCGCGTTGTCGTCGGCCTCGGTGAGGATCGTGGCGAGCCGCTCGGCGCGCTCGAAGGTGCGGTTGGCGACGACCACCTCGGCCACACCGGCCCGCGCGAGCGTCGCGGCGGCCAGGGAGGACATCGAACCGGCACCGATGACCAGCGCCTTCTTGCCCGCGGCCCACTCCGGCACGGGCCCGCCCGCGGCCAGCTGCTCCAGACCGAAGGTGACCAGGGACTGTCCGGCCCGGTCGATGCCGGTCTCGGAGTGGGCGCGCTTGCCGACCCGCAGGCCCTGCTGGAACAGGTCGTTCATCAGCTTGCCGGCGGAGTGCAGCTCCTGGGCGCGGGCGAGGGAGTCCTTGATCTGAGCGAGGATCTGGCCCTCGCCGACGACCATGGAGTCGAGCCCGCAGGCCACCGAGAACAGGTGGTGGACGGCCCGGTCCTCGTAGTGCACGTAGAGGTAGGGCGTCAGCTCATCCAGGCCGACCCCGCTGTGCTGGGCGAGCAGCGTGGACAGCTCGGCGACACCGGCGTGGAACTTGTCCACGTCGGCGTACAGCTCGATGCGGTTGCAGGTGGCGAGCACCGCGGCCTCGGTGGCGGGTTCGGCGGCGACCGTGTCCTGGACCAGCTTGACCTGGGCGTCCGCGCTCAGCGCGGCCCGCTCCAGCACGCTGACCGGGGCGCTGCGGTGGCTCAGCCCGACGACGAGGAGACTCATGCCGGCATCACGGCGGGTACGTCCCCGTCGGGCCCCTGGTCGGAGGATTCGTCGCGCTCCCCGCGCGCGCCGCGGTCCTCGCGCGTGGCGGCCGCGGGCAGCGCGGCCTCGCCCACGGTGGTCTCCTCGCCGGCCTTGCGCTGCTCGTGGAAGGCGAGGATCTGCAGCTCGATGGAGAGGTCGACCTTGCGCACGTCGACGCCGTCCGGGACGGACAGCACGGTCGGCGCGAAGTTCAGGATGGAGGTGACCCCGGCGGCCACCAGGCGGTCGCAGACCTGCTGGGCGGCGCCGGCCGGGGTGGCGATCACGCCGATGGACACCCCGTTGTCCTTGATGATCTTTTCCAGGTCGTCCGTGTGCTGCACCGGGATACCGGCGACGGGCTTCCCGGCCATCGCCGGGTCGGCGTCGATCAGCGCGGCCACGCGGAAGCCACGGGAGGCGAACCCGCCGTAGTTGGCCAGGGCGGCGCCGAGATTACCGATACCGACGATGACGACCGGCCAGTCCTGGGTGAGGCCGAGTTCGCGGGAGATCTGGTAGACGAGATACTCCACGTCGTAGCCGACACCGCGCGTTCCGTAGGAGCCCAGGTACGAGAAGTCCTTGCGCAGCTTGGCGGAGTTGACCCCCGCCGCCGCGGCCAGTTCCTCGGAGGAGACCGTGGGGACCGAGCGCTCCGACAGTGCGGTCAGGGCTCGGAGGTACAGCGGAAGCCTGGCGACGGTGGCCTCGGGAATCCCTCGGCTACGGGTCGCCGGTCGGTGTGTTCGGCCAGTTGCCACGGTGCTCCTGCGGGTAGAGCGGGGCTGCGGGCGGTCGTGCGTCCCCAGACCGCCCCGTCGACAGCAGGCTATGTCTTTGTGAACGCGTGCACAAAGATGGTGTCCGATTTGCCCGGCCAACGTGACCGGGGTCACGCAGGTCAAACCCGGGGCTCCGCCTGGGGGCAAAACGACACGCTCCTCGTGAATCCCGCCCCCGAGACCAAACCGCCATCGATCCTAAGCGACGTTCGACAGGGCTTGTACCGATCGGTCAGTTCGGTTCCGGTTCACGGGGGATTCCCTGCCCGTTCACGATCAGTTCCCGGTCAGCTCCTTGCGGAGCCGGCCCTCGTCCACCCGCCAGAAGGTGTGCTGCTTCCCGTCCACGAGGACGACGGGGATCTGCTCCCAGTACTGGTCGTACAGCTCCTTGTCCTCGGTGATGTCCTGCTGCTCCCAGGGCACGCCGAGTTCGCCGCAGACCTTCTCGATCACGGCCTGCGCGTCGTCGCACAGATGGCAGCCGGGCTTGCGGACGAGGGTGACCAACCGCTCACCGGGGGCGGGCTTGCGTCGGAAAAGTGGAGTCATGGCGCCATTCTCGCGCCGGTCCCCGCGCCCGCTTAACGGCCCGGTCGCGGAGAGTTCACACCCTTCCAACCTCTCGACTCCGGAAGCCCCGAACAAACTGGCTATGCTCACGGCATGGCCGCTCTAGGATGGCTCACTCCCCGTAGGCGCTCCGCCACGGCGCGGAGCGTGTTGGCAGGCGAGGCATCGGCGGAGGCCGCCCGCAAGTCCTCGCAGGAAGCCCAGGAAGTCCAGGAAGCCCCTGAGGCCGCCGAGGAGAAGGAACCGGAGTTCCCGGTCATCGGCGACGACAAGGCGGCGGCCTTCTTCGACCTCGACAACACCGTGATGCAGGGCGCGTCCCTGTTCCACTTCGGCCGGGGCCTGTACAAGCGGAAGTTCTTCGAGACCCGCGACCTCGTCCGGTTCGCCTGGCAGCAGGCCTGGTTCCGGCTGGCCGGCGTCGAGGACCCCGAGCACATGCAGGACGCCCGCGACTCGGCCCTGTCGATCGTCAAGGGCCACCGGGTCGCCGAACTGCAGTCGATCGGCGAGGAGATCTACGACGAGTACATGGCCGAGCGCATCTGGCCGGGCACCCGGGCGCTCGCCCAGGCCCACCTGGACGCGGGCCAGAAGGTGTGGCTCGTCACCGCCGCGCCGATGGAGATCGCCACGGTGATCGCCCGCCGCCTCGGCCTCACCGGCGCGCTCGGCACGGTCGCGGAGTCCGTCGACGGCATCTACACCGGCAAGCTGGTGGGCGAGCCGCTGCACGGCCCGGCCAAGGCGGAGGCGGTCCGCGCGCTGTCCGCGGCCGAGGGCCTCGACCTCTCGCGCTGCGCCGCGTACAGCGACTCCCACAACGACATCCCGATGCTGTCGCTGGTCGGCCACCCCTACGCCATCAACCCGGACGCCAAGCTGCGCAAGCACGCCCGCGAACAGGACTGGCGCCTGCGGGACTACCGCACGGGCCGCAAGGCGGCGAAGGTCGGCATTCCGGCGGCGGCGGGCGTCGGCGCGGTGGCCGGTGGCACGGCGGCGGCGATCGCGCTGAGCCGGCGCCGTCGATAGCAGCACTCCCGGCAACAGCACCGGCTTTGGCATGTGCGCCTCGGTGCCGAAACGTGTCGCCTGCCGCGCGATTATGCCTGCCCTCCCCCAACACGCCCCCTCTTCGCCGAAACCAGCCCTTTTTCGATCAACAAGCGGTCAGTCTTGGGCACTTGATGTGGCGTCAATCGGTTACAGAAGCGACGTAATCGATGATTTGAGCAACTGGGTGTAGCAGTGCCTGCACGAAGCGTTATTCTCCTCAGACGCAAACCGGTACCCCTCCGTCGCTACGACGGGTGAACGGTCCCGCACTGCACGTGATGGAAGCTCTGCCTCTGGGAGTCCCGTGTACCCACACGTCGGGGTTGACGCCTCGGGCCTGGCTACGCTGCGCGCAACAGTCGCGGCGGTCAAAGAGACGCTGCGCGGCTGCGTCCCCACCGCGTACGCCGTGCCCGCCTTCGCCGCCGCGCCCGTAGGCCCGTGCTACGCACTGGCCGAGGGCAGCGCCGCGGTCGGCAGACGAACGCGCGCCACCGGCGCGGCCACCGCCCGCCGCCCGGCCGCCGACAGTGACAGCGCCCGGATGATGGACCTCGTCGAGCGCGCCCAGGCCGGCGAGGCCGAGGCCTTCGGGCGGCTCTACGACCAGTACAGCGACACCGTGTACCGGTACATCTACTACCGGGTGGGCGGCAAGGCGACCGCCGAGGACCTCACCAGCGAGACCTTTCTGCGGGCCCTGCGCCGCATCGGCACCTTCACCTGGCAGGGCCGCGACTTCGGCGCCTGGCTGGTCACGATCGCCCGCAACCTCGTCGCCGACCACTTCAAGTCCAGCCGCTTCCGCCTCGAGGTCACCACCGGCGAGATGCTCGACGCCAACGAGGTCGAGCGCTCCCCGGAGGACTCCGTCCTGGAGTCCCTCTCCAACGCCGCGCTGCTCGACGCCGTACGACGGCTGAACCCGCAGCAGCAGGAGTGCGTGACGCTCCGCTTCCTCCAGGGCCTCTCGGTCGCCGAGACCGCCCGAGTGATGGGCAAGAACGAGGGTGCCATCAAGACCCTTCAGTACCGGGCCGTGCGCACCCTCGCCCGGCTCCTGCCGGACGACGCCCGCTGAGCCCGGCCGCACCCGGCCACCCCCGGCCCGACCGGCCACCCTCGGCGACGACCAACTCACGTTCCGTGAAAGCCCGTTGCTTTTCTGATCCGATCATCCGCCGTCCGTAACCCAAGTGCCGAGCCGCTCGTTGTGCGGGATACAGGCTCCCTGTGGTCACGTCCTGGCCGACCCTGATCGCTCGATCGTGTGGAAGTGGTCGTGGGCGTGCAACCCTCAGGACCCCCTGGGGAGTCGACCGTCATGACGAGAGGAGGTGCCGCCAGTGATCGCGAACGTATCGGCGCACCGGCGGGCGAACGCCTTCGCCCAGGCCCTGGAGGAGCAGTACGACCGGGACCCGGCGGCCGAGCAGTCCGCAGCACCGGCGGGCTCGCCGCCGACCGCCCAGGAACCGCGCGAACAGGGCAAGCTGTTGGCCCTCGCGGCGGAACTCGGCGCGCTGCCGAAGCCGCAGCTCGACCCTGAGGTCAAGGTCGTCCAGCGCGCCCAGCTAGTGGCAGCGATGGAGGCCATGCTCCTGGAGGGCACGGGGGCGGCTGATCCGCCGGTACCCGAGCAACGGGCCCGGGGCCGGGGCGCACACCGGGCGAGCCCGCTCGGCAAACTCCGGCCGCGTTCCCGGCTGACCAAGGGCCTCGCGGCCGGCGGGCTCAGCGTCGGCGTGGCCGCAGGAGCCTTCGGCGGGGTCGCCGCCGCCAGCTCCGACGCCCTGCCCGGCGACTCGCTGTACGGCCTCAAGCGCGGCATCGAGGACTTCAAGCTCAACTACCTGAGCGATGGCGACGACGAGCGCGGCCAGACCTACCTCGACCAGGCCTCCACCCGGCTGAGCGAGGCGCGCCGGCTGATGGAGCGCGACCGGGGCGGCCACCTCGACCACGAGTCCATCGGCGAGATCCGCCGCACCCTGTCCGGGATGCGGCACGACGTCACCGAGGGCCATCGCCTGCTGCACGCGGCCTACCAGCGCGATCCCGGCTCCCTGGGCCCCATCCAGGCGCTCTCGGCGTTCTCCCGCTCGCACCGGGACGCCTGGAGCGCGCTCAGCGACAGGCTGCCCGTACAGCTCGGTGACGTCAAAGACGAGGTCTCGTCGGTCTTCGACGCCATAGACGAAGAGGTCGCCCCGCTGCAGTCCCTGCTCCCGCAACCGCCCGACCACACCGGCGGCAGCGGGCAACAGGGCTCCGGCTCGGCATCCACCGGCTCCCCCGGCACCCACCGGTCGACCGCGCCGTCCGCCGGCAACGCCCCCTCCTCCGGCAGGCACGCGAAGACCGGCAGCCCGAGCGAGTCGGCCACCGGCAGCAGCGACGAGGGCCTGATCGGGGGCAGCACGGGCGGCCTGCTCGACCCGCCGAAGACCGGCGGTACCGGCTCCACCCCGTCCATCAGCAAACCCCCCATCCCCGAGCCGGACGTCACCCTCCCGCCCCTCCTCCCAGGCCTCCTCCCGGGCCTGGGCATCGACGACCACGACGCGAACTAGGCCGTACGGCAACGGCATCGGGGGCGCCCACCCGAGCGGGGCGCCCCCGATGTCGTACGTCCGGAAGGCTCAGAAAAACACCGACCGTCGCTGCACCAGCAACTTGTACAGCGTGTGCTGGATCTGCTCCCGCACCTGGTCGGTCAGGTTGAACATCAGCATCGGGTCCTCGGCCGCCTCCGGCGGATAGCCGTCCGTGGGGATCGGCTCGCCGAACTGGATGGTCCACTTCGTGGGCAGCGGGATCGCCCCCAGCGGACCCAGCCACGGGAAGGTCGGCGTCAGCGGGAAGTACGGGAAACCGAGCACCCGTGCGAGGGTCTTGCTGTTGCCGATCATCGGGTAGATCTCCTCGGCCCCGACGATCGAACACGGAATGATCGGTGCCCCCTTGCGCAGGGCCGTGGAGACGAAGCCGCCCCGCCCGAAACGCTGGAGCTTGTACCGCTCGCTGAAGGGCTTCCCGATGCCTTTGAAGCCCTCCGGCATCACCCCGACCAGCTCGCCCTGCCCCAGCAGCCGTTCGGCGTCCTCCGTGCAGGCGAGGGTGTGGCCGAGCTTGCGGGCCAGTTCGTTGACCACCGGCAGGACGAAGACCAGGTCGGCCGCGAGCAGCCGCAGATGCCGCCCCGCCGGATGGTGGTCGTGCACGGCCACCTGCATCATCAGGCCGTCCAGCGGCAGCGTCCCGGAGTGGTTGGCGACGAGCAGCGCCCCGCCCTCGGCCGGGATGTTCTCGATGCCCTTCACCTCGACACGGAAGTACTTCTCGTACAGCGGCCGTAGCAGCGACATCAGGACCTGGTCGGTCAACTCCTCGTCGTAGCCGAAGTCGTCGACCTGGTAGTCCCCGGTCAGCCGGCGGCGCAGAAAGGCCAGCCCGGCCGCCACGCGCCGCTCCAGAACTCCTTCGTCCACCGCGCCCTGCTCCGGCGCCTGGTCCCGTGGCTCCTCCTCGCGGCTCACAGACCCATCATCCTGCGCGGTGGCCCGCCCCGGCAGGGGCTGGACGTCAGCGACCTCGGCGACCTCGCGCACCCCCACGTGCTCGCCGCCCTTGCCCCGGCTCCCCCTGCTCCGGCGCCGCGCCGGGCGCGGCACGGTGCTCCCACGGGACCGGTCGGACCGGTCGGCCCGGTCGGACCCGTCGTCGAACGGAATGACCTTGGCGTCCGCCATCGTTGCTGCGCTCCTCGGTTGGCGCTAGAGGGTGTGCGTCGAGGGGGTGTGCGTCTACGGAATGTGCGTTTACGGGGTGTGCGCCGAGGGGTGGCCGCCGCTTCTCGCGGACAGCGCGGCGATCCGGTCGACGGCCCCCGCGAGGGCCTCCGGCGGCAGCAGCCCGGGGGCCTGCCCGCGTGCGAAGTCCGCGAACGTCTCCGCCGTCGTGTACTTGGGCGTGAAGCCCAGCGTCTCGCGCATCTGGACGGTGTCCACCACCCGGCCGTGGGTGAGCAGCCGGATCTGCTCGGGCGAGAAGTCCGTCATCCCGAGCGTGCGCACCAGGGAGCCGGTCCAGGTGACCGCGGGCAGCAGCAGCGGCACGGTGGGGCGGCCCAGGCGCCGGGAGCACTGCGAGAGCAGCAGGACGCCGTCCCCGGCGATGTTGAAGGTGCCGCTGTTCAGCGTGGACCGGCGCGGCTCGTGCGAGGCGATCCGCAGCACCTCGATGACGTCGTCCTCGTGCACGAACTGCAGCCGCGGGTCGTAGCCGAACACGGTAGGCAGCACCGGCAGCGCGAAGTACGAGGCGAGCGGGGTCTCGGCGGCCGGCCCCAGGATGTTCGCGAACCGCAGCACACACACGGCGACATCGGGCCGCCGCCGGGCGAACCCGCGCACATACCCCTCGACCTCCACGGCGTCCTTCGCGAAGCCGCCGCTGGGCAGCGACTTGGGCGAGGTGGTCTCCGAGAACACGGCGGGATCCCGGGACGCGGACCCGTACACATTCGTACTGGACTTCACCACCAGCCGCTGCACGGTCGGCGACTTCTGGCAGGCGCCGAGCAGCTGCATGGTGCCGATGACGTTGGTCTCCTTGACCGTGGCCCGGCTGCCGCCGCGCAGCGCGGTGCCCGTCACGTCCATGTGGACGACCGTGTCGGCGCCGGTCTCGGCCAGCACACGCGCGATGGTGGGCTGCCGGATGTCGGCCTGGACGAAGTCGGCGCCGCCGAGGTGGTGCGCGGGCGGCACCGCGTCCACGGCGATCACCCGGTCGACGTCCGGGTCCCGTTGGATCCGTCGGACGAACCGGCCGCCCAGCTGCCGGGCGACTCCGGTGACGAGCACGACCTTCCCCAAGATCCGCGCCTTCCTTCCCGCGTTACCCGTGTACGGCCAACCTAGCGGTTCGGTGTTGCGCTGTGATGACCGCCTCATGCACGAGGTGAGGGAAATTCCCCTATCGGAATATGCCTGTGGCCCCCCATCCCATCGGGATGGAGGGCCACAGGGGACACGCTCTGACGTCGCCGCCGCTTACTTCTTGTTGCGGCGCTGAACGCGCGTGCGCTTGAGCAGCTTGCGGTGCTTCTTCTTGGCCATCCGCTTGCGCCGCTTCTTGATAACAGAGCCCACGACTACCCTCGCTCACTTCTCATCACTCGGTGTTTGGGCGCCATGGGCCCATACGACCTACGAGGGGCCAGCCTACCCGCCCGAGCGCTGAGGTCGTAATCGAGGGATGTCCCGGTGTTCACCGGAAGTGCCGTCAGGCCGTTTCCACCCCCACATAGCTCTCGCGAAGGTACTCGTGAACCGCCTGCTCCGGGACACGGAAGGACCGTCCCACCCGGATCGCGGGCAGATGACCGCTGTGCACCAGCCGGTACACGGTCATCTTCGACACTCGCATCACCGAGGCAACCTCCGCCACGGTAAGGAACTGAACCTCGTTCAGAGGCCTCTCGCCAGCTGCAGCCATGACACACCTGAACCTTCCGCACTCGACGGCCACCGGCTTCCCCTTCCGGTGACTCTTCGTCGCTGCGTGCTCACTCCCCAATGTAGGGGCGGATGATGCGAGTGGGGAAGAGGTGCACGTATCGGCGGCCTACTGTGACAGACACGCTCGTTTGAGTACGTAGCGGATGAGCGGATAGTAGTAATCAGACCGCACGCCGTCATCAAGCGGAACGACGACGGACACGACCCCCTCCGCCTCCCCCACGAAGGGCGCGGGGTCGTCGGTGTCGGCCAGCCCGATGGCCTCGAACCCCAGCTGACCTGCGCCACAGACCCATCCGTGGTCCCCTACGACCAGCTCGGGCAGAGGTCCGCCGCTCTCGGCCGCGGCACCCAGCACCACCCGAACCGGCAGCGGCGAGTGGCTGTGCAGACCCGGCTCACAACCGGGGCGCTCGCCCTCGTCTTCTCGCACCACAGCGACACCTCTGATGTAGTCGAGGTTGCACGTACGTAGACCGAACCGGGTCAATATGTCGACACAGCGACCCTGCGCGGGGGTGAGCACCTCACACCCCGCCGCCGACAACGCGTCCGCCAAGCCTGCGTAGAACCCGAGCAGCCGGTGCGGATGCCCGGTCCCGAACAGCACCGGCGCCCCGCGCCGGGCCACGGCCCCGATCCGCTCCGCGAACGCGTCCAGCGCGGCCAGGGTCAGCTCGGGATCGATCACGTCCGGCCCGGAGGTGAGCGCGGGATCACCGGAGACCCCGCACTTCTGCGCCATCAACGCGAGCAACTCCCGCTGCCCCCAGGCCCACTCGGGATCGATCCCGATCAACATCCGAGGGTCCCGGGCCGCGAACAGCCGATAGCTACGAAGACTGACCTCCCGCGAGGTACCGACGACCCCGGCCAGCCGAGCAGCCAACAGATGCGCCCGAAGAGCGCCCACGCCCAACACGTAGCGATGGTGACGGATCGCCCGGACGGTCACCCGGAGAACGGGGGAACACCGCACGGTTGGAGTAACGGGCAAACTTTCGACCACCGAGTCGGCCCACCCGCTCAGGCCAGCAGGCCTCGCAACGGAAACACCGCACGCCGCGTCGCCAGCACCGCCTGGTCCAGGCGATCAGCGGGGTCGTACCCCGACTCCCACGCGGCGAACGACACCGGCCACCGCCCGTCAGTCATCCGCTGCGGCCCCAACTGCCGAGTCCGCGCGAACACTTCCTGCCGCCACCCCTCAGGGATCATCGTCTCGGGAGCCACGTCCCTCCCCGCCGCGATCCCCACCAGATGCGTCCACGACCGCGGCACGACGTCCACCACCGCGTACCCCCCGCCCCCAAGGGCGACCCACTTCCCCCCGGCGTACTCGTGCGCCAGCTCATGGCACGCCACCTGCACCGCCCGCTGCGCGTCCAGCGAGACGGCGAGATGCGCCAGCGGATCCTCGAAGTGCGTGTCGGCCCCGTGCTGCGAGACCAGCACCTGCGGCCGGAACTCCGCGAGCAGCTCCGGCACCACCGCATGAAACGCTCGCAGCCACCCCGCGTCCCCGGTCCCCGCCGGCAGCGCGACATTCACCGCGGCCCCCTCCCCGGCCCCGGCCCCGGTCTCCTGCGGCCACCCGGTCTGCGGGAACAACGTACGGGGATGCTCGTGCAGCGAGATCGTCAGCACCCGCGGGTCCTCCCAGAACGCGGCCTGCACCCCGTCCCCGTGGTGCACGTCCACGTCTACGTACGCGACCCGCTCGGCCCCCAGCTCCAGCAGCCGCGCGATGGCCAGCGCGGCGTCGTTGTAGATGCAGAAGCCCGCCGCACCGCCCGGCATCGCGTGGTGCAGCCCGCCCGCGAAGTTCACGGCGTGCTCGACGTCCCCACGCCACACGGCCTCCGCCGCCCCCACCGACTGCCCGGCGATCAGCGCCGACACCTCGTGCATCCCGGCAAAGGCGGGATCGTCGACCGTACCCAGCCCATACGACCCGTCGGCCCCCGCCGGATCCGCCGACGCGGCCTTCACGGCCTCGATGTAGTCCTCCCGGTGGACGAGTCGCAGCGTCGACTCACCGGCGGGCTTCGCCGCGACGACCTCCAGCTCCCGGTCGAGCCCGAAGGCCCCCACCAGTTTCCGGGTCAGCTCCAGCCGGACCGGATCCATCGGATGGTCCGGGCCGAAGTCATAGCCCGTTACTGCCTCGTCCCACATCAGCCGTGCGCCGCCGCTCATGCCCGCCACCGTATCGGTCCGGTTGAGTCGCGAACGACCTGGCGTACACCAGTGTCACCAGCACCAACACCATCGGCACCAGCATGGCGCCGCGATAGCTCCAGGAGTCCCCGAGCGCCCCCACCAAGGGCGAACCGACGAGGAATCCGACGTAGTTGAAGATGTTGAGCCGCGCGATCGCCGCATCGGAAGCCCCCGGAAACAACCGCCCGGCCGCCGCGAAAGTCTGCGGCACGAGCACGCACAGACCCAGCCCCAGCAGAGTGAACCCGAGCATCCCCACCCACGCCCCGGGCGCCGAGGCCACCACCGCGAACCCGCCGGCCGCCACCAGCGCCCCCAGACGTACGACGGCCACCGCCCCGAACCGCCGCACCCCGAGGTCCCCGACGGCCCGCCCCACCAGCGTGGTCACCATGTACACGTTGTACGGCACGGTCGCGAGCTGTTCGGAGCTGCCCAGCACGTCCTTCAGGTACTTCGCGCTCCAGTTGGAGACGGTCGAGTCCCCGATGTAGGCGAAGGTCATCACCAGGCACAGCGGCAGCAACAGCTTGAAGACGAGCTCCCCGCCCCGCTCCTGGTCCCCGCCCTGCTCCTGGCCGGCCGCCACGGGCCCCGGCTCCCCGTCGACGTACCACCGGCTCCCCGCCAGCGTCGCCGGCAGCAGCACGGCCACCACCGGCAGGTACGACACCCACAGCGCGAGGTGCCAGTGCGCCCCCACCCACGCGAGCGAGGCCCCCACGATCCCGCCCAGGCTGTACGCGGCATGGAAGCTGAGCATGATGCTGCGCCCGTACGTCCGCTGCAGGCTCACCCCGAGCATGTTCATGGAGGCGTCCAGCGCCCCCACGGCCAGCCCGAACGCGCCCAGCGCGACCGCCACCTCGGCCACCTGCCCGTGCCCGCCGGCCCCGGCGCCGAGCAGCGCCAGCAGCACGAGCGGCTGGGACCAGCGCAGCAGCCGGCTGGGCCGTACCCGCTTCACCAGCTGCTCGGTGGTCACGCTCCCGATCCCGGCGAGGATCGGCACCGCGGCCAGAAAGACGGGCAGCAGCGCGTCCGAGATGCCGTACCGGTCCTGGATGGCGGGGATCCGCGTCACCAGGAGGGCGAAGGTGGCGCCCTGGGCGAAGAAGCTGAACGCCAGCGAGGCCCTACCGCGCCGCAGCACATCAGTCATGACATCAGCCATGGCGGCGAGCGTAGGGCCCCGGGCTACCTGTGGGTAGATCCAGCCAAAGATGAATTGCTTTCATCTTTGGCTGGTCGACCGAGCCGGTCATACCAGCAGGTCAGCCAACTCCCCCATGGTGGAGAAGAGTTGCTGGGCACCGGCGAGCTTCGCGGCCGGGGTCATCGCGGTGAACCCGTACACGTCCATCCCGGCAGCCACGGCCGCCTGTACGCCCAGCGGAGAGTCCTCGATGACCAGGCACCGCCGCGGCGGGACCCCCATCCGCTCGGCCGCGTAGAGGAAGAGATCGGGCGCCGGCTTCCCCCGCCCCACGTCCTGCGCACTGAAGATCCGCTCGTCCTCGAACCACCGGTCGAGCCCCGTCGTCCGATGCCCCACCCGGATCCGCTCATGACTCCCGGAGGAGGCCACGCAGTACGGCACCTCGCCGGCGGCCAGCTTCTCCAGCACGCCGTCGACGCCGGCCACGGCCTTCAACTCCCGCTCGAACGCGGCGAACACGCGAGCATGGAAGACGTCGTCGAATTCCTCCGGCAGCCGCTGCCCGGTCCGCTCCAGCACCAGCTCATGGATGCGGTGCATCGCCGACCCCATGTAGTCCCGGATGGAGTCCTCGTACGACGTCGGGTGCCCCAGCTCGGTCAGATAGGCCGCGAGGATCCGGTTGGAGATGGGCTCACTGTCGACCAGAACGCCGTCATTGTCGAAGATGATGAGGTCATAGCGCATGAGCACGAGCGTAAGCGACCCCGAACGCAGAAAACCCCCGCATCCGGAGATGCGGGGGTTTTCCCAAAATTTGTTCGGCGGCGTCCTACTCTCCCACAGGGTCCCCCCTGCAGTACC
>NZ_JBSFVT010000013.1:171661-228954 GCF_053592455.1 Streptomyces sp. NPDC002676 | reverse complement strand
AAGGACTGGGTGAAGCTGTACTTGTCGACCTGCTTCGTCGCCCCACCGCTCTGGATCTGCGTGGTGATCGACGTCAGGCGCTTACGCGACCAGAAGCTCGGCCCGTGGGTGGTGCAGTTCGTTGAGCCGGACGTGCAGTTCAGGTCGATCGGCACGTCCGGCCAGTACGCCGCGTTGGCGACCGTGAACTGGCTGTCCGCGCAGGTGTTGCCCGCGGGAGTGCCCGCGATGCAGCGCTCGGCCGTGCCGAAGAGGATCTGCGCCGGCGCGGTACCCGAGTAGATCGTCGAGGACGTCATGCCGTAGTCGATACGCGCCAAAGTGCCGCCGCGGGTGTAGGAGACCGCGGTGTCCTTCATGTCCGCGCCGTAGTAGCCGGTCTCCGGCGTGTAGTACCAGGCGGTGGCGTTGCCATGCAGGTCGACGGCGTAGTCCAGGTTGAACCGGTAGCCCAGCGTGCAGGAGGTGGCGGCGAAGTCCGTGCTGTCCGGACACGCCGAGAACCCGTCGTGCGCGTGGTAGACCGGCATGGTCCAGACGGACTGCGTCTCGTCCTTGCCGCTGGACCAGCCCGGCAGCCGGTTGTAACCGAAGAAGTACTGCACGCCACCCTGGGTGACCTTGAAGTACTCCTTGTTGTCGGTGCCGTTCGTGGCCGACCCGGTCAGGTCCTCGATCTTCGTGGTGCCGTCGTCCTGGGCCGGGTGGAAGGTCTTGGTGGTGTCGTCGTAGACGATCTGCGTGGACTTGCCGTTCAGCGACAGGGTCAGGATCTGCCCCGCCCAGCACTGGTCCCCGTCGTTCTTGGGCGCACCCGAGGACGAATCGTCGCTGCACGCCTTGTAGGTGCGCTCGACGAAGCTCTCCGTCGTGGACCAGCCGTCACCCAGCCACGAGGACTGGTTGTTCGTGCCCTCCGTGCGCGCGTCCTGGCCCGAGGAGTCGTACGACAGGTCCACCTTCGGGGGCGAGCCGCCGATCGCCGCCGGAACCGTGATCGGGTAACTGTAGGTGAATGCACCGGTGTTGCCGGAGGTCGACCACGTACCCGACGGCGACAGGCTCGTCGCGGAGTAGTCACCGGACGAACCCGAGGTCCCGGCTGTTGCAGCCATGACAAGCATCGAGGAGGCGGCGGTCTTCGCCGGCACGGAGACCTGGGCGGACAGCGCCGCACCGGCGGCGGTGCGCACCGGCGTCTGCTTCTGACACTTCGCCGACTTCGGGGTGTGCAGGGCGCATTGGGGCAGCTGGACCAGGTGCAGACGCGCGCCGAAGTCACCACCGAAGGCGTAGCGGAACGACGAGTCGTCCACCCGCACGGCAACCTTGCCGCCTCCCGGGCTGGTGCGTTGCAGCGTGAAGAGCACACCGTGGACACCGAGGGCCCGCGCGGTCTTCTGGTCCAGCACCGTCACCCGCACGCGCTGTGACCCGGTGACGGCACTCGCCTGGGGCCGTGCGGCAGCGGCGGCGCCGAGCAGGACAGGGGTGCTGCCGGCCCGCACCTGCGTCGCCTTGGCGGACAGACGCGTGGAGGCGGCGGCGACGGGCAGGGTGACCTCGACACTGCCCGGCGCGGGCAGCTTCACGCGCACGGTGGGGTCGTAATGCTTGAACCCCTTGTGCGCGGCGCCCTTGTGAGGCGTGGCGCGGGTGAACGGGATGTGCTTGTCATGCGGAACGGCCGGAGCCGACACATGGCGCTTCGGCGCAGAGGCCGCAGCTGATGCCAGCTGGGCGGGAAGCAGTCCCGTGAGCACCAGGGCACCGGCCGCCGCGAGCGCCGTACGGCGACGTAGATATCGGGAGCGCAAAACCCCCGGTCTGCGTCTCCACCCCGTTCTTCGCACCATGCGTGCGACCCCCTTCGCTATCAAAGAAGCACCCAAAGCCCCCTGGACTGGGCAGCTTTGAGTGCACGTCAAAAGGAGCGAGGCACAAGTCGATCTAGCCCCCCGCTTGGTCAAGGTAGGACCTCGGTTCGACAGCCTCGGCAAAGTCTTTCCAGAGGAATCACAAAGAACTCACCTTCTTCACAGGGCAAGTTGGCGCGCAACGATCAAAAACGGTCTTGTGTCGGCCAGTTGGTGATCACGAGGCGATGGACCTGATCCTTACGGCCCCTCAGAATGCACAGCGCTGCGGGCCCACGGGGGGACCGCCATAGACCCGCGAAGGAATCCCACTCTCGATGTCCGCATTTCGCACACCCCTGCGTGCGTCCAGACGTCCCTCGTCCAGACCCATCGCCGTCGCCGTGGTCGCGGCCCTGGCCGCCGGGTCACTGACCGCGACGGTGTCGGCCCACGCGGCGCCGGCTACTCCCGCCGACTCGCCCAAGTCGAAGTCGCACCACTCGCGCTCCCAGTCCGCCGCCAGGCGTCTCAATCCGACGGAGTCGGCCTCCGCCCGCGCAAAGGCGACCGGCAAGCCGGTGACCATCGATCAGCTCACCGACACGGGAACGGTGGTGGTGGCCAACCCGGACGGTACCTTCACCCGCACCGACTCCTCGATGCCGCAGCGCACCCGGCAGCACGGCAAGTGGGTGCCGATCGACACCACGCTGTCGCAGCGGGCGGACGGGACCTGGGCACCCAAGGCCGCCGTCACGGACGTGGCCTTCTCCGACGGTGGCTCCGGCGCGCTGGTCACGATGCGCAACGGCAAGCACCGACTGGGCTTCTCCTGGCCGGGCAAACTACCGAAGCCCATCGTATCCGGTGACACCGCCACGTACCCGGAGGTACTGCCCCAGGTCGACCTCCAGCTGACCGCGGACGCCTCCGGCTACTCCTCGATCCTGGTGGTCAAGTCGCCCAAGGCGGCGGCCGATCCCCGCCTGCAGCGCCTCGCGTTCAACACCACGTCGGCCGACCTCAGGCTGAGCCCCACCCGCAACGGCGGCGCGCAGGCCACGGACAAGGGCACGGGCCAGACGGTGTTCCACAGCGACACCGCGCTGATGTGGGACAGCGCCGGCCACCAGGCCGCCGACACGGCCCCGGGCCGCACGGCGACCGTCTCGGCCGCACGCGCCGAGCACAAGTCCGCGGTCAAGACCGGCAAGCACCGCGCCCAGGTCCGGGTGACCCTCAAGGGCGGCAAGCAACTGCTCGGCCTGGACAAGAAGCTGCTCACTTCCAAGAGCACTTCCTACCCGGTCTACGTGGACCCGGAGTGGAGCGGCAGGCCGTCCCAGCTGGACTGGGCGCGGATCTCCGACAACGGCTGGAACGTCTACAACTCGACGTCCACCACGGGTGAGACCAACGCCCGCGAGGGCTGGGACAACAACACCCCCGGCAACGGCGAGCGCGCCCGCACCTACTACCAGATCAACACCGGCGGCATCAAGGGTGCCGTGGTCAGCCATGCCTCGCTCTTCGTGAAGGAGCTCTCCGCCGCCTCCTGCGACGACACCCCCGCCGCCGTCTACGGCACCGAGCGGCCCGCGGGATGGGGCTCCTCCTCGCTGTACTGGGGCCACGAGCCCGGGGGCCGTACCGGCTCGCTCGGCACCAACCCCAAGAGCCATGAGGCCGGCACCTGCCCCGTCACCGACGGCGCCCACTCCTGGGTCAGCCCGCCCTCCCTGGAGTTCGACGTGACCTCCCGGGCGCAGAGCGCGGCGGCCGGCGGCTGGAAGAGCATGACGCTCATGGTCCAGTCGCCCGACATGAACGACCCGCACCAGTGGAAGCAGCTCGCGTTCGGCGGCGGCGCCACCATGTCGGTCACCTACAGCTACCGGCCCAAGCTCAAGAACGGCACCGGCACCCCCGCCATCAAGCCGTCCTCGGTGAGCATGGGCAAGACGATGACCACCACCCACACCCCGACGCTGTCCGCGCGCGCGGTCGACCCCGACCTGGCCGGCGGCAGCGAACTGGTGCGTATCCAGTACAACGTCTACAACTCCTTGGGCACCCTGGTCGGTCAGGGCTTCGGCCCGGGCCTCGACTCCAAGAAGCGTGCCCGGTACAACACCAACGGCAGTGACTGGACCACCCCGTACCTGGCGGACGGCGCCTACACCTGGAAGGCCACGGCGCAGAACGCGGCCGGCTACTGGGTGGGCCCCGGCTCCGGCATCTGGACCAAGACCCAGTCCTTCACGGTGGACACCACTGCGCCACCCGCGCCCACGGTGACGTCCAGCCAGTTCCCGGCGAAGCAGATCGGTGCCGCGTACGGCGACAAGGGCACCTTCACGATCAGCAACAACCACACCAACAACATCACCGGGTACCTGTTCTCGCTGGACGGCACGCTAGGCAACACGGTGTACAGCAGCACCGTCACCAAATGGACGACGACCACGACGATCGTCCCGGGCAAGCCGTACTACGTCAGCTCGGACAACGGCCCCGGCACCGGCACCGCGGTCATCAACGGCAGCGCCTCCCCCGCCTTCGCACCGGCCAAGGCAGGACCGCACACCCTGTACGCCAAGGCCGTGGACCAGGCCGGCTCGACATCCATCGCGCAGACGTCCTACGCCTTCTACGCCGGCACCAGCACGCCGACGTACGCCTACGGCGACAAGATGATCAGCGGCTGGACGGCGACCAACGCGGACAACACGACCACCGTGGTGCCCAAGGCGACCACGACCAGCACCGGTGGTCAGCTGATCAGCCAGGCCGCCGGCAGCGGTTACGAGTTCGCCGACGGCTACCAGGCCATGCTCGCCAACAAGAGCACCACCTCGAAGGTCGGCGGCAGTGACAGCGCGACGTTCAGCTTCGACATCCCCAAGGACGGCCCCTGGAGCTTCGGGGCCAACCTGACCCAGGCCAAGGACTACGGCATCTACCGGCTGGTCCTGGACGCGGGCAAGCCCACCCAGTCCACGCTGCTCAGCAGCTTCGACGCCTACAACTCCTACGTCACCACCCGGTTCGTGAACCTGGGCATGCCCAAGGACGCGAACGGCTCGCTGCTCACCCTCAAGCAGGGCGTGCACACCCTGACCCTCACCCTGACCGGCAAGAACCCCGGTTCCACCGGCTACCAGGCGGGCATCGACGTGCTGCGGCTCGCGCCGGCGCTGAGCTGCGCGATCAACAACACCGGCAGCTGCCTGAACAACACCGCCACCAGCACCTTCACCACCACGACCGGCCCGGCCGACGCCGACGGCTACGGCAACAGCATCAACTCCGCCGACCTGACGACCGCGTCGGGCTGGCAGAGCGGCAAGACGGTGACCGTCGACGGCGCCGCCATCACGCTGCCGAAGTTCGGCACCGGCACCTACGACAACATGCTGGCCTCCGGGCAGACCGTCACCGTGCCGGGCAGCGGCGTGGTGAACACCGGTGACGCCGTGGTCTTCGTCGGCTTCGCCACCAACGGCACGGCCAAGGGCGCCACCGGCACGATCACCTACGCCAAGAACAACTGCCTGGACCCGAACGGCGCCCCCGCCGACCAGTCCTACCAGCTGGACACCGTGCCTGACTGGATCAGCGGCTCGGCCTCCACGGCCTCGGTGACCCTGGTGCACGAGAACCACAGCAACAACACCCAGACCAGCCCCAGCAGCGGCCCGAAGCTCTTCGCCTTCAGCGTCCCGCTGGTCTGTCCCGGCTCGGCCGTCAGCAGCATCTCTCTGCCGCTGTTCACCAACGGCGTCCAAGCCGGTCAGCCCGCCCTGCACATCGTCGGGATGGGCGTGCGCCCGCTGACCCTCACCGGCAGCGGATCGAGCGCCCAGCACTGGGTCGGCACCTGGTCCTCCGTCCAGGACACCGCCAAGGTGACGCTGACCAGCGGCAGCACGGCCACCGTCAACGGGCAGACGCTGCGCATCCCGGCGCACGTCAGCATCGGCACCGACGACGGCAACGGGGTCCGCATCCACCTGTCCAACGCGATGGGCACCGCGCCCGTGACCTTCGACGCGGCCTCGGCCGCCGTCCAGGACGCCACCGCGGGCGGCGCGACAGCAGCCGCGGCGCCGAAGGCGCTCACCTTCGGCGGCGCCACCTCCGTCACCATCCCGGCCGGTGGCGACGTCACCAGCGACCCGGTGACGCTGGCCGTCGCGCAGCAGGCGACCGTGCTGGTCAGCCTGCAGGTGCACGGTTCGGTGTCCGCGATGCCCGGCCATGCCTCGGCACAGAACCCCGTGTGGGTGAGCGACGCGGCCAACCGCACCGGTGACACCTCGGCCACCGCGTTCACACAGACGACGTACACCGGTCTGCCGTACCTCTCCGGCATCGACGTCACCACGCCCACCTCGGCCCCCACCGGCTCGCTGGTCCTCTACGGCGACCAGAACGTCAACGCGGACAACGCGAGCGGCGACGGCAAGCACCACCTCAGCGACGCCATCACCGGTGCCATCGTCGACGACCCCAACGGGGACGGGACCGTGGACTACGGCGTGCTCAACGCCGGCACCAACGGCTGGAGCCTGAGCAACAACCGCCTGCCGCAGATCACCAACAGCGACAACCCGAACAACGCGCTCAACCCGCTGGACCGTAATGTGCTGGCCCAGGGCAACGTGCGCACCGTGCTCATCTCCAACGGCGGCACCGACCTGCTCAACTGCACCAGCGACGCCAACACCTGTGCCACCAACGTGGAGAAGGGGCTGGCCTCGCTCAACAGCCAGCTGACCTCGTACTACACCGATGACGGTCTGGCGTACGACGCCTCCGGCCGCCCGCTCACCGAGAACGCCAACATCACCGTCTACCTCACCACCATCCCGCCGTTCACCGCCGCCCACCCGGGCACGGCGACGCAGGAGGCCGCACGCGAGCAGGTGAACAACGACCTGCTCCTCAACTACCCGACCCAGATCATCGACTTCGCCTCGGCGGTCTCCACCGACGGCACGGCCACCGGTTCGACCGTGAAGACGGCCGACCTCTACAACGGCAACCCGTCCGACGCGTACTACGCCGACCTGGCCGGCCGGTACCTGAACGACACCAACACCCAGGTCGTCAGCATGGCGCCGAACCTGATCGTGCCGCTCGCCACCGGCGGCGACACTCCCGACAACGAGTGGGACCTGGCCACCGACGGCACCGACGCGCGCGGGGACAACCCGTTCACCGCGGTCGGCGGGGCAACCTTCAACGCGGCCGGACCGGACGCGCTCAACGCCCCCGCCGGCGCCACGTCCTTCGACGGCAGCACCGGATTCCTGGAGAGCGACCACACCGCGGTCAACACCCTCGGCGACTACACCGTCTCCGCCTGGGTGAAGCTCGACTCGGCGGTCGCCGGCGCCACCGCCATCTGCCAGGGGACCAGCGAGCACCAGGCCTTCTACATCGGCTACGACAGCAGTAACAA
The DNA here is from genome assembly GCF_053592455.1 of Streptomyces sp. NPDC002676. Taxonomy (NCBI): domain Bacteria; kingdom Bacillati; phylum Actinomycetota; class Actinomycetes; order Kitasatosporales; family Streptomycetaceae; genus Streptomyces; species Streptomyces sp. NPDC002676. Next base: position 221,628 of record NZ_JBSFVT010000013.1, on the reverse strand, counting down.
GGGCTGGATGTTCCAGACCACCACGACCAACGACGACAACGCCCAGTGGCCCACCGCCGAGGGCGACTACGGCACCGGCGTGCTCGGCACCTGGACGCACCTGCTGGTCACCTACACCGCACCGGTCGACGGCGACCCCGGCACCGGCAAGATGTCGATCTACCAGAACGGCACCCTGATGGGCACGGCGAGCAACGTCACCCCGCAGTACGACTCCTCGCTGCCCCTGACCGTCGGCGGCTGCGTCCACACCCCCGACGCGACCACGCCGTACAACCAGTTCCCCGGCTCCGTCTCGGACGTGCAGGTCTTCCCGTACGCGATGGAGGCCAGCGAGGCGGACGCGAACAGCGTGATCGTCCCGGCCGGCTGGACCAACGGCATGCCCGAGGACGAGTGGAAGCTCGGCTCGGACGGCACCGACTCCGCCTCCCTCAACCCGCTCACCCCGGCCGGCGGCGCCACCTTCGGTCCGGACGCACCGAGCGGACTGTCCGGGAGCGTCGCCTTCGACGGAAGCACCGGTTTCCTGAAGAGCAAGCAGAGCGCGGTCAACACTCTCGGCGACTACTCGGTCTCCGCCTGGGTGAAGATCAACTCGGCGCTGGGCACCACGGCCATCTGTCAGGGAACGACAACGCACCAGGCGTTCTACATCTCCTACGACAGTGGCAACAAGGGCTGGATGTTCCAGACCACGACCGCCAACGGCGACAATTCCGACTTCCCCACCGCGGAAGGGGGCTATGGCACCGGCGTAGTCGGCACCTGGACCCACCTGGTCGCCACCTACCGGGCCCCGGTCGCCGGTGACTCCAGCACGGGCACGATGTCCCTCTACCAGGACGGCGTCCAGATGGGCGTGGCCACCAACCTCAGCCCGCAGTACGACTCCTCCCTGCCCCTGACCATCGGCGGCTGCGTGAACAGCGCGTCGGCCACGACCCCGTACATGGCGTTCCCCGGTTCCGTGGCCGACGTCCACGTCTACCCGCGCACGCTCTCGGCAACGGAGGTGAGCGCCCTCCACTGACCCACACCGACGCGGTCGGGCCCCCGCCACTCCTTCCGGGAGCGGCGGGGGCCCGCCCGTTTCCTCCAGGCCGGAGATCAGCCGCCCGTCAGCAGTCGTACGGGGGTACCGGCGAGGAAGGAGGCAATGTCCTCGACCGCTTCCGTGTAGTAGGTGCGGTAGTTGTGCTCGGTGACGTACCCGAGGTGCGGGGTGGCCAGCACGTTCGGCAGGGAGCGCAGGGGGTCGTCGGCGGGGAGTGGCTCGGTCGCGAAGACGTCGAGACCGGCGCCGGCGATCCATCCCTCCCGCAGGGCGCGCAGGAGTGCGCTCTCGTCGACGATGGCGGCGCGGGAGGTGTTCACCAGGTACGCGTGCGGGCGCATCGCGCGCAGTTCCGGCTCGCCGAGCAGGCCGCGGGTGCGGTCGGACAGGACGAGGTGGATGGACACGAAGTCGCTTCGGCTGAGCAAGTCCGTCTTGCTGACGGCAAGTCGGGCGCCGGCGTCGGCCGCTCGCTCGGCGGTGAGGTTCTCGCTCCAGGCAAGGACCTCCATGCCGAAGGCACCGGCGACGCGGGCGACCCGGGTGCCGATCTTGCCGAGCCCGAGCAGGCCCAGGGTCCGGCCGTGCAGGTCCTGGCCGACGGTGGACTGCCAGGGCCCGCCCTCGCGCAGGGCCCGGTTCTCGGCGGTGACATGCCGGGCCAGGCCGAGAAGGAGGGCCCAGGTCAGTTCGACGGGCGGGGTGGAGCTGCTCGCCGTACCGCACACGGTCACGCCCTGAGCCGCCGCCGCGGCGAGGTCGATGGAGGCGTTGCGCATCCCACTGGTCACCAGCAGCCGCAGCCGGGGCAGGCGGCGCAGCAGATCCGCGTCGAAGGGGGTGCGCTCCCTCATGGCCACGACGATCTCGCAGTCCGCGAGTACGGCGGCGAGCTTCTCCCGGTCGCCGATGTGTTCACGGAGCGTGCGCACCTCGACGTCGTCGGCGAGAGGGCTCCAGTCCGCAAGGGCGAGAGCGGCGCCCTGGTAGTCGTCCAGCACAGCGCATCGGAGGGTCATGCGGGCATTCTGCCGTTCATCCGTCGCCACGCCGGGTGTGGGTGCCCCCCTCCCGACCGCCGGATATCGGGCCCGAGAGGCCCCGGAGGCGTGAGGCGGCGCACAGGACGCAGATCACATCCGGCCCAGGATCGTAGAACCGCACCCCCCGCGAACAGCGAAGAAACCTTCCAAAACACCCAATAGCGGACATTTATCCGAAGTCGGATAGTACGTCACACCATTGCATCAAACGCCATGAGCCGCTCAGGATGGCTATCGCCGCCAGGAGCCACCAGACGGACAGGGCCAAAACCACCAGCCCCATCCGCTCCGGCCTCCAGCGCGGGCCACCGCCCCCACGCCGCGCCCCTCGCGGGCCGGCGCCGACGACGACCCCACTGGAGAGTTCCTTCCTCATGGCCACCATCACCCGCACCCGCATCGCCCGCCTCCGCAACATCACCCTCACCGGCATCGCCACCACCGGCGCCGCAGCCGCCGCCCTCACCCTGATGCCCACCGCCGCCCAGGCTGCCGAGGCCCCCCAGGTCAAGACCTCCGCCACGGCCACCATCGCCACCAACGACGGCCACGGCAACAACCTCGACGGCTGGATCAAGCAGTCCCTGCGGATCATGAAGGCCAAGGGCATTCCGGGCAGCTACGAAGGCCTCAAGCGCAACATCATGCGCGAGTCCAGCGGCAACCCCACCGCCCAGAACAACTGGGACGTCAACGCCCAGAAGGGCATCCCCTCCAAGGGTCTCCTTCAGGTCATCGACCCCACCTTCAACGCCTACCACGTCGCCGGCACGGCCAACAAGATCACCGACCCCGTGGCCAACATCACCGCCGCCGCCAACTACGCGGCCCACCGCTACGGCTCGATCGACAACGTCAACTCCGCGTACTGAGCCTTCGTCAGAACCTCCCGGCCTCGGCTCGCCGTCTACGTGGCCTCCGTCAAAGCCCTGCGCCCCGGGTCCCAGCCGCGGCGCGGCACGGAGGCGAGGAGCAGCCGGGTGTACGGGTGCTCCGGGGCGTCCAGGACGCGGGCGGTGGGGCCGGTCTCGACCACCCGCCCCGTCTTGAGCACCAGCACCGCATCGGCGATGTGCCGGACCACCGCCAGGTCATGGGTGACGAACAGGTAGCCGATACCCGCCTCGCGGCGGATCGTCGCAAGCAGGTCGAGGATCTGCGCCTGGATGGACACATCGAGTGCCGCGACCGCCTCGTCCAGGACGAGGACCCTCGGCTCCACCGCCAACGCCCGTGCGATGGCAACGCGTTGGCGCTGGCCGCCGGAGAGCCGACGTGGCAGGGCCGTGGCCTCACGGGCGCCGAGGCCGACTTGGTCGAGTAGTTCGGCGACCCGGGCCCGGCGGGCGGCGGCGTCGAGTGCCGTGTGCAGCCGGAGTACCTCGTCGAGGCAGCCGGACACCGTCACCCGCGGATCGAGCGAGAGGTACGGGTCCTGGAAGACCATCTGGATCTCCCGGGCACGGGCCAGCCGTTCGGCCCGGTTCCGGGGCCTCGCCGACCGGTCCCGGCCGTCCAGGCGGACCGTGCCGCCGTCCGGCCGCTCCAGTCCGACCAGCATGCGCACCGTCGTGGTCTTGCCGCTGCCGGACTCCCCGACGATCGCGAGTGAGGCGCCGGGCGCCAGTGTGAACGACACGTCGTCGACGGCCGTGTGGTCCCCGTACCGCTTGCGCAGTCCCTCGACGACCAGTCCCTTCGATGGCTCGGTCACAGCGTGATCCCTTCGTCGGCGCGGTGGCAGGCGGCGAGACCCTCGCCGTACGGAGCCAGTGCGGGCGTCTGTTCGCGGCAGCGCGGCAGCGCGTGGGCGCAGCGCGCGGCGAAGGCGCACCCGGGCGGCGCCTCGGCCAGCGAGACCGGGCGGCCCGGGATCGGCCGGGGGGCCGGTGCGCCCGCCTCGATGCGAGGCGTGCAGGCGAACAGGCCCGCCGTGTACGGATGGCGCGGCCGGTCGAACAGCGCGTCCGTGCCCTGTGTCTCGACGATCCGGCCCGCGTACATCACGTACACCCGGTCGCAGACGGCCGCGGCCAGTTCCAGGTCGTGGGTGACGAAGAGCAGGCCGGTGCCGCGCTCCACCCGCAGCCTGGTCAGGATCGCGATGATCTCCGCCTGGGTGGTGACGTCGAGGGCCGTGGTCGGTTCGTCGGCGACGAGCAGCGCCGGTTCGGCGGCGAGCGCCGCGGCGATGACGACCCGCTGGAGCATGCCGCCGGAGAACTCGTGCGGATGCCGGCGCAGCGCGCCGCGCGGGTCGCGGATGCCGACCGCGGCGAGGAGTTCCTCGGCCCGGGCGGTCGCCGCGGCGGCAGGGGTCCCGGCCGCGCGCAGACCCTCGGTGAGGAAGTCGCCGATCCGGCGCAGCGGGTTCACGGAGGCCCGCGGGTCCTGGAAGACCATCGCGACCTGCCGGGCCCGCAGGGCGGTCAGCTGTGTGCGGTCCATGCTCAGCACGTCGTGTCCGCCGACCCTGACCTGCCCGCTGACGCGCGCGCCGTCGGGCAGCAGCCCGAGGACGCTGCGGCAGGCCACCGACTTGCCGGAGCCGGACTCGCCGACCAGGCCGACGGTCTCCCCGGGCCGTACGTGCAGGCTGACGCCGTCCAGGATGGGCCGGGCCGCGTGGCCGGCCGCGAGGCGGACCCCGAGCCCGTCGATCTCCAGGACGGGTGCCGGTTCCGTGCGCTGCGTCATACCGTTCACCGCTCCCGCCGGGAGATCCGGTCGGCGAGCCCCTCGCCGACGATGCCGAACGCCACCACGGCGAGCACGATGCACGCGGACGGCGCGAGGGCGGGCAGCATCGCCCCCTGCTGGATGGCCGACTGGCCTTCGTTGATCATGGCGCCCCAGTCGGCGGTCGGCGGCTGCACGCCGAAGCCCAGGAAGGAGAGCGCCGCCAGGTCCATCAACGCGTAGCCGAAGTTCATCGCGGACTGCGCAAAGATCGTCGGGGCGATGTTGGGCAGCAGATGGCGCACGCAGACCGTCCAGCCGGACCAGCCCTGCACCCGGTACGCCTCGATGTACGGGCGCGCCTTCTCCTGCCGGGCGATTGTGCGCACCAGCCGCCCCGCGTACGGGGTGTAGGCCACGGCCATGGCGATCACCGGCGCGGTCATGCCCGAGCCGACGACCGCCACCAGCAGGATCGCGAGGAGCAGACCGGGGATCGCAAAGGCCATGTCCATGGCGCGGGACAGCAGCGCGTCCGCCCAGCCGCCGCGCCAGGCCGCGACCAGGCCGAGCAGCGTGCCGAGGAGCGTGGACACCCCGACGACCAGCAGCGGCCCGAGCAGTCCGGTGCGGGCCCCGTGGATCAGCCGGGAGAGGATGTCCCGGCCGGACTGGTCGGTGCCGAGCAGGTGCCCGCCGCTGGTTCCGGTCAGGCTCGCCGAGAGATCGACGGTATCGGGGTCGTACGGGGCGAGGACGGGGGCGAGCAGTGCGACCAGGACGAGCACGGCGAGCACCACGACCGAGGCGGTGAACAGCGGGCCCTGGCCGAGCATGCGAAGTCTGCCGAGGCCCGGTCGGCGGCGCAGCGCGTCGGCCGCGTCGTCGGCCGTCGGGGCGGCGGAGGGTGTGGTGGTGGTCATGAGGAGCCCTCCCCGTGGAGCGAGAGGCGGGGGTCGACGAGTGGAGCGAGCAGGTCGACGGCGAAGTTGACGAGGACGAAGGCCGCCACACTGAGCAGGGTGATCGCCTGCACCACGGCGAAGTCCTTCGCGGTCACCGACTGCACGAGCAGGGAGCCGAGGCCTGGCACGTCGAAGGCGGTCTCCACGATCGAGGTGCTGATCAAGAGGCCGGCGAGCATCGTGCCGCCGACGGTGACGACCGGGCCGAGCGCATTGCGCAGCACGTGCCGGCGCACCACGGACCGCTCCGCGACACCGCGGGCGCGCGCCACCTCCACGTGCTCGCGGCCCAGTTCGTCGAGCATCGCCGAGCGGGTCACGCGGGCGAGCAGGCCCGCGAAGGTCAGCGCCAGCGCGAAGGCGGGCAGCGTCAGGTGGTAGAGACGGTCCCCGAGGCCGGACGTGGTGCCGCCCGGTCCCGGGAACCAGCCCAGCTGGACGGAGAAGAGCGACACCAGCGCGATGGCGGTGACGAACGACGGGGTCGCCGTGGCCACGCCGGTGCCGATGAGCACCGCCCGGTCCAGCGGGCCCGGCCGCAGCGCGGCCAGGATCCCGCCCGCCACGCCGAGTACGACGACCAGCACGGCCGCGTAGCCGACAAGCAGGGCGGTGCCCGGCAGCCGGGAGCCGATGAGGCCTGCGACGTCCTGGTGGAACTGGGCGGAGCGGCCGAAGTCGCCGTGCAGGACGCCGCCGAGCCACTTGACGTACTGCACGGGCAGCGGGTCGTCGAGGTGGTACTGGGCGCGCAGGGAGGCCACGGCCTCAGGGGTGGCAGGGCGGCCGTGGAGCAGGAACGACACCGGGTCGCCGGGGGCCAGGTACAGGGCGCCGAAGACCACGACGGAGGTCACGAGCAGCACGGTCACCAGGCCGAGGAGGCGTCCGACGAGGTAGCGGGTCATCGCTTCGCGGCCCCGATCGTCGCGGCCCACGGGTAGTACAGCTGGGCGATGCCGGTGGGCGCGCCGGTGATCCGCTCGCCGAGGAAGACCGAGTAGGGCGCCTCGTACACCGGGATGATCGGCAGCTCGCGCAGCGCGATCTTCTGCAGTTGAGCGGTGAGGTCGGTGCGGGCCGCGGCGTCCGGCTCGGCGTTCGCGCGGTCGAAGGCGGCGTCGAACTCGGCGTTCGACCAGTTGCCGTAGTTCCCGAAGTCGCCGGTGCGCAGGTACTGGTAGAACTCCAGCGGGTCCGGGGTGTTGTCATAGCCGTTGGTGACGACCAGGTCGAGGCCGGCTCGGGCCTTCGGGTCGACGAAGATGCTGCTGTACGCCTCGGGGGCGACCGGCTTCAGCTCGACCTTCAGGCCGATCTCCTTCGCGGCGGCCTGCACCGCGATGGCGACGACGCTGATCTCGGGGGCCAGCGAGCTGGTGACCATGACGATCTTGCGGCCCTTCGCGCCGGCCTCCTCGACGAGCCCCCGGGCCGCCTTCACGTCGTACTTCGGCTCGGGCACCGAGTCGAAGACCGCGGCGGTCTTCTTCGGGTCCAGTGCCCAGGCCCCGCGGGCCGCGGGGGCCTTGGCGGGGACGCCGACGCCGCCGGCCGCGGCCTTGATGATGTTCTTCCGGTCGAGCGCCATGGACAGCGCCCGGCGGACCCGGAGGTCCCCCAGGGCGCCCTTGAAGTTCAGCACCGCGAGGTTCGCGGCGGCGGTGTTGGGGCCGAAGAGCAACCTGCCCTTGGCGCCGGCGCGCAGCTGCGCGATGGAGGAGGAGGGCACCAGGTACCCGCCGTCGGCCGAACCGGACCGGAAGGCGTTGGTGCGGGCGGCCGGGTCCTCGATGAAGGTGAACGTGACCCGGCCGGTCTTCGGGGCGAGCCCCCGGTCCCAGTACCCGTCGTACTTCTTCAGCGTGATGCTCTCGCCCTGCGTCCAGCGGTCCAGCGCGTACGGGCCGGTGCAGTTCACCTCGCCCTTCGGGGTTCCGTAGGTCTTGCCGGCCTTGGCGAGCGTCGCGGCGCTCTCCACGGTGCCGGGGGAGGCGGCCATCAGCTCGGGCAGCAGGACGTCGGGCTTGGACAGGCGGATCGTCACCTGCAGCGGGCCGCTCTTCTCGATGCTGGAGACGTTCTTGAACGCCGAGGCCCAGGGAGAGCCGGTGGCCGGGTCGGTGTGCCGCTTGAGGGAGGCGACCACATCGTTTGCGGTCATGACTGTCCCGTCGTGGAACTTCACCCCGGGGCGCAGCGTGTAGACGAGGGTGCGCGGGTCGGGCCGGTCGAACTTCTCGGCGAGGCCGGGCTCGACCTTCATGTCCGGGGTGACGCGCATGAGTTGCTCGCAGACATTGGCGAGCACGGTGTTCGGCGGGTAGTCGTACGCGAGGGCGTAGTCGAGCGTGTAGGGCTCGGCGTACAGGGACCAGGTGATCGAGGGCAGCGGGCCGCTCGCGGCCGGCGAGGTCGGCTCGACCTGGTATCCGGTGGAGCCGTCCGCGTTCCGCGTGGCGCCGGAGCAGGCGGTGGCGGTGGCCGCGAGTGCGGCCGTACACGCGACGAACGCGATGGTTCTGGGCATGCGCATGCAGACCCACCCCTTTACGGGTGTAGTGACGGGCGCTGGGGGATGGAGCGAGTATTGATGCGGGAACGTTCCCGCACAAGGCCCTGCGGGAACGGTTTTCCAGAGGTCACGAGGGTGGCAGCATCGACCCATGACCGATGTTTCACGGCAGGCCGGACAGTCGGCGCAGCCCTCACGGCCCACCCCGCGCGTCCGGCTCGTCGACGTGGCCCGCGAGGCGGGCCTGTCCAAGACGACCGTCTCGGCGGCGCTCAACGGCACCGGACGGCTCTCCGCGGAGGTGCGGGAGAAGGCCCGCGAGACCGCGCGCAGAATGGGCTATCGGCCCCATCCCACCGCGCGTCAACTGCGCTCGGGGCGGGCCAGGTTGATCGGTTACGTGGTGGGGGAGCTCGCCGACGCGCCGTGGACGTTCCTGGAGTCGCCCTACTTCGCCCGGCTGACCGGCGCCACCGCCGCGACCGCGCTGGAGCGCGGCTACGCCGTGGTGCTGCTGCCCGCCGGCTCCCTGCAGAGCGAGTGGGCCGAACTGCCGCTCGAAGCGGTGGTCGTCGCCGACCCCGTCGCCGAGGACCGGATCGTCGAGGACCTGCTCGCCGCCCGGATCCCGGTGTTCAGCGACCGCTCCGTGGAGGGGCGGCCCGGCGCGCACTGGGTCGACGTGGACGCCGGCGCGGCCGTCCGCGCGAGCATGGACCACCTGCGCGAGCAGGGCGCCCGGCGGCCCGCACTCGTCGCGCCCGACAGCACGACCCAGTTCCACACCGCCGTGTTCGCCGCCTACCACGTGTGGTGCGCCGAGCACCGCGTGCCCGAACGGGTCGTGCGCGCCGAGGCGCCCGGCAACGGCCCGGTCGTCCGCGCCGTCGAGACCGCCCTGGCGGGGGACCCGGCCCGCGGGGACGAGCGGCCGGACGCGCTGTTCGTCGTGGCCGAGGCGAGCCCGCCGCTCATCCTGGACGCGGCCCGCCGGCACGGCTACCGGGTCCCCGACGACCTGCTCCTCGTCTGCGTGAGCGAGGACGCGACCGCCCTGTACACCGAACCGCCGGTGACGACGGTGAGCCTGCGGCCCCACGAGGTCGCGCAGGCCGGGCTCGAACTCCTCGTCGCCGTCCTGGAGCACGGCCGCCAGGAGCCGTGCGGGACGCTCGTGCCGACCACCCTCGACGTTCGGGCCTCTTCGGTCCGGCACAGTCGGACGCACGGTCGGACGCACGGTCAGACCGCGTGGACGAGCCGGCCGCCGACGTAGGTCCGCTCGACCTTGGCCTCGGCGATCTCCTCCGGCGGCGCGGTGAGGATGTCACGGTCGAGGACGACGAGGTCGGCGAGGTGGCCGGGGGCCAGGCTGCCGGTGTCGTCGAGACCGTGCACATGAGCGGAGCCGGCCGTGTACGCGGCCAGCGCGCTGGGCAGGTCGATGCGCTGTTCGGGGAGAAAGACCCGGTCGTCCCCGGCCTCCGGGGCGCGGCGGTTCACCGCGACATGGATGCCCTCCAGCGGCGCGGGGCTGCTGACCGGCCAGTCGCTGCCCGCCGCCAGGGTCGCCCCGGCGCGCAGCAGCTCGCCGAACGGGTACTGCCAGGCGGCCCGTTCGGGCCCGAGGAAGGGGATGGTGAGCTCGTCCATCTGCGGTTCGTGGGCGGCCCACAACGGCTGGATGTTGGCGATCGCCCCGAGCCGGGCGAACCGCGTGATGTCGTCCGGGTGGACGACCTGGAGATGGGCCAGGTGGTGGCGGTTGCCGCGCCGGCCGTTCGCGGCCACCGCGGCCTCGACGGCATCCAGGGCCTCGCGCACGGCGCGGTCGCCCAGCGCATGGAAGTGCACCTGGAAGTCGAGGGCGTCCAGCTCGGTCACGTACCCGCACAGCGCCTCGGGGTCGACGAAGCTGATGCCGGTATTGGTGGTGGCGCAGCCGCAGCCGTCCAGATACGGGGAGGACAGTGCGGCGGTGAAGTTCTCCGCGATGCCGTCCTGCATGATCTTCACCGAGCCGGCGCGGAACCGGCCGTGCCGCAACTCCGCGCGCTTCGCCACCAGTTCGTCGATCTGCTCGGAGCCCCGCTCCCGGTCCCACCACAGCGCACCGGTGACCCGGGCGGTGAGCGAACCGTCGCGGGCGGCGGTCAGGTAGGCGTCCGACGGGTCGGGCATGCCGCCGAAGGAGCCCAGCAGCGCGTCCTGCCAGGCTGTGATGCCGAGCGAGTGGAGCAGCTTCTGGGCCCGCAGCAGACCGGCCAGCCGGTCCTGAGGCGTGGCGGCCGGCACCAGCCGGGCGACCAGCCCGATCGCGCCCTCCTGGAGCATGCCGCTGGGGGAGCCGTCCGCCTCCCGCTCGATCCGGCCGTCGGCCGGATCAGGGGTGTCGGCGGTGATCCCGGCCAGTTCGAGCGCCCGGGTGTTGGCCCACGCGCCGTGGTGGTCCCGGTTCGAGAGCAGCACCGGGCGGTCCGGCACGACGGAGTCGAGCAGCTGCCGGGTGGGCAGCCCGCCCTCGAAGCTCTCCATCGACCAGCCGCCGCCGGTGATCCAGGCGTGGTCCGGGTGCGTGTCCGCGTAGCCGCGGATCCGGTCCAGGTAGTCCGTGACGCCGACCGTGCCGGTCAGGTCGCACTCGGCCAGCTCCCGGCCGCCGGCGACGGCGTGGACGTGGGCGTCCTGGAACCCTGGGAGCAGCAGCTTCCCCGTCAGGTCGACGACCTCGGTGCCGGGCCCGACGAGGTCCAGCACCTCGTCGTGGCCGACGGCCGCGATCCGGTCGCCGACGACGGCGAGCGAGGTCGCCCGGGTGCGGGCCGGACCGAGCGTGAAGACGGGACCGCGGGTGAAGACCAGATCGGCTGTGGCCATAGGTGGCTCCCATGCATGAGACGGCGGACTTGGTGGGCGTCATGGAAGCGGGACGGCCGTTTACACGTCAATGGTGTTGACGTAAGGTCCCGGCATGGCCGAGCGCGTGGTTCCCGAAGGCAGGCGGCAGCGCCGCCGCCCCACCAAGCAGGGCGCCGTCCTGTCGGAGGCGCTGATCGTCGAGACCGCGTTGCGCCTCGTCGCGCAGCACGGAGCGGAGGCCATGTCGGTACGGCGGCTGGGCGCCGCACTGGGCGCCGATCCCAGTGCGCTCTACCGCTACTTCCGCAACACGGACGACCTGCTGCTCGCCCTCGCGGACGAGCTGATCGGCCGCGCCCAGGACGGCTGGACGAGCACCGGCGACTGGCGTGCCGACCTGCGCTCGATCGGGCTGCGGATCCACGCCTTGTACCAGTCGAACCCGCAGGCCGCGCTGCTCGCGGCGCATCGCACGACCGGGCGGCCGAACGAGACGCGGGCGGTCGAGAGAATCCTCGGCATCCTGCGCTCCGGCGGCTTCCCGGACCCGCTCGCGGTGCGGATCTACCACGCGTTCGTCGACCAGGCGCTCGCCTTCGCCGCTCAGGACGCCGCCGCGCTCGCGCTGCCGAAGGCGGCGCGGCACGCGGACGCGGAGGTCTGGCAGGAGGTGTATGGCCGGCTGCCGGCCGACACCCACCCGAACATCGCCGCGACCTTGCCGCTGCTCGCCGCCGACATGCGCAACAGCGGGTACCCGTACGCCCTGGAGCTGATGCTCGACGCGGTCGCGGCGCTCCGCCCGGCGGCGGACGGCGGCTGACCGGCCGTCACCCGCGGGCGGACGACGGACTCAGCCGGTGGCCACGGGCGAGAAGCGGCTCACCGCCGCCAGGTCGGCGCCGATCCGCGCGGCCGTCTCCCGCAGGTGCGGCAGCAGCACGGCCAGGCTCTCCTCCGGGGTGGCCCGGCCGGCGTGCAGGGCCACGTTCACCGCGGCGATCACCCGGCCCGTGCCGTCAACGACCGGCGCCGCCAGTGAGCGCAGCCCCTCCTCCAGCTCCTGCTCCACCCACCCGTAGCCGCGCTCCGCGGTCGCCACGACGACCTCGCGCAGCCCCTCCCTGCTGGTCACCGTGTGCGGGGTCAGCGCCTCGGGGGTGATCCGGGCGAGGTGTGCGGCCAGGTCCGGCTCGGGCAGGGCCGCCAGCAGGACACGGCCCATCGAGGTCGCATACGCGGGGAGGCGGGTGCCGACGTCGATGTCGATGTGCATGATGCGGGCGCTCGCGACCCTGGCGACGTAGCGGATGTCGTCGCCGTCGAGGACGGCCACGGATGCGGACTCGTGGACCCGTCGCACCAGCGCGGCGAGGTGCGGGGTCGCGATCGCGGCCAGGTCCAGGCCGCAGAGACGGGCGTGGCCGAGCTCCAGGACCCGGGGCAGGACCTGGAACCCGGACGCGTTCTCGTGCACGTACCCCAGGTGCCGCAGGGTGATCAGCGAGCGGCGGACGGTCGCGCGAGGGAGCTCTGTCAGCCGGGCCAGTTCGGCGAGCCGCACCGGTCCGCGTACGGCGCCGAAGGCGCGCAGCACATCCAGGCCCCGGGCGAGCGACTGCAGGAAGCCCGAGCCCAGCTCCTCCTTGAACTCGCCGCTGCCCGACTGCGCCGGCCCCTGGAGCGGCGGCGCGGCGGCGGCCGAGGTCGCCGCCGTGGCCAGGGCCGCCTCCATGGCGGCGACCGCCCGGCGCAGCGGTGGCAACGCCTGCTCGGCGAGCGACTTTGCGCAGTGCCGGCTGCTGTGACTGACCACGCTGACAGCGCACACCAGCGCGCCCGCCGGGTCCCGTACGGGCACGGCGACGGCGACGAGGCCCGGTTCGATGAGCTGGTCGTCCACGGCGAAGCCGTCCGCGCGGGCCTGACGCATCCGTACGCGGAAGGCCGCCTCGACCTCCTCGGTGACCGGTGACCGGGTGCCCGTCGGCCGCGGCGGGACCTGAGGGAAGCCGGCGTCCGCCGGGTCCCGTTCGCGCCGTGCCCGCCACGCAGCCCACCGTTTCTCGTCCCAGTCGGCGGCGAACAGCGCGCCGGGCGCGCAGCGTTCGGCCGGCAGCAGGTCGCCGACCCGGAAGGAGATCGCCATGGCGCGGCGGCGGGCGGCCTGGGCGACGAAGCGCACCCCGTCGCCGTCCGGGACCGCGACCGACACCGACTCGTCCAGTGCGTCGGCGAGGGCGAGCGCGTGCGGTCCGAGGGCGTCGGGGAGGCCGGAGGCGGCCAGGTAGGCGTTGCCGAGTTCGGCGGACCGCGGGGCGAGCAGCAGGTCCCGGCCCTCGGCACGCAGGACGCCGAGGGCGACGAGCGTGGTGGCGACCCGGTCGACCGTCGAGCGGGCCAGACCGGTCGTACGGGCCAGGTCCCCCGGGCGGTGCCGGACTTCGGGTCCGGCGGCCACGGCGCGGAGCACGGCGAGCCCCCGCTCCAGCGGCCCGACCAGTTCGTCGGGCGCCCCCGGGACCTCGGCGGACTGCGACATGGTCTGGCCTCTCAACTCTCGTTCGGTACGCGGGAAACCGTACCCGCGGCGTTGACACGACCCGAAGCGTGGATGGACACTGCGCCCCGCGTCAAGAATGAACGATAGTTCACCAGGCGAACACCCCGCAGGACAGTACCTCGACGAAATGGGTTGCTCCATGGACAAAGTGGTCGCGTCCGCTGCCGAAGCGGTGGCGGACATCGGCGACGGCGCGTCGCTCGCCGTCGGAGGCTTCGGGCTGTGCGGCGTGCCGGACGTACTGATCGGCGCCCTGCACGCCCGCGGCTCCGAGCGTCTCTCGGTGGTCTCCAACAACTGCGGTGTCGACGGCGCAGGTCTCGGCATGCTGCTCGCCGCCGGCCGCATCAGCCGTGTCACCGGCTCCTACATCGGCGACAACCTGGAGTTCGCCCGCCGCTACCTCGGCGGCGAACTGGAGCTGGAGCTCACCCCCCAGGGCACCCTGGCCGAGCGGCTGCGCGCCGGCGGCTGCGGCATCCCCGCCTTCTTCACCCCCGCCGGGGTCGGCACCCAGGCCGCAGACGGCGGGCTGCCCTGGCGGCACGCGCCCGAGGGTGCCGTCGTCGTCGCCTCCCCGCCGAAGGAGGTCCGCGAGTACGACGGCCGCGCGTACGTTCTCGAACGCGGCATCACCACCGACTTCGCGCTGGTCCGCGCCGCCCGCGCAGACCGCCACGGCAACCTCGTCTTCGCCCGCGCCGCCCGCAACTTCAACCCGCTCGCCGCGATGGCCGGCCGCGTGACGATCGCCGAGGTGGAGGAGCTGGTCGAGCCCGGCGAGCTGGACCCCGACCAGGTCCATCTGCCGAGCGTGTTCGTCCAGCGGGTCCTCGCGCTCACCCCGGAACAGGCCGCCGCCAAGGGCGTCGAACGAAGGACGGTGCGCAGCCGATGAGCTGGACCAGGGACGAGATGGCGGCCCGCGCCGCCCGCGAGCTGACGGACGGCTCGTACGTGAACCTCGGGATCGGACTGCCCACCAGGGTGGCGAACTTCCTCCCCGACGGCGTCGACGTCGTCCTCCACTCGGAGAACGGGCTGCTCGGCGTCGGCCCGTACCCGTACGAGGACGAGGTCGACCCCGACCTCGTCAACGCGGGCAAGGAGACGGTCACCGTCCTGCCCGGCGCGGCCTTCTTCGACTCCGCGCTCTCCTTCGGCATGATCCGCGGCGGCCACATCGACACCGCGATCCTCGGCGCGATGCAGGTCTCCGCCCGCGGCGACCTGGCCAACTGGATGATCCCCGGCCGCATGGTCAAGGGGATGGGCGGCGCGATGGACCTCGTGCACGGGGTCCGCCGGGTCGTCGTCCTCATGGAGCACACCGCCAAGGACGGCACCCCCAAGATCGTCGAGGAGTGCAGCCTGCCGCTCACCGGCCGGGCCTGCGTCGCCCGGATCATCACCGACCTCGGCGTCCTGGACGTCACCGCCGACGGCCTCCGCCTCGTCGAGACGGCCCCCGGCGTCACAACCGATGAGGTGGCGCGCCTGACGGCGGCGCCCGTGAAGACGGAGGCGACGGCATGATCCCGACCCAGCAGGACCTCGCGCGGGAGATGGCCGCGCACCGCGAGGCGTACCTCCGCGCCGGCGACGTGCGCCATCACCCCGCACGCGACTACCCGCCCTACCGCAGCAGCGCGTTGCGTCATCCGCACCAGCCCCTGGTGGCCGTGCGCGACCCCGACGCCGTCGAACTCTGCGGCCCGGTCTTCGGTGTCACCGACGTCACCGCGCTGGACGCCGACCTCACCCGCGGACACGCCGGCGAACCCCTCGGCGAGCGGATCACCGTCAGCGGCCGGGTCCTCGACCGGGCCGGCCGCCCGGTGCGCGGCCAGCTCGTCGAGATCTGGCAGGCAGGCGCTTCGGGCCGGTACGCGCATCAGCTCGACCAGCACCCGGCCCCGCTGGACCCGCATTTCACCGGCGTGGGCCGCTGCCTGACGGACGATCAGGGCGGCTACCGCTTCACCACGATCCGGCCCGGTGCCTACCCGTGGCGCAACCACACCAACGCCTGGCGGCCCGCGCACATCCACTTCTCCCTCTACGGGAGCGCGTTCACCCAGCGGCTCGTCACCCAGATGTACTTCCCGGGCGACCCGCTCCTCCCCCACGACCCGATCCTGCAGTCCGTCACCGACGACGCCGCCCGCGCCCGGCTCGTCGCCGCCTACGACCACGACCTGTCCACACCCGAACGCTCTCTCGGCTACCGCTGGGACATCGTCCTCGACGGGCCCGCCGCGACCTGGATCGAGGAAGGCCGATGACCGAGACCCCGACTCCGGCACCGCGAACCTCACCGGCCTTGCGGAAACCGGCCGACGCCGTACTGCCCACCCCCGCGCAGACCGTCGGCCCCTTCTACGGGTACGCCCTGCCCTTCCCCGGCGGCGGCGACCTCGCCCCGGCCGGACACCCGGACGCCCTCACCGTGCACGGCCGCGTGCTCGACGGCGGCGGCGCCCCCGTTCCCGACGCGCTCCTGGAGCTCTGGCAGCCCGGCCCGGACGGCGACAGGCAGGGCGCGCCCGGGTCGATGCGCCGGGACCCGGTCACCGGCGGCCACGCCGGCCGGGACGGGGTGACCTTCACCGGCTTCGGCCGGGTCGCCACGGACGCCGACGGCCGGTGGGCGATGCGCACGCTGCCGCCCGGCGGGGTCCCGTACCTCTCCGTCTGCGTGTTCGCGCGCGGACTGCTGCACCACCTGTTCACCCGGATCTACCTGCCCGGCCCGGCCGCCGACGCGGACCCGCTGCTCGCCTCGCTGGCACCGGACCGGCGCGGCACCCTGCTCGCGGCCGAGCAGGGGCCGCGCACCCTGCGGTTCGACATCCGGCTCCAGGGCCCCGAGGAGACGGTGTTCCTTGACTTCCGCTGAGCACCCCGCCGAAGGCCCTTACGACGTGGGGCTGTTGTCCCCGGTCCGCGCGGGCACGGACGTCGAGGCGGCGACAGGCGACCGTGCCTTCCTCCAGGCCATGCTCGACGCCGAGGCCGCCCTCGTCCGGGCCCAGGCCCGGCTCGGACAGGCGCCCGCGGAGGCCGCCGCCGCCATCTGTGCGGCAGCGGTCCGCGCCGACCGGTACGACCTGCGCGCGCTCGCCCTGCGGGCTCGGGACGGCGGCAACCCCGTCATCCCCCTCGTGGCCGAACTGACCGCCGCCGTACCGGAGTCCGCTGCGCCCTACGTGCACCGGGGTGCGACCAGCCAGGACATCATGGACAGCGCCGCGATGCTCGTCGCGGCCCGCGCTCTGCCGCTGATCGCCGCCCCGCTGCGGCGCGCCGCGACGGCGTTCGGCCGGCTCGCCGCCGAGCACCGCGCCACCCCCATGGTGGGCCGCACCCTCGGCCGGCACGCCGTCCCCACCACTTTCGGGCTCAAGGCGGCCGGCTGGCGCGCCCTCGTCCTGGACGCCGCCGACCGCCTCGCCGCCGTCCGCCTCCCGGCCCAACTCGGAGGTGCGGCCGGGACATTGGCGGCCTTCGAACAGTTGGCCGGAGCACCGGGCAGCGGCCCGGACCTGGCCGAGGCGTACGCGGCCGAGCTGGGCCTGGCCGCTCCGGCGCTGCCCTGGCACGCCCTGCGCACGCCGGTCGCCGACCTCGGCACGGCGCTTGCCTTCACCGCGGCCGCGCTCGGCAAACCGGCCGCCGACGTTCTGCTGCTCGGCCGTACCGAGACCGGCGAGCTCGACGAGGGCGAGGGCGGTGGCTCGTCCGCGATGCCGCACAAGCAAAACCCCGTCCGCGCGACCCTGATCGCCGCGGCGGCCCGGCAGGCCCCCGCGCTCGCCGCGGTCCTCCTCGGCGCGCTCACCGCCGAGGACGAACGCCCGGCCGGGGCCTGGCACGCCGAATGGCAGACCCTGCGCGAACTGCTCCGGCTCGGCGGGGGCGCCGCCCACCACACGGCGGCGCTCGCCGAGGGCCTGCGCGTGCACCCCGACCGGATGCGCGACAACCTGCGCCGGGCCAGGGGGCTGCCCGCGAGCGAGCTGCTGGCGGCCGAGTTCGCCGCCCTCCTCGGCCGCGCACCCGCCCGAGCCCTGCTCGACCGCGCCGCCCGCCGGGCCGTCGCCGAGGGCCTGGACCTGGTCGACGTCCTGCTGGCGGACCCGGAGGCGAAAGGGCGCTGCGACGAGACACGACTGCGCGCCCTCACCGACCCGACCGCCACCACCGGCTGCGCACACCTCCTGGTCGACCGCGCCCTCGCGGCCCCACGAACCCCGGCGGTGACGGAAGGACCCCCATGACCCCCACAACCCGAACCTCCCGAACGACCGCGCCCTCGCCGCCCCACGAACCGCCGCCGTGACGGAAGGACCCCCATGACCCCCGCGTCTCCCCTGCTCCACCACCGCGTCGACGGACCTGCCGGCGCCCCCGTACTCATCCTCGGGCCCTCCCTGGGGACATCGCTCGCCGTCTGGGACGCGCAGACCCCCGCGCTCGCCCGTCGGCACCGGGTGATCCGCTGGGACCTGCCCGGGCACGGCGGCACCCCGACCGCCGTCCTGCGCACCCCCGCGCCGGGCGAGACCACCGTCGCCGGCCTCGCCGCGCTCGTGCTCGGCCTCGCCGACCGACTCGGCGTCGAGCGCTTCGGGTACGCAGGGATCTCGATCGGCGGGGCCGTCGGCGCGCACCTCGCCGTGCACCATCCCGAGCGTCTCACCGGGCTCGCCCTGGTCTGCTCCTCGGCCCGGTTCGGTGAGCCGGCCGGCTGGCGTGAACGCGCCGCGTCCGTCCGGGCGTACGGCACCGGGCCGCTCGCCGGCACCACGGCCGGCCGCTGGTTCACCCCGGGCTTCGCCGGCACCCAGACCGCGCGCCGGCTGCTCGCCGACCTGCGCGCCGCCGACCCGGCCGGATACGCGGCCTGCTGCGACGCCCTCGCCACGTACGACCTGCGTGCCGAGCTGTCGCGGATCACCGCCCCGACCCTCGTCCTGGCCGGGCGCGACGACCCGGCCACCCCGCCCGCGCACGCCCGTGAGCTGGCCGACGGCATCCGCGACGCCCACCTGCTCGAACTCGCAGGCGCCGCGCATCTCGCGCCCGCCGAACACCCCCGGGCCGTCGCCACGGCGCTGTTCGGCCACTTCGACGACCCCACCGACGACGGCAGCCGGCACGCCGAGGGGATGGCGGTCCGCCGCGCGGTCCTCGGCGACGCCCACGTGGAGCGGGTGGCCGCCCGCACGAACGCCTTCACCGCCGACTTCCAGGACTACATCACCCGCTGTGCCTGGGGCGAGATCTGGACCCGGCCCGGCCTCGACCGCCGCACCCGCAGCTGCATCACCCTGACCGCCCTGGTCGCCCACGGCCACCAGGAGGAGCTGGCGATGCACGTCCGCGCGGCGCTGCGGGGCGGGCTCACCCCCGAGGACATCAAGGAAGTCCTGCTGCACTCCGCCGTCTACTGCGGGGTCCCCGCGGCCAACGCCGCCTTCGCCACCGCCCAGCGGGTCCTGGAGGACGACGCACCGGCCGCCCCCTGACCATCAGACCGTCCCGCCACTTTCACGGAGGTCCCATGCCCCGCACCACCGTCGGCATCATCGGAGCCGGACCCGCCGGACTCCTTCTCTCCCACCTGCTCCACCGGCAGGGCATCGACAGCGTGGTTCTCGAACTGCGCGACCGCGGCTACGTCGAGCGCCGCCAGCGCGCCGGCATTCTCGAACAGGACACCGTCGATGTCCTGCGCTCCTGCGGTGCCGGCGCGCGCATGGACCGGCAGGGCCTGGAGCACCACGGCATCGAGCTCCGCTTCGACCGGCGCTCGCACCGCATCGACTTCCCCTCCCTCACCGGCGGCCGGTCGGTCATGGTCTACGCGCAGACCGAGGTGGTGAAAGACCTGATCGAACTGCGCCTGCGCGACGGCGGCACCGTGCTCTTCGAGGCCGAGGCCCTGTCCGTGGACGGGGTCGAGTCCGACCGGCCCACCATCCGCTACCGCCATGAGGGCGCCGAGCGCACCCTGGAGTGCACGTACGTCGTCGCCTGCGACGGCTTCCACGGCATCGGCCGCCGGTCACTGCCCGAAGGCCTGCTCACCGTGACCGAACGCAGTTACCCCTTCTCCTGGCTCGGCATCCTCGCCGACGTCCCGCCCTCGTGCGACGAACTCGTCTACGCCCACCACGAGCGCGGCTTCGCCCTGCACAGCATGCGCTCCCCGCACATCAGCAGGCTCTATCTCCAGGTCGCCCCGGACGACAGCACCGACGACTGGCCCGACGAGCGGATCTGGGACGAGCTGGAGACCCGCCTCGCCGTCGACGCCGACTGGACCCTGCGGCGCGGCCCGATCACCGAGAAGAGCATCACCCCGATGCGCAGCTTCGTCGCCGAACCCATGCGCCACGGACGGCTCTTCCTCGCCGGCGACGCCGCTCATATCGTCCCGCCGACCGGCGCGAAGGGCCTCAACCTCGCCGTCGCCGACGTCACCCTGCTCGCCCGCGCCCTCACCCGCCACCATGCGGACAAGGACGAGGCGCTGCTCGACGGCTACTCGGAGGCCGCGCTGCGCCGCGTCTGGCGGGCCGAGCACTTCTCGTACACGATGACCACGCTGCTCCACGCCGACCCGGACGACTCCGGTTTCGACCGCGCGCTGCGGCTCTCGCATCTGCGCTACCTGGCCGAATCCGAGGCGGCCTCGGCCTCGCTCGCCGAGAACTACGTGGGCTTCAGGACGAGTTGACGCTTCGTCCGCCACGCGCCGAGAAGGGGGCGGCTGCTTCGCGCAGCCGCCCCCTTCCACCGTTCCCGCGAGGTGTCAGGCGTAGAAGCGGTACACCGCCTGGGCGACGCAGGCCGGCTTGTCGACGCCGTCGATCTCCACGGTCAGGTCGACGACGACCTCCACACCACCTCTGACGTCCTCGACGGACACCACACGGCCGTGCGTGCGGACCTTCGCGCCGACCCGGACAGGAGAGGGGAAACGCACCTTGTTCAGGCCGTAGTTGACGGCCATCGACGCTCCCTCCACCTGGAGCAGCTCGGTCCACATCGGGATGAGCAGGGAGAGCGTGAGGTAGCCGTGCGCGATCGTGCCGCCGAACGGACCGGTGGCCGCCCGCTCCGGGTCGACGTGGATCCACTGGTGGTCGCCGGTGGCGTCGGCAAAGGTGTCGACGCGCGGCTGGGCGATCTCGACCCAGGAGCTGTGGCCGAGGTCGGCCCCGGCCTGGCCGCGGATCTCGTCGATGCCGTGGACGGTGAGAGGCATGGGGGTACTCCTTGAAAGGCTTCGCAGGGGAACGGGGTCACAAATGCGCGGGGGAACCGGGCCGGGAATCGGTGCCGTAGCGCGCCCGGATCAGTTGCTTGATCAGCTTTCCGGCGGCGTTACGGGGCAGTTCGGGAGCGAGGACGACGCTCCGCGGGATCTTGTAGCGGGCGAGCCGGTCCTCCAGGTGGGCGATCAACTCCTCGGCGGTCGGCGCGGCCCCGGGGCGCGGCACCACGACGGCCCGGCCGACCTCCCCCCACTTGGGGTCGGGCACACCGATCACGGCGGCCTCGGCCACATCCGGGTGCGCGAGCAGCGCGTCCTCGACCTCGGCCGGGTAGATGTTCTCCCCACCGGAGATGATCACGTCCTTCAGACGGTCGACAAGCCGTACGTAGCCGTCGGCGTCGACGGTGGCCACGTCGCCGGACCGGAAGCACCCCCCGTCGCGGAAGGCCGCGGCGGTCGCTTCCGGCAGGTTCCAGTAGCCCGGGGTGACGTTCGGCCCCGCCACCACGATCTCGCCCTCCTCGCCGGGCGCGGCCTCCTCGCCCGAGGGCAGCAGCACCCGCACGTCGGTGAAGAAGTGCGGCACGCCCGCCGAACCGGCGTGGCTCAGCGAGTCGTTCCGGTCGAGGACCAGTGCCCCGGGCGCGGTCTCCGTCATCCCGTACCCCTGGACGAAGGCCAGGCCCCGGTCCAGATAGGCGCGGGCGGTGCGGGCCGGCACCGGGGCGCCGCCGCACAGCAGGGTGCGCAGACTGGTCAGGTCGGCGTCCGCCCAGCCGGGCGCGGCGGCCATCGCGTCGTACATCGTCGGCACGCCGAACATGCCGGTGACGCGGTGCCTTTCGACCAGCTCCAACGTGCGGGACGGGTCGAAGGAGGACTCCAGGAGGACCGTGCCGCCCTTGAGCAGGGCGGGCAGGCAGCTCATGTTGAGCGCGGCCGTGTGGAACAGCGGCGCGGCGACCAGGGCGACCTCGTCGCTCGCGAGGTCGGCGTCCACCAGTACGTTGAGGCTGTTCCAGACGATGTTGCCGTGGGTGAGCACGGCACCCTTGGAACGGCCCGTGGTGCCCGAGGTGTACATGATGAGGCAGACGTCGTCGTGCCCCACCTCCTCGTCGAGCGGCACCGTCGCCGCGTCGGCAAGCAGCTCTTCGTACGACGTCCCCGGCCCGCCTTCCACGGCGAGGAGGGCGTCGAGGCCGGCGGCGTCGGCCAGGTCGGACAGCCGGTCGGCGCTCTGCCGGGCGTGCACCAGTACGCGGCTGCCCGAGTCGGTGAGCTGGTGCACCAACTCCGGTACGGCGAGGCGGGAGTTGAGCGGCACGAAGACCGCGCCGATCAGTCCGGCCGCGAACAGGGTCTCCAGGTACGCGGGATGGTTCGGCCCGAGGAAGGCGACCCGGTCCCCGCGGCCGACGCCCGCGGTGCGCAGGGCGTGGGCCAACCGGGTGCAGCGGTCGTGCAGTTCGGCGTAGCCGACGGCGCGTCCCTCGTACAGCAGGGCGGTGCGCCGGGGCGTCCTGCGGTTGCGGCGGGCGGGCCACGAGCCGATGCCCTGGTTGCGCATGGATCCTCCCTCAGCTCGTGGTGAGGCCGAGCAGCCTGGCCGCGTTCTCCTTGAGGATCTTCGGACGGACCTCGTCCTTGATCGGGAGCTCGGCGAAGTCGGCCAGCCAGCGGTCCGGCGAGAGCAGCGGATAGTCGGAGCCGAACAGCACCTTGTCCTTCAGCAGGCCGCCTGCGTACCGGACCAGCTGCGGCGGGAAGTACTTGGGCGACCAGCCGGACAGGTCGATGTACACCTGCGGCTTGTGGGTGGCCACCGCGAGCGCCTCGTCCTGCCAGGGAAAGGAGGGGTGGGCGAGGATGATCCGCATGCCGGGGAAGTCCGCGGCGACGTCGTCCACGTCCATGGGGTCGGAGTACTTCAGCCGGATGCCCCCGCCTCCGGGCACGCCCGCGCCGATGCCGGTCTGCCCGGTGTGGAAGACCGCGATCGCGCCGGCCTCCTCGATCGCCTCGTACAGCGGGTACGCCATACGGTCGTTGGGGTGGAAGGCCTGGATGTTCGGGTGGAACTTGAAGCCCTTGACCCCGAACTCCTCGACGAGCCGCCTGATCTGACGAACCGCCGCTCTTCCCTTGTACGGGTCGACCCCGGCGAACGGGATGATGACGTCGGGGTTCTCGGCGGCCGCCTCGGCGATCTCCTCGTTCGGCACCGGCGGTGTGCCGGTGGCCGACTCCGCGTCGACCGTGAACACCACGCAGGCCATCCGGCGTTCGCGGTAGTACGCGGCGATCTCCGGCAGGGTCGGGTGGCGGTGCTCCGCCTTGAAGTACGCGCCGGCGGCCCGGTCCAGCTCGGCGGAGAGCGAGGCACCGCCCTTCGCGGACACCTCCGCGTGGGTGTGCACGTCGATGGCGACGAGCTCGTCCGGGTGCGGGAGGGTACGGCCGCTCACAGCTGCGGCGCCGGGATGCCGAAGGTCTCCGGGGTCCGACCGACCGTCACCGGCCAGGCGGCGGCGATCGCCTCGGCGCTCCAGCCGCCGTCGGCGTACGCCACCGACACCTCCCGTGGGTGCGACCACAGGGAGAGCTTGTCGCCGCCGATGCCGATGCACTGGCCGGTGACCCCGGCGGAGGCGTCCGAGGCGAGGAACGTCACCAGGCCGGCGACGTCCTCGGGCGTGCCGAAGCCCTCGCCCTTGCGCAGGGTGTCGGGGAAGGCCTTTCCCTCCTTCTCCAGCGCCTCGACGTGCGGGGCGAAGACGGGGATCGTCCTCGTCATCGCGGTCGCGGCGACCGGGATGACGGCGTTCGCGGTGATGCCGGCCTTGGCCAGCTCCATGGCCCAGGTGCGCACCATGGCGGCGATTCCGGCCTTGGCGGCCGCGTAGTTGGTCTGGCCGAAGTTGCCGCGCTGTCCGGCGGGGGAGCCTGCCACCACGATCCGGCCGCCCTCGCCCTGGGCGCGCATCCGTTCGACGGCGGCGCGCACGCAGGTGAACGTGGCGCGCAGGTGCACCTCGACGACCGTGTCGAAGTCGTCGTCCGTCATCTTCCAGAGCACCCGGTCGCGCAGCACCCCGGCGTTGGTGACCATCGCGTCGATGCGGCCGTAGCTGTCCACGGCGCGGGCGACGAGCGCCTCGGCGGCCTCGGCGGAGCCGACCGGCACCACCTCGGCGACGGCCCGGCCGCCGTCCTCGACGATGCGCCGCACCGCCGCGCCGGCCGCCTCGTCGTCGACGTCGTTGACCACCACCGCCGCACCGGCGGCGGCGAGGGAGCGGGCGTAGGCGAGGCCGAGGCCGCGTCCGCTGCCGGTGACGACGGCGACCTTGCCGGAGAGATCCACATGAGCCATGAACGGGGGTCCTTTCCCGTGAACACGGTGCGGGGCGCGGGGAATCGCGACTGGACGCGCACCGTCGAGCGAACAAGCTAGGCATTCTCATGTCGGCCGTCAATGAATTGCCGAATATTGAGTCGCTTCCCCGGAGGCCGCCCTACCCTGTCCCCGTGACGCACCCCGCCCCGGCCTCCCGGACCGGTTCCGCCGCCGAGCCCGGCCCCCCGCCCCGCCCCCAGTCCCTGATGCTGAGCTTCTTCGGCATCCACGTCCTCGGCACCGGCACCGCCCTGTCCTCGGCGAGCGTGATCGACGCCTTCGCCCGGGTCGGCATCGGCGAGGACGCCGTCCGCTCGACCCTGACCCGCATGGTCGGCCGCGGGCTGCTGGAGCGGCACCGGCGCGGCCGCCGGATGTACTTCTCGCTCACGCCCCGCGCGGCCGAGGTGCTCGCCGACGGCAAGGAGCGGATCCACCGCACCGGCGCGGTGAACCGTGCGTGGGACGGCACCTGGACCCTGGTGGGCTTCTCCCTGCCCGAGTCCTGGCGCAGCGAACGCCACGCCCTGCGCTCCCGCCTCGTCTGGGCCGGCTTCGGGCCACTGCAGAGCGGCCTGTGGGTCGCGCCCGGGCGCGTCGACGTCGCGCCCATCACGGCCGAGCTCGGTCTCGACGACCGCATCAGAGCCTTCCACGGCGAGGCCGCCGCCCCCACCGAGGCCGGCCCTCTGCTGCGTGCCGCCTTCGATGTCGACGCCATCGCCGAGGGCTACCGGTCCTTCCTGGCCCGCTGGGACGGCGACGCCGGCCCCGCCGAGGCGCGCGACGACCTGGGACGCCAGCTCCTGCTGCACACCGACTGGCTCGACCTGGTGCGCCGCGACCCGCACCTCCCGGCCGAGCACCTGCCCGCGGAATGGCCCGCCGCACGCGCCGAGGCACTGTTCCGCGACCTGGCGGCCCGGTACGAGCCCGGGGCGCTGCAGACCGCCGCGGAGATCCTCGACCGCTGGGAGCCGACGGCGTAGCCCGAGCTGCCGGACGGAACGGCGGGGGCGGGAGCGGCGCCGGGTCCGACCCCGGGGCGAGCACCGGATCACGGCCCCAGGGTGGACGCCGGATCACGGCCCCAGGGCGAGCCCCGCATTTGGCGCCACTTCGATCGGGTGGTTCCGCTGGCCCGGAAGAGGGCACGTCGGCCGACCTCGGACGCAGCCGCCCCCCTTAACTGATCGATTCGGAATGAGGCTGCTGCGGCTGAGGCAGTGGTGTGGAGCGCACGATGCGAAATCCCACGTCGTCGATCCGGAAAGTCGGGTGGCTGCGCCGCCGCACCGACGCCCGGCAACTCCAGTGCTCGTCGGCCCATCCACCACCGCGGAGCACCCGGTAGGCCCCATACACCTCGGCGTCGTAGACGTCCCAGCACCAGTCCCACACGTTGCCCAGCATGTCGTACAGGCCCCATGCGTTGGGCTGCTTGCCGCCGACAGAGTGGATCCGCCCATCGGAATTGCCCTGGTACCAGGCGACATCGTCGAGCTGGCCGTACCGCGGGCCAGTAGTGCCCGCACGGCAGGCGTGCTCCCATTCGGCCTCGGTCGGCAACCGGTACCCGTCTGCGGAGGTGTCCCACTCGGCCGTCTCGGCGTCGACGCACAGGCGATACGCGGGCGTCAGCCCCTCATGCCGGGACAAGGCGTTACAGAACTGGACCGCGTCCCACCACGAAACGCCCTCAACCGGCAGCCGCTCACCCCGGGCGCTACTCGGCCGTCGGCCCGTGACTCGTGCGTACCAGGACTGCGTGACCGGGAGCGCCGACATCTGAAACGGCGCGACCTCGACCGGCCAACTGCTCTGCGTCCGCCGGTCCGACAGCGTCACCTGTCCCGACGGGACCGCAACCATCTCGTTTCCTGCCCCCGCGTCCACAACAAGCCACCCTACCGGCGTCTGCCCACGGCTCTACCGATCTTTCCGATCGGCGGTGGAGCCAGATCAACTTCGTACACCGTGGAGCCACTTCTGGTCCGTGCAGTGGTGCCCAAAGAAGTGCTTACAAACACCCCACGTCACGGCCCCAGGGCAAGCCCCGCGTCACAGCCCCAGGATGGACGCCGCGCCACAGCCCCGACCTGGGCACCGCGTCACAGCCCCAGGCTGAGCGCCGCGTCGCAGCCCCGGACTGGGCCCCGGATCACACCCCAGGGCTGGACGCCGGATCACAGCCCCCGGACAAGCCCCACGTCACAGCCCCAGGCTGAACACCGCGTCACAGCCCCAGACTGGGCCCCGGATCACAGCCCCAGGACTGGACGCCGGATCACAGCCCCCCACGTCGCAGCCCAGCATGGGCGCCGCGTCAGCGCCAGGATGGGCCCCGGATCACAGCCCCCGGGCGAGCCCCGCGTCACGGCCCCAGGATGGACGCTGCGTCACAGCCCCAGGATGGGCACCGGATCACAGCCCCAGGATGGGCGCCGGATCACGCCCCCGGCGGGTGTCCGGGTCGCACCCTGGGGAGGTGCAGAGCCGCGAGGGCTTATGTCAACACCATTGACCTTGTCCCGTACGACGGAGTCTCATGGGCGGCACCCCGGAGGGGCCCTGCGTTCGGGCCCTCGGCGACCGAAGGAACGCCCATGGATCCCCTCAGCTCACTCACGGACGCCCAGCCGACGCCGTTCTGGCTCGACGACCCCCGCCGGCCGCGGGCCACCCCGGCCCTGGTCGGCGGCACGGCCTGCGATCTGCTCGTGGTCGGCGGCGGCTACACCGGCCTGTGGACCGCCCTCGTCGCCAAGGAGCGCGATCCCTCCGTCGACGTGCTGCTCATCGAGGCCGACGAGGTCGGCGCCGCCGCCTCCGGCCGTAACGGCGGATTCTGCGAATCCAGCCTCACCCACGGCCTGCACAACGGACTCCAGCGCTGGCCCGGGGAGATCGGCACCCTGGAACGCCTCGGCCGGGAGAACCTCCGCAGCATCGAGGACACCCTCGCCCGCCACGGCATCGACTGCGACTGGGAACGCACCGGCTCCATCGTCGTGGCCACCGAGCCGTACCAGCTCGACGGCCTCGCCGAGGCGGCCGAAGTGACCGCCCGGTACGGCGGGAAGCCCGTCCTCCTCGACACGGATGAGGTCCGCGCCGAGATCGACTCCCCGACCTTCCTCGGCGGCCTGTGGAACAAGGACGACGTGGCCATGGTCAACCCGGCCCGGCTCGCCTGGGGCCTCAGACGCGCCTGCCTCGACCTCGGCGTCCGGATCCACGAGCGCACCCCCGCCACCGCGCTCGCCGAGCACGGCGCGGTCGTCACCGTCCGCACCCCCTACGGCCGGATCACCGCCGGGCGCGTCGCGCTCGCCACCAACGCGTTTCCGTCCCTTCTCCCGCGCCATCGCCCGTACACCGTCCCCGTGTACGACTACGCACTGATGACCGAGCCGCTGACCGAGGCGCAGCTCGCCTCCGTCGGCTGGGCGCGCCGCCAGGGTTTCGCGGACAGCTCCAACCAGTTCCACTACGTCCGGCTCTCCGCCGACAACCGCATCCTGTGGGGCGGTTACGACGCGATCTACCACTACGGCGGCCGCGTCCGCGCCGAGCACGAGCGGCGGCCCGCCACGCACGCGACACTGGCCCGGCATTTCTTCACGACGTTCCCGCAGCTGGAGGGCGTCCGCTTCAGCCATGCCTGGGGCGGGGTCATCGACACCAGCACCCGCTTCTGCGTGTTCTTTGACACGAGTCACCATGGCAAGGTCGCGTACGCCGCCGGATTCACCGGCCTCGGCGTCGGCGCCACCCGGTTCGGCGCCGAGGTGATGCTCGACCTCCTCGCGGGCGAGCGCACCGAGCGCACCGCCCTGGAACTCGTCCGCCGAAAGCCGCTGCCGTTCCCGCCCGAGCCCGTCCGCTCGATCGGCATCGGCGTCACCAAGTGGTCCCTGGCCCGCGCCGACCGGAACGAGGGCCGACGCAACCTCTGGCTGCGCACCCTGGACCGCGTCGGCCTCGGCTTCGACAGCTGACCGCCTCGGCCTGTACGAGCCGGGCCGCGCGAGGTGCACCGCCGGCGCCGGCGCCGAAGTCGTGGTCATGGCTCCTTGGCCCCGCCGTCCCCACGAAGGAGAAGTCAGTGACAGTGGAGCACCCGGAACACACCGACCACGCCACCGCGGTGAAGCCCGTCATCGACCGGGAAGAACCGAGCGGCCGCCTGCCCACCACCTGGCCCTACCGGCTCGCGGGCGCCCCCGTCACCCGTGTCACCCCCGAGGACGGCGTCCTCCCCTATGAAGAAGGCCTCTTCATCGGCTACCCGGCCTGGCGGAACCTCGCCGTCGCACCCGCGTACCCCTTCGGCCACGGCCTGGGCTACACCACCTGGGAATACCTGGCCCTGGAAGCCACGCCCGGCTCCGTACGCGTGCGCCTGCGCAACTCCGGAGCCCGCCCAGGCCGCGAAACCGTCCAGATCTACGCCGAGCCGCTCGACGCCGCCGGCGCACGCCCCGCCCGCAGGCTCGCCGGGTTCGCGACGGTCACCGCCCCTCCCGGCGGCACCGCCGAGGCCGTCATCCCGCTGGCGGCGCGAACCTTCCAGATCTGGGACGAGACCCACGGCACCTGGACCACCGCACCCGGCCACTACCGGCTGCACGCCTCCCGAAGCAGCACCCACGACGACCTGTCCGCGCTGCTCACCGTCCCGCCAGAATGTTGATTGCCCCGGCGCAGGGATGCGTCGGGGCAATCCGTCAGCGCGGTTGGTCAGCCGAGTGAGGTGAGGAGGGTGTTGAGCGCCTTGACCTCGGTGGCCTTGTCGGGGCTCGGGGCGCGTAGCGCCTTCAGGACCTGGTCGATTTCGCTGTCGAGGAAGTGCCAGGACTGCTCGCTCTTGGGCTCAAGGGCGGACTGGTCGTCGTCCCAAGCGGTCTCGAGGTCGGTCACTCGGGTGGTCGCGGCTGACTGATTACCCGAATTGAGCTTTGCCAGGGTGTCAGCTGCGATCGTGCGGAACTTCGCGATCTCAGCCGGAGGGAACGGCGACGTCGCCTGCTCCGGGGTGAGATGGGCGGTTACCGGCGCAGGGGCGTCATCCTCGCCGGCCGCGGCCGCGTGGGGCTGGTGGTGTGCCCAGACGAGAAGCGCCGCGGTTGCGACCGCTACGACCGCGTAGTAGCCGAGCATGATCCGCTCACGCGCCGGGTTCAGCGCTCGCGGGGTATGAGTGAGGTCGTCGGCCTCGATGACATCGCTGCGGCTGAGCGTGAGGTACACGACGGTAGCGAGGATCGCGGCCAGGAAGATCACGCTGGTCACCGCGGTGCCGAGGCCCAGGCCGCCGTCGCCGCTGGGCGAGCCGAGCCAGTCGCCGAGGTTGGCACCGAGCGGGCGGGTGAGGATGTAGGCCAGCCAGAAGGAGAGCACCGCGTTGGCACCGAGGCGCCATGCGAGGACGATCGCGACGATCAACCCGAGAGGCAGGAACACGGAGACACCTGGGCTCCAGCCGGTCAGGTCCAGGGTCCAGTCGCCGGTCGCGGTGCCGAGGGCAAAAGTGACCAGGACCGCGAGCCAGTAGAAGAGTTCACGGGGACGGGTGGTGATGGTGTGGACCGACAGGGTCCGCTCGCGGGCGTACCAGATCCCGAAGACGACGGCCAGGAGGCCGGCGAACACGCTACTGCTCAGCGCGAGGGGAACGCCCTGGTTGTCGGTGAGGATGTCGGTGTAGAGGGTGCCGGTCACACTCACCACCACGACGGTGAGCCAGTACACGAACGGGACGTACCGCTTGGTGGTGAGTTGCCAGGCCATGACGCCTGCCAGAACGGCAGTGAAGATCAATGCGGTGTTGATCAGGCCAACACCGAGGTTCATGTTGATCCAGTCGGCGAAGCTTTCGCCGACCGTGGTGCACAGGATCTTGATGATCCAGAACCAGATCGTGACCTCGGGAACCTTGTTCAGCATCTGCTTTGCAGGTGTCCGAAGATTCTCGGGTGTCGTCGCAGTTGTCATGTAACCCTCACATAGAACGGGCGGCAGCGCGGAGGGGCGCCCCTCACGTCTGCGGAACGGGAATTGTCTACAAATATGTAGACAAACGCAGCCTCGGCTCCTCAGGGCGCTGATGCCTCTAGCTGATGCCTCTAGTGGGAGCCGCGACTGGAGAGGCTCGGTGCCGCAGTCACCAGCAGCCGAGCATGAGCTGCCCCGGAAGCCCTCGGCTCCTCAGGTCAGACCGTGCCCCTGCCGGTCGGCGGGAGGGCCCCCAGCCCCCAGCCGGCCTGAGGATCTCGTGGAGCCAATTCAAGCCCTGGCCAGCGGAGTTTGCCGCTCTCCTGTCACTCCCCCACGTTGCGTGCGTCATACTGCCCCACTGTGTCAGGGGGAACCTGAACACATCCTGACTGCCATGCCGCAGTGACACCGGCACCGCATGGTGCGGCGGTCACGCCGCCACAGACGCCGGCGAACGCAAGCGTGTTTACCGCGGTAAACCAGGACGGAGATCCGAAGACTTCGCCCTCTCTGGTACGTGATCTCCGGTTCCCAGCCCGCGGCATGACGACGCCGACGAGGCCGCTGCTGCCCCCGCCGCCCAGGGGAGAGACGGACAGCCGCGTAGGCTGCCGTACGACGACGCCGTCTACGTCGTCCAGCACATGCACGTGAAGATGACCACCGAGAACTTCGTCCAAGGCGCGCAAGTCTGGATATGGCGGGGGCCGCTTCGCGTTCAGGTGACCAGGTCGATATCTGATGAGAGTTCGCGCCCTGCGAGGGCGCGGGTGAAGAGCCGATAGGAGTCGGTCCAGGCGCGGCGGTTATCTAGGGTTGCCAGGCCAAGTGGCTGGTAGATGGCAAGCAAGCCTGTTAGGCACGTGAGGCATGTTCCCCAGAGGTTCGGGGGCTGGACGGTCCGCAGGAAGTGCCCTCAGCCGAGTGGAAGAACCTGTTGCTGCCAGCCGCAGGCAGGCTGGAGAAGGTCCACACGAGCAGTTCGTCGGCTGTACCGCAGAGTCTCCGCGCGGTCTCGCGGGCTTCATCCACCTTGATCGTCTTCGACCGGGCCGCTTGCGCGCGTCGCCGACGAGGACGTCGCCGCCGATCTGCGGACGGCTGTCGTTTCATCGCCAAGAGGCCGCCGTCTTGATCTTGCCGGGTACGTAGGTGACGGGAATGCCGTCCAGCCGGTTGCCCTGCGCCCTGACCCGGCTGAGTGCGCTCGGCTTGACCTCGATGGTGATGCCGGAGCCGTCGGCGTTGGGCGAGGCGCCGTAGTACACCTCCTTCGAGGCGTCCTTGGCGGCGCCCACCGGGACGATCTTGTCGATC
Source organism: Streptomyces sp. NPDC002676 (assembly GCF_053592455.1). Classification (NCBI taxonomy): domain Bacteria; kingdom Bacillati; phylum Actinomycetota; class Actinomycetes; order Kitasatosporales; family Streptomycetaceae; genus Streptomyces; species Streptomyces sp. NPDC002676. Next base: position 189,942 of record NZ_JBSFVT010000013.1, on the reverse strand, counting down.
TCCCGGTCCAGGACCTTCCTGCTGTAATCGGCGTGCTGAACGTGTATCAGCGCGGTGTCGATCGTCGGGTGGGCGTGCTTGGCGGAGGCGACCAGCTTCGCGGCTCGGGTGCTGTCGGTGGCGTAGAGGGTGACGAAGCCATGGTCCTCGTCGACGTGCAGGTCGCTGTAGGTGTCGGCGAACGCTCCACGACCCTGCTCGCCGAGGGCGTTGGCGACGGCGTTCAGTGGTGCGACCTTCTTGGCGTGCGCAGGGAGCGCGGGGTCGGTGTGGGTCGGATCGCCGGTCGCTGCGTCGGAATCGGCCCCGCATCCGGCAAGGGCGAGCAACAGGACGAGGACGGCGGGCAGCAAGGGGCGACGCATGAGTTCCTCCATGAGGTGTCGAGAGCGGTGCGAGAGGAGAAGGAGAAGCCGGTCATGAGGGGGGCCGTTCATCCGGCCAGGGGGTACGGGCGACGATCAATGAATCGGGGGCTTGAGTGCCGGATGGCACGGTCTGCTGGGTGACGAGGACGACGGCCACTTCGTAGCCGTGCTTCCGCACCGAGCTCCAGGTGGTTCCCGCGCAGGGACGGCCCGGCACGGGCGCTAGCCGGGCGCGGTGCGGGTGGTCGGGGGTGATGGTCACCTGTTGCGCGGTGTTCTCAGAGGCTGGTCCGGATGGGTCCTGACCGGCCACGACCCGGCCGTCCTTCAGGACGAGAATCCGTGGCTCGCCGGACAGGACCGCTGGGGCGGTCGAGTTCACCTCGTAGGTGACCTGCGGGGCTCCGTTTGGGGCCGTGCGCACATCGGAGATGCGTACGGTCACGGCTCCGCGGCCGGTACTCGCCGGGATTCTCGCGCCGCAGGTGTGATGAGGGAGCCCCGGAACTGCGCCACTCGTCGCCGGGGGCTGCCTCTGCAGCGAGCCCATCGGTGTGGCCTCCGGTGTCGAGTCGGACGGCAGCGTGTTCAGCACCACCGCGGCGGCCACGGCCAGGCCTGCCCCGGCCACGGCGGTGTACCGGACGCCTCTGCGCCGGCGCACCCGGGTCCGGACGCGTTCGGTGTCGATCTCCGGCGGTGGTGTGCGTTGCGCGGCAGCCAGCAGCTGTTCGCGCAGGTCCTCGGGCTTCATGTCTCCAGCCTTTCCTCCGCGGCGTGATGTGCGGGTGGCCGCAACCGGGCGCCCAGCCGTGCCAGCGCGTCGCTCAGATGACGCTTGACCGTGCCCTCACCGCAGCCGAGCCGCGCCGCGATGTCCGCGGTGGACATGTCCTCGTAGTAACGGAGCACCACGCACGCCCGCTGCCTCGGCGACAGTCCGCGCATGGCGTCCATGAGGTCGATCCGGTGCAGGACGTCCGTGCTGTGGTCGGCGACCGGCGCCGAGGACACGAGCCGCGGAAGCGCGCGGATCCAACGGGTTCGGCGCCGGTGCAGGTCCAGGTAGCGGTTGAGCATCGTGCGGCGTACGTATGCCTCCGCCTCCCCCAGTTCCCACGCACGGCGGGGCCGGGAGAAGACCCGTACCAGTGCCTCCTGAACCAGGTCGGCGGCCTCCGCGCGGTCGCCGCACAGCAGGAAGCCGTACCGGTTCAGTTCCGCGCCGCGCTCCTGCGCGAGCTCGGACAGCAGCCTCGACCATTCGGCCACATTCCCTCCGATCCCCTTCACCCGGTATCACGAACAACTCACCCGTCCGGTTGGGGGCTTGCGGCCAGGAAGTTCGACGGGCCGCCGGTGACGGTGCGGCGCGGGATGCCGCCCACAGATGCGAGGGGCACCACAGGCTCCCGGTGGAAGCTCTGTAGTGCCCATCGCGGCGGTGCCGGGTTACTGGTGCGGGTTCGGCTTCAGGCCGAAGTTACGGAGGATGTCAGTGGCCTCCGATTCCGCGCGCCTGGCGGTGGGTCCTGTCGTTGACCGTGAAGACAAGGGCACCGGAGTCGCCCTGGGTGCCGGCCGTACGTGGTGGATCGGGCCGTCATCCCACCTGATGGTGTACCTGTAGTCGTCGCTGGTGGTCCTGACGCCGCAGGGGACGCCCTTGCCGTTGAAGAGGCCGCTGTCGATGAGTTGGGCGTCCTGCCGGGGGCGCGGCGCGCAGATCTTCTGGCGGCCGGTCGCCCAGGGCCCGTACGGGCCCGTCCTCGCGGAGGAGGACGTGATCGGAACCAAGGTCCGCGCCCTCGCCGACCGCGGAGCGCCCCGCGACCTGATCGACGTGTTCGCGGCCTCCCGCCGCTGGTCCAATGCCGAACTCGAGGAGTTCGGCCGCCGCCACGCCGGCCGTGGAGTGGGCCGACGACCTCGCGGCCCGTCTCCTCGAAGAGGCCGACCATCCGGACATCGACTGATCACGCCCGACCCCACCCAGACGGGCTACGAACCCCGGCAGCACCCTGGCCCCGCGGCCTATCGTGACGCTCCTCCCTGCACTGAGCCGAGTGGAGTCCTGGGCCGTGAAGTACGCGTGTCCGAGAAGCAAGCCGCGATGCTGCGAGAGATCGCGGCTGCTTCTGAGGCCGTGGTGCTCCCGCCAAAAGCCATCCATACGGCTGCGGCGCTCGAGAAGCGCGGATTGATCAAGAGAACGAGGCGCAGCAGCGGGCCACCCGTCGCGGTCGTCACGGCGGACGACCGCTATTACGTCAAGCACGGAAAGCACCCTCGCGAGGTAAAGGCAGCAAAGGAATGGCTGGACGAAGACGCCGACGAACCTGCCCGTGCCCCTGCCGACGGAGTCGAGCTGATCTCCCGGCTGCTCTCCGCCTCAGGGAAGATCACAGTCCCGCAGCACCCACTCGCGCAACGTCGCCCGAACGTTGCCTCACGCCCGCCGTCCTTGCCATCCCCGAAGGCGGAGACGCCCGACCCGAGGATCTCCTGAGCCAGGGCCTGCGACACGTGCTCGAACTCCCGGGTACTCAGCCCCCCGAGGAACCGGGTCGGCACGGCCGTGTGCCGAGTGGCGCCGGACAGATGCAGCTCGGCACGTCCGTCTTACTTGCGGCGCCGTTCGCCTGCACGGTCGTCGAGGGGTGCGGGTGATGGCCCGCATCTCCCAGCCGGCCCAGTAGGGCAGAACATGGTTTCTGATGGAAGAGGCGTCGCCTCGCAGCGTGTGGGGTTCGACGATGCGGGCGGGGGCAAGGGCACGGGGCGCTATGCGGGCGGCGGTGCCACCGTCGGGCGGAGGCCCAAGTGATTGCCGTCATCGCGGAGTTGGTTGCCCTGGGTGGTGAGCATCTGATGCGCTATGGGTTCCGGCATGCGGATCACGACCGGGCGGGAGAGGGTCGTCTCGCGGGTCGCCGTGGATGTGCGGCCGGTGCGGACCCGGTTGGTGACGTGGGCGACCGCCCTGATGTCAAGGGTGAACTGAACCAGGACCGACTTCATCTTCGGCTTGTGGACCGGCATCGAGCCGGACGCGTTGGCCGTGGCATCGGTCGTCCCGCCCGAGCCGCCCGTGTTGCCCATCAGCTGGTTGAGGCGGAACTGGTCGGCGTTGAGGACCCCCGCGCCGGCCATGCCACGGGCCGCCCTGCTGTGGTCGGCCGAGCTCTGGCCGTCCCGCTGGGTGGGGCGCAGACCCTCCAGATGGCTCTGGCCGATCGTCTCGAAGGCCATCTTGTCACCCACGCCCAGGACCCGGCCGTTGCGCAGGCGCGCGTGCAGGGAGGCCCGGAGGTTCTGGCCCTCCGCACCGGAGGCATGCACTGGCGGCAGGTCGACGCCGACGGAGGCGAGAAGCGGCAGGGCGGCGATCATCCACTCGGTGGAGACCGCCTCGTTCAGTGCGTAGGCGGCGGCCTGGCCCTTGTCGCGGAACCGCGCGCCGCCGCCCGCCTGCCCGACCACGGACGTCAGCAACTGCCGTACCTGTGTGACCCCTTGGAAGCCATTGACCTGGGCCTCCATCGGCAGCCGGGCACCGCCCGCGCGCCAGGCGCCCAGGTCGGCCGGGGCCGCCGGGTCGGGAGCGCGCGAGCCCTGGGCGACCAACGGCACGTCCTGCGCAGGGAGTTCGGCGCGGGAGAGCGCGTCCAGGTCGGTGCGCAGGACGCGATGGGTCAGCGCCAGGTTGTCCAGCAGGGCGAGCGCCACCTGGGTGTTGCCCCGGTACAGTTCGAGGCTCGCCCGGACCGGCACACGCAACTTCGCCACCGCCGCCGAACTGGCGTCCGCGACCGTCTTCATGCCGAGCTGGCCCCGGCTCACGGCACCGCCGCGTCGCGACGCGCCGGACGAGAGGCCGAGGCCCGCCGCACCGCCGGTGCTCTTCAACTGGCCCGAGCCACCGTCGGGTTTACCGGATCCCGCGAGGATGCCCTCGACGCCGGTGGTCGTGCCCTCGTCGTGGGCGGTCGCCTGCTGGGCTACGGCCGAGGTGATGTACTCCATGTCCCGCCGGTCCGTCGCGTCGCCCTCGTACTCGCCGTCGCCCGTCCGGTCGACCTTGAACACCGCCCAGTACGGGGTGTTGCGGCCGTCGAACAGCTCGACGGTGACCCCGCCGTCCATGGCACCGGACAGCAGTCCGGCGGAGCCGTCCCGGTCCAGGACGCGGAGCAGGCGCTGCACGTTGTCGTTGCGGTCGTCGAGCTGTCGCCGGGGCAGCAGCGTGTCGGCGAGGTCCTGCTGCTGGTTGAAGGCGAGACGCGAACGCAGTTGCCCGAGCAGCGGTACGAAGTTGGGGAGGTCCTCGATCATGCCGAATCCGAGGGGGAGTTCGCGGCGGAACCCCGGTCCCGTGGGGGCCGTCCAGAAACTCTCGTCGTCACTCTCGTCCTGGACGGCCTGTTCGGCGGCCGTATGGAAACTCTCCGCGTCGCTCTCGTCTCCTGCGGCCGTGTCCGGTTCGGCGGCGTCCAGCCCCGCCGCCCGCCGCAGTTCCTGCGGAAGCTGCGCCTCCGTCAGCCACACCCCCGCCGCGGCCGGCAGGGTCTGGGCGCCCTTCGCCACGTAGGGGCCGCCGCCGGTCACCTTGACCTCCGCGACCATGGTGACCAGCACATCGCACTGGACCAGATACAGCGGGGCCTTCTTCGGGGTGTGGGCGTTGCGCTCGACCGTGCCGGACAGGGCGTACGACTGCGCGTCGCCCTCGCTCGTGGTGCGGAACGTAGACAGGCCCTGCCCGGCACGCCACATGGTGCCGCTCTCCGCGCCGGTGGCGCCGAACTGCACGGTGCTGCTGGTTCCCTGGCCCGTCTGTCCGGCGGACTGGTGGCCGCCGAGTACGAAGGTCTCGGTGCCCGGGCCCTCGCCCGTGTGCACGAACCTCGGGTTGGCCAGCGCGAGCCGGGTGCCGACCGCGCCGTTGAGGCCGGCGAGGCGACGCGGGTAGCGGAGGTTCTTGACGACCCAGCCGGAGGACGAGGCCTGCCGCAGCGCCGCCTGAACGGCCCGTTCGCCGAAGCGCTCCTCGATCGCCAGCCGTGGCGCGAGGCCCTCCGTCGCCAGCGCGGGGTCCTCGCGCAGGCCCCTGTTGCGGGCGGCGGCCTTGGACAGCAGCGCGAAGGCGAGGTCGCGGACGGGCTGCCCGTCGACGGTCTCCACCAACTGCCAGTCCCGCAGCAGGGATCCGGTGGCCGGCCCGGGGGCGAGCGTGGCCAGGTCGCCGATGCCCTCGGCGGCCACGTCGGTGGCGGGCGCCGGTTCCGCACGGTCCCCGAGCGCCGCGTCGGCCCGGTCCTTGCCCTCCTGGTCCAGGGTGAACTCGGTCGGGGTGAGCAGCCGTACGTCCTGGCTGCCCAGGTTCATGTACGTCAGCGTCTCGGCCTCGGGCACGTCCCGGCCCGGGCTGCCGACGGTGAGGCCGCGGGCGAGCTTGCGGGGCCGGGAGGTCATGGTGGCCTCCACGTCGAGGTGCAGGGCCGCGCGGAAGGCGCTGGCGGTGTCGGAGCCGTTGGCGACGACGTCCGTACGACCGGTCGTGCCCGCCTGGTTGCGGTACGAGCCGGAGCTGTGCTTCTCGTAGCGGGCCCCGGCGGTCAGGATGCCGGGGACCAGCCGGGCCTGGCCGAGGACCAGACCGCCGATCGAGCGTGAACTGCTGCGCCCGCTCTGCGCACCCGCGGCGACGGTCGCGTGGCTGCGCACCGACCAGTCCTTGATGTCGCCCTCGTAGGCGGTGTCGCTCAGCGTGCCCCGGACGAGGATCTGCACGTCGTGGGCGTGCATGGTGGTCTTGCGGCGCAGCCGTACCCGGATGCCGGTGGACAGCAACTGGTCCTTGTTCACTTGGAGGTTGGTCTCCGAGAGGGCGGTCATCAGCTCGCGGTGGTTGCGCCGTTGGGTCTCGGCCTCCTCGTCGCTGGTGCCGAGGGCGGGCGCGGTGGTGCCGAACGCGGGCAGGTAGCCAGCCAGTCGGGGGTCGGTGGCGAACATCTGCTGGACGGCCCGCACCATCGGGCCGGTGTCCACCTGGCTGAGTGCGACACTGGATCCCTTGCCGTCGTAAGGGAGATGGCGCTCGACGTCCTGTTGGTCGCCGTTCTCATCGGTCTGCGTCGGCTTCTTGGTGAACTCCTCGGCTGTCATGCCCAGCGGCAGCGGCAGCCCGAAGGACTGGGCCTCGTCGGCGCGGAGGCTGATCCACACGTTCATCGTGTGGACGGCGACCCGGGTCTGCGGGTGCAGGATCGCCTGGACCGAGCGCGGGCCCGTGCCCTCCGCGGTGAACGTCACGGTTCCGAAGTAGAGCGCCTTCTCGCCCCGGACCTCCGCGCCCTGGCGGCCGGCGACGCTCTGTTCGGCCACGGTGAAGCGCGCCTTACGGGCCGCCGCGACAGGCATGGCGGTGGCTCGTACGACGGCCGCGTTGGAGGCCGCGCCGACGCCGATCGCCGGGCCCAGTCCCGCCTGGACGGCCCGCCCCTTGCCCGCGCTCTCGGTGACCGCCGTCTGGCCGTGCTGGTGCGTGCGCAGCTGGGTCTTGCCGGTGCCCCAGGCCGGGGAGAGACCGGTGACCGCGGCGCGCAGCCGGTAACTGCCCGCCGTCCTGCCGTCCTTGGAGTACAGGTCCTCGCCGACCACGCCGTCGCGCAGCAGCCGGGGCAGGTCCTCCAGGACGGTCGCCGTGGAGGTCACGTCGTACAGCCGCCCGCGCCCCGGTGCGCCGGGTGCGGTGAGCGAGGGGTGCAGCACGGAGGCGACGGCGTCGAACAGCCCGCGGCCGGTCTGGTGCGGGGCCGCGTCGTCGGCGACCGCGACCGGTGCCAGGGAGTCGGCGAGGGAGACGCGCCGGGCGGTGTCCGCGGACACCGGTGTGGGCGGGGCGGGCGCCTCGGTGCCGACCGGGACCAGGTGTTCGGTCGGCACGCGCTGGGTGAGCGTGCCGGAGTCCCGGAAGGTCTGTGCGTCGTCGGTGCCGTGCCGCTGGACGCGGACCTCGTAGCGGACCCTGCGGTGCACCTCGACCGAGCCCTTGTCGCTGCGCAGCACGCGCGGTTCGGCCACGTTCGTCTGCCGGCGGGACTCGCGGGAGGACTGCCAGGGCTGGGCGTTGCCGGTGGCGGCACCGCCGAGCCACAGCCCCGGGGCGACGGGCGCGAGCCCGAAGGCGAGGCCGCCGGCACCCTTACCGGCGGATCCGCCGCCCGAACTGCTCACGGTGGACGACGAGTTGTGGTGGACGTCGAGCTTGGTGTCCTTGCCCTGGGGGTCCTCGAGCAGGGCCTGCGGCACACCGTCGGTCCCCTGCGAGGCGGCGGCCAGCAGGTCCCCCGGCTGGAAGACGGGCGGCTTGTCGTCGGGGGCCCGGGAGATCGTGACGGTGACGTCGTACCACTCCCTGCCCGTCCGGCCCTCGACGGCGAAGGCGCGGCCCTGCCCGAAGAAGCTCTCCGGCCGTCCGGCCAGTTCGTCCGAGATGTCGGCGACTGTGCCGTCGGCGTGCCCGACGACCGCGGACACCGCGTGCCGGACGAACTCGTGGCCGGTCAGTCCGTATGTCGAGGAGAGGCCGCTCGCCTGGAGGTGCATCAGGTACGACGGCAGCACGAAGCCCGTCTCGGTGCGCTCCTCGATGCCTGGCAGCGCGGGGCGGGCGCTCTGGTTCCGGGTCCTTCGCACGGCCCGTGAGGTGGCCGCGTTGCCGGCGGTGCGCTGAAGGGACAGCAGAGGGTGCGCGACGCCGGAGGCGGAGGCGAGGTCGGGTGGCGGGGCGGCGCGGGACGTCTGGGTCGCCTGCTCGGACGCACCGGCCCTGCCGTCCCCTGACTGCTGCCGTTTCCACACGGGATCAACGTAACCCTTGGCGGGACGGGGCACCGCCTCGCCTCCAGCTCCCGGCGGATTCGCCGTCTCCACTCCACCGATACGTCAACTCCCGTATGTCACAGGGTCATTCGTGGAGCGGGACGACGCCGGGTTCAGCTCCGTTGGAAGAACTCCACCTCCGCCAGGGCCAGATGACGTCCCCGGGACAGGTCGACGGGTGAGCGCAGTGTCAGGCGTACCGTCTTCGCGTCGCTGATCCCGGTCTGGATCGTCTGCGGGCCCGGCTTGTCGCTGAGGGTGAGCTGCTTGTCGTGCCGTGTGCCGTCGGCCGTCGTCACCTCCAGGTCGACCTGGAGGGCGCGGGCCTGGCGGGCGTACGCCTCCGGGGACGTGGACGCGCCGTTGGTGATGATCAGGTCGACGAGGCGGAACGGCTTGCGGAAGGTGTACGTCACCGAGGCGCCCGGTCCGGGGACACCCCAGTACTTGTTGTTCAGCCCGTCCGTGGTGTTCGTCGCGGGGTGCCCGGGGAGCGCGCCGCTCGCCTTGATGTCCACCGGGGTCACGGGCGTGGCCTTGCTCAGTTTGTCCCGGGTGTCCTCGAACAGGGCGCGTCCGGCGGGGAGGAGAAAGAGTCCGGCGGCGCACAGCGCGACCACGACGGCGAGGATCACGATGAGCCGCACACCCCGCCCCGAACCCGCCCGCACCCGACGCCGGAACGGCCACACCGTCCGCCACCACGGCAACGGCGCGGCCTTCTCCACCGGCCTCAACTCCGCAGCACACTGCCGGCAGAACTTCCGCTCCGGCCGATTGAGCGTCCCGCACACGGGACAGGGCCGCCCGGTGCCCTCGTCCTGCGCGGCCGCGGGACGTACGACGGGACGGGGGGCGACGGCCTTTGCGGGGAGGACGGGCAGGATCGGGTCGGGGTCGGGGGCGGGGCTGGTCGGGGGGCGGGGAGTGGTGGGCGGGGGCGAGGCAGTGGAGGCGGACGGGGGCCCGGGGGTGGTCGGGGAAGACGGGGTGGCAGGGGCCGCCGGGGGCCGAGGGGTGGTCGGCGAGGGCGAGGCGGTGGGTGGTGAGGGCGGAGTGCTGGGGACGGGCGGGGCTTGCGGGGGCCGGGCGGCTGTTCCGGATGCGGGGGCGGTGGGTCGTACGGAGTCGGAAAGCCCTGGGGTCGGGGCGGGGGGAGCTTCCTCGGCGGGGGTCTCGCCTGCGGACCCGCCGGTCGGGGAGTCGGTGCGGGCGGCGTCCGATGCGGGCTGGGGCGGAGAGTTCGTGGGCTCCGGCCGAGCGGGGGCACTGCTGGGGCCCTCGCCGGTGGGGGGAGCCGCGTCGGGGCCGGTGCCGGTGCCCGGGCGTGAGTCCGCGGCATCCGTGCCCGGGGCGTCCGGGCCCGTGGCGGTCGGTGCCGAGGTAACCGCGGCCGGGGCGTCCGGAGCCGCAGAAGCCGACGCCGAGGTAACCGCAGCCGGGGCGTCCGTGGTGCTCGTCCCCCTCGCGTCACCACGCCCACGACCCGTCAGCCGGGACCGCAACGACGACCCGAGGCCGAGTGCAGCCGACGCGGCCCCCTCCCCCGAGGCGGCTGCCGCAGGCGTCGCGGACGGCGCCGCGGAAGCCCTCGGCGGAGTGTCGGCCGGGGACGCCGTCGGAGGATCCATGGGCGTCGGGACCGCCGCACGGTCCGCGTTCGGCTGCGGTTCCGGGGCAGCCGGAGAGTTCGGGGCCTCCGTGGATCCCGTCGCCGCCGAGGCGACCGTGGGCGGGTTCGCGGGCGCCTGCGTGCTCGCCGACGTGTCCGTGGAGGTCGGCGTACCTGTGCTCGCCGACGAGTCCGACCAGCCCAAATACGTGCCGCAGTTGCCGCAGAAGTCGTCCGCGGGGTCGTTGGAGGCCCCGCATGCGGGACATGCTCGCATGCGTCAGTTCCCTTCCTCGGTGGGCGGGCCGGGGAGGACCTCCACCCGAAACGCGACGTGCACCGGGCACATGGCCCGGACGATCTCGTGCACCCTGTCCACGTCCAGCCGTCCGGTCCCCGACTCGCGGTCCGGAAGGACGCGGATCAGGAGCTCGGCGGCGGGCTCCGGCGGCAGGTCGGAGCCCGCGGTGTTCGACCACGCCGCCCCGGCGTCGCCGCTCACCTCGGCATGCACGCCCAGCGCGAGACGCAGGGCCTCGGCCAGCCCCCGCTTCGTGCCCCGCCACCGGTGCAGCTCCACCGCGCGGACGACCGCCTGTCGGCGCAGTTCCACAGGCCACTGCGGATCGTCCAGGGCACCCACCCACGACGCCAGCCACTGAAGGAAGTCGACCGGCGTCACCCGGGGGTCGAGGTAGGCGGGCAGGTTGTCGAGCGTCGAGAACACCGGCGCGAGAACGGTGTCGAGCCCGGCGGTGAACCGCTGCGCGAAGTCGTCGTCGGCGTACAGTGCGGGCAGTTGCTCCCCGATCGGGTACCTGCTCGGCAGCCCGGGTATCGCGGCGCGGCTCATCCCCGCCCCTCCGCCCCGACCCCCGTCACGACCACCTGGTGCTGGTACGAGAAGACCAGGGCGCCCGGACCCACGTCGATGCGGTCCGTCGGGGCGCCGCGGCGGCCGGTGACGGGGTCGGCCGGGAACAGGCGGATCTCCTCGACCAGCGCGTTGCCGTTGGCGCGTTGCAGGACACCGAAGATCTCGCCGTACTGGACCGGTCGCCCGAACGGCCACCCGGTGCCGTCCGGGCCGCCGACCAGCGGGTTGAGGTGGCGGAACAGGGCGTCCAGCGCCGCCTCGCGGACCTTGTCGGTGTCGCTGGGGGCCGCCGAGAGGCGGGCCACCACGGTGATGCCCTGGTAGACCGGCGGCTCCACCACGAGACGCGTGCCGATCAGACGCCGTTCGTCGAGGCTCGCGGTGATCGCCGAGAGCACCTGGTCGGACGGGATCAGCTGCTCGAAGCGCAGCCGGTCGTCGCCCTCGTCGGCCACCGCGTCCGGCACCACCAGGACCCGTACCGCACCCGGCGCGTCCGCGGCCGGCAGACAGCGGACCCGGCGCACCGAGGGCGCGGCCTGGCGGCTGATGATCTCGTAGTCCTCGGCGGTCACCGCGCGGTCCTGCATCCGCAGCGCCTGAGGCGCGCGCCGCCGGGCGTTCTCGACGGTCTCCCCGGCGACCCCGCCGCTCGCCGCCTCCCGGTTGGTGACCTGGGCGATGTACGGAACGGAGCTGAGCAGTACGGAGATCGCACCGCGGGCGACGTTTCCCGCGGGGCCGCCGCCGGTGCGGTAGCGGGCGACCCGGATCTGGGCGCCCTTGGGCGGCACGGCACCGCACTGCCGCAGCGTGCCGTCCGGTTCGCGCAGCGCCGGGGGGAAACAGAACTCGCCGGTGGTGGCGTCGACGCGGACGTGCCGGTCGTCGGGTCCGGAGCGGCCGAAGTGCTCGACCACCTCCCAGCGCTGCCACCCCTCGTCGGAGGACACCTCCACCATGGGGGGCTCGGCGTCGAGCAGGATCGGCGGGCGGCCGAGCCGGAAGGTCTGCCCGGCGACCCCCTCCGAGGTGCCCAGCGGTACGTCGGTCACCGTCTCGGCGTGCTCGACGGACATGGTGCCGCCGACGGTGAACACCGCCGCCTCGCGCACCGTCGGGGACTCCGAGTAGAACGGCTGGCCCGGCTCCGCCTCGGTGACCCGGCAGCGCAACCAGCCGGCCCGGGTCCCGCCGATCACCGACGCCGTGTGCCCGGCCGGCACGTACACGGTGATCTCGCCGGGCCGGTTGAGGCCGCCGGTGGTGTCGTCGCCGGTCTCGCACCGCTGCCAGCCGCCGCCGTCCCATGCCTCCCACACCAGCGGAGGCTGGCGCGGGTCCACACCGATGCCCTCCACACGGCTGTCCAGGCGTACGGCGACGATGCAGCGCGGCACCGCCGTCGGCAGTCCGAACAGCAGCGCGTCGCCGGGCTCCGGCGTCGTCTGGAAGCAGGGGATGTCGAGGCCGTCGGCGAGCATGCCGGTCCGGTCGCTCTGCTCACCGGTCCGGGGAGCGGTGACCAGACGGGTCAACTCGCTGGGCATGATGCGCAGTTCGTCCGTGGTCGTGAACACCACCGCCTCGTCGCTCTCGGCGCCCGCGGTGGTCACCTCGGTGCCCGGCGGCAGCGCGACAGTGTCGGGCTGCGGCGCCGAGAGCCAGAAGTCGACGTCGGCGCCGGCCGCGGTCGGCGGGAACAGACGGATGCCCAACAGGTCCAGGAACGCGGTGTAGTTCTTGTCAGGGACCCTGTTCAGCCGGTACAGCAACTGCTCCACCAGGTAGGCGAACGTCTCGATCAGAGTGACGCCCGGGTCGGAGACGTTGTGGTCGGTCCACTCCGGGGCGCGCTGCTGCACATATCGCTTCGCCTCGTCGACGAGTTGCTGGAACCGCCGGTCGTCCAGGTTCGGGGAGGGCAGCGCCATCAGTCCGCGCCTGCTTCCTCGGCCCCCTCCTCGGAGGGGATCGTGTAGAAGGGAAAGACCAGGTTGCGCCGGTCGTTGGTGGAACGCAGGGTGTAGTGCACGTCGATGTAGAGGGTGCCGTCCTCGACCGCGTCGAAGGCGACGACCACGTCGTCGACCGAAATCCGCGGCTCCCACCGCTCCAGTGCCTCGCGCACCTGCTGCGCGATACGGCCGGCGGTGGCGCCGTCGCCGGGGGCGAAGACGTAGTCGTGGATGCCGCAGCCGAACTCGGGGCGCATGGGGCGTTCGCCGGGCGCGGTGCCGAGCACCAGGCGGATCGCCTCCTCGATCTCCCGCTCCCGTTCGACCAGGGCGATCCCGCCGGTCGGCCCGACGCGCAGCGGGAACGCCCAGCCACGGCCGATGAACCGCTCGCTCATCACACACCTCCGATCAGAACGTTGGGGGCGCCGGTGACGATCATCGCGCCGCACGCCGTCTGGTCGCGGGCCCGCGCCGCCGGCAGCCCGCCGATGAGGACCTGTCCCGAGGCGAGCCCGGCTGGGTTGGGCATGATCACGTTGGCCGGTCCCAGGGCAAGGTGCGGCGGCATCGCACATGTGTGCAGGCTGCCTACGACGGCGGCGGGCCGGCCACCGATCAGCACGGTCGCCACCGCCCTGGCGGCGGCGGGCGGCGGGGTGGCGATCACCCCGCCGTGGTTGGTGGGGTCGCCGGTACGGGCTGCGGCGGGCATGGGGAACTCCTCTCGAAAGGTGATCAGTTGATGCGGATGAGCTTGGCCTTGAGGACGCCGAGCAGACCGCCGTCGACGGTGACGCCCGTGGCGCCGGTGACATCCACCGTGCGGCCGCCGATCTTCACCCCGACCCTGCCGTTGATGTCCACGTTGGCGCCCGACACGTTCACGTTCCCCCGTCCCGCGTCCAGGGTGATGCCCTGCTTGTCGAGCACGACGGAGCTGAGCACCTGCCGGCCCTTGCCCGCGTACACCGTCATCTCGATCCGGTCCCGCCGGTTGTCGAGGAAGACTTCGAGGCGCTCGTCGGCGGACATCATCCGCACCCCGGAGCGCCCCGGTGCCCGCGCGTCCAGCAGCTCCACCCGATGCCCCGAACGCGACACGATGGAACGGCGGTTGACCTTTCCAGTCGTCTTGTCGATCAGCGGGACGTCGTGCGGCGAGGGCTTGTCCACGCCGTTGTAGAGCCCTCCGATGACGTACGGGCTGTCCAGCAGGCCCTGTTCGAAGCCGACCAGCACCTCGTCGTTGACCTCGGGGCTCACCACCCCGCCACCGCCCTTGCCGCCCCACTGCACGGTGCGCACCCAGTCGGTGACGTACGTGTCGTCCAGCCAGGGAAACTTGACCTTCACGGCGCCGCGCTCGGAGCCGGCCGGCTCGCGCACGTCCGTCACGACGCCGATCGCCAGTCCCGGCATGCGCGGACCCCGGGAGGGTGCGTTGGCGCCGGTGACCAGGCCGGTCAGGGAGCGGTCCGGGCTGGCGCTCACCCACACCGTCGTACGGTATCCGCCGTGCGGTTCGAGGACATGCTGCACCGCCGTCGTCGTGTACTTGCCGGAGAAGGCCTGCCCGACGTTGCCGAGCGCGATGGGCTTGCCCGCTCGCAGCATGGGGTTGCCCTCGGCCAGCACCTCCAACTCGCCAAAGCCCGCACCGACTTGGCTGGCCACCGCGTCCGCGACCGCCTTTGTCTCGGCCTGGGTGCGGTACGGGGTGTCGGTGACGGTGAGCTTCGACGACTTGCCGAACCGGGCGGCGAGCGCCGGGCTCAGCCCCGGCACGACCGTGTCGCTGTCGACCGACGGCTGCCGGGCCACCAGGGGCCGCTTGGTGGTGACGTCCCAGCCGCGCACCTCCACCTGCTGCGCGCCGTCCGCCGCCGACAAGGAGGCCCGCAGCGCCAGCAGATTGCGCCCGTACTCCAGCACCATCGGGTTCTGGGCAGCCGACGTGGACGGCGCGGGCGCCCCGGACGCCTTCTGGGGCTTGGTGAACTGGAGCAGCCCCTTGTCGTCGACACGCACCTGCGCGCCGCTCTCGGCGGCCAGGAACTGAAGGAAGTCCCAGTCGGAGACGTTCGCTTGGGACAGCTGCTTGTAGGTGACCGGCGCGGCCTGCACGGTGCCGCAGGCCAGGCCCGCCCCGGCGGCCACCTTGCGGACGATGGCCGCCGCCGTCATGTTCCGGTACGCCACCACCTTCCGGCCGCGCTGGAGGCGGTGCGCCTTGGAGAAGGCACGCACCACCGTGAACGAGCCGGTGCGGTCCCGGTCCACCTCCAGGGCCGTCACCTCACCGTTGAACAGCCGCTCGCGCGCCTGCCCGGTCACGGTGACCACGGAGACCCTGAGCGGGGTGCCGATGGTGATGCCGGTCTTCTTCAGGAACTCGTGATCGGGATCGCGGAACGTGAGAACCGCCGCGTCCGGCAGGCCCACGTTCTCGTCGACCACGCAACTCACCAGCTGGGCGGCCCAGACGGGCGGCAGCTCGCCGGGCGTCTCCACGATGGGGTCCGCCGCGAAGGACCGGCCGTCCCGTGCCCCGCCACTCACTGCTCCTCCTCAGCGCTCGCGTCGCTCATCGCCGGCAGCACCAGTTCGCTGCCGGGCACGAGCGCCATCGGGTCGTCGATGTCATTGGCCTCCGCGATGACCCGCCAGGCCGTCGCGTCGCCGTACTCCCGCCACGCCAGCAGCGCCAGGCTGTCGCCCGCCACGACGATGTGCGTACTGCGCCCGGTGCGCGAGCCGGACGTCGGGTTCTGCCCCGCCGGACCGACGCTCGCCTCCTCGATCGACAGCCGGCAGGTCGCCCGCAGTGGCTTGCCATCCACGTCGAACAGCGTGTACGTCACCGACAGGCTGGACAGCACCCCGTCGAACGACGTCGTCCGCGCACTGCCCCACTCGAACCGCACCCACGGGCTCGCCGGCTTCTTGCGCCCCAGGCTCGCCTTCGTCGGCACACACGCCTTCATCAGCTTCTCCACCGCCTGCTCCACGGAGTTGTCGTGGGTGGCGGTGGCGTCCAGGAACACCTCAAGACTCAGCTCGCGCGGGCCACTGCCGACGAACTCGGGCAGCGCCGACTCCTCTGCCATCCGCGACGGAGAACGCCGCCACTCGGTGGTCTTGCGCAACTCCAAGGTGGACGGGTTGAACTGGAGGTTCAGCCGCGCGAGCGTCCCGCCGGGCTTGGCGCCGACGGAGGCCGGGGGCTCCTTCAACGTCAGCTGGGCCCTGGCCCGACTGGAGCGGGACGCTGGGGACATGGCTGGGATTCCTTTCCAAGGCGCTGTACGGAGAATGGGACTTGAGGGATGGTCAGGAAGGGCGCAGTCCCTCGTGGGCGATCTCCAGGGTCTCCACCGCCGCCTGCGAGCTGCTGGGGTCGAAGGACGGGCCCTGCCAGCGCACCGGGACGATCCCGAACACCTGCCAGCTGATGATCCGCGACAGATCCGGCCGCAGCGCCACGATCTCGCCGTCCTTGGGCTCCACCCGCTTCAGCGTCTGGTCGAGCCAGCGGGCGATCTTCGCGGTGTCGGCGGTGACCGGCCGGGTGAGCGTGATGTTTGACCAGGTCACCCGGCCGGGCAGGTTATGGGTGAAGCCGTTGTTGCCACCCTCGGCATAGGTCTCGATCTCCACCTCGGCACCCATGCCGGAGCAGGTGTGGAAGGCGCCCAGATCACTGCCGCCGATCGCGAGCCGGAAGAACACGCTGCTCGCGAAGATGTTGTCCGTCATCCGTCCGTCATCCGTTCCGTGCCGCGCCCTCAGCGGCGTCCGTCGTAGGGGCGACCCGTACGCTCCCGGCCGCGCCGCAGTTCCGTGCGCAGCAGGCGGGCCATCGGGTCGAGCAGGCGACGCGCGAGGTCGTCCAGGTCGAGACCGGGGTCCTGCGCCGCGTCGGCGGACCGCTCCGTGCGCCGGCCGGACGCGGAGGCCGTCCCGGAGTACTGCTGCTTGCCACGCGCCGCGGGCACCGCCTTCGCCGGTACGCCCTTGGATACGCCGGGTACGTCGGGTACGGCCTTCCCCGCGCCGGAGATCGCACGCTGGACCTCGGGCACCGCAGGGCTGTTGCCGCCGCCGCTCGCCGATCGGGCGCCCGGCGTCACGACCCGCGGCCGGACCACGGGGATGGCCGCCGCCTGTGCCACGGCTGGCGACGGGCCATTCGCGAGGGGCGGCGTCAACGGGGGCGTGACCGGCAGGGGCCGCGCCGGGGGGACCGCCGCCGTACCGGGCACTCCCCCGCTAGGCGGCGCGGGCTTGACGAGCGGGACGACTCGCTGGACGACACCGGGGGTGCCGGTCGCTCGTACGGCCGAGCCGGTTGCCGGTACGCCCGGGTGGTGCGGCGCGTGCGCGGTTACGGCCCGTTGGGCCGGCGGGGTCGCAGCGGCGCCCGCGGACGGTGCCGACGCGGGGTGTGCAGGGTGCGCGGGCGACCGGGTGGACGGTGCGGGGGTGCCGCCGCCGGGGATGTCCGGCGCCCCGCTCCAACGCGCCGCCACCACGGGAGGGCCGCCGACGGGGCGCGACGCGGCGGACGGTGCCAGGCCTTCCGGCGCCAGGGTGTTGAGGGTGAGGGGCCGTGCGGGCAGCAGCGCGAGGGTGCGGCGGGCTACCGGGATGGAGGGGGTTGCGGGGCGGGGGCCGCCGGTGGATGCGGTCGCGGGGCGAGCGCCTGCCATGGGTTCGGCCGCGCGGCGGGCTACGACGACCGGGGCTGGGCTGCTGGGGCTTTGGGGACGTCCGTCGCCGGGACCGGGACCGGGGTGCATCGCCTCGGGCCGTACGACTGTGCCCGCCGGAGCCTGAGACGCCGCGCCCTGGGACGGCGTCACCAACGGCGTGGCAGGGCCGGTTCCGTGGTCCGTGGGGCTGCCGCCCTGGGGCGCCGGGTGGTCCGCGAGGTGGCGCTGGACGTCGACCGTCCCCAGCAACGGTGCGTGGCGTGCCGTATCCGAGGCCGGCTCCGTGGGCGGCGTACGGTCCCCGCCCGGCGCGGGCGATGCCGGTGTGCGCTGGATGTCGGGCCCGGATGCCGTACGGGAGGCTCGGGCCCCGGACGCGGCGGAGCCGGGCAGACCAGCGCTGGCCGGCATCGCGCGCAGAGGCGCCCCCAGGCCGCCGCGCGCACGCGCACCGGAACGCTGCGGACCCGAAGACGGGCCCGGGGCGGGGCCGCTGGGGGCACCCTGGGTGTCCTCGGCCTGCCGCTGGACCACGGGAAGCACCGGACCGGATACGGGCGTGGCAGGGGCGTCCTTCACCAACGGCGCGGCCGTGGAGGGCAGTTCAGCGAGCGGCGCACCCAACGGAGGTCGGCTTCCAGTGCGCTGCACGGGGGCGCTCGGCGCACGGCTGCCGGAGGAACTCTGGGCGTCCTCCACCGGCGGCGCACCCAACGTCGGGCGGCTTCCCGCACGTTGTACGGCGGCGCTCGGCGCACGGCTGTCGGAGGAACTCTGGGCGTCCTCCACCGGCGGCGCACCCAACGTCGGGCGGCTTCCCGCACGTTGCACGGCGGCGCTCGGCGAAGGGCTGTCGGAGGAACT
>NZ_JBSFVT010000013.1:171362-171566 GCF_053592455.1 Streptomyces sp. NPDC002676 | reverse complement strand
GAACTCTGGGCGTCCTCGGCCTGCCGCTGAACCACGGGAAGCACCGGACCGGGCACGGGTCCCGCAGCGGACACGACGGAGGCATCCTCCACCGACGGCACACCCAACGGCGGGCGGCTTCCCGCACGTTGCACGGCGGCGCTCGGCAAAGGGCTCACGGAGGAACTCTGGGCGTCCTCGGCCTGCCGCTGAACCACGGGAAGC
>NZ_JBSFVT010000013.1:0-171264 GCF_053592455.1 Streptomyces sp. NPDC002676 | reverse complement strand
GCACCGGACCGGGCACGGGTCCCGCAGCGGACACGACGGAGGCATCCTCCACCGACGGCGCACCCAACGGCGGCCGGCTTCCCGCACGCTGTACGGCGGCGCTCGGCAAAGGACTCACGGAGGAACTCTGGACGTCCTCGGCCTGCCGCTGAACCACGGGAAGCACCGGACCGGGCACGGGTCCCGCAGCGGACACGACGGAGGCATCCTCCACCGACGGCGCACCCAACGGCGGCCGGCTTCCCGCACGCTGTACGGGCGTGCTCGGTGCGGCCGTCTCGTCGACCACCGCAGACCTCAGGGCAGGGACATGGCGTACAGGCCCCATCACCCGGGGGGCGACCGTCAAGTGGGGCCCCACCGACCGTGGCTGGACGGCGGGGAGGGACACCTCCGACCGACTTCCGCTCGGCGCGGGCTGCGCACCCGTCTCCGGCGCCTCCTTCGCGGCACGCTGGACGGACGGTCCGACCGCCCCCGGGATCACCGCGACGCGTCGCACGAGCGGAACCGGCGCGGCGGCCGACGGGGCAACGGGCCGTTGGACAGCGGGAGTCGGGGAGGAAGGGACAGCGGGGGAACCCACGGACGACGTGATGTCACGACTCTGCGAAGTTCCGCCCGACCTCCCCTTCCCCACAGTGCGGTTGGCACCGGAGGAGCCACCACGAGCTGGACGTACCGACGCCGACGTCGACGCCGAGCGAGAATCCCCCTGCGCCCCGTCCTCCGACCCCTCGCCCCCTTCCGTCCGCACCACCCGAAGCAGCAGCGGCCCCCCGCCAACGCTCACAGCGCGCGGGCCGGCCGGGCGAGCCACACCCCGCACCAGCCCAGCCGGAGCCGTCGGCAGCAGCGCATGCCCGAGCCCGCTGTCGAAGGAAGGGTTCTGCCAGGCGGCGAGCGCCGCACGGAAGGTGAGGCCGTCACTCACGCCCAACGGAGCACGGGAGACGGTCAGTTGAGGTGGGGCGGTGCGGCGCCAACCGCCGTCCCAGTCGCCAGGCATGGAGGAACCCACAGGACCCGATGCACCCGAAGGATCCGAAGAACCCGAACCGCCGTCGCCACCGGCATCCGAGCCCCCAGGCACGGCAGAGCCCCGGGCCTCCGACCCGCCCGCCCCGGCGCGGCGGCGCAGCCTGTCCCGCCATGCCATCTACTCAACCGCTTTCGTTCATACGGGTGTTGATACGGGCGATCTCGGCCACCCACTGCTGGCGTTCACCATGCGTGAGATCGAGGATCTCCTCGCGCTCCCAGTGGAAGTGGTAGGCGATGTACGCGATCTCCTCCCGGAGCCGGGGAAGGGCGTACGTCACGATTCCCCCAGGCGCCCACCCGAGAGGTCGACCTCGAAGCCGCCCTCGCAGTGCGGGCAGGTGACCGCCGCGCGGGTGTGGCCCTCGCTGTTGACGCGGCGGTAGAAGTCCTGGAGGAACGCCACGTCTGTGGCGTACATCCGCTCGACGATCCCGGCGTGCACATCCGTGATCGTGCCGAGCCGGGTGATCACCTGGCTCAGCAGCACCACGCTCAGATACGCCGGGTTCTCCTTGACCCGCAGGTCGATCTGGGGCCGCAGCTCGTCGCGGGCTGTGGCCAGCCGCATCGCGCCGTACCGGTGCACGGTGCCCGCCTCGTCCACGTACCCGCGCGGCAGCTCGAACTCGAACTCCGTGCGCAATCCGCTGTTGTCCTCACGGCGCGGCGGGGCGGCGGCCGGGGTGGCCGCCACCTGCTGCTCCGACGCCTGGGCGGGCGCCGTCACCTGGAGGAGATCCTCCAGGTTGCCCGCCGTCACCGTACGGCGTCTCATTCGACGACGATCTCCTCGAACGTGATCGTGACCGACTCGGTGGCCGGGGACGACTCGCCCGCCTTCAGGGAGGGGCCCTCCCACTTGGAGGCCCAGCCCTGCATCAGCTGGATACGGCGGACGGTGTTGCCCTCGGTGTCCTTGATCTCGATGGTGAGGTTCTGCCGCGCGGTGTTGACGGCCCCGTTGTTCAGGGTCTCCTTGATCCACTGGGTGAACTCGCTGCTCTGGTCGAGTCCCCGCGTGATCGTGATCTCACCGGCCTGCCGGGCACCCGGCTGCTTGCGGATGATCTGCTTGCCCTCCGCGGTGACCTGCTTGACCTCGACGACATCCTCTTCGACGGTGAACCCGCTGATCTCCTGGATGGACTCCACCAGGTATCCGCCGAGTTGCACGCCGAAGACGTGAGTGGAAAGAGCATCGCCCGTTGCCATGACTGTCTGTCAACCTTTCCTTACAGAACCGGACTCGCGGATCACTCGTCGATGAGGCTGGTGGTGTCGGAGAACTGGGCCAGCCGGAAGACCACGAACTCGGCGGGCTTGACCGGCGAGACGCCGATCTCGCAGACGACCCGGCCCTGGTCGATGGACTCCTGCGGGTTGTTGTCGCGATCGCACTTCACATAGAACGCCTCGTCGGCGGTACGACCGAACAGCGCGCCCCGGCGCCATTCCTCGGTGAGGAACGCGGTGACATTGCGGCGGATGCTGGACCACAGCCGGTCGTCGTTGGGCTCGAACACGACCCACTGGGTGCCCAGGAGGATGGACTCCTCCAGGTAGTTGAACAGGCGGCGCACGTTCAGGTAGCGCCAGGCCGGGTCGGAGGAGAGCGTGCGGGCCCCCCAGATCCGGATGCCGCGGCCGGGGAAGGCCCGGATGCAGTTCACGCCGATCGGGTTCAGCAGGTCCTGCTCGCCCTTGCTGAGGCGGAGCTCCAGGTCGACCGCGCCGCGGATCACCTCGTTCGCCGGCGCCTTGTGCACCCCGCGCTCGGCGTCGCTGCGCGCCCACACACCGGCGATGTGACCGCTCGGCGGGACGGTGGTGTTGCGCCCGAGGGCCGGGTCGAAGACCCGCACCCACGGGTAGTAGAGGGTGGCGTAGCGGGAGTCGTAGCCCGCCTCGTCGTTGCGCCAGGTGCGCACCTGCTGGGCGTTGAGCCCGGGCGGGGCGTCGAGGACGGCCACGCGGTCGCCCATCTGCTCGCAGTGCGAGATGACTGCGAGTTGCACGGTGCGCACGCCCTCGGCATCGATGTCGCCGCGCTGGTAGGCGCCCATCAGGTCGGGCACCGCGACCATGGTGATCTCGTCGATGGTCTCCAGACCGCCGAACCCGGTACGGGCCGCCGCGTCGCCGACGTACTCGGCGGGGTCGATGCGGGCCAGCTCACCGGAGCCGTTCGAGGCGGGGGCGCCGACGGCGTCGGGGATCGCGACGGTCTGGGCGGCGGGCTTGGTCTGGGACGCGCCGCGCTGCTCGGTGACCTCGATCAGCTTGGAGGCGCGGGCCTGGGTGACCAGGTAGCCCTTGACGTTCTTGCGGGTGGAGGCGTCGTACGTCTCCACCACCTCGTCGCCGCGCCGGACCAGGACCTTGAAGCGGTCCTCCGGCGGGTTCTCGCCGTCCACGTCGGCGACCTCCACCGACACCCCGGTCATGCCCGGCTTGGCCGCGATCAGGAAGCCGCCGAGTTCGACCGGCGCAGCCGCCTTCGGCTGCCGGCCGCCATTGACCGACGGGCCCGAGGCGGCCTCGGCGGCCCCGCCGATGCGCACCACGTACGCGGCACCGCCGCCGTTGGAGAAGTACCCGTAGAGCGCGTGGGCGAGATAGGTGCCCTCGGTGAAGCCGCCGAACACCTGGGAGTACTGGTCCCAGCTGGTGACCAGCGTCGGCGCGTGGAACGGCCCCTTCTCGGCGAAGCCGACGAACGCGGCGACGGCCGTGCCGACCCCTTCGATCGGTCGGGCACCGGACTGCACCTCCTCCACGTATACGCCCGGGGTGAGGTACGTCGGCATGCTCGCTCCTTAACGTCCTTACGGTCACCTGTGTCCAGGCCGAGTCTGCGCGGCGTACCGGCACAGCGGCAGGGACCTGCGGACCTGCCCGGGGGCAATACATCTGCCTTTACGGACGCCCCAGGTTGACCGTCCCGACGTCGCCCACCGTTGCCCTCGCGCTGCCCCTTCGGGCCTGGACGCCCCGCTCGCCCCCGCGATGAACTGGAGAGCCGCAGCATGGGCGCCGACGAGGAGGCAGCAGGTGCAGACTTCCAAGCCGCGCACCGGCCGGAGCGAGGACCAGGAACCGGCGCGCGGCCAGGCCGGCGCCCGACGGGAGGCGTCCGGGAACGGCGCCGCCGTACCGCCCCCGCTCACGGCCGCCGCGCTCCAGGCCGCCCAGGGCACGGCGGGCAACGCCGCGGTGACCGGCATGATCGCCCGCCGCGCGCGCACCACAAAAGCCCCGGAGCAGCCCGGCACCGAGGTGCACGACGTCCTGCGCTCGGCCGGCAAACCCCTTGCAGGGCCGGTGCGCCAGGAGATGGAGTCCCGGTTCGACACCGACTTCTCCGACGTACGGCTGCACACCGGCGCCTCGGCGGCCCGCTCGGCCCGTTCCGTCGGCGCGCGTGCCTACACCTCCGGCAGCCATGTCGTCATCGGCGAAGGCGGCGGCGACAAGCACACCCTCGCGCATGAACTCACCCACGTCGTCCAGCAGCGGCAGGGGCCGGTCGCGGGCACCGACCACGGCAACGGCCTGCGCGTGTCTGACCCCTCGGACCGGTTCGAACGGGAGGCCGAGGCGAACGCGCACCGGATCATGGCGGGGCCCGCACCCGTGCAGCGGGCGGAAGCGTGCACCGCGGAGCACTCCGGGCCGGTGTCCTCCGGGGCGGCGGTGATCCAGCGCAAGGGCCATGAGGCGCTCTCGGACAAGCTGCCGGCGGTCGGGTCCGACGGCAACC
Source organism: Streptomyces sp. NPDC002676 (assembly GCF_053592455.1). NCBI lineage: Bacteria > Bacillati > Actinomycetota > Actinomycetes > Kitasatosporales > Streptomycetaceae > Streptomyces > Streptomyces sp. NPDC002676. Next base: position 166,460 of record NZ_JBSFVT010000013.1, on the reverse strand, counting down.
CCCTGAAGTCCTTCCTCAAGTCCTGGGGGAGCACGCCCGCGCAGGAGTCACCCGAGCTGGCGGAGATCCGCGAGGGCATCAAGGCGTACGACGCGGATCCCAAGCGTGACCCGATGCACTGTGCGCAGGAGCTGATGACACTGCTGTTGGCGGTCGGCAGCGCCGAGGAGAACCTCACCAAGGAGTCCGGGACCGCCGCCCGGCACTTCCTGACCGAGGCCCGCACGGCTCTCAAGGCCGAGAACACCCTGGTGACCGAACAGATCGGCAGGGACAGCGACTTCCCCGCCGAAGCACGCGCCCCCTTCGAGGCGATGACCGCGCGCGGCCTGCTCTGGAACGAGGAGACCTGGGCCGACAGCGCCGTGGCGTTCGCCATGAACGGGCCGAGCTATTTCCGCGAACTCTCCGAGATGAACCGGGCCGGTATGGCCAACGAGATCAATACCCGCGGGCGCAAGGACTGGGTGAGCGGCGTCGAGCGAAACCTGACAGCCGCGCTGCGGCAGAGCGTGCTGTGCCACTACACCAAGGACGAGGCCCGGGCTGACCTGCTGTCGCAGGCGAACCAGATCAAGTCGAAGACGGAGCTGCTGAAGGACAACCCCGACGCGGCCAACAACTCCGAGGGCTACGACGCACACGTCCTGGCGAACGAGGGCTTCGTCTTCTTCTTCCTGGAGGCACCGGGCAGCGAGTTCCGCGACACCCGGTTCGGAAAGGTCCGGTTCGAGATCCCGCTCGCGGACTCGCCCCTGGAGTCCCAGGGCTGGCTCATGCTCAGCGACTTCGCCCAGCGTGAGTATCCGGTGATCAAGGCCGACCCCACCGAACCCACGGCCTTCAAGAGTGAACTGCCCACCCGCATGGACAAGATGCCCAAGCAGTTCTCCCGGCCCGTGCGGAATTTCGACCGCGGGATGAACAAGACGGACCTCGACATGATGGAACTCATCATGCAGGCCAAGGCACAGGAGACGGACCCGGAGCGGGCCAACCTGCTCCCCGTCGTCAAGAACGAGGTCGCGGCGGACGAGTTCAGCACGATGACCTACGGCGCCGGCCACCGGAAGGAGAAGGAGTACAAGGAGCGGATCCGCTCCAACACCCTGAGGGGCAGGGACATCATTCCCGGCCTGGTGGACCGCGCGGTGCTGGAGATCATGCGGATGGAGGACGCCAATCCCGCCTTGGCGAACCGGCTGAAGAGCATGTCCGGCGCGGAACTGATGAAGTTCCTCCTCAAGGACCTCCTGCGTCCGCAGGCGATGCTGCCCAACAGCGTGGATCTCAGCAAGGCCACGAGAAGGTCCAAGCCCTGACCTCGGGCCGGTCGCCTCACACGTCGGCGGCCTGCGCCAGGTACGGCCCGAACTCGCTCTCCAGGACCAGCCGTCCGAGCTTGCGGTACTCCTGGGCGATCGCGGTCACCGTCTGCCGCATGGTGAGCGGCTCACCGGACTCGGCCGCGAGGTAGGCGGCGGTGACCGCGCAGGCGCGGATCGAGCCGCCGGCCAGTTCGAAGCGGTCGGCGCAGAAGGCGAGGTCCAGGTCGTCGCCCCGGGGCAGTCGGTCGCCCAGGCACCGGTCCCACAGGGCAAGGCGCTGGCCGGCGTCCGGCACCGGGAAGTCCGCGACCACGTCGAGGCGGCGGGTGAACGCCTCGTCCAGGTTGGCCCGCAGGTTGGTGGTCAGCACCGCGATCCCGTCGAACGACTCCATGCGCTGGAGCAGATACGCCGACTCGATGTTGGCGTGCCGGTCGTGGGCGTCCTTCACCTCCGAGCGCTTGCCGAATATCGCGTCGGCCTCGTCGAAGAGCAGCACCGCGTTGACCGCCGACGCCTCGGTGAAGATCCGCTCCAGGTTCTTCTCGGTCTCCCCGATGTACTTGTCGACGACCGTGGACAGATCCACCACGTACAGGTCCATGCCCAGGTCTGCGGCGACGACCTCGGCGGACATGGTCTTGCCGGTGCCCGACTCGCCGGCGAACAGCGCGATGACACCGCGGCCCCGGCCGCCGCCGGGCCGCATCCCCCACTGCCCGAGCACCTGCTCGCGGTGGCGGGCGCGCAGCGCGAGTTCACGCAGCCGGCGGTGGGTGGTCGGCGGCAGCACCAGATCGTCCCAGCCGACCCCCGGCTCAACGCGCCGGGCGAGCCGGTCCAGCCCGGCGCCGTTCTGCGCCCGTACGGCGGTACGCAGATCGTCGGGACCCACCTGCCGTCCCTCGATGGTGGCTGTCCGCACCGCCGCGTCGGCGGCCCGGCGCAACTGCCCGGAGTCCAGGCGATGCGCGGCGACGGCCCGGGCGAGCGCCTCGACGTCACCGGTCACGGCGTCACCGGCGGCCCGGTCCAGCGCGTGGCGCCAGCGTGCGGCCTGTCGTTCCGGGGAGGGTGCCTCGACGTTCAGCACGACGGGGGTGTCGGCCGCCCATGCCGGATCCCAGCCGGTCGTGCCGTGGGTGAACAGGGGGATGCCGCGTAGTTCGGCGCACAACGACGAGAGCGTTCGGGCTCGTTCGGCGGGTTCTCCGGGCAACGCGGTCAGCGGGCCGAGGACCACACCGGCGCCGGTCAGCCGGGCTTCGAGGGCGATCACCCGGGCCAGTGCCGGCACGTCGGCCGAGCGCCGGGCGAGCGCCACCGCGTCCAGGACGAGCGGGCCGAGTCCGGCCGCGTGCAGGGCGGCGGTGGCCAGCCCCTCGGCGTCGCCGCCCCGGCTGCGCAGATGGACGAGACCGACGCCGGTGCCGGCCGCGGCCGCCGCGCGGTGGACGTCCGCGGCCTCGGCGGTCGGGTCCTCCCGGGGCTCGCCGAGCACACCGGTGAGCCGGGCGTCGGGCCGTGTGCCGCCCAGGAGGTGCGCGGTGACCCGGTCAGGGACGGCCAGGACACGGGACAGCGGCGGCCGCTCCGGTTCGGTGACCTCCACCAGACCGTGTGCGATCAGCGGCGCCCCGGGGGCGAGGCGGAACCGGGCGGGCGAGGCGCCGCCGAGTCCGCACAGCTCCAGCGCGAGCCCGACCGTGGGCCGACGGCGTGTCAGGTCGTCGTTGAGGTAGCCGTAGAGCCGCTCGAACCGCGCGTCCAGGTCGGGTGCCATCGCGACCAGCAGCAGGTCCAGGTCGAGCGAGGACAGCCCGAACCGCCGGACGAGTCCGTCGAGCACAGACCCCGCCGGCGGCTGCCAGAGTCCCTGGGCGGGCACTAGCCCACCCGGCTCGTCCAGGATCCGCGCCGCCGCTTCCGGGGTGAGGTACTGGCCCCGGTAGGGATCGTCGGGATCGGGGTCCACGGACCGTCGTACCGCCACGGCCTCCCGTACCCGCGCCTCGACGGCACCGAGCCGCTCCCACAGGGGATCCACACCGGTGTCCCCTCCCGCGCCGACACCGCCCCCGACCTCGGGTTCCACGGTGTACGTCACGCCTGCCGATCCCCCCTACGCCGCCTGCGCGCCGGGGCCGGCGGCCGTTCACGGGGCCCGGTGAACCCATCGCGGCCGGGGTCAGTGGCCTCCGTGTAGCGCAGCCGGCGGCCCGGGCTCGTCTCCTCACCCTCGCGGGCGGCGGCGGAGCGCACGACGAGACCTTCGGTGACGGGCGGCGCGGCGGCCCTGGTCACACCGGCGAGCGGTGCCCGCACCCGTACCCCGAGCGACGCCTTCATCTCTCCGCCGAGCGCCGACCAGACGTCCGCGGCGGTCGGCGCGTCCATGCCCGTCCCGGCGGTCTCCAGGCCCACAGTCAGGCCGAGTTCGGCGAGCGAGCCGGTGAGCAGCCCGGCGGGCAGCGTGTCGTGGGCGACCAGCGCGCCGAGCACCTGGGACAGCAGCCGGTGCTCGTCCTGCGGGCGACTCGCCCACGCCGTGACCAGATAGGCCAGCTGGAACCAGCGCGGCGGGGAGCGCCGGGCGACGAGGTGTCCATCCTCGTCGTACACCTCCCCGGCACCGGTACCGCGTCGTACGGCGTCCTCGCGGATGTCGTACAGGAAGACGCAGACCGTCGGGGCGCTGCGGCGGGCCGCCCAGTCCCGGGTGGGGGCGTCGAAGACCACCTCGATGCCCGATGCCTCCAGACCGCTCTCGGCGAGCAGCCGCCGCAGGCCCTCGTCGACCTCGTGGATCACCGGCGGGTCACCTCGTCCGGCGGCTGCACACTGCCGTTGACGACCAGGAAGTCGGTCTTCACCGGGGAGAATCCGGAACCGCCGGCGGTGATGGTGCGCGGCCCGGTCTGGTCCTTGGCGAGGATGAGCAGCTGGCCGATGAACGTGCCGTCGGTCTTCGGGATCGTGGGCGCTGCCGCCGCGGTGATCCCCGGGTTCCACTTGAACTTCACCGGCACTCCCGGCGGGAAGTCCTTGCCGCGCACGGAGGTGACGAAGCCGGGCTTGCCGATGTCCGGCACCGCGACGATGCGCGGCTGGAGGATGCGCAGCCGCTCCTTGGCCGTGTTGTCGTTCTTGTTCGCGTCCGTGCCGGTAGTGGTGAGCACGCCGGTGACCTGGCCGGTCATCGCCTTCTTCGGGCTGAGCACGACCCGTACGACGGTGCTCGCGCCCGGCGTGAGGTCGGGCAGCGCGCACACCCAGTGCTGGTCGCAGCCCTCGGGCGGCCCGCTGTTGGGCAGCCCCGAGGGCAGGCCGATCTTCAGCCGCAGTCCGGTGGCCAGCGCGTTGCGGCCGTTGCGAACGGTGTACGTCACCACGACGCGCCCGCCGACATAGCCGGGGTTCGGCTGGGCCGTGACCCGCACCCCGGGCCCGGCCTTCGGCTCCTCGGGCTCCGGGGGCACCGTGGGCGGCGTGGTGGGGGTCGGGGTGGGCGTGGAGCTCGGGGGCGGTGTCGAGGGGGGCGGTGTCGAGGGGGGCGGTGTCGAGGGGGGCGGTGTCGCCTCGCGCACCGGCACCACGGTCCGGCCCGTGTTGTCGCTGGGCTGCGGGTCCAGGACCGTGCCGGTGACCGACCAGTCGACCGGGGCGTCACCGGGGGTGACTCCGGTGAGCGTGACGTCCACCGGCACGGTGGTGCCGGGTTCCACCACGCCCAGGTCGCACTGGAGCGAGGAGGCGTCGCAGGTGCCGCCGGGCCGGCTGATCCCGGTGACCTGCACGCCGGTCGGCGGCGCGACGGTCAGGCGGGTGCCGGGCGAGGCGGCGGGGCCGTTGTTGACCACGTCGACGCGGACCGTGGTGGAGTCGCCGACGGTGACCTCCGGCGTGGTGCCGGGCGCACGGACGGCGAGGTCCACGGACTGCTGGACGGTGGGTTCCTTCTGGCGGCCCGGGAGTTCGGTGGTGAGCGGGGTGATGTCGCCGGAGTCGACGTCCAGGAGGCTCAGCTTCTCGGGGCTGTTGACCGCGGCCTCGGCACGGGAGCTGAATACCAGGCTCTTGCCGTCGGCGGTCCAGGCGGCGTCGCGCGGCTGGTGCGGTCCGGTGGTCGTGGTGTCCGGCAGCTCCCGGCCGCAGGCGCCGGACTGGCCGCGGGCGGCAGTGGGCAGCAGCACCTGGCAGTCGCCGCCGGACACGGACGTCAGGAGGATGCCGTTCTCCTCGTCGATCCGGCCGGCGCCGTTCTTGCGGTTGAAGGCGATGCTGCGCCCGTCCGGTGAGAACGCCGGGCTGTCGTCGATGACCGCGCAGTCGCCCGGGCAGTTGGCGGCGCTCAGGTCGCGCTGCTGGGTCAGGTCGTTCACGGGCACGGTCCACACGTGCTTGTTGCCGCCGCCCCCGTTGATCTCCATGTTGCGGGTGAAGGCCAGGGTGGTGCCGTCGGACGACCAGGTGGGCTGGGCGTCCTGGCCCTGGAGCTGCCCGGCCGGCGGCACGATCTCGCCGGTGATCGCGCCGGTGGCGACATCCGCGATGAGGATGCGGCTGGCTCCGGCGGCATCGCCGACGCCGCCCGGCGAAGTCCGGGTGAAGGCGAGGTACTTGCCGTCCGGGGAGAACGTCGGGTCGGTGTCCCAGTCGTTCGCGCCGCGTCCCGCGAGCGGCAGCGGCGCCGCGTTGGAGCCGTCGGCGTCGGCCATCCAGATCCGCTCGATCCGGCCGTCGGCGCCGTCCTCGAAGCGGGTGAGGACGATCCGGCGGCCGTCGGGCGTGTAGTTCTGCCGCTCGGTCCACGGGTCGTGGCCGGCCGCAGGCTGGAACAGCGGGTCTTTGGCGGGGTCGGTGTTGGTGTCGGCCGCGGGATCCTCGTTGAGGATCGTCAGACCCAGGTCGCGTGGGTCGGAGCCGTCCGCCCGGGCGTCCTGGAGTGTCACCACGTGCGGGTTGGCCGCCGAGGTGCGCTCCACCACCGCCCTGCCGCCGTCCATGGAGCCGAGCCAGGTGGGCGACAGGACGTTCCGGTCCTCATTGAGCACCAGCGAGGGGACCTGGTCGGAGTGGGCGGTCGAGCGGAACACATGGTCCCAGTCGCCCTCGCACTGACAGGTGATCTCGGGGCTGAGGAACAGCACACCGTCCCCGTCGGGCAGCCACGCTGCCCCGTGGGCCCGCCAGGTTGCCTGCGCGCCCCCGAACAGCGGCTCGTCGGCGCTCCCGTTCGTGATCCGCAGCCGGGTCACGGACTGCCCGTCGACGGTCGTGGTGGCGGTGTACGCGATCCAGTCGCGGTTGACGTCGTCGTCGACCGGGTTCCAGGCCGGCTCGGAGGCCGTGCCGTTGGCGGGATCGGTGATCCGGGTGGCGGTGCCACCGCTCAGGGCCCGTACGTAGATCTGCCGGCCGACCAGCCGGTCGCCGTCGTCGGCGTACGCGATGCGCTGCCCGTCGGGGGAGACCGTCGGGTCCTCCTCGTTCGCGGACGTGTTGGTCAGCCGGGTCAGGCCGGTGCCGTCGGTGCGCACCAGCCACAGGTCGCGCTGGGTCCCGCCGCCCAGTCCTGTGGACTCGGCCGCGTCGAACACCACCGACTGGCCGTCGGGGGTCAGTTGGGGGTGCGCCGCGTCCATGCCGCTGGTGAGCCGTCGTACCGAACCGTCGGCGGCCCGCAGATAGACCTGCGGGTCCTTCTCGTCGCGGCGGCTAGCGAAGACCATCTGGTCGCCGAGGGCGGACGGCTGCGTGTCGTAGTGGACCGGGCCGTCACCGAACAGCGGGGTGCTGGAGGTGGTGGAGGCGACCTCACCGAGGCTGCGATGGCCGGTGCCCGCGTACGCGACCCGGGTTTCCGCGGCGTCGGCAGCCGCCGCGGGCTCGGCGCTGCCCGGCCCGGCCGCCGCTGTCACCCCGAGCAGGGGGATCAGCAGCAGGAGCGAGGTGCCGAGTCTCCCCAGGCGGTACCGCCCGCCGGGGCCAGCGGTTTCCATCACGGTCCCCTTCGCAGTCTGGTGCGGCATCTGGATGTGCCCCCGTCACCGTCTACCGGCCGCGCGCGAGACGGCAGGGCTCGAGGTCCGCACCCGGGGGAAGCACGCGGTGTGCTTTCGGGCACCGCCGCCTTCCCCTCCGCCGTCGGGCGGTCCGTCGAACGGGCCTGTCAGATCAGCCCGTTGCGCAGCGCGTAACCCACCGCGTGGGCCCGGTTGCGCAGTTGGAGTCGCGTGATGATCTCGTGCAGGACGTTCTTGACGGTTCTCTCGGAGTACGAGGTCTTGCGGGCGATCTCCGCGGTGTCCAGGCCCTCCGACACCAGGCGCAGCATGTCCGCCTCGCGCGTGGTGAGCGTGGACAGGGACAGGGCCCCGGGGTCGAGCGCCGAGCGCTGGAGATTGCCGACGTGGCTGAGCAGTTCGCCGAGCAGATCGCCGGGCAGCACCCCCTCACCGTTGGCCGCCGCCAGGACCAGCCGCACGAGCTGGTCCTGATCGGCCTCGGCGCGGCGCAGCACCGCCGACACACCGCACTCGATGACGCGTTGCAGCCCGCCGGCCCCGAGGGTGCCTATCACCAGGCCGGTGCGGGTGGCGCTGTTGTACCGCAGCCGGTTCAGCAGGGCGGCCACGTCGTCGTCGATGCCGTCCACGACGACCAGCGAGACCTGGGCCCGCTCCGCGTCGGCGTCGTCCACCAGTTCGGCCTCGGGGCGCTGGCGCAGTTGCTGGACGACACCGACCCGCAGCACGGGGTCGGCGGCGTAGACGGCCACGCTTGCCCGGGTCGGGCCACCGGGGCGAGAGGTGCGGTGGATCGAGCCGGTCCGGAGGAGATCACGTGTCGTGGTGTCGGACATGGCAGGACCGTTCTCCTCTGCGCGGAACATGGGATACCTGTTTTCATGAGTCAGTGGGGGGTTGAGTGATACAGCGCGAGGCGATCACGGGTCAGTGGTGCACCGAAGGCGGCTCGCCACCGTAAGAGCCCACCGTTACCAGGGAGTTGACAGTGGCTTGCCGGGCAGCGTCACTGCCCGCGCATTGCCCTCCCGTCCCTCCCCCGCCTCCCGGGCACCTTCCTACGGTGAGGGCGTGACGCCTTCCGCAGCCTCTTCCGGTCCCGGTGCGCCCGGCCTCGACATCCCGGCCGTGACCGTGACGCCGGGTGACATCGCCACCACCAGCCTGACCGTGCGCAACGACAGCGACATCGTCGAGGCGTACGACCTGAAGGTCGTCGGCGACTGCGCCGCCTGGACCACCGTGGAACCCGAGCGCGTCTCCCTCTACCCCGGCACCTCCGAGACGGTGACGCTCCGTCTGGCGCCGCCGCGCTCCCCGGAGATCCGGGCCGGCGAGATGCCCCTCGGCGTACGGGTCCTTCCGAACGAGCACCCCGAGTCGGTCAAGGTCCTCGAAACCACCGTGCACGTCGGGGAGTTCCACGAGCTGAAGACCGAGCTCGCCCCGCGCCGCCGGCGTGGCTGGCTGCGCGGCCGCTATCTGCTGGCCGTGCGCAACCAGGGCAACACCCCGGTGCAGGTACGCTTCGCCCCCGGCCAGGCCGGCGAGGAACTGGGGTTCACCTTCGCCCCGGCGGAGCCGAAGCTGGAACCCGGGGAGTCGACGGAGGTCCGGCTGCGGGTCCGTACCGCCAAGCCGGTGTGGTTCGGCAACCCCGTGGTCCGGCCGTTCACCGTGGACACCCGCGAGACCGGCGAGCAGGAGGAGACGGCGGAGGGCCGCTGGGACGAGCCCGTCGTCCGGCCGCCGCTGGACGCGGAGTTCGTCCAGATACCGATCTTCCCGAAGTGGCTGCTCGCAGTGCTCGCCGCGCTGCTCGCGCTGTTGCTCGCCTGGTTCGCGCTGGTCCGTCCCGCGGTGCGCAGCGCCGCCAAGGAGGCGGCCACCAAGGCGGTACAGCCGCGTGCCACCCCGCCCGGCGACCAGGCGGGCGGAGAGTCCCCCGGCACCGGCACGAACAACCAGCCCGGCGGCGGCCAGGAGTCGGGGGCGGCGACCGGATCGGGCGCGGGCGGGGGCTCCTCGGCCGAGGGCGGCACCGCGACCGGCGCCGGTCAGCAGAGCTCGGCGACCATCGACCTGAAGACGGGCACCGGGCAGACCAAGACCGGCACCTACAAGGTGCCCGAGAACAGCATCTTCGGGGTCACGGACATCGTCGTCGCCAACTTCCAGGGCGACGAAGGGGTGATGACGATCACCTTCGGCGACCGCAAGATCACCACGATCGCGCTGGAGACGTTCCGCAACCAGGACTACCACTGGGTCACCCCCATCAAGATCCCCGAGAACGACACGGTGACCATCAACGTGACCTGTGCGAAGCCCGGTACACCGGCCACGGGCCAGCAGGCGCAGGAATGCCACGAGGTCCTCAATGTGAGCGGATCGCTCAGCCGCACCACCGAGTGAATCGGACGTTCTTCTTCCGGATCATTGTCGACCATTAGTGCCTACATCTGTAAAGCTCGGTATCCCTTTCGGCCGGAAATCGATATCCCGGGTCTCAAAAGCAGCACCTGCGCCGGCTTCCCGCGGGCCTGGTTGAGCCGGCTGCGCACGGTGCCGACCGGTACCTCGCAGACGTCGGCGATTTCCTGGTAGGAGGTGATGCCGCTGAAGCGCCGCAGCATCAGCACCAGCCGGGCGCCCGAACCACCACGGGTCGCGGGCCCCGGCAGAGCACGGCCCCCTGACCGACGTCGCAGCGGGGCCAGGGCGAACCCTGCCAACTGGCCACCCATGGTGATCGAGTAGGCCTCGCGGTCCGGGCCGTGAAGTAGCTGTCCAACCAGCAATACCGAACGTGCCATCCGCCGACAACTCCAACGGCAGAAACTCGGAGAAGTCATGCAGATGCAACTCCAGCAGTTTCGCCAGGGCAGGTTTGTCATCAGCCCCGACAGCGGCGAGTTCAACACGGCACATGTCCGTTTGTAGATGGTGAATTCAGCGATCGCCCACCAGTTACTCGCGACATTGCCGGTGTTGACGACCTTGACGTACACGTACACGTCCGCGCTAGGCGCATAATCGCCGATGTTGCTGCCGGAATGGAGCAGGATCTTGTCGAACGTCTGCGTCTGCCCCATGTCGACTTGGATCCACAGGCCGTCGTACTGGCCTGTTCCGGAGCTGTACCGGGTGTCGGAATTGCCGTCCAGCATGTTTGCGGGACCGTCGTTGTACGGGCTTGTGTCCGAGGTCGTTGCGGTCCAGCCCGTGCGCGACAGCGCGGGGCCCAGGTCTATGACGTCGAAGGAAGCTCCACCTGCGTCTGCTCCGCCGGCTCCGTTCACCGAGAGCTTGTACGTCCCCACCGGAAGCCCGCTCGGCACGTACGCGCTGATGCTCGTGTCCGACCAACTGTCAATTTCGGCGAAGAGCTTCCCGAAACGCACTGTACCGAGCCCCTGCGCGTCACCGAAATGAGAACCGCTGATCGTGAACTTGGCACGCGGTATGCCTTGCTTCGGCTTCAGGCTTCCGAAGACCGGTGCGGGGAAGCTTGACAGCTTCTGCGTGGTGAACATCGCCGACGTCCCGCTCGGCAGGGTGTAGGTGTACGAGCCGTCGGCGGACACCGACCCGGTTCAGGGCCTCGCAGGCCGCCACGGCCGCGGAGGAAGTCCCCGGAGACAGTGCCGACGTGAGGTGCAGGTGGGAACAATCGCACCGTGCCCTCATCCAGCGCGACATCTCCACCACCTCCCCTGCCGAAGCAGATCGCGAGGCAGGAGAGGCCACGAAGGAGGCACTGAAGTCGCCGACAACGGCGGGGAAGCTGAACATGGACAGGGTGACGCACGCGCTCGGTCTCGTGCTGAAGGGGTGTCGCTGTCAGTGGCTCTGCGTCCAGTCCCGCGCTCAACGACTGACCCGCGCGTACGCGGCCTGGTCACGCCTCCGACGTCTTGGCTCGACCGCGCACCGCTCGATGAGGATCTCCAGGAAACCTGGGTCGGGGGTCGACCCGACCGCCAGGGCCGCCTGTAGCGGACCGACGAGCCCTCGGCGCTCAGGACGTCGGCCACACGGCCCTTCTGCGACGCCGCGGGTGAGCGCGCAGGAGACCCGTTCGGCAACCCCCATGTCTCGCTCGAACTCGGCCCAGCCGCCCCTCACGGAGGTGAGACGGAGCGCTCCCACCCTGTGCCCGTTCGCGAAGCCGCAGGTGAGACACGTGGCAGGAACCTGCGACACGCTCCACGCGGTGGACTCCCGGAAACAGATCGACTTGACTCGTCATCAATCGACCTCGCCCACAAAGCAGCAGGTCAGGAGCCCTTTTGCGCAGGCTCCAGAATCGCCACGCACTCCACATGATGCGTCATCGGAAACAGATCGAACGCCCGAAGCGTCCGCACCCGGTACCCGCCCTCCCGGAAGTACCCCAGGTCCCGGGCCAGCGCAGCGGGATCGCAGGCGACGTACGCGATGCGGCGTGCTCCCAGCGAAGACAGGTGCTCGACCGTGTCGCGGCCCGCGCCGGCCCTCGGTGGGTCCAGGACGACGAGGTCGACCTCGGTGATGCCGGTGCGTGGGAGGACCGATTCGACCTTGCCCTGTTCGATGCGGACGCGGGGGAAGTCGGCGAGGTTGTGGCGCGCGTCCTCCACCGCCCGCTTGCCGGACTCGATGCCGAGGACCGCGCCCTTCTCGCCGAGGCGGTCGGCCAGCGCCCCCGCGAACAAACCCACTCCGCAGTAGAGGTCGAGAGCCATCTCGCCCTTGCGCGGGAGCAGGCCCTGCATGACCGCCGTCACCAGAGTGTCCGCGGCCTTCGGATGGACCTGCCAGAAGCCGCCGTTGCCCACCCGGTACGTACGGCCGTCGGCGCGTTCGCGGACGAAGGGGCGGCCGTGGACCCGGTGGATACCGCCCGACTTCTCGTCGACCCGGAGGACCGAGACCGGCTTGTCCAGCTCCACCAGGGGGAGGCGGGCGCCGGGGCGGGGGGTGAGGATGACCTGGCGGTCCTGCGAGCCCGTCGCCGCGATCGCCTCCACCGACTCCATGCCGGTCCAGTCGCGCTGCTCGATGCCCAGCTCGCTGACGCCCTCGGCCGCGATCATGCAGTGCTCGATGGGCTCGACCTCGTGCGAGCGGTGGCGGCGCAGGCCCGCCCGGCCGGTCGTGGCGTCCACCGCGTACTGCACGCGGGTGCGCCACTGCGGTACCTCGCCCGCCGGCAGCTTGTCACCCTCGGCCGGCATCACCGTGCCGTCCCAGCCGGCCTCCTCCGGCGTGAGGCCCGCGAGCCGCTTGAGCTGCTCGGCGATGACCTCGCCCTTCAGGCGGCGCTGGGCGCCCGGCTTGGCGTGCTGCCAGTCGCAGCCGCCGCAGCGGCCGGGGCCGGCGTAGGGGCAGGGGGCCTCGACGCGGTCCTTGGAGGGCTCCAGGACTCGTACGGCGTCCGCGCGCAGGAAGCGCGCCCCCTCCTCGCCCTCCGTCACCCGGGCCACCACCCGCTCGCCCGGCAGGGCGTGGCGGACGAACAGGACCTGGCCCTCGGACGTACGGGCGATGCAGTGGCCGCCGTGGGCGACGGGGCCGATCTCGACCTCGTACTCCTCCCCCACCAGCGACTTCTTCGGTTCTGCGGGCATGGTGGGGTGACTCCAGATCGGGAACGGGAAACGGCCGGACAACAGCCCACCAGTTTACGTGGCTGTCGTCCGGCCGTTCACCACCGGCCGGATCCCGGGCTCAGACCGAAGCCCTGACTCAGTCCTTGGTCGCCGACGGCTCCTTGGGCCGCTCCGCCGCCGGGCCGCGCCGCACCGCACCCGGCGCGCTCCACTCCTGGCGCCTGCGGGCACGGAGCTTCGCCGCCTCGGAGGACTGCAGCTGGTAGGGCACGGAGGTGACCATCACGCCGGGCGTGAACAGCAGGCGGCCCTTCAGGCGCAGGGCGCTCTGGTTGTGCAGGATGTGCTCGTACCAGTGGCCGACCACGTACTCGGGGATGATCACGGAGACCGCGTCGCGCGGGGACTCCGCGCGCAGGCTCTTGACGTACTCGATCACCGGGCGGGTGATCTCGCGGTACGGCGAGTCCAGGACCTTCAGCGGTACGTCGATGCCGCGCCGCTCCCACTCCTCGCGCAGTGCCTTGGTCTCCGCCGGGTCTACACCGACGGTCACAGCCTCCAGGCCGTGCGAGCGCATCAGCTGGGCGTAGGCCAGGGCGCGCAGGGTGGGGCGGTGGATCTTGGAGATGAGGACGACCGAGTGGACGCGGGAGGGGCGCGCGCTGTCGTCGGTCGGGCCCTCGGGGGCCGCGAGCTCGTCGGCGACGCGGTCGTAGTGCCTGCGGATCGCGGTCATCGTCAGATAGAAGAGGCCCATGCCCATGAGGGCGACCCAGGCGCCGTGCGTGAACTTCGTGACGAGGACGACGACGAGCACGAGGCCGGTGAAGAAGGCGCCGAACGTGTTGATCGCGCGGGAGCGGATCATGCGGCTGCGCTCGGCCGGGTCCTGCTCGGAGGCCAGGTGGCGGTTCCAGTGCCGGACCATGCCGGTCTGGCTGAGCGTGAAGGACACGAACACGCCGACGATGTACAGCTGGATCAGGCGCGTGGAGTCGGCGCCGTAGATGACCGTCAGCAGGGCCGCGGCGCCCGCGAGCAGCACGATGCCGTTGGAGAAGGCGAGGCGGTCGCCGCGGGTGTGCAGCTGACGCGGCAGGTAGCGGTCCTGGGCGAGGATCGAGCCGAGCAGCGGGAAGCCGTTGTAGGCCGTGTTGGCCGCGAGGAACAGGACCAGGGCCGTGGCCGCCGCGAGGACGATGAACAGGAAGCTGCCCTTGCCGAACACAGCCTCGGCGACCTGGGAGATCACCGGGTTCTGGACGTAGCCGGAGCCGAGCGGGTGGCCGTTGTGGATCAGGTCGGTGGCGGGGTTCTCGGCCATGCGGACCTTGGTCGACATGGCGAGGGCGATGATCCCGCAGAACATGGTGACGGCGAGCCCGCCCATCAGCGCGAGCGTGGTCGCCGCGTTCTTGGACTTGGGCTTGCGGAAGGCCGGGACGCCGTTGGAGATGGCCTCCACCCCGGTGAGCGCGGCACAGCCGGAGGAGAAGGCCCGCAGGAGGAGGAAGACCAGCGCGAAGCCCGCGAGGCCCTGGTGCTCGGCCTTGATGTGGTAGTCGGCCGTCGGGGCATGCATGGAGTCGCCGAGGACCATGCCGCGGAAGGCACCCCACGCGATCATGATGAAGACGCCGCCGACGAACACGTACGTCGGGATCGCGAAGAGCTTGCCCGACTCCTTCACGCCGCGCAGGTTCATCAGCGTCAGCAGCACGATCACGGCGACCGCGCACAGCACCTTGTGCTCGACCACGAAGGGGATCGCGGAGCCGAGGTTCTCGATGCCGGAGGCGATGGAGACGGCGACGGTGAGGACGTAGTCCACGAGCAGGGCGCTGGCCACGGTCAGGCCGGCCTTGGGGCCGAGGTTGGTCGTCGCCACCTCGTAGTCGCCGCCGCCGCTCGGGTACGCGTGCACGTTCTGCCGGTAGGAGGCGACCACGGTGAACATCAGCACGACGACCGCGACGGCGATCCAGGGGCTGAAGTGGTACGCCGACACTCCCGCGATGGAGAGCACCAGCAGAACCTCGCCGGGCGCGTACGCGACGGAGGACAGCGGGTCGGAGGCGAAGACGGGGAGGGCGATGCGCTTCGGCAGCAGGGTCTCGCCCAGCCGGTCACTGCGCAGAGCGCGCCCGATCAGGATCCGTTTGGGCACGTCGGTCAGTTTGGACACGAGAGAGGATCGTAAGGCGTCGAACAGGCTGCCGCCCAGCCGGGCGCCCGTATCTGCTTCAAGGGTGAACTCCGCGGCCGGTGGAACTGCGGATTCCGTGGCGGGGCCGCTCGCCGTGGCTAGATGGCAGACCCCGCCTGTCGCCGCACTTCGGAGGTCCCATGCCCCTTGCCGCAGAGCTGATCGGGGCTGTGGTCGCCCTCGTCGGCCTCGGAATCCTTTTCCTGTGCAGCGTGCGCAGTATCACGCGCCGTTGATCGCGACAGCCCCGGCACAAGGGTGCCCGTCCCGGACGATGCGTGTGTAGCTTGGGCCACAGTCTGAGAACCTGTTAAGGCCAAGTCGACATCTCTTGACATCGGAAGGACGGTCGTGCACATCGTCATCATGGGCTGTGGGAGAGTGGGTTCCACTCTCGCCCAGACCCTGGAGCAACAGGGGCACACGGTCGCTGTGATCGACCAGGACCCCACCGCCTTCCGACGGCTGGGCCCGGGCTTCGGCGGCCGACGGGTCACCGGCGTCGGCTACGACCAGGACACCCTTCGCGAAGCGGGCATCGAGGAGGCGGGCGCCTTCGCCGCCGTCTCCAGCGGTGACAACTCCAACATCATCTCCGCGCGGGTGGCCCGCGAGATGTTCGGCGTGGAGAACGTGGCCGCCCGGATCTACGACCCGCGCCGTGCCGAGGTCTACCAGCGCCTGGGCATCCCCACCGTGGCCACGGTCCGCTGGACCGCCGACCAGATGCTGCGCCGGCTGCTGCCCGCGGGCGCCGAGCCGCTGTGGCGCGACCCCACCGGCGGGGTGCAGCTGGCCGAGGTGCACGCCTCCGCCAAGTGGGTCGGGCACAAGATCAGCAAGCTGCAGGAGGAGACGGGCGTCCGGGTGGCGTTCCTGACCCGCCTGGGCGAGGCGATCCTGCCCACCTCCCAGACGGTGCTGCAGGAGGGCGACCTCGTGCACGTGATGATGCGGTCGGACGACGTGGAGAAGGTCGAGGCGGCGTTCGCCGGGGGGCCGGAAGAGGAGGGCGGTCACTGATGAGGGTCGCCATTGCCGGGGCCGGTGCCGTCGGCCGCTCGATCGCGGGCGAGCTGCTGGAGAACGGCCACGAGGTCCTGCTGATCGACAAGGCACCGACCGCGATCTCGGTCGAGCGCGTCCCGCAGGCGGAGTGGCTGCTGGCCGACGCCTGCGAGATCACGTCCCTGGACGAGGCCGCGCTGCAGCGCTGCAACGTCGTGATCGCCGCGACCGGCGACGACAAGGTCAACCTGGTCGTCTCGCTGCTCGCAAAGACGGAGTACGGCGTTCCGCGCGTCGTCGCCCGCGTGAACAACCCCAAGAACGAGTGGCTGTTCAACGAGGCGTGGGGCGTGGACGTCGCCGTGTCCACCCCGCGCCTGATGTCCGCCCTGGTCGAGGAGGCGGTGAGCGTAGGCGACCTGGTCCGCCTGCTCCGCTTCAGCCACGGCGACGCCAACCTGGTCGAGCTGACGCTGCCCGAGGAGTCGGCCCTGGCCGGCACCCAGGTCGGCGCGGTCGAGTGGCCGCAGGACACGTCCCTGGTCACGATCATCCGTGGCGCCCGGGTGCTGACGCCCTCCAAGGAGGACTCCCTGGAGGCGGGCGACGAGCTGCTGTTCGTGGCCGCGCCGGCCCGCGAGGAGCAGCTGGAGGAACTGCTGTCGGTGCGGCGGGACGAAGGCTGACCGCATACGAGAAGGGCGCCCCTGGCATCCAGGGGCGCCCTTCTCGTCGTACGACGGCTGCTCACGCCTCCCGGCGGTGGCGTCCTGCTGTCGGCTCCCCGCCCTCGGCGGCCAGCGCGGCCTTGCGTTCCTCTTCGGCCTTCTCCTCGGCCTCCATCTCCGCGAACACGTCGATCGGCGCGGGCGCCTTCGCCAGGAAGACCCAGGTCAGCCACACGGCCAGCAGGAACGGCGGGATCTTCAGGGCGATCAGGATCCAGCCGAGCTTGGTGGTGTCGGACCACCAGTACAGCGGGAAGAGGATCGCGCACTTGGCGAGCAGGATCAGGCCCCAGGCCCAACTGGCCTTCGCGTACGCCTTCTTGCGGCCGGGGTTGCGGGTGCGCCAGGAGAGGTTCTCCTTGAAGACCGGGCCGAGGATGAGGCCGATCAGGGGCACTCCGGCGAGGGTGGTGACGATGTACGCCAGCGCCAGGCCCAGCGTGTAGAGCATGCCGGGGAGGTAGAAGTCCTTGGCGTTGCCGGTGAACATCGCGAAGACGACACCGAAGGCCACGCCGAAGACACCGCTGAAGGCGTGCTTGACGGTGTCCTTCATCGCCAGGCGGACCACGACCAGGATCAGGGACACGGCCAGCGCGGCGATCGCCGAGATGTGCAGGTCCTTGTTGACCGTGAAGATCGCGACGAAGAGGAGGCCCGGTACGACCGTCTCGACCATGCCGCGGACGCCGCCGAACGCCTCGAACAGCGCTGCCTCGGTCACCGCCCGGGCGTCGTCGGTCTGAGCCTGTCCGGCGTCTTGGGTCGGCTTGTCGAGGGACGTCACCGGCTACTCCCGTCCGAGGGGTCGCAGTTCGTATTTCGGGTTGAACAGCACGCGGCGGCCCCGGCTCATCGCGATCCGGCCCGAAGCGATCAGCCTGCGCCCCGGTTCTATGCCCACGATGGAGCGCCTGCCGAGCCACACCACGTCCAGCGCGGCCGAGCCGTCGAACAGCTCGGCCTCCAGGGCCGGGACACCGGCACGCGGACGCAGAGTGACCGTGCGCAAGGTACCAGTTACGGTGACGATCTGTCGGTCCTGGCAGTCACCGATCCTGGTGCAACCTGCCGTCTCGGCGTCCTCGCGCAGCTCCTCGGACTCCAGATCCTCCTGCGAAGAGGAGAGCCGGTCGATCATGCGGCGGAACCGGCCGGCCGGCTTTTCGGAACGAGAAACAGCACTCATATCAGAAGCGTACCGGCGCACACCGACAGCGCCGTAGCGCAGCTCACTTCTCGAACCGGTACCCCATGCCGGGCTCGGTGATGAAGTGCTTCGGGTGCGAGGGGTCCGCCTCCAGCTTCCTGCGCAGCTGGGCCATGTAGACACGCAGGTAGTTGGTCTCCGTCCCGTACGACGGGCCCCACACCTCCTGGAGCAGCTGCTTCTGGCTGACCAGGCGGCCGGTGTTGCGGACCAGCGCCTCCAGCAGGTGCCATTCGGTCGGGGTGAGGCGGACATCCTTGCCGGCCCGGTTGACCTTCTTCGCGGTCAGGTCGACGGTGAAGCCCTCGGTCTCCACGGTCGTCACGTCGTCCTCGCCCGCCCCGACCGGCTCGGAGCGGCGCACGGCGGCCCGCAGCCGGGCCAGCAGCTCGTCCATGCCGAAGGGCTTGGTGACGTAGTCGTCGGCGCCCGCGTCCAGCGCCTCGACCTTCTCGTCGGAGGAGTGCCGGGCGGACAGGACCAGGATGGGGACGCGGGTCCAGCCGCGCAGGCCCTTGATCACCTCGACGCCGTCCATGTCGGGCAGGCCCAGGTCGAGGACGACCACGTCGGGGTGGCGGGAGGCGGCGAGTTCGAGGGCGGTCCTGCCGTCGGAGGCCGCGTCCACCTCGTACTTGCGTGCCTTGAGGTTGATCACGAGGGCGCGCACGATCTGCGGCTCGTCGTCGACCACGAGCACCCTCGTGGGGGTCTGGGGGATCCCCCCAGTGGTGCTCAGCATAGGGCCTGCCTTTCCGGTTGTGCGGGGGTGAGCTGTGCGGACGGCGTTCCCGCCGCGCGCAGGCTGAGGACCATGGTGAGTCCGCCGCCCGGCGTGTCCTCGGCGTTGAGGGTGCCGCCCATCGCCTCGGCGAAGCCACGGGCGACCGCGAGGCCGAGGCCGACCCCGGCGCCGCGCGGCGCATCGCCATGCCGCTGGAACGGTTCGAAGATGCGGTCCTTGGCCTCGTCGGGGACGCCGGGCCCGCGGTCGACCACGCGCACCTCGACCCGGTCGCTGATCGCGCTGGCGGAGACGAGGACGCGCCGGCCGGGCGGGCTGTACTTGACGGCGTTCTCCACCAGGTTGGCCACCGACCGCTCCAGCAGCCCGGGGTCGACGGCGACCATGGGCAGCGTCTCGGGCACGTCCAGCTCGACGCTGTCCTCGGGCACGCCGACGAGCGCCATCGGGACGACCTCGTCGACGTCGATCTCCCGGATGATCGGGGTGACGGTGCCGGTGTGCAGGCGGGACATGTCGAGCAGGTTCCCCACGAGGTGGTCGAGCCGGTCGGCGCCCTCCTCGATGCCCTCCAGCAGCTCCGCCTGGTCCTCCTCCGACCAGGCCACGTCGTCCGAGCGCAGCGAGGACACGGCGGCCTTGATGCCGGCGAGCGGGGTGCGCAGGTCGTGGCTGACGGCGGCGAGCAGGGCGGTGCGGATGCGGTTGCCCTCGGCGAGCGCACGGGCCCGGTCGGCCTCCTCCTGCAGGCGCCTGCGGTCGAGGACGACGGCGGCCTGGGCGGCGAAGGCGGCGAGCACCCGGCGGTCCTCGGCGGGCAGCACCCGGCCGGTGAGGGCGAGGGCCATGTGGTCGCCTATCGGCACGTCGACATCGGCGTCCTCGGGCCGTTCCAGCTCCGGCCCGAGTCCGGCGCGGCCCGCGCAGGTCCAGGGGTCGACGTCGCTCGCCCGCTCCAGCAGGGCGGCCGACTCCATGGCGAAGGTCTCCCGGACCCGTTCCAGCAGCTCCTCCAGGCTTGTCTCACCGCGCAGGACGTTGCCGGCGAGGAAGGAGAGGATCTCGGACTCGGCGCGCAGCCGGGCCGCCTGGTGGGTGCGCCGGGCCGCGAGGTCCACCACGGAGGCCACGGACGCGGCGACCCCGAAGAAGATCGCGATGGCCACGATGTTCTTCGGGTCGGAGATGGTCAGCCGGTGCAGGGGCGGGATGTAGAAGTAGTTCAGCAGGAGCGAGCCGAAGGCGGCCGAGGCCAGGGCGGGCAGCAGGCCCCCGAGCAGGGCCGCCGCGACCGTGACGGCCAGGAACAGCAGCACGTCGTTGGCGAGGCCGAGGTCGATGGTGTGCAGCGCCGCGAGCACGGCGGGGCCGATCAGGCCGACCGCCCAGCCCGAGATGATGCGGGACCTGCCGAGCCGGGCGCCCCGGCCGACGGGCAGCCCGCGGCCCTTGGCGACCTCTTCGTGGGTGACGATGTGGACGTCGAGGTCGGGTCCGGAGTCCCGGGCGACGGTGGCGCCGACGCCGGGCCCGAAGACGTACTGCCAGGCCTTGCGGCGCGAGGAGCCGAGCACGATCTGGGTGGCGTTCACGCCGCGCGCGAAGTCCAGCAGCGCGGCCGGGATGTCGTCGCCGACGACGTGGTGGAAGGTACCGCCCAGGTCCTCCACCAGGGTGCGCTGAACGGCCAGTTCCTTCGGCGAGGCCGCGGTCAGGCCGTCGCTGCGGGCTATGTAGACGGCCAGCACCTCGCCGCCGGCGCCCTTCTCCGCCAGCCGCGCCGCCCGGCGGATCAGCGTCCGCCCCTCAGGACCGCCGGTCAGCCCGACCACGATCCGCTCGCGCGAGCCCCAGATCTTGGAGACGCGGTGCTCGCTGCGGTACTTGTTCAGGTACTCGTCGACCCGGTCGGCCACCCACAGCAGCGCCAGCTCGCGCAGGGCGGTGAGGTTTCCGGGGCGGAAGTAGTTGGACAGGGCCGCGTCGACCTTGTCCGGCTTGTAGATGTTGCCGTGGGCCATGCGGCGGCGCAGGGCCTGGGGCGACATGTCGACCAGTTCGATCTGGTCGGCGCGGCGGACGATCTCGTCGGGCACGGTCTCGCGCTGCCGCACCCCGGTGATCGACTCCACGACGTCGCCGAGCGACTCCAGGTGCTGGATGTTGACCGTCGAGATCACGTCGACCCCGGCGGCCAGCAGCTCCTCGACGTCCTGCCAGCGCTTGGCGTTGCGGGAGCCGGGGATGTTCGTGTGGGCGAGTTCGTCCACCAGGGCGACGGCCGGCCTGCGGTGCAGTACGGCGTCCACGTCCATCTCGCCGAAGGTGGTGCCCCGGTACTCCAGCCGCCGGCGCGGGATCTGCTCCAGGCCGTGCAGCATCACCTCGGTGCGCGGCCGGTCGTAGTGCTCCACGTAGGCCACGACACAGTCGGTGCCCCGCTCGATCCGGCGGTGCGCCTCGGACAGCATGGCGTAGGTCTTGCCCACGCCCGGTGCCGCACCGAGGTAGATCCGGAGTTTGCCGCGTGCCATGGTCCTATTGTCTTCCCGTCACTGCTGCCTACGCAGCGTCGACCTTACGGCCAACGATGCGAACAAAAGGGACGATGGCCCGGTCAACGGGGGTCTTTGACACAACTCTGACGGTGCCGGACAGCCTCAGTGCTGGACGATCTCGCCGTCGCTCAGCTCCAGCACCCGGTCCGCCAGGTCGAGCAGGGTCGCGTCGTGGGTGGCGACCAGGGCGGTGACCCCCTCGCTGCGGACCACGGCCCGCAGCAGCTCCATGACGGAGTGCCCGGTCTCGGCGTCCAGCTGGCCGGTCGGCTCGTCGGCGATGAGCAGGGCGGGCTGGTTGGCGAGGGCGCGGGCTATGGCCACGCGCTGCTGCTGGCCGCCGGAGAGTTCGCCGGGCCGCTGGGCCGCGTGGTCGGCGAGTCCGACGAGGGAGAGCAGCAGCTCGACCCGTTCCTCGCGCTCGCGCGGCTCGGCGCGGCGCAGCCGCAGCGGTACGCCGACGTTCTCGGCGGCGCTGAGGATCGGGATGAGCCCGAAGGACTGGAAGACGAACCCGATCCGGTCCCGGCGCAGCCCCAGCAGGCCGTTCTCGCCCAGCTCGGCGAGGTCCCGCCCGTCGAGCTCGACGCGCCCCTGGTCGGGCGCGTCGAGGCCGCCGACGATGTTGAGCAGGGTGGTCTTGCCGGAGCCCGAGCGACCCTTGAGGGCGACGAGTTCGCCACGCGGGACCTCGAAGGAGACCCCGCGCAGGGCATGGACGGCGGCGGCGGCGCGCCCGTACGACTTGTGCACGTCCGTGACGCGCACCATGGTCTCGGTGACCACCTCGGTCATCACGACTCCCCCCGTGGGCCGGGCGCCAGTATCACCGCACAGGACCCGAGGGGACAACGCTTCGGTTCACTTCCGGTTTCGGCCGGCCTCGGCGACCGGACGATCTTGTCCCTGCGGGGCCTGGGCGTGCGGTGCCGCCGTCCAGGGGGCACGCACGTCGAAGGGCCGCACCCCGGGAGCGGGGAGCGGCCCTTGAACTGCTCAGCCGAGCGGAGCGCCTAGCGGACCTCGGTGATCTCCGGTCCGCGCTGCAGCTGGCCCATGCCGCCGGAGAAGCGCGAGCCCTCCTCCTGCTGGACGCCTTCGGGAACCATCTGGGCGTCGTTCGGCAGCTTGAGGACGATCGGGTCGCGGGGCGCCATCGGGCCCTCGCCGCGGACCACGACCGTGTCCCGGAAGATCTGCTCCAGCAGGCCGGCCGCCTGCGGCTGCACCGCGCCCTGGCCGGAGATCACACCGCGCAGGAACCAGCGCGGGCCGTCCACGCCGACGAACCGTACGACCTGGAAACCGCCCGTGCCGTCCGGCAGCTGCACCGGCACCTGGGCGCGCAGCTCCCAGCCCAGCGGACCCTCGACCTCGTCGACGATGCCGCCCTGCTGGGTGATGCCGGCCGCGATCTCCTCGCGGACCTCGCCCCAGATGCCCTCGCGCTTGGGCGCGGCGAACCCCTGGAGCTGGACGGCGCTGTCGCCCAGCACGACGGTCGCGGCGACGATCGCGTCACCGGCCACCTCGACCCGCAGCTCCATGCCGTCGACGCCAGGTACGAAAAGACCGCCGAGGTCGACACGGCCCTCGGCCGGGTCGCGCACCTCTTCGCTGTCCCACGGCCCGTCGGGCCGGGGCTCGGGCTCCAGCCGGACGCGCTCGCGCTCGGCCTCCTCTTCCTCGTCCGCCTCGGTGTCGACGCTGTCGACGACCTGCTCGGCCTCGCCGGCCGCGTCCTCGGCGGCACCCTTCTTCTTGCGACGTCCGAACACGTCACTGTCCTTCCCGGTCGGATACGACCGAAGCGTATCGATTCCCACCCGTCTGACCGCCCATGGCGGCCTGACCGCTTGTGCCGCTTTCGCCGCCCACCGCGGCATGCCCGCCGGTGGACCCGAAGCCCCCCTCGGCCCGCGCCGAGCCGGGAAGTTCCGCCACCTCCTGGAAGCGGACCCTCTCGACCTGCTGGACGACCAGTTGGGCAATCCGGTCGAAGCGCTCGAACCGCACGGACTCGCGCGGGTCGAGATTCACCACGATCACCTTGATCTCCCCACGGTACCCGGCATCAACCGTCCCTGGGGCATTCACCAGCGCGACACCGCAGCGGGCGGCGAGACCGGAACGTGGGTGCACGAAGGCCGCGTACCCCTCCGGGAGGGCGATCGACACTCCTGTGGGCAGCACGGCTCGCTCGCCGGGCTTCAGTTCACAGGCCTCGGTGGTGCGCAGATCGGCACCGGCGTCGCCGGGGTGCTCGTAAGCCGGAAGCGGTACGTCCGGGTCGATGCGCCGGAGCAGCACGTTCAGGGGATCTCGGCTCACGGGTTCACCTCGAAGGCGCGGGCACGCCGGATCTGGTCCGGGTCGCTCATGGCGGCCTGGATCTCCTCCTTGCGGCCGTGGTCGATGAAGTGGTCGACCTTCACCTCGATGAACAGGGCGTCGGCGCGGACGGCGACGGGCCCGTCGGGGCCGCCGATGCGCCCGGTCGCGGTCGAGTAGATCTTCCGCCCGGCCACCGCGGTGACCTCGGCCTCCAGATGCAGCGCGGTGCCCACCGGCACCGGCCGCACGAAGTCGGTCTCCAGCCGGCCGGTGACGGCGATGGTCCGCAGCAGCCAGTTCAGCGAGCCGAGGGTCTCGTCGAGGGCGGTGGCCAGCACCCCGCCGTGCGCGAGGCCCGGGGCGCCCTGGTGGGCGGGCTGGACGGTGAACTCGGCGGTGAGGGAGACACCCTCACCGGCCCGCGCCTCCAGGAGCAGGCCGTGCGGCTGCCCGGGGCCACAACCGAAACAGTGTTCGTAGTGGGCGCCGAGAGGCTCGCCGGGGGCGGGCGCGTCGGGGTGCCGAACCGGTTTCACCGCGTCGGCAGGAGGCTGAAGAGCTGCGGAACTACCACTCACAGCCGCAGACCTTACCCGCCCGCCCGTCTCCCACCACCGCCCTACCCGACAGTGCTTCGCGGTGACTGCCCCGACTCCGGCCCGATCCGGATACCGTGCCAAGCTTGGCTCCATGCAGCACTCCGCCGCCCCCTACGAAGAACGCCTCACCGCCCCGCGCTCGTGGTGGGTGATCAGCTTCCTCGTGGGCCTCTCCCTGGCCCTGATCCTGCTCCCCTACGGCACCCTGCCGATGCTCGGCGGCCTGGCCGGCGGCACCGCCGCCGCGGCCGTCGCGGCCAGCTCCTACGGGTCGCTGCGGATCCGTGTCGTGGGCGGCTCCCTGATCGCGGGCGAGGCGAAGATCCCGGTGTCGGCGCTGGGCGGTTCGGAGATCCTGGACCCCGAGGAGGCCCGCGCCTGGCGCACCTACAAGGCCGACACCCGCGCCTTCCTGCTGCTGCGCTCCTACATCCCCACGGCGCTGCGCGTGGAGGTCACGGACCCGCAGGACCCGACGCCGTACCTGTACCTGTCGACGCGGGAGCCGGAGCGGCTGGCAGCGGCGATCGAGGCGGCGCGGAAGGCCTAGGGCCGGCCGGCACAGGGCCTAGAAGCCCTCCAGGGGTTCCGCCGGCTCTTCCAGCGGCGGCAGTTGCGGCAGCTCTTCCCACGGGACCTGGATCTTCCTGAGGTCCGTGCGGATGCGTGCCGCGAGTTTCTTGGTGTCCCGGCGGTTCATGACCGCCCCCACCGCCGCGCCGACCATGAACGGCATCAGGTTGGGCAGGTCCCGGACCACCCGCTTCATGATCTGCTGACGCAGTTCGCGCTTCATCTGGCCCCCGAGGGCCGTGTTGATCGTCGACGGTCTCATCACGTCTATGCCGCGCTCCCCCGACCAGGAGGACAGATAGGCGGTACTGCGCGCCTTGAGGTTCCCCGGCGGTCGCAGGCCGTACACCTCGTGCAGCTCGGCGATGAGCTTCAGCTCGATCGCCGCGACCCCGGTGATCTCCGCGGCCAGCTCGGTCGGCATGGCCGGCGGCACCGGCAGCATCGCCGCCGCCCCGACTCCGGCCCCGACCGTGGAGGTCGCGGCTGCCGCGCCCGCCACGAGCTTGTCGGCGAGCTGCTCGGGCCCGAGGCCCGGGAACTGCCGACGCAGGGCAGCAAGGTCGCGTACGGGGATCCGCGGGGCGATCTCGATGATCCGGTCCGCGAGGTACGCCAGCCCCGCGCGGGCCTGGTTGCCGCCTCTGCGGACGCCTTCCCGGGCCAGTTCCCTGGCCTTGTCCCGGATCACCACCGCCCGTCGCCGGGCAAGGCCTGCAGGCTCCTCCGTCGGCGCCGCGAGGTCGTCCCGGCCGCTCGCCGGTTCGAGCGAGGCTCCCGCTTCGGGTGAGCCCCGCTCGTCGGCACGCGCGCCGTGCAAGCCGTCGGACGGCCCTTGGTCCGCTCCCTGCAGGGGGAAGCGGCGCTTCCGTGGAGGGGTCGAGCCAGTCACGGCCGACCCGTCCTCAGTCGCAGTCGCGGCAGATCGGCTGACCGTTCTTCTCCCGGGCCAGCTGGCTGCGGTGGTGCACCAGGAAGCAGCTCATGCAGGTGAACTCGTCCTGCTGCTTCGGCAGCACCCGGACGGCCAACTCCTCGTTCGAGAGGTCGGCGCCGGGCAGTTCGAGGCCCTCTGCGGCCTCGAACTCGTCGACGTCCACCGCGGAAGTGGACTTGTCATTCCGGCGGGCCTTCAGCTCTTCAAGGCTGTCCGAGTCGACGTCGTCGTCGGTCTTGCGTGGAGTGTCGTAATCGGTTGCCATATCGCTCTCCCCCTCTGGGTGTCTGCGGTGTCTCCAGCGCACGTAACGCGTGAGAGGCCGGACTTGTGCCCGACCTGAGGCGGAGATTTTGCCTCACATCAAGGTCTGTTACTCAATCGACACCCAATCCGATCCCTCAAGTGTGATCGGCTTGGATGGCGGTGAGGACCGTACACGGTTCGAATGCCGCACCTCAAAGGCGCCTCACCGTGTACTTCCCGTGATCAAGTGCCCTGAAAACCAGGATTTTCCCGGCTTTCCACCTAGTGTCATGATCACAGAGAGTGCATGGCCGGAAATCCGCCCATGTGATCGATCACACAACGAAAACCTCTCCCGGGGTCTGGAAAATTCCGCGCATAGCGAACATCCTCCCGCGTGTGTTGGAACGGGTCACAACGGCAGGGTGACGCGCATCACCAAGCCGCCGCCCTCCCTCGGCCTCGCCACGATATGGCCGCCGTGCGCGCGGGCCACGGAGCGGACGATGGAGAGGCCGAGGCCCACACCCTTGTCACTGCCCGTGCGCTCCGTACGCAGCCGTGTGAACGGCTCGAAGAGGTTGTCGATCTCGTACGCCGGCACCACCGGCCCGGTGTTCGACACCGTCAGTACGGCCTGCCCGTGCTCCACCTCCGTGGCGACCTCGACCCAGCCCGCCTCCGGCACGTTGTAGCGCACCGCGTTCTGGACGAGGTTCAGCGCGATCCGCTCCAGCAGCACGCCGTTGCCCTGCACCACGACGGGCTTGCGCTCGCCGCGGATCTCGACGCCCTTGGCCTCCGCCTCGGCGTGCACCTGGTCGACGGCCTGCCCGGCCACCTCGGCCAGATCGACGGGCCCTCGCTCCACGATCTGGTTGTCGCTGCGGGCGAGCAGCAGCAGGCCCTCGACCAGCTGCTCGCTGCGCTCGTTGGTGGCCAGCAGTGTCTTGCCGAGCTGCTTCAGTTCCATCGGCGCGTTCGGATCGGACAGGTGCACCTCCAGCAGCGTGCGGTTGATCGCGAGCGGCGTGCGCAGCTCGTGGGAGGCGTTGCCGACGAAGCGCTGCTGGGCGGTGAACGCCCGCTGGAGGCGCTCCAGCATGTCGTCGAAGGTGTCGGCCAGCTCCTTCAGCTCGTCGTCCGGGCCGTCCAGCTCGATCCGGCGGGCCAGGTCGGAGCCGGCCACCTGGCGGGCGGTGCGGGTGATCCGGCCGAGCGGGGACAGCACGCGGCCGGCCATCGCGTAGCCGAACGCGAAGGCGATCACGGCGAGGCCCAGCAGGGCCAGCAGGGAGCGGCTGAGCAGGTCGTTCAGGGCCGCCTGGCGCTGCAGGTCGGTGCACTGGCTGATCGCGTCGTTGAAGTCCTGCAGCGACAGCTGGGCCGTGTTGGCCGTGTTGATCGCGGGGCAGTTGGCGCTGGTGATCTTCAGCTGAGAGCCCGTCGGGAAGCTGACGATCTTGAACAGCGGCTGGTTTCCGGTGTTGATCGCCTGCGCGGCCAGCAGGTAGATGATCGACAGCAGCAGGATGCCGGCGATCAGGAACATGCCGCCGTACAGCAGCGTGAGCCGTATCCGGATGGTCGGGCGCAGCCAGGGAAGAGGGGCCTGCGGCCTCCTGGGGTCCCAGGTGGGTTTCGGTGGCGCCTGGGGCGGCGCGGGTGTCGCGGCCACGGGGATCAGATCCGGTAGCCGGAGCCGGGCACGGTGACGATGACGGGCGGCTCGCCCAGCTTGCGGCGCAGCGTCATGACCGTCACCCGCACCACGTTGGTGAACGGGTCGGTGTTCTCGTCCCAGGCCTTCTCCAGCAGCTGCTCGGCCGACACGACAGCGCCCTCGCTGCGCATCAGCACCTCCAGCACCGCGAACTCCTTGGGCGCGAGCTGGACCTCCTTGCCGTCGCGGAAGACCTCGCGGCGGTTGGGGTCGAGCTTGATGCCGGCGCGCTCCAGGACCGGCGGCAGGGGCACGCTCGTACGGCGGCCGAGGGCGCGCACGCGCGCGATCAGCTCGCTGAAGGCGAACGGCTTGGGCAGGTAGTCGTCGGCGCCGATCTCCAGGCCCTCGACGCGGTCGCTGACGTCGCCGGAGGCGGTGAGCATGAGCACGCGCGTGGGCATGCCCAGCTCGACGATCTTGCGGCAGACGTCGTCGCCGTGCACGCGCGGGAGGTCGCGGTCGAGGACGACCACGTCGTAGTCGTTGACGCCGATGCGCTCCAGGGCGGCCGCACCGTCGTACACGACGTCGACGGCCATGGCCTCCCGGCGCAGTCCGGTGGCCACCGCATCGGCGAGCAACTGCTCGTCTTCGACGACGAGTACGCGCACGTCGCTTGTCCTTCCTGTGTCCACCCGCGTAGCGCGCCGTGAGCGCGCGCGGGCAGGGCTGAGATGGGATGTGACCTCCATCCTGCCCTTTTCGGCCATAAGTCGGCTGTAAGACGGGTGCCCGGACCGCAGGGATCGAGGCGACCGGGCGGGAATGCGAGATTTTCTCTTCCGGTTGAGGTTTCCGCGGAAGGGAGCGGGGGGAGGACGGCTGTTACACCCCGCGATCACGCTCTGCATGTGCCGCAGCACCATGCGGTACACCGCCGTCGCTTCGCAGCGTGGGCGTGGGTGTCCGGCACCGTCGCCGCCCGGCCGGGCAGCGCTGGGCACCCGCGAGAGACGTGATCGCCCCTTCCGAACGGCACACCCCCGTGCCACCGACCCACGACCCAGGACGAGGGGGCGCAGCATGGACGCATTCACGACGGGACTTCTGCAGCGCATAAAGGCGACCGAGTCCGACCTGTCGCGGGCTCGTGACGAGGGCGACGACTTCCTGGTGGAGGTGGAGCAGGCCGAACTCGACGACCTGCGCCGTCTCGCCGCCGAACACGGTGTGGAGGTCGGCGCCTCGCACGCCTGACCGGCCCGAAGCGCAGGAAGGGACCCCGACGAATCCAGCGTCGGGGTCCCTTTGCGTTTCCGGCTGTCGGCAGGCCCTCAGTCGTGCCAGGCCCCGAAGTCCTCCAGCAACCGCTGGAGGGGCTCGAAGACGCCCGGCGTACCCGCGACCGTCAGCTCGCGCGACGGCCGCTCTCCGGGCCGTCCACCGGTCAGGGCGCCGGCCTCGCGGGCGATCAGGTCCCCGGCGGCGACGTCCCAGGCGTTGAGCCCCCGCTCGTAGTACCCGTCGAGCCGGCCGCAGGCCACGTCGCACAGGTCGATCGCCGCCGAGCCCCCGCGCCGGATGTCCCGGACCAGGGGGATCAGCCGGCCGGCCACCTCGGCCTGGTGGGCGCGGACCTCGGCGACGTAGTTGAAGCCGGTGGAGACCAGCGCCTGGTCCAGCGGGGGCGCGGGACGGCCGGACAGCGCGCGCTCGCCCTCCCAGGCGCCCGTGGCCCAGGCTCCGCCGCCGCGCACCGCGTGGTACGTCTCGCCGCGCATCGGGGCCGCGACGACCCCGGCGACGGCCTCGCCGTCCCGCTCGGCTGCGATGGACACCGCCCAGGTCGGCAGCCCGTACAGGTAGTTCACCGTGCCGTCGAGCGGGTCGATCACCCAGCGCACTCCGCTGCTGCCCTCGACGGCGGCGCCCTCCTCCCCGAGGAAGCCGTCGTCGGGGCGCTCGCCGGAGATCAGGTCGGTGATCAGCTTCTCCGCCGCGATGTCCATCTCGGTGACGACGTCGATCGGGCTGGACTTGGTCTTCGCCACGGCCAGGTCGGCCGGGCGGCCGTCCCGCAGCAGCTCGCCGGCGCGGCGGGCGGCCTCCTGGGCGAGTTCGAGCAGTTCCCTGTGGAGGGCGTCGGACACGGGTCTCCTCACGCGTAGGGGCTGTCGGCACCCGCGGCGGCGGGGTGCGGGGTGCGGGCCGGGCAGCAGCCGACGGGGCACAGCTGGTGGCTCGGGCCGAGCGCGCCGAGGGCGCAGGGGGTGACGTCCTGTCCGCGCTCCACGGCGGCGCGCTCCAGGATCAGCTCGCGGACGGCGGCGGCGAACCGCGGGTCGGCGCCGACCGTGGCCGAGCGGCGTACGGGCAGGCCCAGCTCCTCGGCCTTGGCCTTGGCCTCGGTGTCGAGGTCGTACAGGACCTCCATGTGGTCGGAGACGAAGCCGATGGGCGCCATGACCACGGCGGGGGCGCCGGCGGCCTGCCGCTCCTCCAGGTGGTCGCAGATGTCCGGCTCCAGCCACGGGATGTGCGGGGCGCCGGAGCGGGACTGGTAGACGAGCCGCCAGGGGTGGTCGACGCCGGTGCGCTCGCGGACGGCGTCGGCGATCAGCTGGGCCACGTCCAGGTGCTGCTCGACGTAGGCGCCGCCCTCGCCGTGCGCCTCGACCGGGCCGGAGGTGTCGGCGGCGGCGGTCGGGATGGAGTGGGTGGTGAAGGCGATGTGGGCGCCCGCGCGGACGTCCTCGGGGAGGTCGGCGAGGGCGTTCAGCACCCCGTCGGTCATGGGCTCGACGAAGCCCGGGTGGTTGAAGTAGTGCCGCAGCTTGTCGATCTTCGGCAGCTCCAGGCCCTCGCTCTCCAGGGCGGCCAGCGCGTCGGCGAGGTTCTCGCGGTACTGGCGGCAGCCCGAGTAGGAGGCGTAGGCGCTGGTGGCGAGCACCAGGATGCGGCGGCGGCCGTCGGCGACCATCTCGCGCAGGGTGTCCGTGAGGTACGGCGCCCAGTTGCGGTTGCCCCAGTAGACAGGCAGGTTCAGGCCGTGTTCGGCGAAGTCCTTGCGAAGGGCGTCCAGCAGGGCGCGGTTCTGGTCGTTGATCGGGCTGACCCCGCCGAACAGGAAGTAGTGCTGCCCGACTTCCTTCAGGCGTTCCTTCGGGATGCCGCGCCCGCGCGTGACGTTCTCCAGGAACGGGACCACGTCGTCCGGGCCTTCGGGGCCGCCGAAGGAGAGCAGGAGCAGGGCGTCGTACGGGGTGGCATCGAGCGCGTCTGGCATGCCCCGATCCTGCCACCCGGTACTGACAGCCAGGAAACAGCAGGGTGAAGAGTCGGATTAGGGATATTTGCGGGGATAAATCCCGGGCCGAAAATCGGATGACTTAGGATTACCTAACCCGTAAGCTGTAACAACCCTCTTTACGCCTTACGGAGACCCGCGTGCCCAGCCCCTACCGCGCCCTGTTCGCCGAGCCCGGCACCAAGGCCTTCTCCGCCGCCGGCTTCCTCGGCCGGCTGCCGCTGTCGATGATGGGCATCGGCGTCATCACGATGGTCTCCCAGCTCACCGGGCGGTACGGGCTCGCGGGCGCGCTGTCGGCCACCATCGCGCTGTCCGCCGCGGCGATCGGGCCCCAGGTCTCCCGGCTGGTGGACCGGCACGGGCAGCGCCGGGTGCTGCGCCCGGCGACCCTGGTGGCGCTCACCGCGGCGGCCGGACTGCTGCTCGCCGCGCACTGGCGGTGGCCGGACTGGGTGCTGTTCGTGTGTGCCGCCGGCATCGGCTCGGTGCCGAGCCTGGGCGCGATGGTCCGGGCCCGCTGGGCGGCCCTGTACCGGGGCACGCCGAAGCTGCACACCGCGTACTCGTTCGAGTCGGTCGCCGACGAGGTCTGCTTCGTCTTCGGGCCGATCGTCTCCATCGGTCTGTCCACGGCCTGGTTCCCGGAGGCGGGCCCGCTGCTGGCCGCCTGCTTCCTGACCGCCGGTGTCTTCTGGCTGACCGCCCAGCGCGCCACCGAGCCGGAGCCTCACCCGCGCGTGCAGGACGGCGGCGGTTCGGCCCTGCGCTCGCGCGCGCTCCAGGTGCTGGTGGCGACCTTCGTGGCCACGGGGACGATCTTCGGGGCGATCGACGTGGTCACCGTGGCCTTCGCCGACGAACGCGGCCACAAGGCCGCCGCGAGCGTGGTCCTCTCCCTGTACGCGGCGGGTTCCTGTGTGGCCGGAGTGATCTTCGGCCTGCTGCGGCTCGCGGGGCCGCCGGAACGCCGGTGGCTGCTGGGCGTGACGGCGATGGCCGTGAGTATGATCCCCCTCCTACTGGTCGGAAACCTGCCGCTTCTGGCCGTGGCGCTGTTCGTTGCGGGGCTGTCCATCGCGCCGACGATGATCACGACGATGTCCCTCATCGAAGAGCACGTACCTCGCGCGCAGCTCACCGAGGGCATGACCTGGGTGAGCACCGGCCTCGCGGTCGGGATCGCGCTCGGCTCCTCCGTGGCCGGCTGGGTGATCGACTCGGCCGGTGCGCGCGCCGGG
Source organism: Streptomyces sp. NPDC002676 (assembly GCF_053592455.1). NCBI lineage: Bacteria > Bacillati > Actinomycetota > Actinomycetes > Kitasatosporales > Streptomycetaceae > Streptomyces > Streptomyces sp. NPDC002676. The sequence goes on along the minus strand of NZ_JBSFVT010000013.1, from coordinate 134,148 downwards.
TACGGGGTTCCGGCCGTGTCCGGGGCCGTCGCGGTCGCGGTCGGTTTCCTCGGGTACCGCCGGCTCCGCAGGCCGGCCGCGAGTCGGGGAGGCATCGTTGAGCAGCACAGCGAGCGGAAAGAGCGGCACCTGGCGTAACTGGAGCGGCACTGTCGCGGCGCGCCCCGCGCGGCAGGTCGCGCCGGCCTCCGTGGAGGAGCTGGCCGCGGCGGTGCGCCGGGCCCGCGAGGACGGCCTCAAGGTGAAGGCGGTCGGCACCGGGCACTCCTTCACGTCGATCGCCGCCACCGACGGTCTCTTGATCCACCCTCAACTGTTGACCGGTATCCGCAACATTGACCGGGACTCCATGACTGTCACGGTCGAGGCGGGCACCCCGCTCAAGCGACTCAACGCGGCCCTCGCGCGTGAGGGTCTGTCGCTCACCAACATGGGCGACATCATGGAGCAGACCGTCTCCGGGGCCACCAGCACGGGCACCCACGGCACGGGCCGCGAGTCGGCCTCGATCGCCGCGCAGATCAAAGGACTCGAACTCGTCCTCGCCGACGGCTCGGTGCTCACCTGCTCGGAGCAGGGGACCGAAGAAGAACGCGCGGTCTTCGCGGCGGCCCGCATAGGCCTGGGCGCCCTCGGCGTCGTCACCGCGATCACCTTCGCCGTGGAGCCCCTCTTCCTGCTCACCGCGCGTGAGGAGCCGATGCCGCTCGACCGGGTCCTCGCCGAGTTCGACCAACTGTGGGCCGAGAACGAGCACTTCGAGTTCTACTGGTTCCCGCACACCGGCAGCACCAACACCAAGCGCAACAACCGCAGCGCGGGTCCCGAGCAGCCGGTGGGGCAGCTGGCCGGCTGGTTCGAGGACGAGTTCCTCTCCAACGGCGTCTTCCAGGTGGCCCAGTGGGTCGGGCGCGCCGCCCCCGCCACCGTCCCGGCGATCGCGCAGATCTCCAGCAAGGCCCTGTCCGCGCGGACGTACACCGACATCCCTTACAAAGTCTTCACCTCGCCGCGCCGGGTGCGCTTCGTGGAGATGGAGTACGCCGTCCCGCGCGCGGCCCTGGCCGAGACGGTGCGCGAGCTGAAGGCCATGATCGACGGCTCCGGGCTGCGGATCAGCTTCCCGGTCGAGGTGCGCACCGCCCCGGCCGACGACATCACTCTGTCCACCGCCTCCGGCCGGGACAGCGCGTACGTCGCCGTACACATGTACCGGGGCGCGCCGTACCAGGCCTATTTCACCGCCGCCGAGCGCATCTTCACCGCGCACGAGGGCCGGCCGCACTGGGGCAAGGTGCACACGCGGGATGCGGAGTACTTCGCCCAGGTCTATCCGCGTTTCGCCGAGTTCACGGCGCTGCGGGACCGTCTTGACCCGGAACGGCTGTTCCAGAACGACTACTTGCGGAGGGTTCTGGGGGCGTAGGGCTCGCGGACGACTGGCCGGGCGTGGGGGTCGGGCCGGCCGGGGCCACACTCGGCTCCGCGCTCGGCTCGTCGCTCGGGGAGCCGTCAGGCGTGGGCGTCGCGCCGCGGGCCGTGCCGCCGTGGGCATCAGGGGTGCGCTCGACGGACGGCGTGCGCGAAGGGGCCGGTACCTCATCGGGCTTCGCGTGGGACGGCCCCCGGCCGGCGACGGCGTCGCTGACCGTCGTCCCCCGGCCGCCACTGAAGCTGCTCCCGGACACCAGCTCGTACGCCGTGATGCCGCCCATGGTGACCCCGAAGACGACGGCGACCGCAAGGGCGGGCCGCTGCCAGCTCCTCGCACGCGTGCGGTAGACGGTGCCCGGCGTGAACTCGCCCGGCGGCAGCGGCACTTGTGCCACCTGCCGTCCCACCGGCCGGGAGGCCGTCGCCGTCTCCCGCAGTTGCTCCCCCGTCCGCCGGAAGAAGTGCTGGAACAGGGGACCACCGCAGGTGGCGACGACACTGACGACGCCGGCGCCGAGGATCGTGCCGTACACCCCGAAATACGAGGCCAGTTTGGCCGCCACGACCGCCGCCAGGGCACTGCCCGCGACCTGGGGGACGCTCAGCTCGATCCGCTTCCGCCTCGCGTCGGGCATTTCACGCATACCCGGAACCTGCCTGCCTTTCCCGCACTTGATCGTCCTGATCGACCGTCTGCACCAGAAAGGGACGTACACGCGAAACCATTAGTTCCGTTTCAGGAGATTACGTGAACTTCGCCACGTTCGTGATCGACAGAACCCGGTCGCGACGGCCAAGTCGCACGCCTTGCCAGAAGTTGGGCGGCGCGCCAATCCACGCACGTGGTCCAAATGGAGTACTGTTGCGAGCCCTGGGTCCGGTCCCCCACCAGGGTGTCCGGGGCCTTGCAGGACCGCCGGGAGGGGGCTAGTTGCACAGGGTGACGGAGTTTGTCACTTAGCGTTGCGAATAGGTAACCGTGCCATAACGGCGACCCAGGGCCCGTGCCCGACACGCCGGGCAACTCGGCAAGGTTGTGGCAGGCTGCACCCGGGCAGGCCACACTCGACTAGCGGAAGCAGCGACGCACGTGACGTCGGCAGGCACCACCCGGGAGGTCCCCATGCCCGAACTGCGTGTCGTGGCCGTCTCGAATGACGGCACACGGCTGGTGCTCAAGGCTGCCGACGCAACGGAGTACACGCTTCCGATCGACGAACGGCTCCGCGCCGCCGTGCGCGGCGACCGGCCCCGCCTCGGCCAGATCGAGATCGAGGTGGAGAGCCATCTCCGCCCGCGTGACATCCAGGCGCGTATACGCGCCGGTGCCACCGCCGAAGAGGTCGCGCAGCTCGCCGGCATCCCCGTCGAGCGGGTCCGGCGCTTCGAGGGTCCGGTGCTGGCCGAGCGGGCCTTCATGGCCGAGCGGGCCCGCAAGACCCCGGTCCGCCGCCCCGGCGAGAACTCCGGCCCGCTGCTCGGCGAGGCCGTCCAGGAGCGACTGCTGCTGCGCGGTGCCGAGAAGGACACCGTCCAGTGGGACTCCTGGCGCCGCGACGACGGCACCTGGGAGGTCATGCTCGTCTACCGGGTCGCGGGCGAACCGCACTCGGCGAGCTGGACGTACGACCCGCCCAGGCGGCTCGTCCAGGCCGTGGACGACGAGGCGCGCTCGCTGATCGGCGAGTCCGACGACCTCGCCGTACCGGAGCCGAGCTTTCCGTTCGTGCCGCGCATCGCCCGGCTGCCGCGCGACCGCCCGCTGGATCGCACCCTCGACCGGGGCGACCGGGAGCGGCCGAGCCTCCCCGCGCAGGCGTCCGAGCCCGCCGAGGAGACCACGGGCGAGCGCGACTCGCTGACCAGCCTCCTGGAGGCGGTACCGAGCTTCCGGGGCGACCTGGTCGTGCCGGAACGCCCGGCGGAACCTGTCGAGGAACCGTCCGACGAGCCTGCGACGGAGGAGCCCCCGGCGCCCGCCGCCTCGGCCGGCTCCGCCTACGCGGACGTCCTCATGCCGCGCTCGGTGGGCAGCCACCGCGACCGGCTGATCGGCGCCACCGACCGCCAGGCCGAGGCCGACGGCGTCCGCCCCGGCCGCCGGGCCGCCGTCCCGAGCTGGGACGAGATCGTGTTCGGGACGCGACGCAAGAAGCAGGAGTAGTACGGCCGTACGGTCCGCGAAGGCCGTACGGTCCGCGAAGAGGGGGCACGCGCGCGTGCCCCCTCGTTCCGCTGCTCGCTACTGCGGGTCCGGGCCCACCGCCACCGGGCGGGACGGGTCCGCGGACCACTCCGACCAGGAGCCCACGTAGAGGGCAGCCGGAATGCCCGCCACCGCGAGGGCCAGCACCTCGTGCGCGCCCGAGACGCCCGAACCGCAGTAGACGCCCACCTCGGGCGCCTCCAGCACCCCAAGGGCCTTGAAACGGTCCCGCAGTTCGGCCGCGGGCAGGAAACGGCCGTCGGGGCCCACGTTCTCCGTCGTCGGCGCCGACACCGCCCCCGGGATGTGCCCGCCGACCCGGTCGATCGGCTCGACCTCGCCGCGGTACCTCTCCCCCGCGCGCGCGTCGAGCAGCACACCCGAGCGCGCCAGCGCGGCGGCCCCGTCGGCATCGAGGAAGCCCGCGGCGTCCGGCTTCGGCACGAAGTCGCCCGCCGCCGGCTCGGGCACCTCCGTCGTCAACTCGCCGTCCCAGGACGGCAACCCGCCGTCGAGGACCCGCACGTCCGGGTGACCCGTCCAGCGCAGCATCCACCAGGCGCGCGCCGCGGCCCAGCCCTGCCCGCCGTCGTACACGACGACCGGCCGGGTGGCCGACACGCCCGCGCGGCGCATGTCCGCGCCGAACTCCGTGAGATCCGGAAGCGGGTGCCGGCCGTGTGCGCCGGGGGCCGAGGCGAGCTCCCGGTCCAGATCGACGAAGACCGCGCCGGGGATGTGCCCGGCCTCGTACGCGGCCCGTCCGTCGAAGGCCGGGGCCCCCGCCGCCTTCGCCACGCTCAGCTGCCAGCGGACGTCGAGCAGGACGGGCGGGTGCGTCCCGTTCAGGTCAAGTGCCAGTTCGGTTGCGGTGATGATGGCTGTCATGGCGTCCATGCATACGCCAGGGGTGGCCGCGGCGTCCAGGTCCGGCTACTCTGCTCGGCCACACAGACTCGATCACGAGGCGTATGGGATCGAGCACATGCTGTACAGCTGATGGACACACGTCGTCAATCGTCACGAAACGGCAATAAGACGACAGATCGGGCAACCTCCCGGAGAAGCCGCCACGCGGCGGCACACCCCTTCCGGGGAGCGGAAGCGACACGGCCACCACGAGAGGCCGGGGAGAGAGTGATCGATGACCGAGGCACGGGAGTCGGCCGGCCCGCATGCGCCGTGCGCGCCCGGCACGCCCTGCTGGGCGAGCCTGATGGTGCACGGACTGAGCGCGACCGAGGAGTTCTACGGGGAGCTGTTCGGCTGGGAGTTCCGGCCGGGTCCGCACCAGCTCGGCCCGTACGTGCGGGCGCTGCTCGACGGGCAGGAGGTGGCGGGCATCGGCCAGCTGCCCCCGGACCGCAGGCTGCCGGTCGCCTGGACGCCCTACCTCGCCTCGGACGACGTGGACCGGACGGCCGATGCCGTACGGCTGTGCGGCGGCACGGTGGCCGTCGGCCCGCTGGACGCGCCCGAGGCCGGGCGCATCGCCGGACGCATGGCCATCGCCGCTGACCCGTCCGGGGCGGTGTTCGGGATCTGGCAGGGGGCCGCGCACCTCGGCACGGAGGTCACCGGAGTGCCCGGCACGCCCGCGTGGAACGAGCTGCTCACCTTCGAGACGGTGAGCGTCGCCAAGTTCTACGAGAGCGTGTTCGGCTACGAGGAGGAGCCGTGGGTTTCGGCCGACTTCGACTACGTGACCCTGCACATCGGCGGACGCCCGGTGGCCGGTCTGCACGGCGTGGGCCACGCCCTCCCCCGCGACCGGGGGCCGCACTGGCTCACGTACTTCGAGGTCGCCGACACCGATGAAACGCTGCACCAGGTCACAGGCCTGGGCGGCCAGGTCCTGCGGCCGGCCCGCGACAGCGCCCACGGCCGGGTCGCGACGGTCGCGGACCCGGAGGGGGCCGTGTTCTCGGTGGTCCAGAGCCCGCGATGAGTACTCGGGCAGGAGAGGTGAGTGCTCAGGAAGGAGAGACGGGCAGGACGTCCGGGGACAGGGCCGCCGCGCGCGCAGAGGCGCTCGTCATACGACGCCGGTGGTGGCGCCGGCACAGCACCTCGTAGCCGACCTCGCCCGCGGACTGGTTGACGTCTCCGACGACCACCTGGGCGCCTTCGACCACCATCTGCCCGCCGACCGTGCGGGCGTTGTGCGTGGCCCGGGCGCCGCACCAGCACAGCGCCTCGACCTGGAGCACCTCGATACGGTCGGCGAGCTCCACGAGCCGCTGCGAGCCCGGGAAGAGCTTGGAGCGGAAGTCCGTGGTGATCCCGAAGGCGTAGACGTCCACACCCAGGTCGTCGACCACGCGCGCGAGCTGGTCGATCTGCTCGGGCACGAGGAACTGCGCCTCGTCCGCGATCACATAGTCCGCCCGGCCGCCCTGCGAGAGGTGGTCCACCAGGTAGGCGTACAGGTCCTGGCCGTCCTGGACCTCCACCGCGTCGGTGACCAGGCCGAGCCGGGAGGACAACTTGCCCTCGCCCGCGCGGTCGTCCCGGGTGAAGATCATGCCGACCAGACCTCTCGTCGAGCGGTTGTGCTCGATCTGCAGAGCCAGCGTCGACTTCCCGCAGTCCATCGTTCCGGAGAAGAACACCAGCTCGGGCATGAGGAGTTGAGCACCTTTCGGTGAGGAGATGGGAAGGGCGGGCGGTCGGGGAGGTTCGGGAGCCGTCAGGAGCGGGCTTCGAGCAGCGGGACCAGCTGCTCGGCCGGGGTCATCGAGCCGTGGTTGCCCACCAGCGCGGACTCCTTCGGCTCCTTCTCGGTGGCGATGATCAGGACGTCGTCGTGTGCCGCCGCGACCACGTCTCCGATCCTCGCGTACACGCGCTCGTCCACCTGCGGCCCGAACCAGCCCGCCTCGATCGCCTCGTCCCGCGAGGCCACCCAGAACTGCTCGCCGAGCACCTCGCGCCAGACGGTCAGTACGTCGTTCTCGGCGCCCGGCACCGCGTACACATGGCGCGCCCGGCCCTCGCCGCCCAGCAGGGCGACCCCGGCGCGCAGCTCCCAGTCCTCGTCGAAGTCGATGCGGTGCTGCTCGTCGAACGGGATGTCGACCATGCCGTGGTCTGCGGTGACGTAGAGCGCGCTGCGCGGCGGCAGCTGCTCGGCGAGGCGCTGGGCCAGCCGGTCGACGTACATGAGCTGGCCGCGCCAGGTGTCGGAGGCGACGCCGTAGCGGTGTCCGGAGCCGTCCAGCTCGGCGTAGTACGTGTACACCAAGGAGCGGTCCCCGGCGGCGAGTTGCTCGGCCGCGAGGTCCATGCGCTCCTCGCCGGTGAGCCGCCCGTGGAAGGTGCCGCCGCTGAGCGCGATCTTGGTGAGCGGGGTGTGCTGGAAGGCGGGCGAGGACACCTGGGCGGTGTGCACCCCGGCCTCGTGGGCCAGCTGGAAGACCGTGGGGTACGGCTGCCAGGGGCGCGGGTCGGTGTACGGCTGCCAGCGGAGCTGGTTCATCAGCTGACCGGTGGCCGGGTTGCGGGCGGTGTAGCCGGGCAGACCGTGGGCGCCCGGCGGCAGGCCGGTGCCGACGGAGGCGAGGGAGGTCGCGGTGGTCGCCGGGTAGCCGGCCGTGAGCGGGCGCCCGGTGCCGCCGCGGGAGGTGCCGAGCAGTGAGGCCAGGAAGGGAGCCTCGTCCGGGTGGGCCACGAGCTGTTCCCAGCCGAGCCCGTCGACCAGGAACACGCAGACCCGGTCGGCCGGGGTCAGCTCCGGGATCGCGGCGGTCATGCCGGGCACGCCCATCCCGGCGGCCAGGGTGGGCAGCAGGTCGGCGAGGGAGCCGGTGCCGTACGCGGGCAGCGGCGCGGTGTCCAGGGCGAGCGGTTCCGGGTGGTCCCAGGCGGAGAGCTGGGACATCAGCGCGCGAGGTCCGCGGTTGCCTCGGAAAGGGCCTGTGCGAAGGCGAGCGCCTGGCGCACCGTCTCCGGGCCGTCCCCGGCCTCGCTGACGCGCAGGCTGAGGTCGTCCGCCGTGGAGTTGCCCGTGTAGCCGTGGTCGGCGTCGCAGTTGGGGTCGCCGCAGGCGGCGGGCTCCAGGTCGATGCGGCTGACCGCGCCCCAGCCGATGGTGAGCACGACCTCGCGGGGCAGCGTGCCCGGCGTGTACTGCTCCGGGTTGGAGACCACGCGGCTGACCACGACGGAGGAGATCCGGCCGAGCTTCACGGACTCGGTGGAGGTCGTGGCGTACGGTGCCGGGGAGGTGCTGTCGGCAGCCTGCTCGTCGGTGTGGCTGACGATGAAGCGGTTCTCGGTGAGGACCAGCACGGTCACGTGCCGACGCACCTCGTTCTGGTCGAACGTGGTCTCCTGGTGGACCAGGTACGACCGGATCGGCTCGCCGCCCACGGCGGCCTCCACCGCCTCGGACACGAGGGCCGGGTAGTAGCCGCTGCGCTCGATCGCCGTGCGCAGCCCCTGGGTCGTCGTACTGGTCTTGGCCATGGCGTCCATCCTAATCCGTGGGCAAGGGGGGTCCGGGCCAGTCGCGGGTACCCGCTGCGACCCGCACGCCCGCGCGCGGGCCTCGGCAGCTCCGCGCCGTGGTGGTGGGTGAGGCCGTGTCCGGCGGCCGGCCGCAGCTGTCCCGGGTCCCAGACGATCGCTTCCCGGTCCCATCAGCTGCCTCCGGGCAGTTCCCGTCCGGCGATCTCCATGCCCTGCCCCCCTTCGCCGCTCAGTACGCCGGCAGGGTGCGGGGGCCGAGGTCGTCGCGGGCCGGCGGGGGTGCGAGGCGGACGGTGGCGCCGAGGACGCTCACGCCGTGTGCGGCCACGACCACCGGCTCCAGGGTGACCGCGACGACCTCCGGGTGGTCGTCGACCAGCCGGGACACGCGCAGCAGCAGCTCTTCCAGGGCGGGGGTGTCGACGGGCGTGGAGCCGCGCCAGCCGAAGAGCAGCGGTGCCGTCCGGATCGACCGCACCAGCGAGGCCGCTTCCCGGTCGATGACCGGGATCAGCCGGTGCGCCATGTCCCCGAGCAGCTGTGAGGCGGCGCCGGCCAGCCCGAAGGACAGCACGGCCCCGGCTGCCGGGTCGATCACCGCCCGTACGACCGTGTCGACACCCCGGGGTGCCATTCCCTGCACCACCGGGCGCAGGTCCTCCGGGCCGCCGAACAGTTCCGTCAGCTCCGCGTATGCACGGCGCAGTTGCTCCTCGTCGGCCAGGTCGAGCCGTACGCCGCCCAGGTCGGCGCGGTGTCTGAGGTGCGGGGCGGTGGCCTTGAGGGCCACCGGGTAGCCGAGGGAGCGGGCGGCCCCGGCGGCGGCGTCGGCGGTCGGGGCGGGGAGCGCGCGGCGGACGTGGATGCCGTACTTGGCGAGCAGCTCGCAGGTCTCCGCGGCCGGGATGGTGAGCCCCTCCCCGCGCGCGAGCAACTCACCGATCAGCTCGGCGGCCCCCTTCTCGTCGATGTCGTCGTACTCCGGCACCTTCCCGGGATCGGCCGCCTCCCGCCGCCACTGCCCGTACTTGACGGCTTCGGCGAGAGCCCGGACGGCGCGTTCGGCGGCGGGGTAGGCGGGGATGAGACGGCTGTCCTCGGGAGCCGAGCCTTCCACCGCGGTGGGCAGTCGTTCCGCAGGGGGGAACGGGTGGGCGCCGCCTGCGGCGCCGGGTGCCTTCTCGACGGCCCGAGGTGCGGTACTCGTCGCAGCCGACAACGCCTCGGCCAGCCCCCCGAGCTCCACATGCACCACCAGCACCGGCTTACCAGGAACGGCCGCCGCAGCCGAGCGCAACGCCTCGGCCAACTCCGCATCCCCCGCCGACCCCTCCCCAATGGCAGGGATCGCGGTGACCACAACGGCATCGCACGTGTCGTCCGCCAGCGCAGCGGCCAGCGCCCGATGGAAGTCCTCCGCCCGCGCCCCCGTCGTCAGGTCCAGCGGCAGTGACGGCCGCAACCCCTCCGCGAGGCACCGGTCGTACGTCAGCACGCCCAGCGACTCCGAGTTCCCGAGGATCGTCACGCGCGGCCCCGCGGGCAGGGGCTGGCGGGCGAGCAGCAGGCCCGCGTCGACCAGCTCGGTGATCGTGTCCACCCGGATCACACCGGCCTGCCGGAGCAGCGCGGAGACGGTGGCATGGGGCAGCCGGGTGGCCCGGACCGCGTGCCCCTGGGGGGCCGAGCCGACCCCCTGCACCACGACCAACGGCTTCGCCGCCGCGGTCCGCCGGGCGAGGCGGGTGAACTTGCGCGGGTTGCCGATGGACTCCAGGTACATGAGGACGACGTCGGTCTCGGGGTCGTCGTACCAGTACTGGAGGACGTCGTTGCCGGAGACGTCCGCGCGGTTGCCGGCGGACACGAACGTGGACACGCCGGTGACCCCCGTGACGCCTCCCCCGCGCCGGTGCAGACCCGACAGCAGGGCGATGCCGATGGCGCCGGACTGCGCGAACAGGCCGATGCGCCCCGGGCGGGGCATCTCGGGGGCGAGCGAGGCGTTCAGCAGGACGTCCGGGGCGGTGTTGATGACCCCGAAGGCGTTCGGGCCGATGATCCGCATGCCGTACGCGCGCGCCTGCTGCACGAGCGCACGCTGCCGCTCACGTCCCTCGGGCCCGCTCTCCGCGTAGCCGGCGGAGAGGACGACGAGTCCCTGGACGCCGTGTTCGCCGCACTCGGCGACCACGGCGGGGACGTACTCGGCCGGGACGGCGACGACCGCGAGGTCGACGTGCCCCTCGATCTCCCGCACCGACCGGTGCGCGGGCACCCCGTCGACGCCCTCGACGTCCTCGGGGAAGGCCTTGTTCACGGCGTACAGCCGGCCCGTGTAGCCGGCGTCCCGGAGGTTGGCCAGGACGCTGCGGCCGACCCCGCCGGGCGCGCGGCCGACGCCGACGACGGCCACGGAGCCGGGTGCCAGCAGCCGTCGTACCGAACGGGCCTCGGCGCGCTGCTCACGCGCGCGTTGCACGGCGAGGGAGCGGTCGGTGGGTTCCAGGTCGAACTCCAGGCGTACGACGCCGTCCTCGAAGCTGCGCTTCTGGGTGTACCCGGCGTCCGTGAACACCTTGATCATCTTGGTGTTGGCGGGCAGCACCTCGGCGGCGAAGCGGCGGATCCCGCGCTCGCGCGCCACGGCGGCGATGTGCTCCAGGAGAGCGGAGGCGACCCCGCGGCCCTGGTGGGCGTCCTGCACGAGGAAGGCGACCTCGGCCTCGTCGGCCGGTGCGGAGGCGGGCATTCCGTCGGGGCCGATGCGGTCGTAGCGCACAGTGGCGATGAACTCGCCGCCGACGGTGGCCGCGAGCCCCACCCGGTCCACGAAGTCGTGGTGCGTGAAGCGGTGGACGTCCTTGGCGGAGAGCCGGGGGTACGGCGCGAAGAAGCGGTAGTACTTCGACTCGTCCGAGACCCCCTCGTAGAAGCTGACCAGGCGGTCGGCGTCATCGACGGTGATGGGCCGCACGCGTGCGGTGCCGCCGTCGCGCAGCACCACGTCGGCCTCCCAGTGGGCGGGGTACTCGTGCCGGTCGTGCCGGTCCGCCGGGGTCTGCATGGGCCCCAGCGTACGGCTCGCCCCCGGCAACGGCGCGAGGCAGTCTGTGGGGGGACGGAAGCCGGATCGAGGCCGCGGTCCGGCGACACGGCCGGAGGGTGACGAAGGTCCCCTCCGGACTTGCTTCACGATGTGGGAAACTGGTCTAGACAACCCTGAGAACCTGAAGGGCAGCATCACATGGCTGAGCGCCGCGTCAACGTCGGCTGGGCCGAGGGCCTCCACGCCCGCCCCGCCTCCATCTTCGTCCGAGCCGCCACGGCCGCAGGCGTCCCGGTGACGATCGCCAAGGCCGACGGCAACCCCGTCAACGCGGCCTCCATGCTGGCGGTCCTCAGCCTGGGCGCCCAGGGCGGCGAGGAGATCGTCCTCGCTTCCGGCGCCGAGGGCGCGGACGCCGCCCTGGACCGTCTGGCCAAGCTGGTCGCCGAGGGCCTTGAGGAACTGCCCGAGACCGTCTGAGTCGCGCCAGGAAGCCGCGTCCCCGGAATCGGGGGCGCGGCTTCCGCGTTTTCGCGCCGGACTGATTCGCACGCGAATTTACGCACCTGCCTGAATTCACGGCACGCCGAAATAGGGCAGCGGAAATGCGCGTCCCTCCGAATATCCCCTCTTTGTATACGGCGCCCGTGTTAATGCCGCGGGCTCGCTGTGTTTACGGCATGTTGCGAGTCCCTCACACGCTCCGCGCGCTCCCCGCCGGAGGCGAACCGCAGCCGGTGCGCGCCCGCCGCGCGCTCGATGTGCAGGGCGGTGACCGCCCGCGCGCGCTCGCCGTCGCCGCGCGTCACCGCGTCCACGATGACGCCGTACTCGGCCCAGGACTCCACCGGGCTGACCGGGGCCTTCACCGCGTACATCCAGGCGATCTTGTGCCGCAGCTGGGTGAGCATCGAGGTCAGCGAGTGGCTGCCGGAGGCCTGGGCGAGCGTCTCGTGGAACCAGCCGTCCAGCGAGCGCAGTTCCTCGCTGCCGCCCTGCCTGGCCCGCTCCTGGCCGAGCCGCACCAGGCCGCGCAGCACCTTCAGATGGGCCTCCGTGCGCCGCTGGGCGGCCCGTGAGGCGCCGAGCGGCTCCAGGAGCATGCGCATCTCCAGCAGGTCGGCGGCCTCCCGCTCGGTCGGCTCGGCGACGCACGCGCCCGCGTGCCGACGGGTCACCACGAAGCCCTCGGCCTCCAGGGTGCGCAGGGCCTCGCGGACGGGGACGCGCGAGACGCCGTAGCGGCGGGCCAGGACTTCCTCGGTGAGGCGGCTGCCGCGCTCGTGGACACCGGCCACGATGTCGTCCCGGATCGCCGTGCACACCGAGTGTGCCGGAATACGCATGACCGACCTCCGCCTTAATCCCCGTGAAACGTCGACAACGGACGCGTGTTCCGTGACTCTATTGCAATGTGCGGGAATTTCCGACGGCGGCCCAGAATCCATGGATATTTTTTGGTCAGCGGGCACCGCGGACGCCGCGAAAAACGACGAAGCCCCGGCTCGGTGAACCGGGGCTTCGTCGCGAGTGCCGCTTCGGGGTGCGTGTCAGACGCTCAGGCCGTGCTGGCGGAGGTAGGCGACGGGGTCGACGTCGGAGCCGTACTCCGGGGTCGTGCGGGCCTCGAAGTGGAGGTGCGGGCCGGTGACGTTGCCGGTCGCTCCGGACAGGCCGATCTGCTGGCCCGGGACGACCTGCTGGCCCACGGTGACGCCGATGGACGACAGATGGCCGTACTGGGTGTACATGCCGTCGGCCATCCGGATCACTATCTGGTTGCCGTACGCGCCGCCCCAGCCCGTGGAGACGACGGTACCGAGGCCGACCGCGTGCACCGGGGTGCCGCTGGCCGCGTGGAAGTCGATGCCGGTGTGGGAGCCGGAGGACCACAGGGAGCTGCTGGCGCGGTAGCCCGTGGAGACGTACGAGTCGGCGATCGGCGCGACGAAGGCGTTCAGGCGCTTGCGCTCAGCCGCGCGGGCGGCGCGCGCCTTGGCCTCGCGCTCCTCCTTCGCCCGCTCGGCGGCGGCCTTGGCCGCGGCCTGCTCGGCCGCCTTCCGCTCGGCGGCCTGCTGCTGCGCGGTGGCCTGTGCGTCGATCTGCTCGGCGATCTCGTCGCTCACGGTGATGACCGGGGTGAGGCCGGTCTGCTCGACGGAGTTCTCGGCGGCGAGCGACGGGGTGGCCGCGAGGGTGCCGATGACGCCGGTGGTCAGGGCCGCGACGCCGGCCGCCTGAGCGGTGGTGCGCTTGACCCGGCCGGGCTTGCGGTGCTTCCCGGTGGCGCACATGAACGCCATGAAGTGGCTGGTCCTTTCCTTCCCTCTCGCCTACCGGGTTAGCTGACGGGTTCGGAGCAGGAAGGTCTCCTACGGACCCCCTCGCGCACGCGCGGGAGTCCGATTCACCCCAGGGGACGTGTGGGTCCCCGGCTCCCCTGGCTCGCGCCGTACGGGGACTCGGCGATGACTGTCCGGTGCCGCGGGTGCGGCGCACTGCCTGACGAACAGCCCGCACGACGCTACGGGGGGTGGCTTTCCCCGCCCAAACGGATCCGGAGTTTTGTAGCGCATCCCACAGGCCAGACAGGCAACCTCCGCCCCAATTCGGACATCTGGGGAGCGGCTGGGGAACAGCCGGTGCACAGGCGTGGGGCCCTGACGACCCGTAAGTCGCCGGGCCCCACTCGCGCGTGCGTGCGCTCGGGCTCTACTCGGCCGCCACGACCGTGACTTCGCCGATGCCGAGCGCCTCGACCGGCTCCTTGATCTGGGCCGCGTCACCGACAAGGACGGTCACCAGACGGTCCACCGGGAAGGCGTTCACGACCGCCGCCGTGGCCTCCACGGTGCCGGTGGCGGCGAGCTGCCGGTAGAGCGCGGCCTGGAAGTCGTCGGGCAGGTGCTGCTCGACCTGGTCGGCCAGGGTGCCCGCGACGGCCGCCGCGGTCTCGTACTTCAGCGGCGCGACCCCGACGAGGTTCTGCACGGCGACGTCCCGCTCGGCGTCGGTCAGGCCCTCCGCCGCGAGCGTACGCAGCACCGTCCACAGGTCCTCGAGCGCGGGGCCGGTGTTCGGGGTGTCCACGGAGCCGCTGATGGCGAGCATCGAGGCGCCCGTGCCGTCCGGGGCGGAGCGCAGCACCTGCCCGAAGGAGCGCACGCCGTAGGTGTAGCCCTTCTCCTCGCGCAGGACACGGTCCAGGCGGGAGGTGAGGGTGCCGCCGAGGCAGTAGGTGCCGAGCACCTGGGCGGGCCACACGCGGTCGTGCCGGTCGGGGCCGATCCGGCCGATGAGCAGCTGCGTCTGCACGGCACCGGGCCGGTCCACGATGACCACGCGCCCGGTGTCGTCGGCGCTGACCGGCGGCACGGGCCGCGGGCTGCCCGGGGTGCCCGTCCAGGCGCCCAGGGTGTCGCCGAGCAGCTCGTCCAGGTCCGTGCCGGTGAGGTCGCCGACCACGACCACGGTGGCCGTGGCGGGGCGCACATGGCGGTCGTAGTAGGCGCGGACGGCCGCCGCGTCGATCTTCTCGACCGTCTCCTCGGTGCCCTGGCGCGGGCGGGACATGCGCGAGGTGGCCGGGAACAGCTCCTTGGAGAGTTCCTTGGCGGCCCGGCGGGCGGGGCTGGCCAGCTCGTGCGGGATCTCGTCCAGGCGGTTGCGGACCAGCCGCTCGACCTCGCTCTCGGCGAAGGCGGGCGCGCGCATGGCGTCGGCGAGCAGGCCGAGGCCCTTGGCCAGGCGGGAGGCCGGGACCTCCAGGCTGAGCCGGACGCCGGGGTGGTCGGCGTGCGCGTCCAGCGTGGCGCCGGCCCGCTCCAGCTCGGCGGCGAACTCCTCGGCGGAGTGCTTGTCGGTGCCCTCGGAGAAGGCCCGCGCCATGATCGTGGCGACGCCGTCCAGGCCGGTCGGCTCGGCGTCCAGCGGCGCGTCCAGCAGCACCTCGACGGCGACGACCTGCTGGCCGGGGCGGTGGCAGCGCAGCACGGTCAGGCCGTTGTCCAGCGTGCCGCGCTCGGGGGCCGGGAACGCCCAGGGCTTGGCCTCGCCGGCCTGCGGCTGGGGGTGGAAGTCCATCGTGGCGAGCTCGGTCACTTGGCCGTCTCCTCGTCGTTCTCGTTGCCGGCCTCTACGGTCGCTTCCTGCTCCGGGTCCTCGCCGCGCCCGGCCTCCTCGGTGTGCTGGGCCGACTCGGCGGACAGCGGCTCGTAGACGAGGACCGCGCGGTTTTCGGGGCGCAGGCGGGCCTGGGCGACCTCCTTGACCTCCTCCGGGGTCACCGCCAGGACGCGCTGGACGGCGGTGAGGGCGAGCTGCGGGTCGCCGAACAGGACGGCGTACCGGCACAGTTCGTCGGCGCGGCCGGCGACCGTGCCGAGCCGGTCCAGCCACTCGCGCTCCAACTGGGCCTGGGCGCGCTCCATTTCCTCGGGCGTGGGGCCCTCCTCGGCGAACCGGGCCAGTTCCTCGTCGATGGCGGTCTCGATGACCGGCACCTCGACGTCACCGGAGGTCTTCACGTCCAGCCAGCCCAGCGAGGGGGCGCCGGCCAGGCGCAGCAGGCCGAAGCCGGCCGCAACGGCCGTACGGTCGCGGCGCACCAGCCGGTTGTACAGGCGGGAGGACTCGCCGCCGCCGAGGACGGTCAGGGCCACGTCGGCCGCGTCGCACGCGCGCGTGCCGTCGTGCGGGAGCCGGTAGGCGGCCATCAGGGCGCGCGCCGGGACCTCCTCCACGACGACCTCGCGCAGCTGCTCGCCGATGACGTCCGGCAGGGAGCCGTCGCGCGGCGCGGGCTTGCCGTCGTGCGCGGGGATGGACCCGAAGTACTTCTCGATCCAGGCGAGGGTCTGCACGGGGTCGATGTCGCCGACCACGGAGAGCACCGCGTTGTTGGGGGCGTAGTAGGTGCGGAAGAACTGGCGGGCGTCCTCCAGGGTGGCCGCGTCCAGGTCCGCCATCGAGCCGATCGGCGTGTGGTGGTAGGGGTGGCCCTCCGGGTAGGCGAGGGCGGTCAGCTTCTCGAAGGCGGTGCCGTAGGGCACGTTGTCGTAGCGCTGGCGCCGCTCGTTCTTGACGACGTCCCGCTGGTTCTCCATCGACTCGTCGTCCAGGGCAGCGAGCAGCGAGCCCATGCGGTCGGCCTCCAGCCACAGCGCGAGCTCCAGCTGGTGGGCGGGCATGGTCTCGAAGTAGTTGGTGCGCTCGAAGCTGGTGGTGCCGTTGAGCGAGCCGCCGGCGCCCTGGACCAGCTCGAAGTGGCCATTGCCCTTCACCTGACCGGAGCCCTGGAACATCAGGTGCTCGAAAAGGTGAGCCAGACCGGTGCGTCCCTTGACTTCGTGGCGCGAGCCGACGTCGTACCAGAGGCAGACCGCCGCCACCGGGGTCAGGTGGTCCTCGGAGAGCACCACGCGCAGACCGTTGGCCAGGCGGTGCTCGGTCGCTGTCAGGCCCCCGGAGCCTGCCTCGGCTGTGGTCGTGTGACCCATGGGCATGTACGTCCCTTCGCGAGCGGAGGCGGTCGTCGAAACCGCGGTTTTCCTGCCGGTCCTGCCACTGTATGCAAGCGCGCGCAGCGGCGGCGAAGTTCCCGCCGGACGTACGCCCACAGCGGATCACGTAGCCTGCGTCGCGCGTGGGGACCGGGTCGTGGACCACGTTGCCACCGGGTCGCGGACCATGGTGTCAGTGCCGCGGTCCACAATGGTCCGCGTCAGATCCGTCAATCGCTTCAGCAAGGAGCCAGGCAGCGATGGCCCGCCGCAGCACGAAGACCCCGCCGCCCGACGACTCGTTCGAGGAGAGGATCCTCGACATCGACGTCGTCGACGAGATGCGTGGCTCCTACCTCGAGTACGCGTACTCGGTCATCTACTCGCGCGCCCTGCCGGACGCCCGTGACGGTCTCAAGCCCGTGCACCGCCGGATCGTCTACCAGATGAACGAGATGGGCCTGCGCCGCGACCGGGGCTATGTGAAGTGCGCCCGCGTCGTCGGCGAGGTCATGGGCAAGCTGCACCCGCACGGCGACGCGTCGATCTACGACGCCCTGGTGCGTATGGCGCAGCCCTTCTCCATGCGTCTGCCGCTGGTGGACGGCCACGGCAACTTCGGCTCGCTGGGCAACGACGACCCGCCGGCCGCCATGCGGTACACGGAGTGCCGGATGGCCGAGGCGACGAGCCTGATGACCGAGTCGATCGACGAGGACACGGTCGACTTCACGCCGAACTACGACGGCCAGGAGCAGGAGCCGGTGGCGCTGCCGGCCGCTTTCCCGAACCTGCTGGTCAACGGCTCCTCGGGCATCGCGGTCGGCATGGCGACGAACATGCCGCCGCACAACCTGCGCGAGGTCATCGCGGCGGCCCGCCACCTGATCAGACACCCGAACGCCGACCTGGACGCGCTGATGAAGCACGTCCCGGGCCCCGACCTGCCCACCGGCGGCCGGATCGTCGGCCTGGACGGCATCCGGGACGCGTACGCCAACGGACGCGGCAGCTTCAAGATGCGCGCGACGGTCTCGATCGAGACCGTGACCGCCCGCCGCAAGGGCCTGGTCGTCACCGAGCTGCCGTTCACGGTCGGTCCGGAGAAGGTGATCGCGAAGATCAAGGACCTGGTCAACGCGAAGAAGGTCCAGGGCATCGCCGACGTCAAGGACCTCACCGACCGCGAGCACGGCCTGCGCCTGGTCATCGAGATCAAGAACGGCTTCGTGCCGGAGGCCATCCTGGAGCAGCTCTACAAGCTGACCCCGATGGAAGAGTCCTTCGGCATCAACAACGTGGCCCTGGTGGACGGCCAGCCGCTCACCCTCGGCCTCAAGGAGCTGCTGGAGGTCTACCTCGACCACCGCTTCGACGTCGTGCGGCGCCGCAGCGAGTTCCGGCGCACCAAGCGGCGTGACCGGCTGCACCTGGTGGAGGGCCTGCTCACCGCGCTGGTCGACATCGACGAGGTCATCCGGCTGATCCGGTCCAGCGAGAACTCCGCGCAGGCCAAGGAGCGCCTGATGGAGCGCTTCTCGCTGAGCGAGGTGCAGACGCAGTACATCCTCGACACGCCGCTGCGCCGGCTCACCAAGTACGACCGCATCGAGCTGGAGGCGGAGAAGGAGAAGCTCACCGCGGAGATCGAGGAGCTGACCCGGATCCTGGAGTCCGACACGGAGCTGCGCAAGCTGGTCTCGGCCGAACTGGCCGCCGTCGCCAAGCAGTTCGGGACCGACCGGCGTACGGTCCTGCTGGAGGCCGGAGGCGCTGCGGCGGCCACCGTGCCGCTCCAGGTGGCCGACGACCCGTGCCGGGTGCTGCTGTCCTCGACGGGGCTGCTGGCCCGTACGTCGACCGCCGAGCCGTTCGCCGAGGAGGCGGACGCGCGGCGGGTCAAGCACGACGTGATCGTCTCGGCGGTTCCGGCGACCGCGCGCGGCGAGGTCGGCGCGGTGACCTCGGCGGGCCGGCTGCTGCGGATCAACGTGGTCGACCTGCCTCAGCTGCCCGAGACCGCGACGGCGCCGAACCTCGCCGGAGGGGCCCCGCTCGCGGAGTTCGTCTCCCTGGAGGACGACGAGACGGTGGCCTGCCTGACCACGCTGGACGAGTCCTCGCCGGGCCTGGCGCTCGGCACCGAGCAGGGCGTCGTCAAGCGCGTGGTGCCCGACTACCCGTCCAACAAGGACGAGCTGGAGGTCATCACGCTCAAGGACGGCGACCGGATCGTCGGCGCGGTGGAGCTGCGCACCGGCGAGGAGGACCTGGTCTTCATCACCGACGATGCGCAGCTGCTGCGCTTCCAGGCGTCCATCGTGCGCCCGCAGGGCCGTCCGGCGGGCGGTATGGCGGGCATCAAGCTCACCGAGGGCGCCAAGGTCATCTCGTTCACGGCGGTCGACCCGGCGGCCGACGCGGTGGTCTTCACGGTGGCGGGCTCGCGCGGCACGCTGGACGACTCCGTGCAGACGACGGCGAAGCTGACGCCGTTCGACCAGTACCCGCGCAAGGGCCGGGCCACCGGCGGCGTGCGCTGCCAGCGGTTCCTGAAGGGCGAGGACTGCCTGTCGCTGGGCTGGGCGGGCCCCGTCCCGGCACGTGCGGCGCAGAAGAACGGCACCCCGGCGGAACTGCCGGAGCTGGACCCGCGCCGGGACGGTTCGGGCACGTCGCTGGCGAAGACGGTGTCGGTGGTCGCGGGACCGGTGTTCTAGGCGCCGTACGACTCCGCGTCGGGCTCTTCCTCGGTGCCCCGGACGTAGCGCAGGACGCCCCACATGCCGTGCTCGTCGGCGTGCGGGGCGTCGTTCCTTCCCGCCTCCAGCTCCTTGTTCAGCGCCTCCGGGTCGATGCCGGAGCCGATCAGCACGAGCTGCGTGAGGCGGGCGTCGGCCGGGCCCCAGGGCTCGGGGTAGAAGCGCAGGAACCGGCCGACGGCGTGGACGGCGTACCGGTTGCGGGTGTCGTGCGGCCCGAAGTCGACGTATCCCTTGATCCGGTACAGCCCCTCGGGCCGGCTGTCCAAAAACCGCATGAGCGTGCGGGGGTCCATGGGCACGTCGGAGGTGAAGGGCAGGCTGTCGTAGCCGGTGTGCAGGTGACCGGCGTGGCTGTCGTCCGCGGTGTGTTCGTGGAGGTCGTCGAAGGACAGCTGCCCGATCCGCTCCTCGCTCGGCCTGCAGTCGAAGAGGAACTCCGGATCGATGCGGCCGTAGGTCGCGGGGACGACGGCGGCGTGGTCGGTGAGCGAGCGGACGAGCCCGAGGACGCGGTCGGGGTCGTCCGCCCGGTCGAGCTTGTTGACGACGACGAGGTCGGCGAGGGCGAGATGCCGGTCGATCTCGGGGTGCCTGGCGCGGGTGTCGTCGAGCTCGGCCGCGTCGACGACCTCCACGAGGCCGCCGTAGACGATCCCCGGATGCTCGCTGGCCAGCACCATCCGGACCAATTCCTGGGGCTCGGCGAGCCCGCTGGCCTCGATGACGATGACGTCGATGCCGGCGACGGGCGCGGCGAGCCGCTCCAGGTAGACGTCGAGTTCGCCTGCGTCGACGGCGCAGCACAGGCAGCCGTTGCCGAGGGAGACGGTCGAGTCGCCGAGGGCGCCCGCGACTGCCATGGCGTCGATCTCGATGGCCCCGAAGTCGTTGACGATCGCCCCGATGCGGCTGCCTCCGCTGCGGTGCAGGAGGTGGTTGAGGAGCGTCGTCTTCCCGGAGCCGAGGAACCCGGCGATGACGACGACCGGGATCTGCTGTGGGGTGCGGCTGTTGCCCAACGGGCGCCCTCTCTTACGTGGACCTACGGCCGGACCAGGATAAGAGCGGCGCCCTGGGGCCGGCTCACGGCTGAGCCGGCACCGCCACCGGCGGCTTGGGTCCGACATAGCGGGCCACCGGGCGGATGATCTTCGAGTCCGCCGCCTGTTCCAGGATGTTGGCGCTCCAGCCGACCACCCGTGCCGCCGCGAAGGTCGGGGTGAACATCTCACGGGGCAGCCCGCACAGTTCCATGACCACGCCGGCGTAGAACTCGACGTTCGTGTGCAGTTCGCGGCCGGGCTTCAGCTCGGCGAGGATCGCCTCGACCCGGCGCTCGACCTCGACCGCGAAGCCGACGCGCGGCCCGCCGAAGCCGAGGGCGATCTCGCGCAGCATCCGCGAACGGGGGTCTTCCGTGCGGTAGATGGCGTGTCCGAAGCCCATGATGCGGTCACCGGCGAGCACCCGCTGCCGTATCCAGGGGTCGATCCGGTCGGGTGTGCCGATCGCGTCCAGTGTGTCCAGCGCCCGGCTCGGCGCCCCTCCGTGCAGCGGCCCGGAGAGCGCGCCGACGGCACCGGTCAGGCAGGCCGCGACGTCGGCGCCGGTGGATGCGATGACGCGTGCGGTGAAGGTTGACGCATTGAATCCGTGATCAATGGTTGAGATCAGGTATTGCTCGACCGCACGGGCCTGCCGCGGGTCGGGGTCCTCGCCGGTGAGCATGTAGAGGTAGTTGGCCGCGTACGAGAGGTCCGCGCGCGGCTCGACGGGTTCGAGCCCCTGTCCGAGCCGGTACAGCGCGGTGAGCAGCGTGGGGACGGCCGCGCAGGCGGCGACGGTGTCGGCGCGGCGCCGGTCGGCGTCGATGTCGTAGACCGGGCGGAATCCCTCTGCGGCGCCGAGCAGGGAGAGGGCGGTGCGCAGCCCGGCCAGCGGTCCGGAGGTGCGGCTGGCGGCGGCGATCGCGGGCAGGGCCGCGCGGACGTCCGCGGGCAGCCGGCGCAGCGCCGCGGTCTCGGCGGTGAACGCGGCGCCGCGTTCCGCGTCGGGGAGCGCGCCGTGCACCAGGAGGTGCCAGACGTCCTCGAAGCCTCGGCTCCGCGCGAGTTCGACGGCGGAGTACTGGCGGTAGTGGTAGAAGCCTTCGCGCCCCCGGACGTCACCGATCTCGGTGTCGGTGACGACGACGCCCGCGAGGCCGCGCGGGACGTCGACGAGGGGGTTCGCGGTCCTGTTGATGGACATGTTGTTCCTCCCTGGACTTGATCCGACTCTCCATGCTTGACTCATGCCGTGTCAATATTGATCCGATCAATGTCAATACACACACTTATCCAGATGTGCAGAGACCGCTACGGTGACCCCCATGCGCGATCACGAACCCGCTTCCGGCCGTCCCGGGCGAAGGCTGACCACCAAGGAGACCGCTGAACTTCTCGGCGTGAAGCCCGAGACGGTGTACGCCTACGTCAGCCGTGGCCTGCTCGGCAGCAGGCGCGAACCCGGCGGCCGGGCCAGCACCTTCGACGTGAAGGAGGTGGAGGCCCTCGCGCGGCGCAACCGGCGTGAGGCCGCGGGGACTTCGGGCTCCGGCGGCGAGCTGTCCGTACGGACCCGCATCACACTGATCGAGAAGGACGGCTACTACTACCGCGGCGTCGACGCCACCGAGCTGGCCGCGCGGCACCCCTACGAAGAGGTCGCGGAGTGGCTGTGGACGGGCCGGCCGGCCCCCGGCGCGGCCTTCACGGCGCCCGCGGCCACCGTCAAGGCCGCCCGCCGCGCGGTCAACGCGCTGCCCGAGCACACCACGCCCACGGACCGGCTGCGGGTGGCGGCGATCGCCGCGGCGGCCGAGGACCCGCTGCGCTTCGACCTGTCCGAAGAGGCCGTGCTGGGCACGGCACGCACCCTGATCCCGACGCTCGTGGCCGCGCTGCCGCCCGTCCGCCACGACCACAAGGACGAGGGCCCGCTCGCCCACCGTCTGTGGGGCCGGCTGACCGGCCGCGCCGCCGACCCTGCCTCCCTGCGCGTCCTGGACAGCGCGCTCGCGCTGCTCGCCGACCACGACCTGGCCGTCTCCACGCTCGCGGTACGGGTCGCCGCCTCGGCCCGCGCGCACGCGTACGCGGCCGTCTCGGCCGGACTCGGCGTCCTGGAGGGCCCGCTGCACGGCGCGGCCAGCGGCCTGGCCCACCGGATGCTGCTGGACGTGCTCGACCAGGGCACCGCGGTCCCGGTGATCGCGGACGAGCTGCGCGCGGGCCGCCGGATTCCCGGGCTCGGTCACCGGCTCTACCCGGGCGAGGACCCGCGCGCGCGAGTGCTGTTCGGCCTCCTGGAGGAGGTCCCGCACGCGGAGTCCGCCCTGCTCGCGGCCCGCGACATCGTCGCCACGACCGCCCGCCACACCCCGCTGCACGCCAACGTCGACCTGGCCCTGGCCGTGTTCACGGTCTCCTCCGGCATGCCCGCCACGGCCGGCGAGACGATCTTCGCCGTGGCGCGCACGGCGGGCTGGATCGCGCACGCCCTGGAGGAGTACGGCGAGCGCCCCCTGCGCATGCGCCCCAGCGGCCACTACGTCGGCCCGCGCCCCCCGCAGCCGCTCCCCGAGTAGGAAGCCGCCGTTTCCGGACCGGGACATATGCTCCCGGACCAGGACACAGCCCCGGCCGGAAGTCGCCCTGGGGAAAGTCAGGTTAGGCTCGCCTCTGTGAGTAGGTGCGCGACGGTCTCCCGGGGCTTCGACGAGCCCGTTTCCGGTACGGCGGCCACGGCGACGACGTGGCTGCTGTTGGAACAGCCCGGACCCTGGGGTGCCAAGGCGCTCACTTCGAGCCACCTGGACCCGGCGCTGGGCCGCGCGCTGGAGGCCGCCGCGGAGGGCACCGGCGTGCGCATCGCGCTCATCCGGCGCCCCGGACGCCACGCCGACCCGGGCACGCCCCAGGTCCGGCACGTGTACGCGGCCCACACGGTCCCCGGGAACGTCTGGCTGCACGCCGCCACCACCCGGGATCCGGAGCGGCTGCTGGACCTCGACTTCGCCGCCCTCGGGGCGGGCGACCACCGTTCCTTCGGTGCGGCCCTCGACGGACGGCCGCACCGGGGCGACCCGCTGGCGCTGGTGTGCACCAACGGCAAGCGCGACCGCTGTTGCGCCCTCCTGGGCCGCCCGCTGGCCGCCGAGCTGTGCGCGTCCGGCGTGCGCGGCGTCTGGGAGGTCACCCATCTGGGTGGTCATCGGTTCGCGCCGACGGTACTCGTCCTGCCGTACGGCTACGCCTACGGCCGCGCGGAGGCCCACACCATCAAGGAAGCCCTGCACGGTGTCCAGGAGGGGCGCGTGGTCGTCGAGGGCTGCCGTGGGTGCTCCGCCTGGGACCGGCCCGGCCAGGCGGCCGAGCTGGCCGTCCGCTCGGCCGCGGGCGAGTACCGGGCGGGCGTACTGAGCGTCGTCCGCACCGAGGGCGACGCCTCGCACCGCCAGGTCACCGTCGCCCACACCGACGGCCGCCGGTGGCGGGTCACCGTGGCGCAGGTCATGTCGCTGCCGCCACGCCCGGAGAGCTGCGGCGCGACGGTGCTCGGCGCGCCGGCGCGCATGGACGTGGTGGCCGTACGCGAACTGCCGACGAGGACGACGGCACTGGCGAGCTGACACCAGGCGCGGCCGGGTTTCCCAAGAACTGGTCAAGAGATCCACGCCACACAGCCCTGGGGCATGTCCGCCCGCCCACGTACCGTCGTCGGTATGAGCCCCACTCCCCCCGCGCGCCGGCTGCGCCTCGGTCTGCCCCGGCGGGTGTTCTCCCAGGTGCTGCTCATGCAGGTGGCGATCGCCGCGGGAGTCGCGGTGCTCGCGACCGGGCTGTTCCTGGCGCCGCTGAGCAGGCAGCTGGACCAGGAGGCGATGCGCCGCGCGCTGGCCATCGCGCAGACCACGGCCCAGGACCCGCAGATCGCCGAGGGTGTCCTGACCACCCCGCCGACGAAGGACGGCCCGGTGCAGCGGGAGGCCGAGCGAATCCGGCACGCCACCCACGCGGAGTACATCGTGGTGCTGGACCGGCGAAAGATCCGCTGGTCGCACCCCACCCCGAGCCAGATCGGCCACCAGGTCTCCACCGACCCCCGCGACGCCCTGGCCGGCAAGGAGGTCATGGAGATCGACAACGGCACCCTCGGCCGCTCGGCACGCGGCAAGGTGCCGCTGTATGACACCCACCACCGCATCATCGGGGCGGTCTCCGTCGGCATCGCCTACGACAGCGTGCGCGCCCGGCTGATCAGCGCCATCCCGGGGCTGTTCGCGTACGCCGGAGCCGCTCTCGCGGTGGGCGCGCTGGCGGCCTGGCTGATCTCCCGCAGGGTGCAGCGGCAGACCCGGGACCTGGCCTTCTCCGACATCTCGGCGCTGCTCGCGGAGCGCGAGGCGATGCTGCACGGCATCCGGGAGGGCGTGGTCGCGTTCGACCGCGCGGGCCGGATCCGCCTGCTCAACGACGAGGCCCGGCGGCTGCTGGGCATCGGCGACGAGGCCGTGGGGCTGACCCCGGACGAGGGGCTGGGCCCGGGGCGTACGACGGACGTGCTGGCCGGGCGGGTCACCGGCACCGATCTGCTGACCGTGCGCGGGCAGCGGGTCCTGGTCGCCAACCGCATGCCCACGGACGACGGCGGCGCCGTGGCCACCCTGCGCGACCGCACCGAGCTGGAGCAGCTGGGCCGCGAACTCGACTCCACGCGCGGCCTGATCGACGCCCTGCGCGCCCAGGACCACGAGCACGCCAACCGCATGCACACCCTGCTCGGCCTGCTGGAGCTGGAGATGTACGACGACGCCGTCGAGTTCGTCGGCGAGGTGGTCGGCGACCACCGGGTCACCGCCGAGCAGGTCACCGAGAAGATCCAGGACCCGCTGCTGGCCGCCCTGCTGGTCGGCAAGGCGACCGTGGCGGCCGAGCGGGGCGTGGCGCTGTGGGTGTCGGAGCGCACCCGGCTGCCGGACCGGCTGATCGACCCGCGGGGGCTGGTCACGGTCGTCGGCAACCTCGTGGACAACGCGCTCGACGCGGTCGCCGGAACTCCGCACGCGCGCGTGGAGGTCGAATTGCGTACGGAGGGCCGCACGGTCGTCCTCAGGGTGCGCGACACCGGACCCGGGATCCCCGAGGACCAGCGGGAGCTGGTCTTCACGGAGGGGTGGTCCACCAAGAAGCCGCCCGCGCACGGCAAGCGGGGCCTCGGGCTCTCGCTGGTGCGCCGGCTCGCCGAACGGCAGGGCGGGAGCGCGTCCGTGGGCGCCGCGGACGGCGGGGGCGCGGAGTTCACCGTCGTCCTGCCCGAGGCACTGACCGACGCACTGACCGAGCCCGGACTGCAACCGGCGCCGGCCGGTGCAGCCCCTGCGGCTGTCGGCGAGCAGGAGGCGCGATGATCGAGGTCCTGGTCGTGGACGACGACACCCGGGTCGCCCGGGTCAACGCCGCCTACGTCGAGAAGGTGCCCGGCTTCCACGTGGCGGGCGAGGCGCACAACGCGGCCGAGGCACTGCGGCAGTTGGAGACGCTGCCGCGTCTCGACCTGGTTCTCATGGACCACTACCTGCCCGACGACACCGGTCTCGCCGTCGTCCGGGAGATGCGCCGACGCGGCCACCAGACCGACGTGATCATGGTGACGGCGGCACGGGACGTCTCGACCGTCCAGGCCGCCATGCGGCACGGCGCCCTGCAGTACCTGATGAAACCGTTCGCCTTCGCCGGGCTGCGCGCCAAGCTGGAGGCGTACGCGCAGCTGCGCCGCACCCTGGACGGCGGCGGTGAGGCCGAACAGGCCGAGGTGGACCGCATCTTCGGCGCCCTGTCCGCGCCGTCGGAGCCGGGGCTGCCCAAGGGGCACTCCCCCACGACGGCCGGGCTGGTGCGCCAGGCGCTGATGACCGCGGAAGGGCCGCTGTCCGCCCAGGAGATCGCCGAGCGGACCGGGGTGAGCCGGCAGACCGCCCAGCGCTATCTGAAGCTCCTGGAGCGCACCGGACGGGCCCGGCTGACCCTGAAATACGGCGACGCGGGCCGCCCGGAACACCGTTACGTGTGGGCGACCCGCGTCTGAGCGCGCTTCAGCGAGCGGTCACTTGGCGGCCTTGTCGACGAACTCGGTCGTGTACGTCTTGCTCAGGTCCACCTTGGCGTTCTTGATGTTGGGGTTGAACGCCTTGAGGACCTTCTCGACGGTCTCGGGGCCGCCCGCGGGCATCACGCCGTCCTTGGTGAACATCGGCAGCGTGCTCTTGATCGCCTCGGCGTAGAGCGCCTTGTCGCCCTGGGAGTAGTCGGCGGGCATCTTGGCCGCGATCTCGTCCGCGCTGTGGGTGGACATCCACGTGAGCGTCTTGACGAATGCATTGACCAGCTTCTGGACGGTCTCCTTGTGCCCGTTCACCCAGTCCGTCTGCATGTACAGACTGGACGACGGGTACGGCCCGCCCAGCGCCGCCTGCGAACCCTCGGGGGTGCGCATGTCGAGGAGGACCTTGCCCGCCTTCTTGCTCAGGATCGTGGCGACGGTCGGGTCGGTCGTCATGCCGGCGTCGATCGCGCCCTTCTGGAGCGCCGAGATGAAGGTCGGTCCGGCTCCGACGGCGACCGGCGTGAACTCGCTGACATTCACACCGTTCTTGACGGCGAGGTACTTGGTCAGGAAGTCGGTCGAGGCGCCCAGGCCCGTCACGCCCAGCTTCTTGCCCTTGAAGTCCTTGGGCGAGGTGATGTCGCCCGCCGCCTTGGTGGAGACGACCTCGACCTCTCCGGGAGCGTGCGAGAACTGCACGACGGACTCGACGGCCTTGCCCTTCGTCTGCAGGTCCAGCGTGTGGTCGTAGAAGCCGACGGCCCCCTGGACCTGCCCGGAGACGAGCGCGGTCTCGGCCTGGACGCCGGCCGGCTCGCTCAGCAGTTCCACGTCGAGGCCCTCGGCGTCGAAGTAGCCGAGCCGCTGGGTGAGCATCGCGGGCAGGTAGATGACCTTGTCCAGGCCGCCGACCATGATCTTGACCTTCGTCCCCTTGCCGTCGCCCTTGCTGCCGGAGCCGGCCGAGGCGGTGCTCGCCGCGTCATTGGCACAGGCGGTGAGGGAGGAGAGAGCGAGCAGGCCGGCGGCGGCCAGGGTGGTGTATCTGGCGGACTTGCGCATGGCGGTTCACGTCCTTGTGAGAGGGCGGTGCGGGGAAAGGGGAGTGCAACGGGGGTGGATCAGGGGCAGCTGTGACTCAGCTGCCGGAACCCGACTGCTTCCAGCGGAAGATGCGGCGCTCGGCGAAGGTGAGCAGCCCTTCGGCGACGAGTGCCACGACGGCGAGGATGACCATCGCGGCGTACACACCGGCCGCGTTGAAGGTGCCCTGCGACTGCGCGACGAGCAGGCCGATGCCCTTGGTCGCGCCGATGTACTCGCCGACGATGGCGCCGATGAGGGCGAAGCCGAAGCTGACGTGGAGGCTGGTGAAGATCCACGAGGTGGCCGACGGGATGACGACCTGGAGCGTCACCCTGCGGTCGCTCGCGCCGAGGATCCGGGCGTTGGAGACCAGGTTGCGGTCGACTTCGCGGGCGCCCTGGAAGGCGTTGAAGAACACCGGGAAGAACACCAGCACGACGGCCGACGCGACCTTGGAGGCGGGGCCGAGTCCGAACCAGATCACGAAGATCGGGGCAAGGACGATCCTGGGTATCGAGTTGAGCACCTTGATGTATGGACCAAGGACATCGGCGAGGAAGGCGATCCGCCCCAGAGCGATACCGAACACGACACCGGCCACCACACCGAGCACCCAGCCGAGCAGCGCCTCGTGGAGCGTGGCCCAGATCTGGTCGCCGAGCGAGCCGAGCGCGGTGCCGTGCATCACCCAGGTCCAGATCTGGTCCCAGATCTTCGAGGGCATGGAGAAGTTGAACGGATCGATGGCCTTGGCCCGGGAGAGCACTTCCCACAGGCCGAGGAAGGTGACCAGGAGCAGGACGCGGGCGGCCGAGACGACGATCTTGCGCTTACGGGCGGCACGCGCGCGTGAGTACGCGCGGTCCGTCTTGTTGCCGGGCTCGGTCATGGTCAGAGCGACCTGGGCCTCGGGCATGACCTCAGGCGACATGCGCGGCACCCCTCTCACGGGTGATGCGGACCTCTTCACCGAGGGACTCCCAGATCTCGCGGTAGATCTCGATGAACCGCGGCTCCAGGCGCACCGACTCGACCTTGCGCGGGCGGGGCAGGTCGATGTCGAAGACCTGCTTGACGGTCGCGGGCCCCGCGGTCATCACGACGACCTTGTCGGCCAGCGCGATGGACTCCTCCAGATCGTGGGTGACGAAGACGACGGAGGCGCCCGTCCCCTCCCACAGCTCCAGCAGCTCGTCCGACATCAGCGCCCGGGTCTGCACGTCGAGCGCCGAGAACGGCTCGTCCATCAGCAGGATCTCGGGGTCGTTGACGAAGGTGGCGGCGAGGGCGACGCGCTTGCGCTGGCCGCCGGAGAGCTGGTGCGGGTAGCGGTCCTCGAAGGCGGCGAGGCCGACCCGGGCCAGCCACTCGCGGGCCTTCTGCTTGGCCTCCGCCTTGGGCACGCCACGGAACCGCGGCCCGGCCATGACGTTGGACAGGACCGTCCGCCAGGGGAAGGTGGCGTCCTGCTGGAAGACGAAGCCGACCTTGTCGCCGACGCCGTCGACCGGCTCGCCGGCCACCAGCACCTCGCCCTCGGTGGGCTCCTCCAGGCCGCTGACCAGGGTCAGCGTGGTGGACTTCCCGCAGCCGGTCGGCCCTACGACGGCCACGAACTCGCCGCGCTGGACGGTGAGGTTCAGGCCACGCACGGCGGTGTGCAGAGCCCCGGACGGGGTCCTGAAGGTTTTGCTGGCGCCCCGTAGCTCGATGGCGGGGCTGGTGTCTGCGCTCATGGCCCGGGACGGTAGATGTGGCCCCCGCCACAGCAGCAGTCTTGTGAGCACTAGCCGTTCTTTTGCTCGCAAGCATCTGTTGTGCTCATTTTGCTCGCGCTACAACTGCGGAGCACGTAACACGGGCTTAACGCTCGTCGGCCTTGAAGGAGAGGCCCGATGATTGACGTCCTGGTGGTCGACGACGACTTCCGCGTCGCTGAGATAAACGCCAAGTACGTGGGAAAGGTTCCCGGCTTCCGGGTGACCGCCCGCGCGCACAGCGCTGGCCAGGCCCTGGCCGCCGTCGAACGCGGTGGCATCGACCTGGTGCTGCTCGACCACTACCTGCCGGACCAGACCGGTCTCGAACTCGTCCACCGCATGCGGGAGCACGGCCACGGCACCGACGTCATCATGATCACGGCCGCGGGCGATGTGGCCACGGTGCAGTGGGCGATGCGCCTGGGCGCCCTGCACTACCTGGTCAAACCCTTCACCTTCGCCGCCCTGCGCAGCCGGCTGGACTCCTACGCGGCCCTGTGCCGCACGGTCGACCGGGTGGCCGGGCGCGGCCTGACCGGCCAGGAGCAGGTCGACCGGATCTTCGGCGCGCTGCGCACGGCACCGGCGCCGTCCGCGCCGGGTCCGCCCAGCGGCCACTCGGAGCCCACGACGGACCTGATCTGCGGCGTCCTGCACCGCGCCGGCCAGCCGCTGTCCGCCCACGAGGTGGCCGTCCGGACGGGCCTGAGTCGCTCCACGGCCCAGCGCTACCTGCGCCACCTGGAACAGGCGGGCCGCCTCCGCCTCTCCCTGAAGTACGGCGACACCGGACGCCCGGAGCACCGGTACGCCTGGGTGGTGCCCTAGGCGGTGCCTGCGCGGCGCTACGGCCGTGCGGGTGCCGTCGGCTACACGGCTCCCGCCCCGGTGAGTGACCGCACCTCGGTTTCCGCGTACTTGGCCTCGTCGGCGACCTCGTCCGAGGTGACCGTGCCCAGCCAGCCGGCGAGGAAGCCGAGCGGGATGGAGACGATGCCGGGGTTCTGCAAGGGGAAGTACTGGAAGTCGACGTCCGGGAACAGCGAGCCGGGGCTGCCGGACACCACCGGGGAGAGCAGCACCAGTCCCAGCGCCGGGATCAGCCCGCCGTACACGGCCCACACCGCGCCGCGCGTGGTGAAGCCGCGCCAGAAGAGCGAGTACAGCAGGACGGGCAGGTTCGCGGACGCGGCGACGGCGAAGGCGAGCCCGACCAGGAAGGCCACGTTGAGATCGCGGGCCAGCAGGCCGAGCGCGATCGCGACGACGCCGATGCCGGCCGCCGCGATGCGGGCCACCGCCACCTCGCTTCGCGCCTTGGCGTGGCGGCGCCGCAGCGAGGCGTACAGGTCGTGGGCCACGGAGGCGGAGGAGGCGAGCGTGATCCCGGCGACGACCGCGAGGATGGTCGCGAAGGCCACGGCGGCGACGACGGCGAACAGAACCGTTCCACCGGTGGATCCGGCGCCGCCTCCCAGGTCGAGGGCGAGCAGTGGGACAGCGGTGTTCCCGGCCGCGTTCGAGCCGCGTACGGCCTCCGGTCCCACGAGCGCCGCCGCACCGAACCCGAGGACGATCGTCATCAGGTAGAAGCCGCCGATCAGCCCGATGGACCACACGGCCGAGCGCCGGGCCGCCTTCGCGGTCGGCACGGTGTAGAAGCGCGACAGGATGTGCGGCAGTCCCGCCGTGCCCAGCACGAGCGCGAACCCCAGGCTGATGAAGTCGAAGCGTGCGGTCCAGCTCCCGCCGTACTTCAGGCCGGGCGCCAGGAACGCGTCCCCGTGCCCGCTGCGCCCCGCGGCCGTGACCAGCAGCCGGTCGACGTCCCCGTGGAACCGGACGAGGACGAGCACGGTCAGCACGATGGTCCCGCTGAGCAGCAGCACCGCCTTCACGATCTGGATCCACGTCGTGGCCCGCATCCCTCCCAACGTCACATAGATCACCATGAGTGCGCCGACCCCGACGACCGCCCAGGCCTGGGCCGCCCCGGTCGTCCGCCCGAGCAGCAGCGCCACCAGGCTGCCCGCGCCCACCATTTGGGCCACCAGATACAGAACGGACACGGTGACCGAGGAAGTTCCCGCCGCGATCCGCACCGGCCGCTCGCTCATCCGTGCCGCCACCACGTCGGCGAGGGTGAACCTCCCGCAGTTGCGGACCAGTTCGGCCACCAGGAACAGCACGACCAGCCAGGCCACGAGGAAGCCCACGACATACAGCATCCCGTCGTAGCCGTACAGCGCGATGAGCCCCGTGACACCGAGGAAGGAGGCGGCCGACATGTAGTCACCCGCGATGGCAAAACCATTCTCCATCGGGGAGAACAGCCGTCCGCCGACGTAGAACTCCTCCGCCGAACCGTGCCGCCTGCGGCTGACCCAGGTCGTGATCCCCAGGGTGACGGCCACGAACCCGCTGAACAGCACCAGGGCGAGCGTCTGATGGTGGCCGGTCACGAGGCGCCTCCCTGGACTCCGCGGGTCAGTTCCTGGGTGTCCCAGCGCAGCTCCAGGGCAGCCCGGTCCCGGCGCAGCCGCGCGTGCCGGGCGTAGGCCCACGTGAGCAGGAAGGTGGTGAGGAACTGCCCGAGCCCCGCCAGCATCCCCACGTTCACCGCCCCTGCCACGGGCCTGGCCATGAGTCCGGGCGCGGCCGTCGCGGTGACCACGTAGGCCACATACCAGACGAGGAAGACGGCGGCGCCCGGCACCACGAACCTCCGGTAGCGGCTGCGCACTTCCTGGAAGGCCGCGCTGCGCTGCACCTCGACGTACACGTCGCGGGCGCGTACGGCCGCTCCGTCCCGCTCCCCGCGCGCGGGCGGCACGAGCGGGGCCGGCGCACCGGTGCCGTCCAGCTCGCCCCAGTCGGAGGCCAGCGCGTCGTACCAGGGGTCCTCGTACCTCACCTCGTGAGGAGTCGCGATGTGGTCTTCCTGGCGCTCGGCCGAACTCTCGGGACCGTCCCCGGCTCCGCGGGCACGGCCGTTGCTTGGCTGCATGCCCAAGGATGGACAGACTGGGAAGATCCCCGACTCTTCTTCCCACAGCTCTTCACCCCATCAGGTGATTCACCCCGCGGGTGGCCGCACCAGCCCCTTTCCGTAGGCGTAACGCACTGCCTGCGCCCGGTCCTTGAGACCCGTCTTGGCGAACAGGTTGTTGATGTGTGTCTTCACGGTCGCGGTGGAAACGTGCAGCTTGCGGGCGATCTCCTGGTTGCTGAGACCCTCGGCGATCAGCACCAGGACCTCGGTCTCCCGCGCGGTCAGCCCGTCGGGCGACTCGGTGGCGGGCGGCCGGGACTCGGGCTCCGACAGCCGTTCCAGCAGCCTGCGCTGGACACTCGGGGACAGTCCGGCCTCTCCCGACAGGACGCTCTCCACGGCGCGCACGATCTCGTCCCCGCTGGCGTCCTTCGTGAGGTATCCGCGGGCTCCCGCGTGCAGCGCCGGGAACAGGGACTCGTCGTCCGCGAAGGTGGTGAGCACCACGACCTGGGTTCCGGGGTACTGCGCCCGGATCCGCCGGGTGGCCTCCACACCGTCACAGCGGGGCATGCGCAGGTCCATCAGGACCACGTCCGGGGCGAGTTCCCCGACCAGCCGCACCGCCTCCTCGCCGTCTCCCGCGGCTCCCACGACCTCGACGCCGGGCAGCAGTCCGAGCAGCATGACGATGCCTTCCCGGACCACGGTCTGGTCGTCGGCGACCACCACGCGTGCGGCCTTCTTCTCCCCCTCCGGCTCCGTCATACGGGCACCTTCAACGTCACCACGAACCCTTCCTCGTCCGGTCCCGCGTCCAGCGAGCCGCCCAGCAGTTCGGCCCGCTCCCGCATCCCCAGCAGACCGTACCCGCCGCCGGACCCGGCGAGTTCACCCGTCTGACCTCCAAAGTCCCGCACGTTCAGGGTCACTTCGTGCTCGGTGTAGTCGAGCCGCAGCCGGACCTTGGCGCCGTGGGCGTGCTTGCGCACGTTCGTCAGCGCCTCCTGTGCGACCCGGCGCACGGTCTGGGAGGCCTCGGCCGGCAGGGGTCTGCGCTCACCCGTGACGGTGACCTCGGCGCCGTCGGATCCGCTGACGAGTTCGGTCAGGAAGTCCTCCAGCGGCGTCAGTTCGCCGCGCAGCGCGGACAGTGCCTGCCTGGTCTCGGCGAGACCGTCGCGGGCCATGCCCCGGGCGGCCACGACCCGCTCCAGGATCTGCTCCCGGTCGGCGCCGCGCTCGATGAGCAGCCGGGCCGCCTCCAGGTGCACGAGCTGCGCCGAGAGGCTGTGGGCCAGCACGTCGTGGATCTCGCGGGCGATCCGCGCGCGTTCGGCCAGGGCCGCCGACTCCGCCTCGGCCACCCGCGCGGCCCGCTCCTGGGCTAGCAGCCGCTGCGCGTTGCCCCGGGCCTCCGCGTCCAGCCGCAGGACGTACCCGGCGAGGGCCATGCCCGCCACGGTGGCGGCAGTGGTCAGCCAGACGTCGTCGTTGGAGGCGGAGTACGAGGCCAGCGCCACCGACGTCACCGGCAGGGCAGCCGCGAGCGGCAGCCGCTCCAGGGCGGAGATTCCGCAGCCGCACCAGATCACCAGGGCCGGTCCCTTGAACCCCGTCGCCTGCGCCGCGACCGCGATGGCCAGGAGGACGGACATGAGTATCAGGGAGGGCACCAACCGGTGTTCATAAGTGGTGCGGAAGAAGGCCCAGGAGACGAGGGCGGCCAGCAGGACGCCCGCCGCGGCGGCGATCGCGCCCCAGGTGTCGACGTGGTTCTGGGTGAAGGCGCCCCAGAGCAGCAGCCCGAGCACGAGGAGCCGGACCGCCCAGGCGAGCATGCGCCGGGGCCGGGCCGTTCCCGCGCGGCCGAGTGCCTCTCTCGACGGCCAGCGGGTCCAGTGGTTCTCCGTCACACGTGCTCCTTCCGCGCCGACCGCGCGCCGTCACCGTACGCCGCTGCCGAACCGCTCGCGGAGCCGGACGACCGGACCCGCCAGGCCAGGATCGCCGCGCGGACCAGCAGGGTGCCGGCGAATCCGAGCGTCAGGGCGGAGGTGCCCTGGTGCACACCGGACGCGGTGCCGAGGACGAAGACACCGATGCGCAGGGCTATGCCGACGGCCCAGACGGTGAGGCTGGCCTTGGTGCTCTTGGTCCAGACGACGCCGTCCGCATCCGTCCAGATGCGGGTGGTCCAGGCCCAGCCCGCGCCGGTCGCCAGGCTGACCAGCAGCTCCGCGGCGAGCATCACGGCCGAGGCGGCACGGTGGTGGGCGTCGAGTATGCCGGGCTGGCGCAAGGCGACGACCGCGAGAATCCCGGGCAGCAGCCACCAGCGCCGGCCGCTGGTGATCGCGCGGGCGCGGAACTGACGGACGACCACCACGGCGACGACGGCCACCGTCGTCAACACGCTGACCAGCCCGTACATCAGAGCCTCCGTGAGCGGAAGGGAACGCCGGAAGCGAGTGCTCCCGACACCTTCGAAGCTACGGAAACGTGCAGGTCAGGGGATCGGATCCAGGGTGGATCACGGGTGGAACCATACGGCCCGTCGGCCTCCACCCACGGGTGGAGAGCCTGCCGGCGCGCACGCCGGCAAGCCCTCCCGTCGGTCGAAGCCCGGCACAGCGGCTACGCGTCGATCCGCGAGCGGTCCAGTGTCGCCGCCGAGCTGGAGATGAACTCCTTGCGGGGTGCCACGTCGTTGCCCATGAGCAGATCGAAGACCTGTTCCGCGGCCTCCAGGTCGGAGAGGTTGATGCGGCGCAGGGTGCGGTGGCGCGGGTCCATCGTGGTCTCGGCCAGCTGGTCGGCGTCCATCTCGCCCAGACCCTTGTAGCGCTGGATCGAGTCCTTGTACCGGATGCCCTTGCTCTGGAACTCCATGAGCTTGTCGCGCAGTTCGCGGTCCGAGTACGTGTAGACGTACTTGTCCTGGCCCTTCTTCGGCTGGACGATCTCGATGCGGTGCAGCGGCGGCACCGCGGCGAAGACCCGGCCGGCCTCGACCATGGGCCGCATGTAGCGCTGGAACAGCGTCAGGAGCAGGCAGCGGATGTGGGAGCCGTCCACATCGGCGTCGGTCATCATGATGATCTTGCCGTAGCGGGCCTGGTCGATGTCGAAGGTGCGACCCGAGCCCGCTCCTATGACCTGGATGATCGCGCCGCACTCGGCGTTCTTGAGCATGTCGGTCACGGACGACCGCTGCACGTTGAGGATCTTGCCCCGGATCGGCAGCAGGGCCTGGAACTCGGAGTTCCGGGCCAGCTTGGCCGTACCGAGCGCGGAGTCGCCCTCGACGATGAACAGCTCGCTGCGGTCGACGTCGTCGCTGCGGCAGTCGGCGAGCTTGGCCGGCAGGGACGAGGACTCCAGCGCGGTCTTCCGCCGCTGGGCGTCCTTGTGCTGGCGGGCCGCGACACGCGTGCGGGCGGCGGCGACCACCTTCTCCATGATGACCCGGGCCTGGGCGGCGGCGTCCCGCTTCGTGGAGGTCAGGAACGCCTTCAGCTCCTTGGTGACCACGGTGTTCACGATGCGGCGGGCCGCCGAGGTGCCGAGGACCTCCTTGGTCTGGCCCTCGAACTGCGGCTCGGCCAGGCGCACGGTGACGACGGCGGTCAGGCCCTCCAGGGCATCGTCCTTGACGATGTTGTCCTCGGCCACGCGCAGCAGCTTCTTGGCGCGCAGCACGTCGTTGAACACCCCCGTCACGGACTGCTCGAAGCCGGAGACGTGGGTGCCGCCCTTGGGGGTGGCGATGATGTTGACGAAGGACCGGACGGTCGTGTCGTAGCCCGTGCCCCAGCGCAGCGCGATGTCCACGCCCAGCTCGCGGGTGACCTCCGTCGGGGTCATCTGCCCGTGCTCGTCCAGGACCGGGACGGTCTCCTTGAAGGTGCCCTTGCCCGCGAAGCGGAGGACGTCGCAGACCGGCTTGTCGTTCGCCAGGTACTCGCAGAACTCGCTGATGCCGCCGTCGAAGCGGAAGGACTCCTCACCCTTGCTGCCGCCCTCGCCGAGGCCGAACTCGTCGCGGACGACGATGGTCAGGCCCGGCACCAGGAACGCGGTCTGGCGGGCCCGCTGGTGCAGCGTCTCCAGGGTGAGCTTGGCGTCCTTCAGGAAGATCTGCCGGTCGGCCCAGTACCGCACGCGCGTGCCGGTGCGGGTCTTGGGGATCTTCTTGGTCTTGCGCATCCCGCTCTTGGCCTCGAACTTCGCGTCGGCGCCGTCCGTCGCGAAGGCGCCCGGCACGCCGCGCCGGAAGCTGATCGCGTGCGTGTGTCCGCCGCGGTCCACCTCGACGTCGAGGCGTGCGGAGAGGGCGTTGACCACGGAGGCGCCGACGCCGTGCAGGCCGCCGGAGGCGGCGTACGAGCCGCCGCCGAACTTGCCGCCGGCGTGGAGCTTGGTCATGACGACCTCGACGCCGGACAGACCGGTCTTGGGCTCCACGTCCACGGGGATGCCACGGCCGTTGTCCCGCACTTCCACGGAGCCGTCGTCGTGGAGGATCACGTCGATGTGGTCGCAGTAGCCGCCGAGGGCCTCGTCCACGGCGTTGTCGATGATCTCCCACAGGCAGTGCATGAGGCCGCGGCTGTCGGTCGAGCCGATGTACATGCCCGGGCGCTTGCGCACGGCCTCAAGGCCCTCAAGGACGAGCAGGTGCCGCGCGGTGTAGTTGGAACCGTCCCGGTCTGCTCCTGCCAGCAGCGCTGTGGACGGCACGGACGTATCGGCGGTCACGCGGTTCGCTCCTCGCTGAATTTCAGGTGGCCCCCTTCTGGGCAAGGGGGCGGCTTCGGTCGCCGCTCAGAGGGTACCGAGGCCTGGTAGAGCCGTTGTAACGCCACCCTCGTCGGGAAACTCAGACTAGTCCAGACTCGCATGCACGTTCGATCCCTCGATGGAGTGAAGTACACATCACGTTCCATTCGAGGCATGAACCATTTAGGCTCCGGGCACGTCCTCATGCACAACCGGCAACCCGGCCGGGAGGACCGAGACTGAAGACAGCGCGAAACCGTAAGCACACAAGAGACGCACTACGGCACATTCGCCGCCAACCGGCAGCAGACAGCCGCCTCGGAAGAAATTTTTCGAGGAAAGCCACGAGCGGGAACATTTTCTGGCTGGTTGGATGTTGACCCTGGTACGACAGCTCGTCGAGCTAGAGAAGAGGCGACGTGACTACTGTTCTGACCCCCGCGAGCCCGCTGACGGCCGCCGACCGCTGCGACCGCTGCGGCGCCCAGGCATACCTGCGCGTCGTCCTGATGAGCGGCGGAGAACTGCTCTTCTGTGCCCACCACGGGCGCAAGTTCGAGCCGGAACTCAAGAAGATCGCCGCTGAGATACAGGACGAGACGGAGCGGCTGACCTCCGTTCCGAACTCCGTTCCCGAAGAAGAGCGCTGAATCTCGCACACCCGACGAGCCAGCCCCGGCACAGGCCGGTGCACGGGCGGTCACTCCGTTCCAGGAGCGACCGCCCGTGCTCGTGTGCCCTCTGCTTAGCCCCGTGTACCCCTGGGCCCGTCAGGAGCGCCCGAGGGGCCGCTGCGGCCCGCTCGCGGCCGGTTCCAGGGCACGTACGACCTCGGAGACCCGCGTGTAGACACCAGGGCTCCCTGGCCGCCCGCAGCCGCTCCCCCAGGACACCAGTCCGATCAGCTGTCCTCCGGCCACCAGAGGGCCGCCACTGTCGCCCTGACAGGCGTCGGGGCCCCCGAGGGGCTCACCGGCGCAGAGCATGGTGTCGGCGCGGTACGCGCCCTCCGGGCCGCCCGGGTAGGCACGGGCGCAGAGCTCGTCGCCCAGCACGTTCACGCGTGCCGCATGGAGCCGGCGCGTGTAGGTACCCCCGCCGGTCGTGTCACCCCACCCGGAGACCAGAGCCTCCGTCCCGGGCGCGTACGCCGCGTCCCCCGGCGCGGCCATGGTCACGACGGCGCTCTGCGGCAGCGGCTTGGCGAGCGTGAGGACGGCGAAGTCACCGGAGTTGGCCGTGGCGTCGTAGCGCGGGTTGACCCGGGCGTCCTGGACGGCGATCTCCTCGCCGTCGGCCGACAGCAGGTCCGTGCGGCCCGCGATGACCTTGAGGTCCCGCAGGCCGCTCGGCGGCGCTCCCAGGACGTCCTCGGCCAGACAGTGGGCCGCGGTGAGCACCGTGGTCCGCGCGATGGCCACGCCGCCGCAGAACTGTCCCGCCCGCGTACCCCCGAACCGGTCACGGCTGGCCAGCGCCACCGTCCACGGGGCCTGGGTGATGTCTATCGGAAACCCCCCGACCACCACGCTGTCGGCGGCCACCGGAGCGGCGCCCGTCAGGGGTATGGCGGTCACCGCGGCCACCAGGGCCAGCGGCCGGATCAGCGTGCGGACTGCGGAACCACGCATACAGGACCTCACTCTCGGGCGGTGCTGGAACACCCAGAGTCATCCACGGCGCCGCCGCGCGCAGCACGAAGGCCCGGCCCCCGTGAGGGGAACCGGGCCTTCGGTGGCGTGGAGCCGCGACCTAGTCGAGGTAGTCGCGCAGCACCTGCGAACGCGACGGGTGGCGCAGCTTCGACATGGTCTTGGACTCGATCTGGCGGATGCGCTCACGCGTCACGCCGTACACCTTGCCGATCTCGTCCAGGGTCTTCGGCTGACCGTCGGTGAGGCCGAAGCGCATGGAGACGACGCCGGCCTCGCGCTCGGACAGGGTGTCCAGAACCGAGTGCAGCTGCTCCTGCAGAAGCGTGAAGCTGACGGCGTCGGCGGGGACGACGGCCTCGGAGTCCTCGATGAGGTCACCGAACTCGCTGTCGCCGTCCTCACCCAGCGGGGTGTGCAGCGAGATGGGCTCGCGACCGTACTTCTGGACCTCGATGACCTTCTCCGGGGTCATGTCGAGCTCCTTGGCCAGCTCCTCCGGGGTGGGCTCGCGGCCCAGGTCCTGGAGCATCTGGCGCTGCACACGCGCGAGCTTGTTGATGACCTCGACCATGTGCACCGGGATACGGATGGTGCGGGCCTGGTCGGCCATGGCGCGGGTGATCGCCTGACGGATCCACCAGGTGGCGTACGTGGAGAACTTGTAGCCCTTGGTGTAGTCGAACTTCTCGACCGCGCGGATCAGACCGAGGTTGCCCTCCTGGATGAGGTCCAGGAAGAGCATGCCGCGGCCGGTGTAGCGCTTGGCCAGCGAGACCACCAGACGGAGGTTGGCCTCCAGGAGGTGGTTCTTGGCGCGGCGGCCGTCCTCGGCGATGATCTCCAGCTCACGCTTCAGCTTCGGCGCGAGCTTGTCGGCGTTGGCCAGCTTGTCCTCGGCGAACAGACCCGCCTCGATGCGCTTGGCCAGCTCGACCTCCTGCTCGGCGTTGAGCAGGGGGACCTTGCCGATCTGCTTCAGGTAGTCCTTGACCGGGTCGGCGGTGGCACCCGCGGCGGCGACCTGCTGGGCGGGCGCGTCGTCCTCGTCCTCGTCGGACAGGACGAAGCCGGCGCTCTCGGCGCCCTCCGGCTCGTCGGCGACCTTGGTGTCCTCGAGGACTTCTTCCTCGAGCAGTTCGACGTCGTCCTTCTTGGCCGTGGTCTTCTTGGCGGCCGTCTTCTTCGCGACGGTCTTCTTCGCGACCGCCTTCTTGGCGGTCGTCTTCTTGGCCGCGGCCTTCCTGGCCGGTGCGGCTTCCTCGGCGGAATCGGCGGGGACGGAGGCGGCGGGCGCGGCCGGGGCGGACGTGGCGGCGGTGGCCTTACGGGTGGTCACCGTCTTCGCCGCGACCGTCTTGGTGGCGGTGCGCTTCGCCGGGCTCTTCGCTGCGACGCTCTTTCGGGTGCGCTTGGGCTCTGCGGCACTGACCATCAGCGTCACACCCTCTTCCTCAAGAATCTGGTTGAGGCTGCGCAGTACGTTCTTCCACTGAGTGGCCGGAATCTGGTCAGCTTCGAAGGCCCGACGCACATCGTCGCCGGCGATCTGCCCCTCAGCCTTTCCCCGCTCAATGAGCGCCATGACAGAGACGGACTCGGCGATCTCCGGCGGGAGCGTACGGGATGTGCTGGCCGACACGAACAACCTCTCGGAACGTTGGAAAACGGCTTCCGGCACCGTCCACTATGGACAGGAGCCGACCACCGGCCTGGGGATTGGGCCGACGGCGCGGGCGGGGGCCGGGAAGATTCACAGCGCCGTACATGGCGTCCGTATTCCCTCCGCGGCTGTCACCTCTTAGGTCATCGCGCTGTTTCCCCGAGCGTTACGCCCAATCTGCGTGGCCCGGGTCACACCCCGTAAGCAGCCAAAAACGGTCAGATATGGACAGAAGGCGGCATTGAAGTGTCAACCCGGGCCGCCACGGCGACCTCGGCGGGCCGTTGCGGCGCCGGGCCCTGCCGGACCTGTGTGATCCGGCAGGGCCCGGCGCCGCCACGGGAAGCCAGGAGGACGCCGCGCGCCGACGACCGCCCCGCCGGCGGTGCGGGCCGGTGCTCGCGTCAATGTTCGCGCGGGGCGGGAACCACGCGCTCCACCTCGGGGTGGACGGTGAGCAGTTGCCGCATGGCCGACTCCGCCGCCGTACCGTCGCCGGTGCCGAGCGCGTCGACGATCCGCGCGTGCTGCGCGAGGGACGCCTCGTTCGGCCGGTCACAGCCCGTGACCGGGCCCCCGGAGACCTGGAGGGCGGCCGACACGATGCCGGAGAGGTGCTCCAGCATGCGGTTGCCGGCGATCTGGATGAGCAGCGTGTGGAACTCGATGTCGGCGCGCGAGCAGGTCAGCGCGTCGCCCTGCGCCATGGCGTGGCTCATGATCTCGACCATGTCACTGAGGCGCTGCTGCACCTCCTCGCGCCCGTGCCCGGCGGCGAGGCGGGCAGCGAGCGGCTCGATCGTCCAGCGCAGCTCGCTCAGCTCACGGCGCTGGTCGTCGCGCTGCGGCCCGAAGGCCCGCCACTCGATGATGTCCGGGTCGAGGAGGTTCCAGTCGCTGACGGGACGCACGCGCGTGCCGACGTTGGGGCGGGCGCTGACGAGGCCCTTGGCCTCCAGGACGCGGAGGGACTCGCGGACGACGGTGCGCGAGACCTCGAAGCGCTGGCCGATCTCCTCGGGCACCAGCGGTCGGTCCGCGCCCAGGTCGCCGGAGACGATCATCTGCCCCAGCTGCTGGACGAGTTGGCCGTGCAGTCCGCGTCCGCGGCTGCCCGCGGCGCGCCGGCCGACGCGGCCCAGTTCGGGGTCCGCCCCTTCCCAGGCGGGCGGTCCGACGCGGTCGGCCACCGGGGCGTCCGCGTAGGGGTAACGGTCGAGTTCGCCCGGGCCGACCAGACCTGAGTCTGTGGAGCGGGCGGCGGTCATCATGGTGTGCGCAAGGGTACTCACGGATCCTTTGTCGGCGCCGCCTTCAACTCCCTTGAGGTCTTTGGTGAAAAGCACACGAAAGGGTGATCGCTCACCCCGTCGCAATTGACGCCTTATCGGAAAGAAATGGGCTTTAACCGGGGAGTTGTGCGCACGGCAGGATCGGAACCGTGCGGACGGTCGTCATCGGAACCTGGTTCGGAGCGCCGTGAGCAGATACGCGCACAGCAATGCCGTGAGCGACAACGCCAGTGCACCGCCCACGGGTTGAGCGAGGACCCGGGCCGCGCCGAGCAGGTAGCGCTCGCCTCCGAAGGGCCACTGCAGCAGGAACACCTCCCTCATCCGCGCCGGGAATCCGGCCGCCGTCCGCGCGGCACGACCCTGCAGC
This sequence comes from Streptomyces sp. NPDC002676, assembly GCF_053592455.1. Classification (NCBI taxonomy): domain Bacteria; kingdom Bacillati; phylum Actinomycetota; class Actinomycetes; order Kitasatosporales; family Streptomycetaceae; genus Streptomyces; species Streptomyces sp. NPDC002676. Next base: position 91,980 of record NZ_JBSFVT010000013.1, on the reverse strand, counting down.
GCCTTGTACAAGAGGGGTACGACGAGGACGGGTACGGCCAGCACGGCGGCGAGCCCTGCCGTGGTGGACCGGAAGACACCGGCCGCGAGGACACCGGCCCAGGCGCAGCCGACCATCAGCCCGAACCAACTCGCGCTCAGCGAAAGCCAGTCCGCGGGAACCAGTGTCAGCTCCCGTCCGTAGACGAGATAGAGCATTTCGGCGTCGCAGCCCACGGTGAGGAAGGCCAGCATCGCGGCAGTGGCACCGGCGACGAGCAGTTTCGCGGTCAGCAGCCCCAGCCGGCGGGGCACGGTGCCGCGGTCCGCCGCCAGGGCGGGGTGGCGGAACTCGTCCCCGAAGGCCAGCGCACCGAGCAGTCCCGCCGCGAGCGCCGCGGGCGGCAGCGGCATCTGTCGCGGCCACGCCGCGAACAGCCGCGCCTGCGGGGTGTGGCCGATCCGGGCCAGGAGTAGGGCGGTGAGCGTGGACACCACCAGCACGGCCCCGCAGGTGAGGAAGCCGACGCCGATGCCGGTGGCGCGCCGGAGTTCGTAGCGCAGAGGGCGGAGGGGGCTTCGGGCGGGGCGGACGGAGATGGGGGGCGGGAGGGCGGACAGCGCGTCGAGGGAACGGACCTCGTCGGGGGGCGCGGAGCGGTCGGGCCGCGGCCGGCGGCTGCCGGGGTCCCGGGCGCCGGGAATGCCCACCGAGGGAGTTCTCGCGGTGTCGGTCTGCGTCTCCGGGGCGAGGGAGACCCTGGTGTGTCCGGCGTCCGGGGTGGCCGCGGCGCCGGCGGACCCGACGCCGTCGGCACGCGCGAGCGCCTCGGCGGGGACGGGGTCGCCACCGTCGTCCGAGGCATCCATGGCAGCCGAGTCGGCAACCTCGGAGGCCACGCCGTCGACTCCCGAGGTCGCGACGGCCGGCGTCTGACGGCCATCCGCCAAAGTGGCGTCAGCGGCGGCCTTGGCCGGATCCGGCCCGCGCTGGTGTCCGACTGCTTCCCCGGGCGATGCCGGTTCATCGTCGGAGACATGGGAACTCTGCGGCGACGCGCAACCGGGCTCGGCAGGCATTTGGCCCGTCTCGGAGGGGCTCGCTGCGGCCCCCGGACCGGGCTCGAGTGACGCGGAGTCAGGCGACGCCGCCGGGGTCTGCGCAGCACCCCGCCGCGCCGACGGCGAACCCGACACCGCTGACGCGTGATCCGACGGCGCGGAGCCCGGCACGGGCTGGGTCTGGCTGGTCTCGGAGGGGTTCGCTGCGGACTGCTCAGGCCCGGCCGGTAGCGGCTCGCCCTCGGGACACCCGTCGTCGCCGGGGTCCGGTTCGGCGTCCGGCCCCATGTCGCCCACCTCGTCGGCCAGTTGATGGATGAGGATGCCGTGGCGGTACGCCGTCTCGCCGACGTCGGCGGTCGTCGTGCCGTACACGGAGAGGCGGTTGCCGTCCTCCCGTACGACTTCGACGGAGCGTTGGGCGGTGCGGGCCTCTTTGGTGAGAAGGGCCGCGAGGCGCGTGGCATGGGGGCTGCGGACGGCCACGCGCGGGCGCAGCCGGGTGCGGGCGAACCGCCGCGCCTCCTGGTCGGCGACGATCCGGCCGTCGTCCAGGGTGACGACGTGGTCGGCGGCGCGCGCGGCCTCCTTGGAATCGGCGGTCGTGAAGAGCACCGTGCCGCCCTGGGCGGCGTGGGCCCGCAGCATGCCGTGCAGCCAAGCCGCCTCGCGGGCGGAGAGGCCATAGGCGGGCTCGTCGAGGACGAGGGTGTGCGGGTCGGGCAGCAGCGCGCAGGCCAGGCCCAGCCGGCGGTCCATGCCGCGGGACAGCGTGCCGAGGCGCTCCTCGCGGAGGCTGACGAGGCCGACCACTTCGAGGACCTCGTCGGCCCGCCGGGCCGGAACTCCCGCCGCCGCGCTCAGCATGCGCAGGTGTCCGCGGACGGAGCGGGCCGGATGACCGGGAACGTCGCCGAGGAGCACGCCGACCTCCCGCGACGGGTGAGCGATCCGGTGCAGGGGCCGTCCCCTGAAGTACGTGATGCCGCGGCCCTGTTGGAGTTCGAGCATCAGTCTGAGCGCCGTCGTCTTGCCCGCGCCCTGGCTTCCGAAGAGCACGGTGACTTGGCCGGCGCGCGCTTCGAAGGAGACGTCGTCCACGGCAGGCGGATGCGCCTTGCGGGGGTTGCTGGTCAGTCCGAAGGCCTGGATCACCTGCAGAAAGATAGCGCGTAATGTCCGGTTTTTTATGTATCACACCCTTTACCACAAAGGTGTGCCTCAGACCTCCGGGCGCAGCATCGGCGGGTTGAGCAGGGTGGCGCCGCCCGCCCGGAAGAGCTGCGCCGGCCGGCCGCCCTGACGGGTGGTCGTACCGCCCGTGGGGACGAGGAATCCAGGTGTCCCTGTGACCTTGCGGTGGAAGTTGCGCGGGTCGAGAGCCACGCCCCACACCGCCTCGTAGACCCGGCGCAGCTCACCCACGGTGAACTCGGGCGGACAGAAGGCGGTGGCCAGCGAGGAGTACTCGATCTTGGACCGGGCCCGTTCGACGCCGTCCGCGAGGATCTGGGCGTGATCGAAGGCGAGGGGGGCCACGGGCTCGCCGTCACGGCCGTAGCCGCCCTGCTGGAGCAGTTCCTCGACCGGTGCCCAGCGAGCGTTGCTCGCGTCGCCACCGGCACGGGGTGCGGGCAGGTCGGGGGCGAGCACGAGGTGCGCGACGCTGACCACGCGCATCCGGGGGTCCCGCTTGGGGTCGCCGTAGGTGGCCAGCTGTTCGAGATGGGCGCCGTTGTCCTGGGCCGGGGTCGCGGGATCGTGGACGCACAGCCCGGTCTCCTCCACCAGTTCCCGTGCCGCCGCCTGGGAGAGGTCCTCGTCCGCCCGCACGAAGCCGCCGGGCAGTGCCCAGCGCCCCTGGAAGGGGGGCTCGCCCCTGCGCACCGCCAGCGCACACAGGGCATGGCGGCGTACGGTCAGCACGACCAGGTCCACGGTGACGGCGAAGGGCGGAAAGGCTGACGGGTCGTAGGGCATGCCGCGATCATAGTCGTCTGCCTGACGATAAACACCTCCTTCCTCGGTCACACCCCCGATTGCAGATCGTCCGCCGCTTCCTCGACCATGGCGAGTCCCCGCTTCGGGGAAGCCGACCGAATCGCGGTCGTCGGAGTGCGTCCGCCTCGGGTACCTACTGGCCGCCCCCGGGCACGGTCTTGCCGGCCGTACCGTCGTCCGCGCCTGCCGCACGCCTGCGCGCGCCGCCCTTCCTCGCAGTGCCGCCTGCCCCCTCACCGCCGGGCCGCGAGTGGCCCGCAGCCGACGGCCGGGGGTGGGAGCCGCCCGACCGTCGCCGTCCGCCCTCGGTGGACCGCACGCGACGACGGCGCCGGGAGCCGTCGTCCGGTCCCGGGGGTTCGACCCGCGCCGGCTCCCCGCGTTCCGCCCGCAGGCAGCGCCGGATCGTCTCGGGATCGAGCCCTTCGTTGCAGGCCTGGTGGAGCAGCCGGGCGAAGAGGTAGTCGGGGTCCGCGCCCAGCGCCATCGCCAGGGCCTCCCGGGCCTCCAGTTCGTCCCCGGTCGACCAGGCGACCCAGCCCGCCAGGGTCAGCGGGGCGGCGGCGTGCTCCCCGTACGGCCCCACGCAGCGGCGGGCCAGGGCCCGCCAGAGCCGCAGGGCCGGACCCGCCTCGTCGCCCTCCATCCACGCCGCCGCGCGGTCACGGGTCGTACGGTCCTGGAGCCCGAGGATCAGCGTGGCCGCCTCGTCGTGTCCGAGCAGGCCGTCGTCGCGCAGGTCCGCCGGGTGCGTACCGCACACCGGGGCTGCCGCGGCGAACCGGTGGATGATCCGCCCGGCGAGGTCGAGGGTCCGCTCCGCGACCTCCGCGCGGGTCGCGTCGTCCAGGATGCGCGGCACCAGGGCCAGGCCCGCCGCGTCGAGGGCGACCTCCTGCTCCAGGGCGGCCCGGGTCTCCCAGGGCAGCAGCCTGGCCCGCAACTCCCGCAGGGTGCCCCGCACTTGGATTCCGGCGTAGGTGGCCGCCGCTGCCAGTACCGAGGTGCCGGGCAAGCCCATCGGTGAGCCGGCCTCGGGGCAGCAGTCCGCGGTCGGGCAGCAGTACGACCAGAAGCGGCCGTCCGAGATGCAGAGCGCCTCGATCACCGGCACGTCGAGTTCGCCGCACTCGGTGCGCAGCAGATGGGCGAGCGGCTGGAGCCGGCGCATGACGTCCGCGCCCGACTCCCCCGGTCCCGGTTCCTGGCAGACGTAGGCGACGATCTGCCCGGGCCGGGCACCTCGGCGCTCGCTGCCGGTGATCAGGCCGCGGACCAGCTGGCTCGCGGCGGCCTTCCAGTCCTCCTCGCCGGCGGGAATCCCGAGCCGGGCCCGGCCGCCGAACCTGCCCCGACCTCCCCGGTCGTGGAGGGCGACCAGCACCATGCTGTCCTCGGGGCGGTAGCCGAGCAGATAGGGCAGGGCGTCGGCCAGCTCGGCCGGGGTGCGCAGGGTGACCGGGGTGGAGTGTCCCGCGATGTCGCCGTTCTCGTCGCCGTTTTCGGAGGGTCCTGTCGATTCGCTGTGATTCGTCATGCACGGACGATCTCGCGGATCACGAGATTCCGCTTGGGCCTGTGGACAACTCGGATCAGGGACACGCCAAGAACGGAGATGCGGGGGCGGTCGCCGCGAAGGTCGATGTCCGTGGTGACCACGGCGAAGACGCCCGTCGATGTCGTCAGGACGGCGGCGGGGGTGCCGTCGTGCTGTGTGAGCGCCTCCACGTGCCGGGCCCGGCTGCCGAGGTGCCGTACCGCCTGCTCGGTGCGGTCGACCGCCTCGGCGACCTCGGGGAAGCTGGTACGTGCCCATCCCGTCGCCTCCCGTTCGCAGTCGCGGGAGGTGCCTTCGACAGGACCGACGCAGCCGGGCTCAGAACTGTGGCATCGGTGCGGCAGAAGTTGCCGGGAGGTTCAGCCCGCGGCGGCGAGCACCAGCGGGAGAACCGGCCCGCTGCCTGCCCGGCGAAGCAGACGGGCAGCGACCGCGAGCGTCCATCCGGAGTCGGTGTAGTCGTCCACGAGCAGGACGGGGCCGGACGTACGCTCCAGCGCACCGGCCAGCTCCTCACCGACGGCGAAGGTCCCGGACAACGCCCGCAGGCGTTGGGCGGAGTTGCTGCGACGCGCCGCGTGCGCACCGTCCGGCCCGGTGTACGTCAGGGTGCCCAGGAAGGGGAGGCGGCCGACGGCCGCGATGCCCCGGGCGAGGGAGCCGACCAGTTCCGGACGGGCCAGGGACGGTACGGCGACGACTCCCGCCGGCCGGGCGGAGGCGTCCGGGACGTTCGGTGCCCAGCCGCCCGGTGAGCGCGCCCAGTCGGCGAGGACGGCGACCGCGGCCTCGAGCACCCCGTCGGGGACCGGCCCGTCGGCCGCGTTCTCGGCCAGCAGCGGGCGCAGGCGGTTTCCCCAGCCGATGTCCGACAGCCGGCCCAGGGCGCGCCCGGTGGCACACTGCTCGCCGGCCGGGATGCGGCCCTTGAGGTCGATGCCGAGCGCGGGCATCCCCGTGGGCCACATGCGGCGCGGCTCGACCTCGACGCCCGGGCGGTCCAGTTCCTTCGCCGCCCCAGTCAGCGCCTCGGCCGACACGGACGAACCGATCCACGGGCCCGCGCAGTTGTCGCACCGGCCGCACGGGACCGCGCCGTCGTCGTCCAGCTGCTGCCGCAGGAACTCCATCCGGCACCGGGACGTGCTCACGTAGTCGCGCATGGCCTCCTGCTCGGCGGCCCGCTGCCGCGCCACCCAGGCGTACCGCTCGGTGTCGTACCGCCAGGGCTGCCCAGTGCTCTCCCAGCCGCCCTTGACCCGCCGCACGGCGCCGTCCACGTCGAGCACCTTGAGCATGGTCTCCAGCCGGGTGCGCCGTAGATCCACCGCCGCCTCCAGGGCCGGCACGGACAGCGGGCGTCCCGCCCCGGCGAGGGCCGAGAGGGTCTGGCGCACCTGTTCCTCGGGCGGGAAGGCCGAGTCGGCGAAGTAGCGCCAGATGGCCTCGTCCTCCTTGCCCGGCAGCAGCAGGACGTCGGCGTGCTCCACCCCGCGGCCCGCGCGGCCCACCTGCTGGTAGTAGGCGATCGGCGAGGACGGCGAGCCGAGATGGACCACGAAGCCCAGGTCCGGCTTGTCGAAGCCCATGCCGAGCGCAGACGTCGCGACCAGCGCCTTGACCCGGTTGGCCAGCAGATCCTCCTCGGCCTGCAGCCGGTCGGCGTTCTCCGTGCGGCCCGTGTAGGAGGCCACCGGGAAGCCGCGCTGGCGCAGGAAGGCGGTGGCCTCCTCGGCCGCGGCCACCGTCAGCGTGTAGACGATCCCGGACCCCGGCAGCTCGTCCAGGTGCTCGGCCAGCCAGGCCAGCCGGTGCGCGGCGTCCGGCAGCTGGACCACCCCCAGCCGCAGGCTCTCCCGCTCCAGCGTGCCGCGCAGCACCAGGGCCTCGCCGGCACCGGTCCCCAGTTGTTCGGCCACGTCCGCGGTCACCCGCGCGTTGGCGGTCGCCGTGGTGGCCAGCACCGGAACGCCGGGGGCCAGTTCGGCGAGCATCGAGCGCAGCCGGCGGTAGTCGGGGCGGAAGTCGTGGCCCCAGTCGGAGATGCAGTGTGCCTCGTCGACCACGAGCAGACCGGTCGTGGCCGCGAGCCTGGGCAGCATGTTCTCGCGGAAGCCGACGGAATTGAGACGCTCCGGGCTGACAAGGAGGACGTCGGTCTCGCCGCGGTCGACCTCGTCGTGGATCTCGTCCCACTCCTCCGGGTTGGCCGAGTTGATGGTCCGCGCCCGGATGCCGGCCCGGGCAGCCGACTCGACCTGGTTGCGCATCAACGCCAGCAGCGGCGAGACGATGACCGTCGGGCCCGCGCCGCGCCGCCGCAGCAGAGCGGTGGCGACGAAGTACACCGCCGACTTGCCCCAGCCCGTGCGCTGCACCACCAGCGCGCGCCGCCGCTCCTCCACCAGTGCGGCCACCGCCCGCCACTGGTCCTCCCGCAGCCGCGCGGAGCCCTCCGGAACGCCGACCAGCTCGGCGAGGACGGCATCGGCTTCGGCGCGCAGTTCCGGGGTGTCCATGCCCCCATGCAACCCGATTCCGAGGGCCGACGGCCAGTTCACTCAGCGTGACGGTCGAGCCCGCGTCACCGAAGGCTCAGGGGTCAACCGCCGGCCCTCAGGGTAGGGATATAAGCCACGCACCCTCAGATAACTGCCCGTGGCCCCAATTGCTCGTTGCCGCATTCCAGTTCGACAGGAAGAATTGAGGTCCGCTCCCCGCACGGCTCGTCCGCGGTCCAGCCGGGCTCTGCTGCGGTGCGCGGCCCCCCGAATCCGACCCCGCCCGCGATGTGGGCGCGTAGCCGAAGGGAGAACCGTGACCTTCGGATTCGCCTCGTCCTCGGCGGCCTCGTTGTCGACGTCCGCGTCCGCTGCTTCCGCCAGCCGCCTGCTCGAGCCCGCGGAGTGGGCCGCCGCCGGAATCCCGCTGCTGCGCAACCCCCGTGAGGTCGTCAGCGGGCTGCACGCCCGCCATCACCCCGGGCCGTCCACCGTGACCGTGGCCGTCCTCGATCCGGAGGAACGGCTGTGCGCGAGTGCCTCGTTCACCCGCCGTTCCACCCCGGCCGACGGCTGGATGTTCCGCAACGCGCTGCTGGCCCAGCTGCGCCGGGTCATCCCGCACGACCTGCGCCGCCGCACTCCGGTGCGTACCGCCGTACTGCTGTACTGCCGGGAGGGCGACGGGCGTTGGACGGAGGAGGACGGCGCCTGGATGTGGGGGCTGCGCGACGCCTGCACGCTGCACGGACTGCGCTGCGGGGCGTACATCACGCTGACCCATGAGGGGTGGCAGGTGCTCGGCGAGGGGCGTGGCGGACGCCGGCCGAACGCCCACTCGGAGCCCGAGCCCTTCGCCATGGCGGAGGCCCCGCCGCTGCCGCCGCGCACCGGTGGCCCGGTCTCGGAGGTCCTGCGCCGCGCGGCGGCTCGCTGAAAAGCGCACTCCGCGGGCCGACGGCAGGTCCGCCCGGGAGCCAGCCGGAAGGCCGCCCCGCGCGGGGAACGGCCACCGTCAGTCAACCGGGCATGCCACGCCCTGACATGCCAAAAGCCGCACCGAACCGATGCCGTCGGCGCGGCTCTTTCACCCCGGTGCCCCGGAGTGCCGGACGCGGCTCAGACGCCGGCGCCCAGCACCGAGTTGATCTGCTGCGGGTCGCCGCAGACGATCAGCAGGGCACCGGCCCGCTCGTGGGCCAGCGGAAGGACACCGGCGGCAGCGGAGGCGGGACCGCCGTTGACGGCCACGACGACCACGGGCCGGGTCGCGGCGCGGGAGGCGATGGTGGCGTCCGTGTAGAAGACGTCGTCGCCGGCGTCGTGCTGCGACCAGTAGGCGGCCTCGCCGAAGGACAGCTCGTGTTCGGCCCACGGATGCTGGGCACCCGTGGTGATCACGAGGACGTCGCCGGGGGCGCGGCCCGACTCCAGCAGGAGGTCCACGGCCTCCTCGGCGGCGTCGAGGGCGCCCTCGGCCGAGGCCGGGATCAGCTGGATCTGCGGGGTCGCCGCAGCGGTGGCCGCAGCGGACGGACCTGGAGTGACCGGAGCGGCGTCACGTGGGGTGCGCTGCACCGGCGGCGTGGGCCGCAGGGGGCCCGGACGACCGGGGCGGGACGGAGCCGCGGGACGGGGGCCGGGTACGGGGCGGGGGGTCGGCGCGGTACGGCCGCTGGCCGGCGTGGCGCGGGGACCCTGGGCACTCTCGTGAATCTGAGGCTCCTCGGGAATGAGAGGCATGAGCTGATTTTTATCAAACGTTGGAGCGGTCCGGATCACCGGGTGGCACATCAGTGCGAGCGGAATCGTCAGAAATCGAAGCCGAGCTGGCCCTCGATTTCCGGAACGCCTCCGTCCGCCCAGCTGCGGACCTTCTTGAGGTGCCGCCACTGGGGCAGCGCATCAAGATACGCCCACGACAGTCGGTGGTACGGGGTGGGGCCCCGCTCCTCCAGTGCGGCCTTGTGCACGGGCGACGGATACCCGGCGTTGTCCGCAAATCCGAAGTCTGCATGGTCGACACCCAGTTCGGCCATCATTTTGTCGCGCTGGACCTTGGCGATCACCGACGCCGCCGCGACGGCGATGCAGGACCGGTCGCCCTTGATCACCGTGCGCACCTTCCAGGGGGCACCGAGGTAGTCGTGCTTCCCGTCGAGAATGACGGCGTCGGGGCGGACCGGCAGAGTGTCCAGAGCACGGACCGCGGCGAGCCGCAGGGCGGCCGTCATCCCCAGGTCGTCGATCTCCTCCGGGGAGGCGTGCCCCAGCGCGAAGGCCGTCACCCACGCCCGCAGGACCTCGGCCAGTTCCGTACGGCGCTTGACGGTCAGCAGCTTGGAGTCGGTCAGCCCCTCGGGCGCGCGGCGCAGTCCGGTGACCGCGGCACAGACGGTGACGGGTCCGGCCCAGGCGCCGCGCCCCACCTCGTCGACACCGGCAATGACCTTCGCTCCGGTCGTGGCGCGCAGGGAGCGCTCGACGGTATGGGTAGGCGGTTCGTACGGCATGGCGCCCTTAGCGTACGCCGCCGGGATCCTCGTCCGACACCCCGGTTGCCGCCGATCGATCCCCGCCTCGGGATCCCGATCGGGGCCTGTGCAAGATCACATTTGTGAACCCTTGCACGCAGGTCCCTGTCAGACGCCGGCGGGCACCCAGTCGGGCAGTCTCTCGGTCCGTTCCGCCCACTCGGCGGGGGGCACCCCGGCCTTGCCGGCGGCGAGGACGCCGCCGACGATCGCGCACGTCGTGTCCACGTCGCCGCCCACCTGGGCGGTCGTCCAGAACGCCGTCTCGTAGTCACCGAGGGCGCGCGCGGCGGACCACAGGGCGAAGGGGACGGTGTCATGGGCGGTCGTACGGCGGCCACAGCCCAGGACGGCCGCCACGGTGCCCGCGTCGCCGTAGTCGAGCATGTCCCGGGCGCGGCGCAGCCCCTGGCCCACGGCGCTCTTCGGCACGAGGGCGACGACGCCGTCGAGGAGGGCCTCCGGGCTGGGCGGGCCGTCCGGCGAGCCGACCAGGGCCGCGGCGGCAGCGACGGCCATGGCTCCGACCACGGCCTCGCGGTGCTGGTGCGTGGTGTAGGCGGAGATCTCCGCCTGGTGGGTCGCCTGTTCCGGATCGTCCGCGTACCAGGCACCCAGGGGCGCGATGCGCATCGCCGCACCGTTGCCCCAGGAGCCCTGCCCGTTGAAGAGCCCGGCGGCCAGCTCGCGCCAGTCGCCGCCCTCCCGGACCAGGCGCAGCAGCCGGTTGACGGCAGGGCCGTAGCCCCGGTCGAAGTCGTGGTGCTCGGCGAAGGAGCGGGCGAGTGCGTCCTGGTCGATGCGGTGGTGGGCGGCGAGGACGGCCACGACGGAGCAGGCCATCTCGGTGTCGTCAGTCCACTGCCAGGGGCCGTCGGGCAGCCCGCGCCGCTTCAGCAGCGGATAGTTCACCGGAACGAAGAACTGCGAACCCAGCGCGTCCCCCACCGCTAGTCCGCGCAGGCTGGCCAAGGCGCGGTTCAGGCGCCCGAGAGAAGAGGAATCAGCGGTCATCGCCCTCCCACTCTATCCGGTGACCTAGTACGCCAGCGGTTCCCGCCAGCGATCGAAAGGCTTGTCCAGTGCGTACTTCCCGTCCTCTCCGAGAACGAGCATCCGCAGCTCCGCGTTCCCGGGGTTCGACAGGGACTCGAATTCCGCGACCGACCAGTGGAACCAGCGCATGCAGAACAGCCGCATCGCGAGCCCGTGCGTCACCAGGAGCACGTTCGGTGGATGGTCGGGAGCCTCGAAGCTGCGGTACAGGCTCTCCAGGAAGCCGCCGACCCGGTCGTACACGTCGGCCCCGGACTCCCCCTGCGGGAAGCGGAAGAAGAAGTGCCCGTAGGCGTCCCGGTAGGCCTTCTGCAGGCGGACGTCGTCGCGCTCCTGCCAGTTCCCCCAGTCCTGCTCGCGCAGCCTCGGCTCCTCCCGCACCCGTATGAGGTCGGGGTCGAGCTGGAAGGCGCGCAGGGTCTCGTGCGTGCGACGGTACGGGGAGACGTACACGCTCACGCTCTCGCGGCCGAAGAGTTCCCGGAGCTCCTTGCCGGCCTCCTCCGCCTGCTGCCAGCCGCGCTCGGTCAGGGCGAGCGCGTGGTCGGGTTCGCGTTCGTACACGGAGTCGTCGATGTTCCCGGTCGACTCGCCGTGCCGGACAAGGACGATGCGCCGTGGTCGTGCCATGCCGCAACCCTAGGTCGAGCGGGCGGCGGGAGAGCACCCGAAAGGGCTGTATACGGCACAGGTCACACGTGGCGCGCGCCTCAGACCGTCCAGGACGGCTCCAGCTCCACGATGTCACCCGAGAGGGCGGCCACGTCCGCCTCGGTCTGGGCTCGCAGGGCCAGGCGTTCCACGCGCTCGGTACGGTACTTGCCGTGTTCAGCGGCCGACCGCCACATGGACAGGACCAGGAACTCCTGCTCGGACGCCTCGGCGAACATGCCGCGGATCATGCCGGGCGAGCCGGCCATCGCGGGGTTCCAGACCTTCTCCTGCATGAGCGTGAAGTGCTCGACGCGCTCCTCGTGGATCCGGCACAGGGCCACGCGGATCAGGTCGGTGTCGGTGAAGCGGGGCTCGAAGCCGGTCTTCACGTCGAAGCGGTACTCGAACAGCTTGACCTGCGGGTCCTTGAACGTGCCGGACTGGGCCGCCGCGAGCCGGTCGTGGGAGCGGGCCATGAAGGAGTCGTAGAAGGCGCGGCTCTCCCAGAAGGCGAAGATGTGCGCCACTCCTGGCCGCTGACGGCTCCAGCCGCCGCCCTGTCCCCGAAACCCCGGCTCCCCCAGAAGCCCCGCCCATTTCCGCTGCCCCCGCTCGAAACCGCGGCGGTCCACCACGGTGCAGCGAATCCACTTGACCAGCACCGCGCCATCGTAAGGCCACCGGGCGTGGCGCCGGTCACGCTCCGGCGGAGATCGCCCGCGCATGCGCCCCCGCGCACATGGCACGATGGGCAAGGAGCCCTGACTTCTGGGGAGTTGGGGAGCAGGCAATCTCAAAGGGGGAAGGGGAAGCGCGGTGAGCGACTTCAGCAAGGGGTTCGGCAAGATCGAGGTCGGGCTCCAGTGGGATCCCAGTCCGGCCGGCGAGCCACCCACCGATCTCGACATCGTCGCGGCGACGTTCACGGTGGACGACCCCTACGGCACGCCCGCCTACGTGGTGCACTTCGACAGTCGTTCGCCGGACGGCACGATCTTCCTGAACCGCGACAGCACGGACGGCAAGGGCTTCGGCTGGGACGAGGTCATGATGCTCGAACTCGACCGTCTGGACAGCCGGTACGCGCGCGTGGTGGTGGGAGTCGTCATCCAGCAGCGTCCCGACCACAAGACGTTCGCCGAGGTACTGAATCCGGCCATGCGCGTCCGCAAGGACCGCTACACCGTGCTCGCCGAGGACGACTTCGCATCGGTCCCCGAGGCGACGGCGGCGACGATCGCCACGTTCGCGCGGGACGGGTCCGGAGCATGGAACTTCCAGGCCGGGGTCCACGGCTTCGACGCGGACCCGGTGGCCTTCACCCGGGTCATGGGCCGGGCCCACCAGGCCTGACCCGGACGAGCCATGAGTAAGGGGCGCCGGCTCTTGCCGGCGCCCCTTACTTCATGAACGGCGTGTCATCAGCTGCAGCCGCTGGTCGAGCCGCAGCCCTCGCAGATGTAGCAGGAACCGGCCCGCTGCATCTTCGTGCCGCAGGAGAAGCACAGCGGGGCGTCGGCCTGGATGCCCAGCTGCATCTCCACCAGCTCCGCGCTGGTGTGCGCCTGCTTCGGGGCGGGCTTGGCCGTCTCGGCCTCGGCCTTCGGCGCGGCGACCGCCCTCAGCTCCTGGGCGCGCGGCGCCGACTGGGCCAGGCCCTCGACGTCGACCTCGTCGTCCTCGATGGACTGCTCGTACGAGCCGGTCTCCAGGTGGCGCTGGCGCTCCTCGGCGGAGTGGATGCCGAGCGCCGAGCGGGTCTCGAAGGGCAGGAAGTCCAGCGCCAGACGGCGGAAGATGTAGTCGACGATCGACTGCGCCATCCGCACGTCCGGGTCGTCCGTCATACCGGCCGGCTCGAAGCGCATGTTGGTGAACTTCGAGACGTACGTCTCCAGGGGCACGCCGTACTGGAGGCCGACGGAGACCGCGATGGAGAAGGCGTCCATCATGCCCGCGAGGGTCGATCCCTGCTTGGACATCTTCAGGAAGACCTCGCCGAGACCGTCGTCCGGGTAGGAGTTGGCGGTCATGTAGCCCTCGGCACCGCCGACCGTGAAGGACGTGGTGATCCCCGGGCGGCCCTTGGGCAGGCGCTTGCGGACCGGGCGGTACTCGATGACCTTCTCGACCGCCTCGCGGATGGTCGCCTCGGTCTTCTCCGTGACCTCGGCCTTCTCCTTCTCCTTGGACTTGGCGGAGAGCGGCTGGCCGACCTTGCAGTTGTCGCGGTAGATCGCGAGCGCCTTGACGCCCAGCTTCCACGCCTCGTAGTAGATCTCCTCGACCTCCTCGACGGTCGCCGTCTCCGGCATGTTGACCGTCTTGGAGATGGCGCCGGAGATCCACGGCTGGATCGCCGCCATCATGCGGACGTGGCCCATCGGGGAGATGGCGCGCTCGCCCATGGCGCAGTCGAACACCTCGTAGTGCTCGTGCTTGAGGCCGGGGGCGTCGATCACGTTGCCGTGCTCGGCGATGTGGGCGACGATCGCCTCGATCTGCTCCTCCTGGTAGCCCAGGCGGCGCAGGGCCTGCGGGACGGTGCCATTGACGATCTGCATCGAGCCGCCGCCGACGAGCTTCTTGAACTTCACCAGCGCGAGGTCGGGCTCGACACCGGTGGTGTCGCAGGACATCGCCAGACCGATGGTGCCGGTCGGGGCGAGGACGGACGCCTGGGAGTTACGGAAACCGTTCTGCTCGCCGACGCGCAGCACGTCCTGCCAGGCCTCCGTGGCGGCGGCCCACACCGGGGTGTCCAGGTCGTCCATGCGGACGGCCGTGCCGTTGGCGTCGGCGTGCTGCTTCATGACGCGCTTGTGGGCGTCGGCGTTGCGGGCGTAACCGTCGTACGGGCCGACGACCGCGGCCAGTTCGGCGGAGCGGCGGTAGGCCGTACCCGTCATCAGGGAGGTGATGGCGCCGGCCAGGGCACGGCCGCCGTCGGAGTCGTAGGCGTGGCCGGTGGCCATCAGCAGGGCGCCGAGGTTGGCGTAGCCGATGCCCAGCTGGCGGAACGCGCGCGTGTTCTCGCCGATCTTCTGGGTCGGGAAGTCCGCGAAGCAGATCGAGATGTCCATCGCGGTGATGACCAGCTCGACGACCTTGGCGAAGCGCTCGACGTCGAAGGACTGCTTGCCCTTGCCGTCGTCCTTGAGGAACTTCATCAGGTTCAGCGAGGCCAGGTTGCAGGACGTGTTGTCCAGGTGCATGTACTCGCTGCACGGGTTCGACGCGGTGATCCGGCCGGACTCGGGGCAGGTGTGCCAGGTGTTGATGGTGTCGTCGTACTGGATGCCGGGGTCGGCGCAGGCCCAGGCGGCCTCGGCGATCTTGCGGAAGAGCGCCTTGGCGTCGACCTCCTCGATGACCTCACCGGTCATGCGGGCGCGCAGGCCGAACTGGCCGCCGTTCTCGACCGCCTTCATGAACTCGTCGTTCACGCGGACGGAGTTGTTGGCGTTCTGGTACTGGACGGAGGTGATGTCGTCGCCGCCCAGGTCCATGTCGAAGCCCGCGTCGCGCAGGACGCGGATCTTCTCCTCTTCCTTGACCTTGGTCTCGATGAAGTCCTCGATGTCGGGGTGGTCGACGTCGAGAACGACCATCTTGGCCGCGCGGCGGGTGGCACCACCGGACTTGATGGTGCCGGCGGAGGCGTCGGCGCCGCGCATGAAGGAGACCGGGCCGGAGGCGTTGCCGCCGGAGGAGAGCAGCTCCTTGGAGGAGCGGATGCGGGAGAGGTTCAGGCCGGCGCCGGAGCCGCCCTTGAAGATCATGCCCTCTTCCTTGTACCAGTCGAGGATCGACTCCATGGAGTCGTCGACGGACAGGATGAAGCAGGCGGAGACCTGCTGGGGCTGCGGGGTGCCGACGTTGAACCAGACGGGGCTGTTGAAGCTGAAGATCTGGTGCAGGAGGGCGTACGCCAGCTCGTGCTCGAAGATCTCGGCGTCGGCGGGCGAGGCGAAGTACTTGTAGTCCTCGCCGGCCTTCCGGTACGTCTTCACGATGCGGTCGATCAGCTGCTTGAGGCTGACCTCGCGCTGCGGGGTGCCGACGGCACCGCGGAAGTACTTGCTGGTGACGATGTTGACCGCGTTCACCGACCAGAAGTCGGGGAACTCGACGCCACGCTGCTCGAAATTGACCGAGCCGTCGCGCCAGTTGGTCATGACGACGTCACGATGCGCCCACTCGACCTCGTCGTACGGGTGTACGCCGGGGGTGGTGTGGACGCGCTCGATACGCAGCCCCTTGCTGCCCTTGGCACCCTTGGCTCGGGAACCTCGTGCCGGACCGCTCGCCGTCTCTGTCATGCCGCCTCCCTCTACGGGCGAAAACGCCCTGAAGTGCCCCGTTTGTTCCCGTGGCACGGTGTTCTGTCTTGTGTTGCGGGCACCCTCAGCCACGCCCGCAACAGGTCTTTTTGCGCCGCCTGCCGGCCGGAACCCGGGCCTCCGACCCCGTTCCGGCCCGCCGGTCAGTCGGCGGCGTGAGCGGGCACGGGGACCTGAGTGGTCCCTCCGGGCCCGCGTTCGTCTTCCCGGCTCCCCGCTCCCGCGTCTTCCTCGTCCGCGGCGGGGCGCCGCGTCGTCTCCCTCAGCTCCGCGATCGCGGCCTCGAAGTCCTCGAGCGTGTCGAACGCCCGGTAGACGGAGGCGAATCGCAGAAAGGCGACGAGGTCCAGTTCCTGCAAGGGGCCGAGTATGGCCAGCCCCACGTCATGGGTGGTCAGCTCGGCGCTTCCGGTGGCCCGCACCGCCTCCTCGACCCGCTGGCCGAGCTGGGCGAGCGCGTCCTCGGTGACAGGCCGTCCCTGGCATGCCTTGCGCACGCCGTTGATGACCTTGGTACGACTGAACGGCTCGGTGACTCCGGACCGCTTCACCACCATGAGCGAGCACGTCTCCACGGTCGTGAAACGACGGGAGCAGTCAGGGCACTGGCGGCGCCTGCGGATCGATGTGCCGTCGTCGGTCGTACGGCTGTCGACGACGCGGCTGTCGGGGTGCCTGCAGAAGGGGCAGTGCATGATCTCCAACCCTCCTCACAGCAGACTCAACAGCCTCGCTGGGCCTCACAGGCCCCTCGAAGCAGCCCCAAGCATAGGCGATCGCGGAGGGCCCGGAGACCGGGGGGCACCGTGAAAACACAACTTCTGGGCTGCCGTAGCCATCCAACCACTAGATGTAGGGATTGGCTCATACACCGAGCCGAGCTCGCGTGTCGCTGTACGGAAGGGGCGGCCGGACACGCGTGTGCACAGCGGTGCCGCCAGGGCGGTTGCGGAGATACGGTGGGCGCCACACGGAGGACGCGTGCGACTCCGGAACAGAAGGAAGCCCGGAGCCCGGTCGGCCCGGCTCCGGATGGCAGACTGGGGAAGCCACCCACGAGGTGGGCAGCCCCGGCGGTGAAGAGTACAACAATGGGCACTTTTGTCCGCCAGGTGCCGCGTCAGCCATACACCCAGACACATGATCGCGTCACGTGAAACGCACTTTTTCACTCGAACGTGTGTTTGGCGCAACCTTTCGAAAGCAACTACCGTTGTCCAGCAGGGAGACCATCGAGAGGGGCCGCCGTGACCACCACCGCAGACAGTGCCACCATCACTGCCCAGGACCGCTCCCAGGGCCGAGTCGAGCCGGTACATGCGATGAACGAAGCCATGAATCCCGAGGGACACAAGCGCTCCCTGCCGGGCCGACCTCCAGGCATCCGGGCGGACAGCTCCGGACTCACCGACCGGCAACGCAGGGTGATCGAGGTCATCAGGGACTCGGTGCAGCGGCGCGGCTATCCGCCGTCCATGCGCGAGATCGGCCAGGCGGTCGGCCTCTCCAGCACCTCCTCGGTCGCGCACCAGCTGATGGCCCTGGAGCGCAAGGGCTTCCTGCGCCGCGACCCGCACCGCCCCCGCGCGTACGAGGTGCGCGGCTCCGACCAGGCCGTGAGCGTGCAGCCCACGGACACCGCCGGCAAGCCCGCCGCGTCGTACGTCCCGCTGGTCGGCCGCATCGCCGCCGGTGGCCCGATCCTCGCGGAGGAGTCCGTCGAGGACGTCTTCCCTCTCCCCCGCCAGCTCGTCGGTGACGGCGAACTGTTCGTCCTCAAGGTCGTCGGCGACTCCATGATCGAGGCCGCGATCTGCGACGGCGACTGGGTCACCGTCCGCCGCCAGCCCGTTGCCGAGAACGGCGACATCGTGGCGGCCATGCTCGACGGCGAAGCCACGGTCAAGCGCTTCAAGCGCGAGGACGGCCACGTCTGGCTCCTCCCGCACAACGCGGCCTACGAGCCGATCCCGGGCGACGACGCGACCATTCTGGGCAAGGTCGTCGCCGTGCTGCGCCGCGTGTGACGGCCGCGGCGGGCGAGCCGGACGGCTCACCCCCCTGAGCGGGCCCCGGAACCCCTGCGCCGGTTCCGGGGTCTTGTGCGTTCCGGGAGTGCTACCCGGCCTCCGCCTGCTTCGCCGCCGCGTCGATCGCCGCGAGCGACCGGCGCACCTGGTTGCGGTCCGTCGTGAACCAGAAGTCGGGCAGCGACGCCTTGAGATACCCGCCGTACCGCGCGGTGGCCAGCCGCTGATCCAGTACGGCGACCACGCCACGGTCCCCTGACGCCCGCACCAGACGACCGGCGCCCTGGGCCATGAGCAGGGCCGCGTGGGTCGCCGCCACCGCCATGAAGCCGTTGCCGCCCGCGTCCTCCACCGCCTTCTGGCGGGCGCTCATCAGCGGGTCGTCGGGGCGCGGGAACGGGATCTTGTCCATGACGACCAGCTGGCAGCTCGCACCCGGGACGTCGACGCCCTGCCACAGCGACAGCGTGCCGAAGAGGCACGTCCTGGGATCGGCCGAGAAGTTCTTGATCAGTTCGCCGAGCGTCTCCTCGCCCTGGAGCAGGATCGGGAACTCGGGGATCCGGGAGCGCAGTTCCTCGGCGGCGAGCTGGGCGGCCCGCATGGACGAGAACAGGCCGAGCGTCCGGCCGCCGGCCGCCTGGATCAGCTCGGTCAGCTCGGTCAGCATGTCGGCGCGGTCGCCGTCCCGCGCGGGGCGCGCCAGATGCTTGGCGACGTACAGGATGCCCTGCTTGCGGTAGTCGAAGGGCGAGCCGACGTCGACGCCCTTCCACTGCGGCAGGTCCTCGCCCTCCACGCCCTCGGGGCCGAGCCCCAAAGACGCGCCGACGCCGTTGAAGTCGCCGCCCAGCTTGAGGGTCGCGGAGGCGAGGACGACGGACCGGTCCGCGAAGAGCTTCTCCCTGAGGAGCCCGGACACCGACATGGGGGCGATGCGCAGCGAGGCGCCGAACCGGTCGTGGCGCTCGTACCAGACGACGTCCCACTCCGAGCCGTTCAGGACCCGCTCCGCCACGTCGTGCACCGTCTCCACCGAGGCCAGCGCCTGCTTGCGGACCGCGTCCTCGTCCTGCACGGACTTGTCGCGGGTCGTGCCGAGCGCGGAGATCACCGTGCGGGCGGCATCCCGCAGCGCCATCAGGGCGTAGCCGAGGTCCTCCGGGATCTCCTCCAGGCGGCCCGGCAGGGCCAGCTCCATCAGCCGTTCGAAGCCCTCGGCGGCGGTCTGGAGCTGGTCGGCGGCCTTCTCGTTCACGAGCTTCGCGGCGCGGCGCACCGCGCGGTTGACCTGGCCCGGAGTGAGTTCACCGGTGGCGACGCCGGTGACCCTGGAGACGAGTTCGTGCGCCTCGTCCACGATCAGCACCTCGTGCTGCGGCAGCACCGGGGCGCCCTCGATGGCGTCGATTGCCAGCAGCGCATGGTTCGTGACGACGACCTCGGCGAGCTTGGCCCGCTCGCGGGCCATCTCCGCGAAGCACTCGGCGCCGTACGCACACTTCGACGCGCCCAGGCACTCCCTCGACGACACCGACACCTGCGCCCAGGCCCGGTCCGAGACACCCGGGGTCAGGTCGTCACGGTCGCCGGTCTCGGTCTCGTCCGACCAGTCGCGCAGGCGCAGCAGATCCTGGCCCAGCTTGCTCGTGGGCGCGGCGGCCTCGAACTGGTCGAAGAGTCCGTCCTCCTCGTCCTGCGGCATGCCCTCGTGCAGGCGGTGCAGGCACAGATAGTTCGACCTGCCCTTGAGCATCGCGAACTCCGGGCGGCGGCGCAGCAGCGGGTGCAGGGCGTCGACCGTGCGCGGCAGGTCGCGCTCCACGAGCTGGCGCTGCAGGGCGAGCGTGGCCGTCGCGACGACCACCCGCTCTCCGTGCGCGAGCGCGGGCACGAGATAGCCCAGTGACTTTCCGGTGCCGGTGCCGGCCTGGACCAGCAGGTGGGATCCGTCGTCGATCGCTTCGGCAACCGATTCGGCCATGGTCACCTGGCCGGGGCGCTCCGTGCCGCCGACGGCTGCGACGGCGGCATGCAGGAGTTCGGGGAGGGAGGGCTTCGTCATAGCCCGACCACCCTACGGCCCGGCACTGACAAACGGGCGATCAAGGCGATCAGGGCGGGGGCAGGGGGTGGGGTCACGGCCGGTACTCCTGGGGTGGGACCGGGTGGAGAAACCCGATCGGATTCGTTCGCGGCGAGCGGGAACACCGCCGACCCGTCGTTCGTACTCACTGTGAACGGAAAATCACTCGACGCTACGACACGTGGCTCGGGACTCGGTCCCAGATCATGAGGGCGGCCCGCTTGCCGGGCAGGTCGACCTCGGCCGCGAACCGAAAACCGGCGCTGAGGAACGCGGCCACGGAGGGGGTGTTGCGAAGATCGGGCTCCGCGACGACGCTCGCACAGGCGGGGCGCCGGTCAAGGACGAGACCGACGACGGCTCTGAGCAGGGTGGAACCCAGCCCCCGTCCCCGGTCCGCGGCACCACCGATGAGGAGGTGGATCCCGGTGTCGTGCGGACGGGCCGGATAGTGGCGGGCCAAAGGGTCCAGGTCCGCCCTGTAGATCTCCCAGTAGCTCATCGGGGCGCCGTCGAGGACGCCCAGGCACGGCACGCTGCGACCGTCTCCGTCTCGCTGAGCCCGCAGATGGCTCGCCGTCCGGTCCTGGGGTCCGGCCAGCTCCCAGTACGCGGCGACGGCGGGGTCGTTCATCCACCGGTGGACGAGCGGCAGGTCGCGCTCGACGGACACGGGCACCAGCTCGAAGGGGCCGACGGGCGTGGCGATTGGCCCCCACGTGTCGAGCCGGTCGAGCAGCTCGGCTCTCTCCCCGGCGAACAGTGCCGCCAACTCGGCGGGCAGGCGCAGGTCCAGCGTGTCCTCGCTGTCGCCGGCCGTGCGGGGACCGGTGCAGCTCGGGCGGGCGGGGACGGCGTCGACGCTCGCGTCGATGGGAGGCACGGTTCGCTCCTCTCGGGGATGTGCTTCCGGGTTGCGTGTCAGGGGTGCACTTCAGGAATTCGCTCAGGAATGAAGGGGGTTGGCGATGGTGACGTAGACGGACTGTGTGTCGACGGGGCCGACGAGTTCGTCGAGGCCGTGCAGCCGGGTCAGCAGGTTGGCCTTGCAGCGCAGGTCGGGTGAGTCGAGCAGACGGCCGGGCAGCGAGGTGCGCAGGGGATCGGGTCCCGAGACGACGTCGGCGAGGAAGCGGCGGAACGCGGCGAGGAGCAGTCGCTCGTCGGCGAGGCGCTGGGAGCCGAAGGCGCCGATCAGGCCGAGGACGTTGTTGATGGCGAGGTAGTAGGCGAAGCGTTCGTCGGTGACCTCGTCGGAGACGAAGGTGTCGCTGCGCTCTCCGATTCCGGGCAGCCGGGCGTCGAGCTCGGGCCGCCGGGACTCCCGGAAGTAGTAACCCTGGTTGTCGCGGTAGCGGCCGGCGACGGGCCAGCCGTCACCGTCCAGGAGGACCAGCGTGTTCTGCTGGTGCGCCTCCAGAGCGACACCGGCCTCGCCGTCCAGCCACAGCACGGGGCGGACCACCTGCTGAAGGTAGCGCAGGAACCACTCGGCGGAGACGGCCCCGACGGGGCGGCCGGTGCGTGCGGCGAGGCGTTCGACGAGCTGGGCGAGACGGGACTTGGCCGGCCAGGCTTCCTCGGGCGCCCGTGGGCCCGGGATGGGGCGGGGCGACACGAGTCCGGCGACGCAGTTCACGTCGTCGGCCGGGGCGAACGGGTTGTGCCGGATGACGACGTCGAGTCCGGGCACGGGCCGGCCGGCCGGGTCGTCGACGGCGAGCCAGGCCGGGTCGCGGACGATGTCGAAGCCGGGGTGTACGGCCTGCCACTGCTTGAACAGGCCCGCGCGCAGCAGCCGGTGGACCTCGACTCCGCGGTGGAGTTCCTTGGGCAGGTTCTCCCGGCGGGAGTTGGTGATGCGCAGCCCCAGCGACAGCTTGAGCATCGCGGGGGTGCCGGATCGGTGGACGGTGCGTACGGAGGAGGTGGGGTGCCAGGAGGTGCCGAAAGGTCCGAGGTCACGCAGGAGTCCGGAGTCGAGCAGGGCGGCGACGGCTTCCCGGTGCCGGACCTCGCGCGCCTGCCAGGGGTGCAGGGGCAGGGCGGCGTAGCCGTCGGGCAGCGGCAGTTCGACTCCGGCGAGCTGCCGAGCCAGGTCGGCCGCGGGGACCGGTCGTCCGCGCTCGGTCCAGGCCGAGTCGGTCGCGAGCAGGGAGGGGGCGACAGCCATCCAGTGCAGGGGGAAGGAGCCGCGCAACTCTGGCGAGTGCAGTCGGGCTTCGGCCTCGGTCAGGCCCTCGCGGCTCTTCGGGGTCGGGTGCAGCGGGTGGCCGAGCAGGAGAGCCTGCTCGGCGCTGAGGAAGAGATCGGGGCCGTCGGCGGGGTGTTCACGCCGGTCGCGGAGAAAGGAAGCGGTGCGCCGGAGGGAGTCGGCCACCCGGGCCACGAGGTCGCCGCCGTCGCCCGCGGAGGTCGGCTGCGGGGCGCCGGCGGTGCCGGCCGGGTTCCCGGCCGTCTCCCTGGCGAGCAGGGCCGCGAGGGTGACGGCGTCGACGGGAGGGGCGGCTTCGGGAGCGTCGGCGAAGCGCACCGGCCCGAAGCGGTGCCAGCCGGTCGGGGACCAGTAGCGGACCGGCGCGATCAGACACGTGCCGCTGGCGGGCAGCGGGATGCGGAGGGCACCGGAGGCGGGCGCAGGGAGGTTCCTCTCGCGCACCCAGCAGCGGAGGAGGTTCTCCACGGCGGCGGCCTGGGCCGCGGTGTGGGCGTCGGGGTGCTCCAACAGGTCGGTCGGGTCGGCGCCGAGGTCTGCCGGGTACGCGGCATCTGGATGGCGCCGCTTCTGCTGCGGCACCGACTCGGCGAGCGGCACGGGAAAGGCGGAGCCCGCGGGGTCTCCCTGTTCGTCGGGCGAGCCGGCAGGGCCGTCGGGTGTGGGGGTGGCGGTCAAGACGGCTCCTCGGGTGGTGGTGCGGGCGGATGGTTGTGGACGCGGGCCGGTGTCGGTCGAGGGGCAAGGAGGTGTGGTGGAGAGGGGAAGCGGCTCCGTCGTGGCGTGCGCGTCGGTCTCGGTGGCGCGGCGGCCTGTGCGCGACTGCTAGCCGGTGCCTTCGGCAGGGCCGTCGTGTCGGCGGCGCTGCGGGCCGTGGCCCTGTTGGGGGCCGTGGTCCTCGCGGCCGCGGGCCACCGCCGCGATGGCGTCGGTCAGGCGGTCCAGTACCGCCGCCGCCTGCTTGTCGCTGATCGTCAGCGGAGGCAGCAGCCGGACGACACCGGCGTGACGGCCACCGAGCTCCACGATCAGGCCGCGCTCCAGGCACTCCCGCTGCACGGCGGCGGCGAGTTCGGGCGCGGCAGGGCGCGGGATACGGGCGGGCACCGGCCCGGTCGGAGAAGAGGCGGGGTCACCGGCAGGGAGGCTCTCGCTAGGATCCTGGACCCCCTCCGGCTCCACGAGTTCGACCCCGATCATCAGCCCGCGCCCCCGAACCTCCCCCACGCAGGCGAAATCGGCGGTGAATTCACGGAGTTGGGCGAGCATGCGGGTGCCGAGGTCGGCGGCTCGCGCGGCGAGGCCGTGCTCACGGACATAGGCGAGGGTGGCAGTGCCGGCGGCCATGGCGAGCTGATTGCCGCGGAAGGTGCCCGCGTGGGCGCCGGGCTGCCAGACGTCGAGGTCGTCGCGGTAGACGACCACGGCGAGCGGAAGGCTGCCGCCGATGGCCTTGGACAGGACCATGACGTCGGGGGTGATGCCGCTGTGGTCGACGGCCCAGAAGGCGCCGGTCCGACCGACGCCGGTCTGGACCTCGTCGACGATCAGCGGGATCGACCGGTCGGCCGTGAGCCGCCGCAGGCGGCGCAGCCAGTCGTCCGGCGCGGGAATCACTCCGCCCTCGCCCTGGACGGGTTCGAGGATCATCCCGGCGGGCCGGGGCACGCCGGACTTGGGGTCGTCCAGGAGGGACTCGGCCCAGCGGGCGGCGAGTTCGGCGCCGGCCGGGCCGCCCAGGCCGAAGGGGCAACGATAGTCCTGCGGGTACGGCAGCCGGGTGACCTGTACGTCGCCGGCGCCGCCGGAGGCGGCCAGCGCACCGGCGGTCATGCCGTGGTAGGCGCCGGTGAAGGCAAGGAGGCCGGTGCGCCCGGTGGCGGTGCGGACGAGCTTGAGCGCGGCCTCGACGGCGTCGGTGCCGGCCGGTCCGCAGAACTGGACGCGGGCGCGCTCGGCGAGCCCGGGCGGCAGCGTGCGGAACAGCTCGGTGATGAACGCGTCCTTGACCGGGGTGGCCAGGTCGAGGACGGAGAGCGGGGCGCCGGAGTCGAGGACCTTGCGGATGGCCTCCAGCACGACCGGGTGGTTGTGGCCGAGGGCGAGCGTGCCGGCGCCCGAGAGGCAGTCCAGGTAGCGGCGGCCGTCGGCGCCCTCGATGGTCAGCCCTCTCGCGCGCACGGGCACGATGGGCAGGGCCCGGGCGTAGGTGCGCGCGGCCGATTCGCGCGCCGACTGGCGCCTCAGGATCCCCTCGTGCACACCACGCGCTCGTCGGTTCGCGCCTTCAGCCACCGATTCGGTCACGGCCACCGCTCGTTGTCCTCCCCGCATTCCAGAGGCGAGTTGATCCGCGGGGACCGGGACATGGGCAGCAGGCCCCCCTCCGCTACCAACAGCTGACCGCTCTCCGGGTTACGGGTCTTTTCAAGATCCTTTGAAGTTTTGCCGGATCGGGTGATCTTCCCGTGGTGATCGCGTGAAGGACGGAGAAGTTGCGTACCCTCCAGGCCCGACCCGCGTCGGCCTTCCGCCCCTTCGAGGAGCAGGGTTACGACGACACCGCCGTCGAGCAGATCGCGGAGGGCGCAGAGGTCTTCCCGAGTACGGGCGTGAACGTCGTTGTCCTGCAACGCGGTCCGCCGGGGCTGTAGCCGAACCGTTGCCGTTCCATCGGAAGTCCCCCACAGCGACCGCATAGTGTGTGATGCCGTTCCCGAAACGGGAGTGAGACCGGCGTGAACTCTCCATGAGTTCGCCTCCGGTGGCACATCCGCAGCGCCAAGTTGCCTTAGCGCCAAGTTTCCTTCACAGCAGGGGGAGTCAACAGCATGCGATCCATACGGCCGTCGTTCACCGTTCGCCGAGGGAGGGGCGCCTCGCGCAGGACCTCCCCCGCGCTGGCGGCGGTCGCCCTCGCCTCGGCGCTGGCGCTGACCGCCACCGCCTGCAACGGCGACGACAGCGCCGACGGCAAGCCGTCGAACGCCGCGACGGCGGGCGGCTCCAGCGACGGCAAGCTCAAGATCCCGGACGACCTCCGGCAGCGGCTCAAGGAGCACGGGATCGACATCGACAAGTGGAAGCACGGCGCCTGGCAGAACTGGAACAAGCAAGACTGGCTGCGCGAGGCCAACGACTTCATCAACCCGATCATCAAGGGTCTGTGGGACCCGGACCGCATGCGGCACGCCAACGACCCGGACAAGGGCGTCGACGACAACGACATCTCCGGTGACCAGGGCGTGACGGACCCGACTCCGCAGCCGGTGCAGGCGAAGACGGTCGCGCCTCCGTACCACACCAACGCGGCCACGTCGGGCAAGGTCTTCTTCGACGCCCCCGAGGGCACGATGGTCTGCTCGGCGACGGTCGTCGAGGACCCGGCGCACCCGGGCAAGTCCAACCTCATCTGGACGGCGGGCCACTGCGTGCACGCCGGCAAGAAGGGCGGCTGGTACCGCAACCTCGCCTTCGTGCCGTCGTACAACAACGCGGCGAAGTCGGCCGACGAGCTGCAGCACGCCACCCGGTCCGAGATCGCCCCGTACGGGGTCTGGTGGGCCGACGGGGCTCAGACGTCCCAGCAGTGGATCGACCAGGGCGGGGAGACCGGCGGGAACGGGGCGTCGTACGACTACGCCGTGATTCACGTGACGCCGGAGCAGGGCTATGCCGGCAAGTCGCTGGAGGAGACCGTCGGCGGCGCGCTGCCGGTCAACTTCGACGCACCGGCCGTGCCGAAGGTGCAGAGCATCACGGCGACCGGGTACCCGGCGGCGCCGCCGTACGACGGCCAGCTGATGTACCAGTGCAAGGACAAGCCGGGCCGGCTGTCGATCAACAAGTCCGACCCGACGATGTACCGCATCGGCTGCACGATGACCGGCGGTTCCTCCGGCGGCGGCTGGGTGGAGACGGGCTCGGACGGCAAGCCGGCCCTGGTGTCCAACACCTCCATCGGCCCGGTGACTTCGGGCTGGCTGGCCGGTCCCCGGTTCGGTCCGGTGGCCAAGGGCGTGTACCAGTCGGTGAGCAAGAAGTTCGCCGGGCGGTGACACCGCCGGCACGGGCATGACGAAGGCCCGCCCCTCGTGAAAGGGGCGGGCCTTCGGGCTGTTCTACGAGGTCAGGCGAGCTGCGCCGGAACGTACGGCGCCAGGTCCGCCGCCAGCTCCTCGTGCACCCGGACCTTGAGCAGGGTGCCCTCCGCGGTGTGCTCCTCGGAGATCACCTCGCCCTCGGTGTGGGCGCGGGCGACGAGCTTGCCGTGCGTGTACGGCACGAGCGCCTCGATCTCGACCGACGGCCGGGGCAGGTCGTTGTCGATGAGCGCGAGCAGCTCGTCGATGCCCAGGCCGGTGCGGGCCGAGACCGCGATGGAACGCTTCTCGACGCGCAGCAGCCGCTGGAGGACGAGCGGGTCGGCCGCGTCCGCCTTGTTGATCACGACGATCTCGGGCACGTCGGTGGCGCCGACGTCCCGGATCACCTCGCGCACGGCGGCCAGCTGCTCCTCCGGCACCGGGTGCGAGCCGTCCACGACGTGCAGGATCAGGTCGGAGTCGCCGACCTCCTCCATGGTGGAGCGGAACGCCTCGACCAGGTGGTGCGGCAGGTGCCGGACGAACCCGACGGTGTCGGCCAGCGTGTACAGCCGGCCGCTCGGGGTCTCCGCGCGCCGGACGGTCGGGTCCAGGGTCGCGAACAGGGCGTTCTCGACCAGGACGCCCGCGCCCGTGAGGCGGTTGAGCAGGGAGGACTTGCCGGCGTTGGTATAGCCCGCGATGGCCACGGACGGCACCTTGTTGCGCTTGCGCTCCTGGCGCTTGATCTCGCGGCCGGTCTTCATCTCCGCGATCTCCCGGCGCATCTTCGCCATCTTCTCGCGGATCCGGCGCCGGTCCGTCTCGATCTTGGTCTCACCGGGACCACGGGTGGCGAGGCCGCCGCCCTTGCCGCCGCCCATCTGGCGGGACAGCGACTGACCCCAGCCGCGCAGCCGCGGCAGCATGTACTGCATCTGCGCGAGGGCGACCTGCGCCTTGCCCTCTCGGGACTTGGCGTGCTGGGCGAAGATGTCGAGGATCAGGGCCGTACGGTCGATGACCTTGACCTTGACGACGTCCTCCAGCTGGATCAGCTGGCCTGGGCTCAGCTCACCGTCGCAGATGACGGTGTCCGCGCCCGTCTCGACCACGATGTCGCGCAGCTCCTGGGCCTTGCCGGAGCCGATGAAGGTGGCGGCGTCGGGCTTGTCGCGGCGCTGGGTGACGCCGTCGAGCACGAGCGCGCCCGCGGTCTCCGCGAGGGCCGCCAGCTCCGCGAGGGAGTTGTCGGCGTCCTGCACGGTGCCGGAGGTCCACACCCCTACGAGCACGACCCGCTCCAGGCGGAGCTGTCGGTACTCGACCTCGGTGACGTCCTCCAGCTCGGTGGAGAGGCCGGCGACGCGGCGCAGGGCCGCGCGCTCGGAACGGTCGAACTGGTCGCCGTCCCGCTCGCCGTCGATCTCGTAGCTCCAGGCGACGTCCTCTTCCATCAGGGCATCGGCCCGAAGACCCTCGGGGTAGGCGTGCGCGAGGCGCTTGGTGTCCTGGGAAGGGGAAGAAGAGGAGGTCATTGGATCCTTACGTCGATGAATGAGCCGTTACGGCGACGATACGGCGGTCATGAGGAACAACGCACGAGTACCCCGGGAGATTCCCGTGTCCCGTGCCGCGCCGACCTGAAAATGGTCGCACGGCACGGCCCGTCTCGTCATCGCCTTATTCCGGGTCCGTCACTTGGCGTGTCCGGGCGATTCCATCGTCGTCCAGTCCGGGTGCCCGGGCATCGGCGGGGTCTTCTCGCCGTACAGCCAGTCCTTCAGGAAGCCGGTCAGGTCGCGGCCGGCGACGGCCGAGGCGAGGCGGACGAAGTCGGCGGTGCCGGCCGTGGAGTCCCGGTGTCCCTGGACCCAGATCCGCTCCAGGCGCTCGAACCTCTCCTGGCCGATCTCCTGGCGCAGGGCGTACAGCACGAGCGCGGCGCCGTCGTAGACGTTGGGGCGGAAGATGCCGATCTTCTGGCCGGGTGCGGGCGGCTTGGGCAGCGCGGGCGGGCCGCCGGTCTCGCGCCAGTGGTCGGAGGCGCCGTAGGCGGCCTTCATGCGGTCCTCCATGGGCCGGTGCGCCTTCTGCTCCGCGTACAGCTCCTCGTACCAGGTGGCGTGCCCCTCGTTCAGCCACACGTCGGACCAGCTGCGCGGGCTGACGCTGTCGCCGAACCACTGGTGGGACAGCTCGTGCACCATGATCGACTCGATGTACCACTTGGGGTAGGCGGGCTCGGTGAACAGGTCCTTCTCGAAGAGCGAGAGGGTCTGTGTCTCCAGTTCGAACCCGGTGGCGGCCTGGGCCATGAGCAGGCCGTAGGTCTCGAACGGGTAAGGACCGACCTTGCTCTCCAGCCACGCGATCTGGTCGGGCGTCTTCGCGAGCCAGGGTTCGAGAGCCTTGCGGTCGCCGCTGGGCACGACATCACGGACGCGCAGTCCGTGCGGTCCGTCGCGGTGCAGGACGGCGGAGCGGCCGATGGACACCTGGGCGAGTTCGGTGGCCATGGGGTGCTGGGTGCGGTACGTCCAGGTGGTGGTGGGGCCGACTCGTTCCGCACTCGTGGGCAGACCGTTCGCGACGACCGTGTAGTCGTTCGGGGCGGTGATCCGGAAGGTGAACCTCGCCTTGTCGGACGGGTGGTCGTTGCACGGGAAGACCAGGTGGGCGGCGTCGGCCTGGTTGGCCATGGCGAGCCCGTCGGAGGTGCGCACCCAGCCGCCGTCCTGGCCCTTGCCGGTGGCGGGGTCGCTGGTGTGCCGCACGGTGATCCGGGTCCAGCTGCCGAGCGGCAGGGAGTGGGCCGGCGTCACGACGAGATCCTCACCGGCAGTGGCGAAGTCCGCGGGGTGCCCGTCGACCTCGACGGACTCGACGGTGCCGCGCCCGAAGTCGAGGTTGACGCGGTCCAGCTGGGTGGTGGTCCGGGCGTCGATGGTGGTGACGGCCTGGAGCGGCTTGTCGTTGGTGCCGGGATAGGTGAGGGACAGGTCGTACGACGCCACGTCGTATCCCGGGTTGCCCAGGTTCGGGTACAGCCGATCGCCGACGCCCAGGGGCTCGGCCGGAGCACCGGCGGCGAGGAGGCAGACGGAGACGGCGGAGGCGAGCAGGGCCGCCTTCCGGTGCCGGAGGAGCCTGGGCCGGGGGCGGGAGTTGAGCAGCATGCACCACCGCTACCAGCGCGCACGCGCCCCGCGGCGGCGACGCGCTTCCGGCCCACCCGAACGGGTTGGCCCGGGGAGCCTTCTGGCCATGGCGGACCTGCTGCGCAGGCCCTCGGGGGGAGCCTCAGGGGGCAGGCGCCTGGTGCTGAGCGCGGCTCACGTCGTACACGCCGGGGACGTCGCGCATGGCGCGCATGAGCGCCGGGAGGTGGGCCGCGTCGGGGAGTTGGAGGGTGTAGGTGTGGCGGACCCGCTGCTGGCTGGGCGGTTCGACGGTGGCGGAGACGATGTCGACGCCTGCCGATGAGATCGCCTCGGTGAGGTCGGCGAGCAGATGCGGGCGGCCGAACGATTCAGCGACCAGCGTGACCCGGCACTCGGTGGTGTCTCCCCAGCGCACGCCGATCTCTGCGCGCCCCCGCTCCGTCATGTGCGCCACCGCCGCGCACTCCACGCGGTGCACGGTCACCGCTCCCCCGCGTACGGCGAAGCCGGTGATCTCGTCGGGCGGTACCGGCGTACAGCACCGGGCGAGCCGCACGGTGGCCCCGGGCCGGTCCACGAGGACGTCGGCGCCCCGGGGCCGGGCGCTCTCCGCGGGCCGGGCGGCGGTGCTCCGAGCGGCTGCGGCGCGGGGACCGCTCGCCACCTCCGCACCGCCCGAGGTCTCCTCGCTCCCCTCCTCCGCGCCGGCGGCGGGGTGTGTGGCCAGCCAGCGCTGGATGGCGATGCGGGCGGCCGGGGTGTGGGCGTGCTCCAGCCACTCGCGGGAAGGCTCGGAGGCCGGGTCCTGTCCCATGATCAGCTGGACGGTGTCGCCGTCCCGCAGGACGGTGCTGAGGGTGGCCAGGCGCCCGTTGACGCTGGCGCCGATGCAGGCGTGTGCGTCCTCGCCGTACTGCGCGTAGGCGGCGTCGACGCAGGTGGCGCCCTCGGGCAGGCCCAGGGTGCCGCCGTCGGGACGGAAGACGGTGATCTCGCGGTCCTGGGCGAGGTCCGCGCGCAGGGTGGACCAGAAGGTGTCGGGGTCGGGGGCAGCCCGCTGCCATTCCAGCAGCCGGGAGAGCCAGCCGGGGCGGGTCGGGTCGGCGCGCTCGCCGTCGGCGGGGTCGTCGGAGCCGGGAGCGTACGGATTGCCGAGCGCGACGACGCCGGCCTCGGCGGCCTTGTGCATCTGGTGGGTGCGGATGAGGACTTCGGCCACCTGTCCGTCGGCGCGGGCGACGGCGGTGTGCAGGGACTGGTAGAGGTTGAACTTCGGTACGGCGATGAAGTCCTTGAACTCCGAGACGACCGGCGTCATACAGGTGTGCAGCTCGCCGAGCACGCCGTAACAGTCGGCGTCCTCGTTGACGAGCACCAGCAGCCGGCCGAAGTCGGCGCCGCGCAGCTTTCCGCGTTTGCGGGCCACACGGTGGACGGACACGAAGTGCCGGGGCCGGATGAGGACTTCGGCCTGGATGTCGGCCTCGCGCAGCACACCGCGAACCTCGTCGGCGATCCCGGCGAGGGGGTCGTCGGGGCGGCCGGCGTTCTCGGCGATGAGGGCCCTGGTGTGCTCGTACTCCTCGGGGTGGAGGATCGCGAAGACTAGGTCCTCCAGCTCGGTCTTCAGGGCCTGCACGCCGAGGCGTTCGGCGAGCGGGATGAGGACGTCGCGGGTGACCTTGGCGATCCGGGCCTGTTTCTCGGGGCGCATCACGCCCAGGGTGCGCATGTTGTGCAGACGGTCGGCGAGTTTGATCGACATCACGCGCACGTCGCTGCCGGTGGCGACGAGCATCTTGCGGAAGGTCTCCGGTTCGGCGGCGGCTCCGTAGTCGACCTTCTCCAGCTTCGTGACGCCGTCGACCAGATAACGAACCTCCTCACCGAACTGTTCCCCCACCTGATCGAGCGTCACGTCGGTGTCCTCGACGGTGTCGTGGAGCAGCGAGGCCGTCAAGGTGGTGGTCTCGGCGCCGAGTTCGGCGAGGATGAGAGTCACCGCGAGCGGATGGGTGATGTACGGCTCGCCGCTCTTGCGCATCTGGCCGCGGTGCGAGGACTCCGCGAGGACGTAGGCGCGGCGCAGGGGTTCGAGGTCCGCGTCGGGGTGGTGGGCGCGGTGCGCTTCCACGACGTGGCTGATCGCGTCCGGCAGCTTGCCACGGGCGGCGGGGCCCAGCAGCGCGGCCCGGCCCAGCCGGCGCAGGTCGATCCGCGGCCGGGACTTCCTGCGGACCGCCGTCGGCGCCGCGGATGCCGTCGGCGCCGTGGACGCCGTGGACGCCGTCGGTACCGTGGCAGCTGTTGCCGTCGTGGCCGCTACCGGGCCAGGGCTCGCAGGGTTCGTGGCCTCCGCACTCATGGGCACCTCCGGCTCGTGGTCCGGCGGACGGGGCCCCCAGGGCATACGCGTCTCAGGGATGGCGACGTTCCCCCGTCCGTGCCGGTGCTTGATGCTATCGAGCCCACCACGTGCGGTTGACCGCCTCTCGCCGAGCGTGAAACGGATCACCCATTCGAGCGACGCTGACGAGGTTTAGGGTTTGCGTCACATGGCCTGAACTCGGCCGCGGTTTCGAACGATCCAGGCTGCCGGGAGCCGCCGGGTGAACGAAGGCCCAGTCAACGAAGCGCGTTTTCCAGCCAGTCGGCGTCGAGCTCGCCCTCGGCGACGATGACGGCGGGTCCGGTCATCTCGATCTCGCCGTCGGGCCGTTCGGTGATGACGAGGCGTCCACCGGGCACGTCCACGGTGTACGTGGCCGGAGTGCCGGTGACGGCCGGGTCGGCACCGTCGCGGCGGGCGGTGGCCACGGCGACGGCGCACGCGCCCGTGCCGCAGGAGCGGGTCTCGCCGGAGCCGCGCTCGTGCACGCGCATGGCGACGTGGCGGGGGCCGCGGTCCACGACGAACTCGACGTTGACACCCTCGGGGTAGGCCGTCGCCGGGCTTACGGGCGGCGGGCCGTACAGGTTGCCGGCGTGGGCGAGGTCGTCCACGAAGGCGACGGCGTGCGGGTTGCCCATGTTCACGTTGCGCGCGGGCCAGCTGCGCTCGCCGACGCTCACCGTGACGTCCCCTTCGGGGAGGCGGGCGCTGCCCATGCCGACCGTGATGTCACCGTCCTTGGCGATGTGGACGGTCTTCACGCCCCCGCGCGTGGCGATCGCGAGATCTCCTTCGCCCACATGTCCGGCGTGCTGGAGGTAGCGCGCGAACACACGAACGCCGTTGCCGCACATCTCGGCGACCGAACCGTCGCCGTTGCGGTAGTCCATGAACCACTCCGCCTCGGCGGCCAGCTCCCGGGCCTCCGGGTGCGCGGCGGACCGCACCACGTGCAGCACGCCGTCGCCACCGATACCGGCCCGGCGGTCGCACAGGGCGGCGACGGCGGCCGGGGTCAGGTCGAGGGCGTTCTCGAGGTCGGGGACGATCACGAAGTCGTTCTCGGTGCCGTGACCCTTGAGGAAGGCGATCCGCGTGCTCATTCCTCGATCGTACGGGGTCGCCATGGCGTTCCCCGCGCCCGGCCTTGCGGTGCTCGCCTCGCACCCGGCCCCGCACCGCTAGCGCAGGCGGGCCACCCGCCACACGGCGAGGACGACCGCGACGGCCACCAGCAGCACGTAGCCGAGGACGACCCGCCAGTCGACCCGGCGGCCGGAGCCGCGCGGGGGCAGTCCCGGCCAGGTGTAGCCCACCCGGCGGGCGGCCATCATGCCCCAGCCCGCGGCGCACGAACAGATCAGCAGGCCCAGCATGGCGATGACCGCGCCGCTGTCGCCGAAGTCGAAGGCGAGCGGGAAGGCGAACATCAGGGAGCCGCCGGCGGCCAGTCCCACGATCGGCGCCAGCTGCCAGATGCGCAGCCGCCGCTGCGGACGCAGCTCGACCTCGACCTCCGGTCCGCCCGCGTACATCTCCTCGGGCTCGGGCCCGTCGTCGGTCACACCGTCCGGCGTCTCGTCCGGCCCGTCTTCGGCCAGCCGGTCCTCCAGGCGGTCCTCGACCCGGCTGCCCAGTTCGTCACTGTCCGTGGCGCACGCGCTGTCAGTGGCGACGGGACCGTCGGTGGTCACAGGACCGTCGGTGGTGACAGGCTCGGTGCTCTGTGCGGTGTCGCGAGGGCCGGCCTCCATCGCCACGCGCCCTCCCAACTAGGACTCCACTTGGTCGATCGACGCTCGATGATGGCACGGCGCCGAAGGCCTCGATGACCGGCAGCGCATCCCGATGCCATCACGTGATCAGGCTGTGACCGGTCGTTCGACCAACGCCAGAGCCAGCTGCGGAAGTTCCGCGCGGTCCGCCTCCGCCCCACTCAACCAGTGCACCCGGGGATCGCGCCTGAACCATGAATCCTGGCGGCGCGCGAAGCGCTTGGTGGCGCGTACGGTCTCGTCCCGCGCTTCCGCTTCGGTGCAATCCCCGGCGAACGCCGCGAGCACCTGCTGGTAGCCCAGCGCGCGCGAGGCCGTGCGCCCCTCGCGCAGGCCCTGCGCCTCCAGTGCGCGCACCTCGTCGACGAGCCCGGCCTCCCACATCCGGTCGACGCGCCGCGCGATGCGCTCGTCCAGCTCCGGACGAGCCACGTCGACGCCGATCTGGACGGTGTCGTAGACGGAGTCGTGGCCGGGCAGATTGGCGGTGAAGGGCTGGCCGGTGATCTCGATCACCTCCAGGGCCCGGACGATACGGCGGCCGTTGCTGGGCAGGATCGCGCGGGCCGCCTCGGGGTCGGCGGCGGCCAGCCGGGCGTGCAGGGCGCCGGGGCCGCGGAGCACCAGCTCGTCCTCCAGGCGGGCCCTGACCTCGGGGTCGGTGCCCGGGAACTCCAGGTTGTCGACCGCGCCGCGGACGTACAGGCCGGAGCCGCCGACCAGGATCGGCCAGCGGCCCTCGGCGAGCAGCGCGTCGATCCGCGCGCGGGCCAGCTTCTGGTACTCGGCGACCGAGGCGGCGACCGTCACGTCCCAGATGTCCAGCAGGTGGTGCGGGACGCCGCCGCGCTCCTCGGGCGTCAACTTGGCGGTGCCGATGTCCATCCCGCGATAGAGCTGCATGGAGTCGGCATTGACGATCTCGCCGCCGAGCCGCTGGGCCAGGAAGACGCCGAGATCGGACTTTCCGGCCGCGGTGGGTCCGACGACGGCGATGACGCGGGGGGCAAGGAATGCACTGCTCACCGCACCAGTCTCGCAAACCTCCGGACGGGGCCTCGAACGAGTTACGTGACGGCACACCACCCGGGTCGTTGCCCGAGGCGAGGTGCGGCCTGCCGGGCCGCCCAAGGCGGTGACCCGGGCGGCGCAACCCAACGCACCGGGTGACGCGGGATTTCGCCCGCACGAGTACCGTATGGAGTGGATATGGGCGTTTTTGCACGACTCCTCGGCAGGCCGAAGGCGGCTCAGGCGACGACTCAGGAG
This sequence comes from Streptomyces sp. NPDC002676, assembly GCF_053592455.1. Taxonomy (NCBI): domain Bacteria; kingdom Bacillati; phylum Actinomycetota; class Actinomycetes; order Kitasatosporales; family Streptomycetaceae; genus Streptomyces; species Streptomyces sp. NPDC002676. The sequence continues at coordinate 57,277 of NZ_JBSFVT010000013.1, read as the reverse complement.
ACGACTCACGAGGCATCGGCCACCGAGGCGCAGGCCGACCCGGAACCGGGAACGGCCGAGGCGGCGGAAGCGGAGGCGAAATCGGAGCCGGAGTCGGCGGAGGCGAGGGGCTCGGCCCAGGCCGCGCGCGAAGGCGCGGCGGCGGAGCCGGAAGCCGCCGCCGGCGACGCGGGCGAGGGTGCCGGGATTCCCAGGCAGCAGTCCGCCGAGGAGGCCGCCGACCGCGAGACCGGCGAGAGCGCCCGCACGTAACTGTCCCGCGAGGGAAGGTGGACCATGGGTCTGTTGGAGAATGTGAAGGCCAAGCTCGCCCCTGCCAAGGACAAGGTGTCGGACCTCGCACGGCAGCATGGGGACAAGGTCCAGCACGGCATCGACAAGGCCGCGCATGCCGTCGACGAGCGGACCAAGCACAGGTACAGCGACAAGATCCAGGCGGGCACGGGCAAGGCCAAGGAGGCCATGGACCGTCTGGCGCACAAGGAGGGCGAGGGCCCCGAGGGCGGCGGCCCGGCGACTTCGACGCACCCGGAAGGTCCGCCGCCTCCGGCTTCCTGATCATCCTGGGCTGCTGAAGAAAGACACCGGCGCCATCGGCGACACCGGCGACTTTGTTGACCGGCGGACGGCCGCGGAGCGGTTGGGCTCCCGGCCGTCCGTCCGATTTCGTCGGGCCTAGGGGCTACGGCCGAGCGGCTACGACCACGTGGCGACGAGATAGCCCACGCCGTACGGGGCGTCGTCGTACAGGAGGGCACCACCGAGGCCGGCGCCTTCGGCCGCGCCCGCGAGGATCTGCCAGGGGGCCCGGCCGGCGGCCTTCAGTTCGTACGCCAGCTCGGCGTCCAGCGCCTGGACGGCCGCCACGTCCGCCGCGCCCAGGGCACGCGCCACCTCCGCGTCGAAGGGGGCGGCCCGCTCGTCCAGGTAGCCCGGCGCCTTGAGCGTGCGGCGCGCGCTGGCATCGCCCATCACCAGCAGCGCCACCCGGTCCGCCTGGGCGGCGATGTCCCGCCCTGCTTCGGCACACCGCTCGGGGGCCAGCGTTTCCCCGACGCCGAGTCCCTCGACCGGGGCGTCCGCCCAGCCGGTCCGCTGCAGCAGCCAGGCGGCGACGGCCAGCGAGGTCGGCAGCTCGCGCTCGGGGACGGTGTCCGTGGCGGGTCCCAGCGTGACGTCCAGGTCGACGCCGAAGCCCCGGAAGTGTCCCTGGGCGCCCTGCGGGTACGGTCCGCGCCGGCTCTGCTCGGCGGTCCCGACGACCACGAGCTTGTCGGGGCGGGCGGCGGCGAGCACGCCGAGGGTGTCCACGCACGCCGCGCGTGCGGCGTGCATCTCGGGTGCGGCACCCGCGGCGACCTCGGGAACGAGCAGCGGCGGGCAGGGGCAGACGGCGGCGGCGACAAGCATGATCGGCAGGGTAACGCCGGACGACGACCTGGCGTCACCCCACGCCGAGTGCTACGCGACTCCGAGCGCCCGGCAGGCCGGGCGGACGGCGCCGCAGACAGCGGCTAGTCGCAGCCGCAGGCGCTCGCGGCGGCCGGCAGCGGCTCCGGGACGCCGATCTTCGGCAGCCCGAGCATGACCCCCGCCGGCTTGGCCGCCTCGGCGGCCTGACGCTTCTCCCAGGCGTCCCCCGCGCGCGTGCGGCGCACGTCGAGGACGGCGCCCTCGGCAAGGAGGTGGTGCGGGGCGGCGTACGTCACCTCGACGGTGACCACGTCACCGGGGCGGACCTCCTGCTCCGGCTTGGTGAAGTGGACGAGCCGGTTGTCGGGGGCGCGCCCGGACAGCCGGTGCGTGGCGCCGTCCTTGCGGCCCTCGCCCTCGGCGACCATCAGCTCCAGCGTGCGGCCGACCTGCTTCTTGTTCTCCTCCCAGGAGATCTCCTCCTGGAGGGCGACGAGCCGCTCGTAGCGCGCCTGGACGACCTCCTTGGGGATCTGGTTCTCCATGGTGGCGGCGGGCGTGCCGGGCCGCTTGGAGTACTGGAAGGTGAACGCCTGCGTGAACCGCGCCTCGCGCACCGCGTGCAGCGTCTGCTCGAAGTCCTCCTCGGTCTCGCCCGGGAAGCCCACGATGATGTCGGTGGTGATCGCGGCGTGCGGGATGGCGGCGCGCACCTTCTCGATGATCCCGAGGTAACGCTCCTGCCGGTAGGAGCGACGCATCGCCTTCAGGACGGTGTCCGAGCCGGACTGGAGCGGCATGTGCAGCTGCGGCATGACGTTCGGCGTCTCGGCCATGGCGGCGATGACGTCGTCGGTGAAGTCGCGCGGGTGCGGGGAGGTGAACCTGACCCGCTCCAGGCCCTCGATGTTCCCGCAGGCGCGCAGCAGCTTGCTGAAGGCCTCGCGGTCGCCGATGTCGGAGCCGTAGGCGTTGACGTTCTGCCCGAGCAGCGTGATCTCGCTGACGCCTTCGGCGACGAGCGCCTCCACCTCGGCGAGGATGTCCCCGGGGCGGCGGTCCTTCTCCTTGCCGCGCAGCGCGGGGACGATGCAGAAGGTGCAGGTGTTGTTGCAGCCGACGGAGATCGACACCCAGGCCGCGTACGCGCTCTCGCGCCGCGTCGGCAGCGTGGAGGGGAACGCCTCCAGCGACTCGGCGATCTCGACCTGAGCCTCCTCCTGCACCCGCGCGCGCTCGAGCAGGACCGGCAGCTTGCCGATGTTGTGCGTACCGAAGACGACGTCCACCCAGGGCGCCTTCTTCACGATGGTGTCGCGGTCCTTCTGCGCGAGACAGCCGCCGACCGCGATCTGCATCCCGGGCCGCGAGGCCTTCTTCGGCGCGAGCCGGCCGAGGTTGCCGTACAGCCGGTTGTCGGCGTTCTCCCGCACGGCGCAGGTGTTGAAGACGACGACGTCCGCGTCCCCGTCCGACCCCTCGGGCGCCCGCACGTACCCGGCCTCTTCCAGCAGCCCGGCCAATCGCTCGGAATCGTGAACGTTCATCTGGCACCCGTAGGTGCGGATCTCGTAACTCTTGGATCCCTGAACGTCCACGGTGGAGCTCCGGTCGAGGCTGCTAGTCATGGCTCAAGGGTAGACCGTCCGGGGGACGCTCCCGCCGCACCGACAGGTCAGCCCGCCTTGCCCCGACACCGCAACCGCCGGGCACGCCAGGCGGATGGGACAGGCGCTGCCGCCCCACATGGTTGTTCGTCACCTTTCGCAAGGGTCACAGGGCGCACACTGTAAACAGAAGGCCATGCGGCATCAGCTGGACGTGGAGGTGAGGTTCATGAGCACCCTCGAAGTACACGTCGACGTCGGCGTTCCGGTCGATACGGCCTGGGAGACCCTTCACCGGGTGGAGAACTATCCGCGCTTCGTGGACGGCGTGCGGGGCGCGCATGCGGAGACAGGGGGCCGGGCACATCTGGAGGTCGAGGCACGCGGCGGAGCCCGGGAGGTCGAGGCCGAGGTCTCCGACCGCCGCGGCGAGCGCGTGATGGAGTGGCTCACCACGAGCGCCCCCGAGCTGACGGGCTCCTTCTCGGTACAGCCGATCGACCGGGATCACACCCGGATCCAGGCACGGCTGGAGTACGACCCCGACACCGTCCGGGAGACCTTCGGCGGGCCCAAGGGGTTCGCCCAGACGAACGCGATCGAACGGCTCGTCCGCAGCGATCTGGAGCACTTCAAGGAGTACGTGGAACGAGGCTGACCGGGTCAGGTTTCGATCACGGCATCGCAGTCCGGGCACACCACGGATGCGTGTTCCGCGGGGTACCAGGGCGCTCCAGGCTGTTCGGAGGGCTTCCAGCGGGCCGTCTCCATGGCGAAGGTGTCCTTGCCGCAGAGGGTCCGTGGTCCGGCGGCGGTGCGGGACCCCGGGGCCGCGGGTGCCGCGTGCACCTTGCGGACGCGCCGTTCCGGTCCGCCCTGCGTCCCCGGGGAGGTGCGCTTCGCCACCGGCTTGTCGAGTTCGTAGACGACGATCTCGCTCATGTCTCCACCGTAGGCGGTCGCGAGGCGCTCCCGGCGTGGTGAGGTGACCCGTTCGTGAACTCCGTGGCCAGGGAGCCCGAGGATCTCCTGCGAGCCCTCGCAGCCGCCGGGATCCGGGACGAGCGGCTGCTCGAAGCCGTGCGCGCGACTCCCCGGGCCGCCTTTGTCCCGGCCGGTCAGGAGGCTGCCGCCTACCGGGACGTACCCGTGGCGATCGGGCAGGGACAGGTCACCACGCAGCCCTCGCTGTCCGTCCTGATGATCGAGAGCCTCGGTCTGGGCGGGGGCGAGCACGTCCTGGAGATCGGTACGGGGCTCGGCTTCCAGACCGCCCTGCTCGCCCGGCTGGCCGCCGATGTGGTCAGCATCGAGCTGCGGCCGGGCATCGCCCGCCAGGCGCGGGTGAACCTCGCGCGTCAGGGCGTACGGAACGTGGAGCTGCGGGTCGGCGACGGCAGCGGCGGCGTTCCGGACCGCGCTCCGTACGACGCGGTCCTCGTGTCGGCCGCCTTCCCGGAGGTGCCCGCGCCGCTGGTCGCGCAGGTACGGCCACAGGGCCGCCTCGTGCAGCCGATCGGGCCGGGCGGGCGCGAGCAGGTGGTGCTCTTCGAGCGCACCGCGGCGGGGCTGGAGCGCTTGCGGGTGGTGACGGGAGCCTGTTTCGTGCGGCTCCAGGGGCGGTACGGCTTCCCGCCGGACGACGTGGATGACCTTTGACCGGAGGCCTCTTACGCGTCCGCGACGCTTACGACGGCCAGCGTGATGTTGTCCGGGCCGCCCGCGGCGATGGCGGCCTTCCACAGTTCGAAGGCCGCCCGGCGGTCGTCCTGCTCCCGCATCACGTCGTCGAGCACATCCGTCGGCAGCGGATCGGTCAGACCGTCGGTGCAGATGAGGTAGCGGTCGCCGGGAGCCAGGGACTCGACCGCCACATGGGGCTGGACGGCCCGGTACGCGCGGCTGCCGCCCAGGCACTGGGTGACGAGGGACGTGGTGCGGCGCCCGGGTTCGAGCGGGGGGCTGTCGTCGACGCTCATCTGGCGCAGCCCGTCACGGGGAGCAGCGAAGACCCGGCTGTCGCCCACGTTGAACACCAGCAGCGAGTCGAGCCGTACGACCACGCCGGCGACGGTCGTCCCCATGCCGGCAAGCCCGCTTTCCTCGCCTCCGACGGCCGCGTACACGGCGTGGTTGCACGCGTTCAAGGCGCCCCGTACGGCGTCCCCGCTGCCCAGGGCAGGACCGAGCGCCGCCATCCGCCGTACGACCAGGGCGCTGGCCACGTCGCCCCCGGGATGCCCGCCGAGCCCGTCGGCGACGGCGACGACGAGGGGCGTCCCGAGCGGGAAGACCAGGGTCTGCGGGCTCTCGGTCACCGTGGCGCACAGCGTCCACGGCCCGACCACGAGGCTGTCCTCGTTCCGTTCACGGAGCAGCCCGGGATGACTCAGCGCGCTCACCGCCACGTACCGCATGGAACGCCACCGCCTGTGTGAGAGCCCTTCAGCTCCTGCCGGCCCCGGGTTCAAGGGTAGGCAGGCGGCCCGCGGAGGGCCTCGTGAGCTCCCCGGTGCGGTACGGCTTCACCTGTCACTGCCGCCATTTGCCCGGCCCGGACGCGACCCGCTCGCTGTCCGCGCTGTCCGCCTTGTGCTGCGCCCCCGGGGCGGCACCGGCCGTCGGTCTCCCTCCCAGCCAGGCGAGGAAGGCGAGGACGAACAGTCCCTCGGCGATCAGGGAAAGGGGGCCGTAGGGCGGCTCCCAGCCGGGTTCGTAGTAGCCGTCCGGAAGGCCGACGGTGCGCGACAGCAGAAAACCGATGATCATGCCGAGGCTGACGAGGACCCCGATCGTCCATGCGAGCGCGGGACGTCTCAGGGTCACCAGTGCCACCGCCACGGCGAGCATGACGGCGCTGCCCAGGGCGAACAGGACGCCGATGTAGAGCTTCTCCTTGAGGTGATCAGGGACGAGGAGTCCGTGCACCACCACGTTGGCGAGGGCACAGCACGCTCCCAGTCCTCTCAGGGCGACTTCGCTGGTGGAGACGGAGTTCATGGTGACTCCAGTCATTCATGTGGCTCGTGCGCGCAGGAGGCGTGTGGAACCAGTGAGCTGCCGAAGCTGCCGGCCGCCGGAGGTGTTGCCTTATGTGAAGTCATACGGAAACGGTGCCCGACGGGATTGCCCTTGCTCGAAGAGAAGATGGGTACCGCTCTGCCGGACGGGGCGTGCGGGACCCGTGATGCAATAAGCGCGACGGAGCAGATCTCGGGGTGGAGTACGGGTGTTGAGCAACGGTGGGCCCGATGCGGGGAGTTTCCAGCCACTGGAGGACGGCGATCCGAAGGTCGTCGGTGCTTACGTGCTGGTGGCGCGGCTCGGGTCCGGCGGCATGGGGCGGGTCTATCTCTCGCACACGCCCGGCGGCCGGGCCGTCGCGGTCAAGGTGATCCGGCCGGAACTGGCCGAGAACACCGAGTTCCGGAAGCGGTTCCGGGCCGAGGTGGCCGCGGCCCGCCGGGTGCACGGGCTGTACACGGCGCCGGTCGTGGACAGTGACACCGAGGGGTCCGTGCCGTGGTGTGCGACTGCTTATGTTCCGGGGCCGTCCCTCGCCGAAGCCGTGGCCGATCACGGGGCGCTGCCCGTCGACACCGTGCTGCGGCTGATCGCCGGTGTCGCCGAGGCCCTGCAGGCCGTGCACCACGCGGGCATCGTGCACCGGGACCTCAAGCCGTCGAACGTACTGCTCGCCGCCGACGGCCCGCGCGTCATCGACTTCGGTGTCGCGCGGGCCGCTGACGCCACGGCGGTGACACAGAGCGGCATGGCCGTCGGCACGGTCGCCTACATGGCGCCGGAGCAGGTGCTCGGCGGGGAGGCAGCTCCCTCGGCCGACGTGTTCGCGCTGGGGCAGACCGCCGTCTTCGCGGCGACGGGCCGTGCCGCCTTCGGGGACGGGGATCCGCACGCGGTGCTCTACCGAGTGGTGCACTCGGAGCCCGACCTCGGCCATGTGCCGGAGCAGGTACGGGAGTTGGTGGCGCGCTGTCTGCGCAAGACCGCCGCCGAACGGCCTTCCGTCGAGGAGGTCATCCGCTCCGTCCAGACGATCCAGGCACAGCGCGGTGCCGAGGCGCTGGTCACCTCCGGCGCGTGGCTGCCGGGCGAGCTGGCCGCGGGGATAGCGGCCCGGACCCAGGGCGCCGATCAGGCGCGAGCCCGCGCGGCCCTGGGCACGGATGCCTCCGGCGGCCCGGTCGGTCACGGCAACGGCGGCACGGGCGGTGCGGGCAGTACGGCCGGTTACGGCGATGGCGCAGGCGGTTACGCGGCTGCCGGTTCCGGCGAGTATGGCGGGTACGGCGGTCACGCGCCTGCCGGTTCAGGCGGCCACGCCCCTGCCGATCCGGGCGCCTTCGGGCCCCCTGTCCCCTACTCCCCTGCCTCGCCCTACTCCCCCGCCCCGGCGCCCCACACCCCGCAGTCCCATGCCGCGCTCCCCGGCCCCTTCGTCATCGGGCAGGGGGCCGCACCAGGCCCATACGCGCCGCCCGGCCGGCCTCAGCAGCAGGAGTCGGCCGCCGCGCAGACCTCCCCCATGACCACCGGCGGCAAGCGCGGCGCCAGGGTCTGGATGCTGTCGGGGGCCGCCGTCGTGCTCGTCGCCTGCGGGGCCGTCGCCGCGCTGCTGCTCGCTCCGGGGAACGACGACAAGGGCGGCGACCGGGCGCAGGACGTGGCCGCATCGCGGTCGGCCACGGCCGCCACGGCATCGCCGTCGGCGTCGCCGTCCGGCTCGCCGTCGGCTCGGACCTCGAAGAGCCCGAAATCGGCCAAATCCTCCGTACCGCCGAGCGCTTCCGGGCCCGCGACACCCACGCGGGCCGCGACGTCGGCTCCCCCGACCACCGCGTCCAGCAAGCCCGCGGCTCCGAAGGCACCGGCCCCGGTGACGTACGCCGGGATCCGGATGACCAAGAGCCATGACCTGTACCTGGCGGACACCCCGGTGCGTTCCAAGGCGGACACCGGGACCTCCGACGAGGATCTGACCTACGCCGTCTACTCCGCGGGCGCGGTCCTCGCCCCCGGCACCACCTCCGGCAGCTCCCTCGCCGTACTGCCGACGGGCCGACAGGGAAGCCTGGACGTGTGCAAGTCGACGACCGGCTACAGGAGTTACGTCTGGGTGAGGGACCTCGCCGTCGGCCAGCAGATGTGCGTCATCAGCGGGACGGGGCACGTGGGGCTGGTGACGTACCGGGGCTCGTCCGGGACGACGTACGCCACCTTGGACGTGAAGGTGTGGCGCGGCGCGGCCTAGCCGAGGCCGGCGGCCACCGAGGCGGGGCACGCGGGGGTACAGGTCTGCCCAGGACTGGGTACGCGGGTGACGAGTACTCCGAGGGCTCTTTCGAAGAAGTTGATCGCGATGACGTCCGAGACCGTTCTCGTGCCCGCCGACGGCGCCGACCTCCCCGGTGATCTCGTGCTGCCGGAGCGGGCGCGGGCCGTGGTGCTGTTCGCGCACGGCAGCGGAAGCTCCCGGCACAGCCCGCGCAACCGGGCGGTCGCCGCCGAGCTGCGCCGGGCCGGGCTGGGCACCCTGCTGATCGACCTGCTCACCGAGGCGGAGGAGCGCCGGGACGTGCTGACCGCCGAGCACCGCTTCGACATTCCGCTGCTGGGGCGCCGGCTCGTGGCCGCTCTGGACTGGCTCGGCGCCCGGCCCGGCACCCGTGACCTGCCCGTCGTGCTCTTCGGCGCCAGCACCGGCGCCGCCGCTGCCCTGGTCGCCGCCGCCGCGCACCCGGACCGCGTCCTGACCGTCGTCTCCCGCGGCGGACGGCCCGATCTGGCGGGCGACGCGCTCCCCGCCGTACGCGCACCGGTCCTGCTGATCGTCGGCGGCCGGGACGAACACGTGCTCCAGCTCAACGAGGAGGCCGCCCGGCGGATGCGGGCCCCGAGCACCCTGCGGGTGATCCCGGGAGCCACGCATCTGTTCGAGGAACCCGGCGCGCTGGAGCGGGTCGCCGAGACGGCCCGGGAGTGGTGTGAGGAGCATCTGCGCCCGGTGACGGCGTGACAGCGGCCCACACCGGCCCCCACCCAGCCCCGCTGCCGACCCCGCCCCCGCTGCCTACCCTGAGAGTGTGGCTCGTTCCAACGAGGAGGTCGCCGCACTCTTCGCCGAGTACGCGGACCTGATCTCGATCACCGGAGGGGACGCGTTCCGGGCGCGCGTCTACGAGAAGGCCGCGCGGGCGGTGGGCGGCTATCACGCCGACGTGTCCACGCTCGATGCCAAGGGTCTCCAGGAGATCCCCAATGTCGGCAAATCGATCGCCGAGAAGATCGTCGAGTACTTCCGCACCGGCGGCGTGTCCGCGGTCGAGGAACTGCGGGCCAGGATCCCCGCGGGCGTCCGGCGGCTGACGGCCATCCCCACCCTCGGCCCGAAGAAGGCCTGCCTCCTGTACGAGGAGCTGGGCATCTCCTCGGTCGAGGAGCTGGCCGAGGCCATCCACGAGGAGCGGCTGCGCGACCTGAAGGGCTTCGGCCCCAAGACGGAGGAGAACATCCTCCACGGCATCGAACTCCTGCGGTCCTCCGGCGACCGCGTCCTGATCGACGTCGCCATGGACCTCGCCGTCGACATCGTCGCCGAGCTGTCCGGAGTCCCCGGCTGCCGGAAGTGCACGTACGCCGGCTCGCTGCGCCGGGGCCGCGAGACCATCGGTGACGTCGACGTCCTCGTGGCCGCCGCGAAGTCGGCCCCGTTCATGCGGGCGTTCACCGAGCTGCCGTGCGTCGCGGAGGTCGTCGCGCACGGCGAGAAGAAGACCTCGGTCCGCACCGACAAGGGCCTCGCCGTCGATCTGCGGGTCGTGCCGCCGGACTCCTGGGGCGCGGCGCTGCAGTACTTCACCGGCTCCAAGGCGCACAACATCCGCACCCGGGAACTGGCCGTGCACCAGAAGCTCAAGCTGTCCGAGTACGGGCTCTTCGACACCGAGACCGGCGAGAAGATCGTCTCCGCGACGGAGGAGGAGGTCTACGCCCGGCTCGGCCTGCCCTGGATCCCGCCGGCGCTGCGTGAGGACCGCGGGGAGATCGAAGCGGGGCTGAACGACGAGCTGCCCGTCCTGGTCGAGGAGAGCGACATCCGGGGTGACCTGCACACCCACACCGACCTCACCGACGGCCTCGCCCCGCTGGAGGAGATGGTCGCCGCGGCGGCCGAGCGCGGCTACGCCTACTACGCGGTGACCGACCACGGCCCGAACCTGTACATGCAGCGGATGACCGACGAACGGATGCTGGCCCAGCGCGAGGAGGTGCACGCGCTCGACGGCGCCTACGGCAAGCGCGGCCGGCGCAGCCAGGGCGGCGGCATGCGGCTGCTGCACGGCGCGGAGCTGAACATCGACCCCGACGGGGAGGTCGACTGGCCGGAGGAGTTCCTGGCCGGCTTCGACCTGTGCGTCGCCTCGGTGCACTCGCACTTCAACCAGGGGCGCGAGGCGCTGACCCGGCGGCTCGTGCGGGCCTGCGAGAACCCGTACGTCAACATCATCGGCCATCCCACCGCCCGGCTCATCGGCAAGCGGCCGGGCATCGACGCCGACCTCGACGAGGTCTTCGCCGCGTGCGCGCGCACCGGCACCGCCCTGGAGATCAACGCCGCTCCGGAACGGCTCGACCTGGGCGACGAGTTCATCCTGCGGGCCCGGCGGCACGGCGTGAAGTTCGCGATCGACAGCGACGCGCACGCCACCCCCCATCTGGCGAACATGCGCTACGGCGTGGGTACGGCCCAGCGCGGCTGGCTCACCAAGGACGACGTGATCAACACCTGGCCGCAGGCACGGCTGCGCCGGTTCCTGCACAAGCGCCGGTGAGCCGGCCTCACGTATGCCCGGGCGCACGAGGGGTACTCCGTGACCATGGCCGGCATCGAACTCACAAGCGCAGCATTCCGTGACCAGAACATGATCCCGCGCCGCCACGCCAGGGACGCGGGCAACGTCTCTCCGCCGCTGACCTGGTCCGGGGTACCGGACGACACGGCGGAACTGGTCCTGTTGTGCGAGGACCCCGACGCCCCGTCGGGAACCTTCGTGCACTGGCTGGTCACCGGCATCGACCCGCACACCGATCACCTGGACGCGGGCAAGGCGCCCTCGGGCAGCCAGCCCCATCGCAACAGCTTCGGCGAGCGGGGCTATGGCGGCCCGCAGCCACCCGTCGGCGACAACGCGCACCACTACGTCTTCCACCTGTACGCCCTCCCCTCACCCGTCTCCCTCCCGGACCGGGCCACCGCCGCCGAGGCGCACGCCGTGCTCGACGGGCAGCAATTGGCCAGCGGCACGATCGTCGGGCTCTACGAGCGCTGACCGGGCGCCGGCCCACGGCTGACCGGGGCGGAAAACTCGATGGAAGCCCGCGGCCGGGTGCGCCTAGGGTCGCGGGATGAGTCCACGTACCTTCCGCATCACCGTCCGCGGCGCCTTCGACGGGCTGAGCGACGCCCAGCGGGCCGAGCTGCTGGCCGACGCCGCCGAGCACGACGTGCTCCGCGCCGCGTACACGCCCGAGGGGCACCTCACCTACGACATCGCCGCCCGCCCCGCCTTCGTATTCCGTTTCTCGGACACCGGGGAGGAAGAGGAGGACATCCTCGAGGCGACCGAGCGGGCCGAGGAGGCTGCGACGGCGTGGCTGACCGAGCGCGGCTACGGCTTCAAGAACCTCCGGTCCACCGCGGAGGACCTCTCCCAGGCGCCCCTGGGGAAGCGCCAGCGGCGTGCCGCGCGTTCTGGTGGAGCATAAACTTGAGTAGTCAAGGAGCTTGCAATGGAGTAGCGATCACGGAAGGGGCGAGGAGGGGGCTATGAGTGAGGCTCTTGACGCGGCCATGCGGCTCGTCCGCGCCCAGGCGGCGCTCGTCCGACGCTTCGATGCGCGGCTGAGCGGCCTGCACGGGGTGAGTCTGGCCGACTTCACGATGCTGCTGCGCCTGGGGCAGGCACCCGGCGGGCGGATGCGCCGGGTGGACCTGGCCGAGGCGCTGGGGCTGACGGCGTCGGGGGTCACCCGCGGACTCGCCCCGCTGGAGCGGATCGGGCTGGTGACGCGCGAGTCGGACACCCGGGACGCGCGCGTGGCCTACGCCTCGCTGACCGGGACCGGCCGGCGGCTCCTGACGGAGATGCTGGCCACGGCCGAGGAGACCGCCGCCGAGCTCTTCGCCGCCCCGCACTGGGCCGAGGAGGACGTCAGCCAACTCGCCGGCCTGCTGACCCGGCTGGGCGGCACCGGCCTCTAGAGCCGCGGCTCGCCCTTGCGCCCGCGTGTGGAAGCCGGCGAGCGGGAACCTTCTCAGGCCCTGCCGTCGAATTACCGCCTGCCGCGCGACGCCTGGCACGCGCTCCCCCAGAGGGGGTCCCACCAGCCGCGTTGTCGTCAGTCGCCGACACTCCCCCCACGCTCGGCTTCGCTCGCGCGGGGGGGGGACCCCCGTCGTCGACTCCCTCCTCCGCCTTGCAGCTGCACGCACCAGACGCCGCGCGGCCTGCCATCCAGGCGAACGACGGGAATTTGACGACAGGGCCTAGCCCCGCGGTCCGGAAGCGTCCGGCTGCGCCGCCGCCGGTATCCAGCCCTGGTGGCGCAGCACGGCCGACACGTCCGGCGCCCGGTAGTGCTCGCCCTTGAGGACCTTGCCGTCGGCGCGCCGGGCGACCTGCCCGTCCGGACCGAGCTTGCTCATGTTGGCGCGGTGGATCTCGGCGATCACCTGGTCGAGGTCGATCCCGTGCACCAGGGCCGTGCCGTACGCCACGTAGACCACGTCCGCCAGTTCGTGCGCGAGCCGGTCCAACGGTCCCTCGACCGCGACCTCGGCCACCTCCGCGGCCTCCTCGGCGAGCAGCTCCCCGCGGTGCGCGGCCAGTTCGGGGGACACCTCGGTCGGCGTGCTGCGGGCGTCGAGGCCGAAGGCGAGGTGGAATTCGTGGACGAGGTCGGCGGGAGAGTGGCTCATACGGCGACTCTAGCGGCCGGCACCGACAGCGCCCGGAGTTGTCCACAGGGCCCGGACCGCAGGGTCTCGAAGTAACCCCAGAGTGGTCCCGAAGCGGCCCCGAAGCGGCCCCGGCCCTGGTCAGGCCCGCGCACGGCCTGGCAGGATCGCCCGCATGTCCAAAGCGTTCCCCCGTATCAGCAGGCGCCAGGCGCTCCAGGGCGCGACCGTCGGCGTCGTGGCCCTCGGGCTGCTGCTGTGGTGGCTGCTGCCGCTGGGCGAGAAGCCGCCGAGCGGGACGATCGTCTTCAGCACCGGCACGCCCCGCGGCGTCTACCAGGAGTACGGGGAGCGGCTGCGCACCGAGCTGGGCAAGGACATGCCCGGTCTGCGGGTGAAGCTGCTCAACAGCGCGGGTTCGCAGGAGAACGTGGAACGGGTGGCGACCGGGAAGGCCGACTTCACGGTCGCGGCGGCCGACGCCGTGGAGACGTACGAGCTGCGGCACGGCAGAGGTGCCGGCCGGCTGCGCGGTGTGGCCCGGCTCTACGACGACTACGTGCAGCTCGTCGTACCGCGCGACTCGGACGTGCAGAGCGTCGCCGACCTGCGGCACAAGCGGGTGGCTGTGGGGCTGCCCGACTCCGGGGTGCGGCTGATCGCCAACCGGGTGCTGAAGTCCGCGGGCATCGATCCGCACAAGGACATCACCCCACTGGCGGAGGGCATCGACACCGGGCCGACCAAGCTGCGGCAGCGGAAGATCGACGCCTTCTTCTGGTCGGGCGGCCTGCCCACAAAGGGACTGGTCGAGCTGGCGCGGACGTCCGCCGTCAGGTTCGTACCGATCGACGGGGACCTCGTCACCAGGCTGCACGCCGAAGGGGAGGCCGCGCGCTACTACCGGGCCACCAACATGCCCGAGTCGGCCTATCCGTCCGTGCAGCAGGGCACTGCCGTGCCGACGATCGCCGTGGCCAACCTGCTGATGACCCGCAAGGACATGGATCCGCGGCTGACCGAATGGCTGACGCGCACGGTGATCAAGAGCCGTGACGGGATCGGCGCGCACGTCCACTCCGCCCAGCTGGTCGACCTGCGCACCGCGATCTACACCGACCCCCTGGTCCTGCACGAGGGCGCCCGGCGCTACTACCGCTCGATGAAGCCCTGAGCGCTGCTGCCCTGGCCCGTCTCCGCGTACCGGGGCACCGTGACGGTCACCCGGAGCCCGCGGGGCTCGTGGTGGGCGTAGCCGATCGAGCCGCCGCCCGCGGCGAGCAGGGTGTGGGTGATGGACAGGCCCAGGCCCGAGCCCTTGACGTTCTGGTGGCGTCCGCTGCGCCAGAAACGGTCGCCCACGCGCGCGAGTTCCTCGTCGGTGAGGCCGGGGCCGGTGTCGGTGACCACGACCGTGGAAATGTCGCCGTCGGAGGAGACGACGACCTCGACGGTGCCACCCTCCGGGGTGAACTTCACGGCGTTGTCGATGACGGCGTCCAGCGCGCTGGACAGCGTGATCGGGTCGGCCCAGGCGGTGGTGGGCGGGCAGTCGCCGGTGAGCCGGACTCCCTTGGCCTCGGCGGCCGCTGACCAGGCGGCCACCCGCTCGTCGGCGAGAGCCCCGATGTCGGTCAGGCCGAGGTCCGCCTCGGCGTGCTCGGCGAGCGCCAGGTCGAGCAGGTCGTCCAGGACCTGCGCGAGGCGCTTGCCCTCGGTGCGGACCGAGGCGATCTCCTCGTTGCCCTCGGGGAGTTCGAGGGCGAGCAGTTCGATGCGCAGCAGCAGCGCCGAGAGCGGGTTGCGCAGCTGGTGCGAGGCGTCGGCGACGAAGGCGCGCTGCTGCTCCAGCACGTCCTCGACGTTGTCCGCCATCTCGTTGAACGACCGGGCCAGGCGTCTGAGTTCCGGCGGCCCGCTGCCGACCGCGACCCGGGACTTCAGGCGTCCGGTGGCGATGTCGTGGGTGGTGGCGTCCAGGATCCGTACGGGCTTGAGCACCCAGCCGGTCAGCCGCAGCGCGGCGCCGACGGCGAGCAGCATGGCGGCGATCTCGCCGGCACCGATCAGCAGCCAGCCGCGCAGGGTCCGCGAACGCATCTGCCCGGTGGGCGAGTCGGTGACCACGACGGCCACGACGTCCCCGTCCCGGATCACCGGCGAGGCCACGATCAGCCGGCTGCGCTGCCAGGGCCACACCTGCCGGGGGTCGTGGCTGCGCCGGCTCAGCAGCGACTCGTCGAAGGCCTCCCGCACCTCCCCGGTCGGCGGTACGAACCAGTCGACGGGTGCGTTGGCCATCGCCGAGCCGTTGCGGTAGAAGACGCCCGCGCGGATGCCGTAGACGCCGTAGTAGCTGTCCAGTTCGCGGCGGAGCATCTCCTGGCGCTCGTCCGGGGAGGTACGGCGGGAGCCGCTGGGTCCGTCGGTGACGAACTGGGCGAGCGCGGCGAACCGCGCGGTGTCGTCGATCCGGTCGACGACGACCTTCTGCTGCTGGGCGGCGGCCACGCTGACGGCGAGCGGGACGCCGAGGGCGAGGAGTACGGCCGCCATCAGGATGATGAGCAGCGGCAGGAGCCGTGTGCGCACCCGTCCCCGCTAGGCGGCCGGGGCGACGAGCCGGTAGCCGACGCCGCGTACGGTCTCGATCAGCGCGGGCATGCGCAGCTTCGCGCGCAAGGAGGCGACATGCACCTCCAGGGTGCGTCCGGTGCCCTCCCAACTGGTGCGCCACACCTCGCTGATGATCTGCTCGCGGCGGAAGACCACTCCCGGGCGCTGGGCGAGCAGCGCGAGCAGATCGAACTCCTTACGGGTCAGTTGGATGACCGAACCCTCTACGGTGACCTGCCGGGTCGGCAGCTCGATGTGCACGGGGCCGAGGCGCAGGGCGCTCTCGCCGGGCGCCCCGGAGTCCTCGTGGGCGGTGCGCCGGCTGACCGCGTGGATCCGGGCGAGCAGTTCCCCGGTGTCGTACGGCTTCACCACGTAGTCGTCGGCACCCAGGTTGAGCCCGTGGATGCGGGAGCGGACGTCGGAGCGGGCGGTGACCATGATCACCGGGGTGCTGGTGCGCTTGCGGATCTTGCCGCAGACCTCGTAGCCGTCCTGGTCGGGCAGGCCGAGGTCGAGCAGGACCACACCGAAGCCGGGCCCCTCGGGGACAAGCGCCCGCAAGGCCTCCTCGCCGCTGCGCGCGTGCGTCACCTCGAATCCGTGCCGCGCGAGCACCGCGGACAGGGCGGCGGCGACGTGGTTGTCATCCTCGACGAGCAGCAGCCTCATCGCGTCTCCCTCCGGTTCAGTGGTCGTACGGTCTCGGTTTCCGCTCGCCTTGTAGATCGCGTGCACGCGCGCGTGCACCATGGCAGTGACGCCGATGGACAAGGACGGCGTCAAGAGGCTTCCGGTTGCCCGTGACTTCCGTTATCCGGCCGATACGCACACAGGTCACACTGCTACGTCACGTGTCCGATTGCTATCGGATCGTGATGCTCAGATCTCCCTCAGATGTGATGACGCAGGTCATCGGGGGTCACTACTGTCCACCGAAACCGAGGAGGACGGAGCCCGAGAGCGATGACCGAAGTATCGGTGGCCAAGGTGGATATGGCCGCGACCGACGAACTGGTCGTCCTGAAGAGCGTCAACAAGCACTACGGCGCGTTGCACGTACTCCAGGACATCGACCTGACGATCGCCAGCGGCGAGGTCGTCGTGGTCATCGGGCCCTCCGGGTCCGGAAAGTCGACCCTGTGCCGCACCATCAACCGCCTGGAGACCATCGACTCGGGCACCATCACGATCGACGGCAAGCCCCTGCCCCAGGAAGGCAAGGAGCTGGCGCGGCTGCGCGCCGACGTCGGGATGGTCTTCCAGTCCTTCAATCTCTTCGCGCACAAGACCGTGCTCGACAACGTGATGCTGGGCCAGGTCAAGGTCCGCAAGGCGGACAAGAAGCAGGCCGAGGCGAAGGCCCGCGCCCTGCTCGACCGCGTCGGCGTGGGCAGCCAGGCCGACAAGTACCCCGCGCAGCTGTCCGGCGGCCAGCAGCAGCGCGTCGCCATCGCCCGGGCGCTGGCGATGGGCCCGAAGGTCATGCTCTTCGACGAGCCGACCTCCGCCCTCGACCCCGAGATGATCAACGAGGTCCTCGAGGTCATGCAGCAGCTCGCCCGTGAGGGCATGACGATGATCGTCGTCACCCACGAGATGGGTTTCGCACGATCGGCTGCAAACCGTGTGGTCTTCATGGCGGACGGCCGCATCGTCGAACAGGCTGCGCCCGACCAGTTCTTCAGCAACCCGCGCAGCGACCGGGCCAAGGACTTCCTGTCCAAGATCCTGCACCACTGACGGCGCAGGCACCCGCGCCCGCACACAACTTGGGTCAGCCGTCCGTCACGGACCGCCGTTCTCACCACTCGAAGGATGTTCCCCATGAAGCTCCGCAAGGTCACCGCCGCCTCGGCCGTCGTACTCGCCCTCACGGTGGGCGCCACCGCGTGTGGCGGCGGCAAGTCCGACAACGACTCGGACGGCGGCAAGAAGATCAAGATCGGTATCAAGTTCGACCAGCCGGGTCTCGGCCTGAAGACGCCCGACGGTTCCTTCTCGGGCTTCGACGTGGACGTAGCCACCTATGTCGCGGGCAAGCTCGGCTACAAGCCGGACCAGATCCAGTTCGTGGAGACCAAGAGCGCGGACCGCGAGAACGCGCTGCAGCGCGGTGACGTGAAGTTCATCGCGGCCACGTACTCGATCACCCCGGAGCGCCAGCAGAAGGTCGACTTCGGCGGCCCCTACCTGCTGGCCCACCAGGACCTGCTGGTCAAGAAGGACTCGAAGATCAGCAAGGCCACGGACCTCAACGGCAAGAAGCTGTGTTCCGTGACCGGCTCCACCTCGGCGCAGAACATCCACGACACGATCGCCCCGAAGGCCAACCTGCGCAAGTACAGCACCTACTCGGAGTGCATCGCCGGCCTGCAGAGCGGCGCGGTGGACGCGGTGACCACCGACGACTCGATCCTCGCGGGCTTCGCCGCGCAGGACAAGTACAAGGGTCAGTTCAAGCTCGCCGGCCTGAAGCTGAGCAACGAGAACTACGGCGTCGGCGTCAAGAAGGGCGACACCGCCACCGTCAACAAGATCAACAAGGCGCTGGAGCAGATGGTGAGCGACGGCTCCTGGCAGAAGGCCGTCGAGAAGAACTTCGGTCCCGCCAACTACAAGAACGAGAAGGCTCCGAAGATCGGCCAGATCGTCAAGTAACGCGGAACTCCGCCGGCGCTCACTCCGGCGGGTGACGCAGGGTTCCCCAAGGCGCGCCGCCACCGCTTTCCCGGCGGCGCGCCCGGCCCTTCTCGTACGCCACACACCCGGAAGCGCGGGAGATCGTGTTCGACTTTCTTCAAGGTTATGACGTCCTAGGGGCGTTCTGGATGACGGTGAAACTCACCGCCCTCTCCGCCGTCGGCTCCCTGGTCTGGGGCACCCTGCTGGCCGCGATGCGGGTCAGCCCGGTCCCGCTCATGCGCGGGTTCGGCACCGTCTACGTGAACATCGTCCGCAACATCCCACTGACGATCATCATCTTGTTCAGCTCGCTCGGTCTCGCCGACGTCTTCGGCGTGACGATGGGCACCTCCGACTTCAACGTCCAGGGCTTCCGCCTGGCCGTTCTCGGCCTCATCGCCTACACGGCCGCCTTCGTCTGCGAGGCGATCCGCGCCGGCATCAACACCGTGCCGCTCGGGCAGGCCGAGGCCGCCCGCGCGATCGGGCTGAACTTCAGTCAGACGCTGCGCCTGATCGTGCTGCCCCAGGCGTTCCGCGCGGTCATCGGCCCGCTGGCCAACGTCCTGATCGCCCTGACCAAGAACACCACGGTCGCAGCCGCCATCGGCGTCGCCGAGGCCGCGGCCCTGATGAAGTCGATGATCGAGAACGAGGCCCAGACGCTGGCCATCGGCGCGGTCTTCGCCTTCGGTTTCGTGGTCCTGACCCTGCCCACCGGCCTGCTCCTGGGCTGGCTCGCCAAGCGACTGGCGGTGAAGCGATGACTTCCGTCCTCTACGACACCCCGGGCCCGCGCGCCAAACGGCGCAACGTCCTCATCTCCGTTGTCTTCTTCGCCGCTCTCGGCGCGCTGGCCTGGTGGCTCTGGCGCACCCTGGACGACAAGCAGCAGCTGCGGTGGGCCCTGTGGCAGCCGTTCACCACGTCCGAGGCCTGGACGACCTACCTGCTCCCGGGACTCATCAACACCCTCAAGGCCGCGGCGCTGTCCATGGTCATCGCCCTGCCGCTCGGCGCCGTCTTCGGCATCGCGCGCCTGTCCGACCACCGCTGGGTGCGGATCGTGGCCGGTGTGGTCGTCGAGTTCTTCCGGGCGATCCCGGTGCTGCTGCTGATGCTGTTCGCCAACGAGTACTACAGCCGCTACACCCAGGTCACCAGCGACGACCGGCCGCTCTACGCGGTGGTCACCGGCCTGGTGCTCTACAACGCCTCGGTGCTCGCCGAGGTCGTCCGGGCCGGCATCCTGGCCCTGCCCAGGGGCCAGACCGAGGCGGCGTACGCGATCGGCCTGCGCAAGGGCCAGACGATGACCAGCATCCTGCTCCCGCAGGCGGTCACCGCCATGCTGCCGGCGATCGTCAGCCAGCTGGTGGTCATCGTGAAGGACACCGCCCTGGGCGGTGTGATGATCGGCTTCACCGAGCTGCTCAACCAGCGCGGCACGCTGGCGGCCAACTACGCCAACGTCCTGGCCAGCTTCGTCGTCGTGGCGGCCGTCTACATCGTGCTGAACTTCATCCTGACGTCCTTCGCGAGCTGGCTGGAGGGCCGACTGCGGCGCAGCAAGCGCAGCACGGGTGCCGTGCTCGGCGCCGAGGACATGGAGGAGCTCAACCCCGCGGCGGTGGGCGGCACCTTCGGGACCGGTGGCGAGGGCGGCGGTGTCATGGGCGTCAGTGGCGTCATCGGCGGCCCCAAGAAATGACGATCCATCAAGTCGCATGAATCGCCCAGGGGCAGTGGCATGATCGCCACTGCCCCTGGTCACTTGACGCAAACTCCGCCAATGGGTTGCATACGTTCTGTGATCGTGCACCCCGCTCCACCTTCCTGTTCACCCAGGCCCGTCAGGGCACCGCTGCGGGCAGGGGGCGCCGCGCCGTGGACCCGGTGATCATCGTCGGAGCGGGGCCCGTCGGGCTCACGCTCGCCCTGGCGCTGGCCCGCCAGGAGGTGCCGTCCGTCGTCCTCGACGAGGGCCCCGGCAAGGACGAACCACGCCCGGCGCGCACCGTCGTGCTGCGCGAGGACACGGCGGCTCTGCTGACGCGGCTGACGGGGGTGGACCTCGGCGAGCAGGGCGTCCGTTGGGCCGGATGGCGGTCGCTTCGGCGCAGGCAGGTGATGAGCGAGATCACCTTCGAGGAGGCCGAGCCTGCCCCGCTGCACATCGCCCAACACGTCGTCACGGGCGCCCTGCGTACGGCCATCGCGGGTGAGCCGCTGGTCAAGGTCGCCGTGGAGAGCCGTCTCGACTCGATCGAGCAGGAGCGTTCCGGCGTCACCGCGCGCACGCGCGGTTCCAAGGGAACCTGGTGGCGCGGCAGTTATCTGGTCGGCTGCGACGGCCCCCGCTCGACCGTGCGCAAGCTCCAGGACATCCGCTTCCCGGGCCGTACGGCGGTGGAGCGACACGCCGTCGCCACGCTGCGCGTGGAACTTCCGTGGGAGGGCCAGGCGTTGCTCCATCGGATGCCGCCGTGGCGGTCGTCCGGGCCCTCGGCCGGGGAGGTGACCGCCCGCCCCCTCCCCGACGGCGTGTGGCGCCTGGACTGGCTGCTGCCGCCGGGCAAGGACCTGGTCACGCCCGACAGCCTGGTGGCCCGGATCCGCGAGACCCTCGCGGGCTGGACGGACAGCGCGTCTCCGGCGTACGACCTGCTCGACACCGGAGTCCACACGGTGCATCACCGGCTGGCCCGCCGGTGGCGCGTGGGCCGGGTCTTCCTCGCCGGGGACGCGGCCCATCTGCTCGGCGCGCTCGGCACCCAGGGGCTCGACGAGGGCCTCAGGGACGCCGACAACCTCGCCTGGAAGCTGGCCCCGGCCTGGCACCACGGCCCGCACGAGGCGCTGCTGGACAGCTATCAGGCCGAGCGGCGCGCCGTCGTCGCCGCCCGGCTGCGCGCCGCCGACCAGGCGCTGCCGGTGCTGCGCGGTGGCGGCGGGCTGCGCCACTACGTCCCGGGCGCGGCCCGGGGCCATGACACGCTCCTCGTGGACGGCCACCTGGGGCGCGGCCCGCTGGGCGCGCCGGGGACGTACGCCGACTCGCCGCTCGCACCCCGGCATCTGGAGGGGGAGATCCCGGTCGACACCCCGCCGGGCTCGTCCGTCACCGATGTGCGGGTCACGGCGGAGGACGGCTCCTTCGTCCGGCTGCGCGACCGGCTCGGCCGCGGTGCGCTGCTGGTCGTGCTGATCGCGCCGGGCACGGGCGTGTGGGACCGCAAGCACTGGGTGTCCGCCGGGGTGATGCCCCGGCTCGCGGCGGCGGTGACCGCGCTGCCGCACCCCGCCGAGCTGCTGGTCGCCGAGGAGTACCCGGGTGCGCCGGCGCACAGCGTGCTGCTCGTACGCCCCGACGGTCACCTGGTCACGGCGCTCAGCGGGGTCCGGCCGGCCGACCTGTACGCGGCGGCCGAGGCCACGCTGGGCGGCACGGCGAACGAGGAGACGGCGGCGGAGGCCGCGGAGGCGGGCTCCAGCGCCCGTTGACCGTGCCTCCGGCCACCCTCCGTCCACAGGGTGACCGTGAGTTGACCGCTGTGTACCGGCGTGCTGTACTCCGGACCATGACCGACACCTGCGTGCGCCTGTGGCGACGGGTCCACATGGACCTCGTCCGCTACGCGGGCTGCGTGTGTCGTCCGTCCTGCTGAATTCGCATCCCTTCCTTCTCCGGGCGCCGTCGCGCGCTCGTTCGGCGAACCCTCTTCAGGACGGTGCACGTGTCTGTCTCCCCCGCTGTGTCCCCTTCTCCTCCTACGTCCCGTGCCTCCCGCTCGGCGCCCACGCAGGCGGACCTCCTCGCCTTCGTCCGGCGTACGGCCGCCGACACCGAGCTGATCGCCTCGCTGCCGCTCGACCCGGAGGGCCGCACCTGGGTGCGGCTGAACGGGCCCGGCGGCAGCGAGGCCTGGCTGATCGGCTGGCCGCCCGGCACCGGCACCGGCTGGCACGACCACGCCGACTCGGTCGGCGCGTTCCTCACGGCTACGGGCGAACTCAAGGAGAACTCGCTCGCCGCCCGGCTGCCCACCGACGGCTGGAAGACCCTGGAACTCACCGAGGACGTGGACCGCGAACGCCGGCTGCCCGCCGGGCAGGGCCGCTCCTTCGGCCGTCACCATGTGCACGAGGTGCTCAACGAGTCCCCCGACCGGCACGCGGTCTCCGTCCACGCCTACTACCCACCCCTGCCGCGGATCCGCCGCTACAGCCGTACGGGCCAGGTACTGCGCCTGGAGCACGTCGAGCACGCGGAGGACTGGCAGTGAGCGGCACGGCGGGCGAACGGCCGCTCGGGATCGACGCGTTGCTGGAGCGAGTGCGCCAGGGCTACCAGCGCATCGAAGCACGGGAGGCGCACGAGGCGGCGCGCACCGGTGCGGCCCTGCTGGTCGACATCCGGTACGCGGCCCTGCGCGAGCGGGACGGGCTGATCCCGGGCGCCCTCGTCATCGAGCGGAACGAACTGGAGTGGCGCCTGGACCCGCAGGGCAGCCACCGCGTCCCCGAGGCCACCGGTCACGACCTGCACATCGTGGTGATCTGCGACGAGGGGTACGCCTCCAGCCTGGCCGCCGCCTCCCTCCACCAACTCGGCTTGCACCGGGCGACGGATCTGGTGGGCGGCTTCCAGGCCTGGCAGGCGGCGGGGCTGCCGGTGGAGCCGGTGTCCTGAACGGACCTGCGTGGCGGGTGGGTGACGGGGACTACTCCTTCGCGGTGGCCACCGTCACCGCCCGCACGCGCAGCGCCGCACGTCCCGGTACGGCGCTGGCCACGAGCGCGAGGAGGGCGGCGACCGCGACGACGGTGACGTACAGCAGCGGCGTGACCGTGGGGGCCGCCCGGCCGGTCATGCCGAGGCTGAAGGCGCTGAGCACGGCGAGGGCGATGCCGCTGCCCAGCGCGGTGGCGAGGAACAGGACGGACAGCGCCTCGGTGCGCAGCATGCGCAGCACCTGACGGCGCGTCGCACCGGCGAGGCGGAGCAGGGCGAACTCCCGGACACGTTCGGCGACCGACATGGCGAGCGTGTTGACGACGGCGATGGCTGTGAAGGCCAGGACGAGCCCCATGGCCAGGTAGTTGACCTCGGCGTTCGTCTGCTCCCTCTCGGCCTGGAGGGAATCCGCGGCAGCCGGCGAAAGAATCCGCAGCGCCGGGAACTCACGGAGTGTAGTCGCGAGTTGTGTCTGTGTACGGGTCGTGCTGACGAGGACGGAGGAGGCGAGCGGGTTGTCGACGTGGTGGGCTACGAGATCGTGGGCGAACGTGAGGTCGCCGAAGCCGAGACCCCGGGCATAGACGGCGGCGACGGTGAGCGTGGCGGGCGTGCCGTCGCCGAGCGTGAGTTTCAGGGTGCTCCCGGGCTTCAAGTGGTGCTGGCCCGCGGCCAGTTCACTGACGGCGACGGTTTCGGGGGCGAGCCGGTCGAGGGAGCCGGCGGTGACCTTCGGGTCCCAGGTGCGGGTCAGGCCCGTGGGCGTGACGCCCTGGGCGGGGTACTTGTCGAGGCCGATCCGGACGGTCGTGCGGACCACTTCGGTGACGGTGTCGTGCCGGGCGCGGAGTTGCTGTGCCGCCTCGCCGGGGACGCCCGGTCCCTGGGCGGCGACGACCCAGTCGGCGGTGACGCCCGCGCGGACCTGGCTCCGGGCGGCGTCGCCGAGGGTGGACTGGACGAACAGGACAGTGCAGGTCATGCCGACGAGCAGGGTGAGGGGGGTGACGACGGAGGCCATCCGGGCGGCGTTGCCGCGCAGGTTGGCGGTGGCGAGCCGGCCGCCGTGACCGGTGAGCCGGAGCGGGCCGGCGAGCAGCAGCGCGGCGGCCTTGACCAGCAGAGGGCCGAGCAGGGCGACGGAGGTGGACAGGACGACGACGGCGAGGAAGGTCACGGGCGTCGAGGCGGGCTCGGTGCGCAGGGAGGTGAGGACGACGACGAGGACGATTCCGCCGGCCAGGAGCAGCAGACCGGCGGCGAGCCGCCCCCAGGCGGGGCGGGTGCGCTCGGTCCTGGCCTCGGCCAGGGCCTCGGTCGGCCGGATCCGGGAGATTCTGCGCGAGGCGATCCGGGCCGCCGCCCAGGCCCCGAGCAGGGTCGCCGCGAGAGCCACGAGGGCCGGGAGGACGCCGGCGGTGCGCTGGAGCGTGTCGGGTACGGCGCCCAGGGCGACGAACCTGGAGTACAGCCAGCCACCCAGCGGCAGTCCGAGCAGCGCGCCGACCGTGCCCGCCGCCGCGCCGACGATCAGTGCCTCGCGGCCGAGCAGCTTGCGGATCTGTCCGGAGGTAGCGGCTAGGGCGCGAAGCAGGGCGAGTTCGCGGTGGCGCTGCTGCACGGTGAGCGCGAACGTGCCGACGACCACGAGCACCGCCACCAGTAGCGAGGTGCCGCCCATCGCGGCGCCCATGCTGATCAGCCGGACGCGGGCCGTGGCCGCGTCCAGGAACTCGACGGGCCCGCGGGCCGCGCCGGTGCTGACCTGTGCCGTGGTGCCGTGCAGTGCCCGCTCCACGGCCTGCCGCAGCCGCTCGGGGTCCGTCCCCTTGGCGGGGAGCACACCGAACGCGGTGACCTGCCCGGGGTGCGCGGCCAGCCGGCGGGCCTCGGCGGCGGAGAAGAAGAGGGACGTCTGGTGGCGTACGACGGTGGCCGGGGTGGCGATACCGGTGATCCGGTAGCCACGCGGGGCCTGCGTGGACTGCACGGTGAGCCGGTCACCGGGCCGGAGGCGGGCACGAGCGGCGAGGTCGCTGTCGACGACGAGGTCACCGGCGGCTTTGGGCGCGCTGCCCGCGATCAGCCGGTACGGGGTCAGCGCGGCCGAGTCCCAGGCGTGCCCGTAGGCGGTACGGCCATCGGTGCCGGTCGGCGTCAACGGCTGGGCGAGGAAGGTGAGTTCGGGGACGACCCGGGCGACGCCGGGAGTGCGGGCGAGGGGCGCCCCCAGATCCGCGGAGAGCCAGGCGCGTTCGGCGATGGGCTTCGCCTTGTGCTTGACCTTGGTCTTGCCGTGCTTGTGCTTGACGGTGGTGCGGCGGACGTACTGGTCGGCCGAGACCACGACGGGGGTCGCGGCGTAGCGCTCGGTGCGGATGGTGCCGCGCAGGCCGGTGTCGAGGAGGGTGCCGCAGGCGGTGATCAGAGCGGCGGCGCACATCAGGGCGAGAAAGGCGCCGAGAAAGCCCGCCTTGCGGGCTCTGACGGTCTTCAGGGCATAACGCAGCACCATCGGGGCGGGCTCGCTTCCGTCGTACGACTCGGTCGTACGCCCCGGCTGCCCGTACCGGGACCGGCCTCGCCGTGCGGGGCCGTGTTCCGGAGCGTGGCTCCACACTCGCCGATGCGGGGGCAGGGCAGCACTGCGGTGCCCCGGCGTCTTCAGCGGGGGTTTACCCCACCCAGGTGCCGGGCCGGACCGTCAGAAGTCCCCGGTCCCGTCCCCGAGGAAGTCGGTGTCCTCGCCCTCCTCCTCCAGCGCCTGTCGGACGACGCGGAGGGCCATGCCCTCGGGGTAGCCCTTGCGGGCCAGCATTCCGGCGAGGCGGCGGATGCGCTTGTCGCGGTCGAGGCCACGGGTGGCACGCAGCTTGCGGGCCACGAGGTCACGGGCGGTCGCCTCCTCCTGCTCGGAGTCGAGCTGTCCGACGGCCTCGTCGATCAGCGCGGAGTCGACGCCCTTGGTGCGCAGTTCCCGGGCGAGGGCGCGCCGGGCGAGTCCTCGCCCGTGGTGCCGGGACTCCACCCAGGCGTCCGCAAAGGCGCTGTCGTTGATCAGTCCGACCTCCTCGAACCTCGACAGCACCTCCTCGGCCACGTCCTCGGGGATGTCCCGCTTGCGCAGGGCGTCCCCGAGCTGCTTGCGGGTACGTGGGGTCCCGGTGAGCAGGCGCAGACAGATCGCCCGCGCCCGCTCAGCCGGGTCCCCCGAAGACTCCCCCTGCTCGGCCCTCGACGAGGAAGGGGTGCCTTCGTCCTCACCGCGCGACTCCCCGAAGCCGCGCCGCCGGCGGCCCCGCCCCCGGCCCCCCGGCCCGGCGGCGACCCGTGAACCGCGGCCGGACGAGCCGCCCCCGTGGGGCTCGTCGCGCTCGCCGCCGCCCGGGTGGCTGCCGCGGTCCTCGTACCGGCCCAGGCCGCCGGACCCGTCCTGTCCGCCGTACCCGTCCTGTCCGCCGGACCCGTCCTGTCCGCCGTACCCCTCGTCCGCGTGCTCCGGCCCGTATCCCTCGTCACCGGCCGGGGCGAAGCCCGTGTCGCCCCCGGTGCCCCTCCCCCGTGGGGCACCGGGGGTGGCGTACTCGTACTCGGCCCAGTCGGTTCGTCGTGTCACGGGTCAGCTCTTGGCTGTGGCGGCCTTGGGCTTGGTGGCCTTGGCGGCGGCCGGAGCGGGCGCCGTCTTGGCGTCGTCGCCGGCGGTGGTGACCGCCGCGTCCGCGCCCGGCTCGGCGGCGGGCTCCTCCGGGCGGACACCCACGCCCAGCTTCTCCTTGATCTTCTTCTCGATCTCGTTGGCCAGGTCGGGGTTGTCCTTGAGGAAGTTGCGCGCGTTCTCCTTGCCCTGGCCGAGCTGGTCGCCCTCGTACGTGTACCAAGCGCCGGCCTTGCGGACGAAGCCGTGCTCCACACCCATGTCGATCAGGCCGCCCTCGCGGCTGATGCCCTGGCCGTAGAGGATGTCGAACTCGGCCTGCTTGAAGGGCGGGGCGACCTTGTTCTTGACGACCTTGCAGCGGGTGCGGTTGCCGACCGCCTCTGTGCCGTCCTTCAGGGTCTCGATGCGGCGGATGTCGATGCGCACCGAGGCGTAGAACTTCAGCGCCCGGCCACCGGTCGTGGTCTCCGGGGAGCCGAACATCACGCCGATCTTCTCGCGGAGCTGGTTGATGAAGATGGCGGTGGTCTTGGACTGGTTGAGCGCGCTGGTGATCTTCCGCAGCGCCTGGCTCATCAGGCGGGCCTGCAGACCGACGTGGCTGTCACCCATCTCGCCCTCGATCTCCGCGCGCGGGACGAGCGCGGCGACGGAGTCGATGACGATGAGGTCGAGGGCACCGGAGCGGACCAGCATGTCCACGATCTCCAGGGCCTGCTCGCCGTTGTCCGGCTGGGAGAGGATCAGGTTGTCGATGTCGACGCCGAGCTTGCGCGCGTACTCGGGGTCGAGGGCGTGCTCCGCGTCCACGAAGGCGACCTGGCCGCCGGCCTTCTGGGCGTTGGCCACGGCGTGCAGGGTCAGCGTGGTCTTACCGGAGGACTCCGGTCCGTAGATCTCCACGACACGGCCGCGCGGCAGACCACCGACGCCGAGGGCGACGTCGAGTGCGGTCGACCCGGTCGGGATGACCTCGATGGGCTCCTTCGACCGCTCGCCCATGCGCATGACCGCGCCCTTGCCGAACTGCCGTTCAATCTGTGCGAGCGCGGCGTCGAGCGCCTTCTCGCGGTCGGTTCCTGCCATGGGTTCCACCCGGTTTGCTTGAGTCGATCGCTTCACGTCAAAGACGCTAACGCCTGCCACTGACAATGCGCCCTGACGGAGGCCCGGCCTGTGGATAACTGGGGCACTTATCGCACCAAACCGGTGTGAAATCCCCGCCGAAGGCCTCGCCTGAGCCTTCATAAGAATGGATGTTCGATTTTGGTGTCAAGTGCACCACACGGTGCGCACCGGGGCTTCGCACCCGCATCGACGGGCCGTGGCGCACCCACTACTCCCGGCGGGGTACCACCGGTGTCTCCGGCCGGACGACGACCGCGCGAGCCGGTCCCGGGAGCCTTGGTGCCATGAAGAATCCGCGCGCCGCCGACCGGCTCTGCCATGCCGTCGGGCTGTTCCTCGTCCTGAGCGGACTCGTGCACCTGGTGGTGTTCGCGGTCGACGGCGGCCCCTGGGACGGTCCCGTCTCCTGGCGCAAGCCCGTGACGTTCGGGCTCTCCTTCGGGGCGACCCTGATCGCGGTCACCCGGGTCACGTCGTATCTGCGCGTCGGGGCGCGGCTGCGCACCGTCCTGCTCGCCGTCTTCGCCGCCGACTGCGTGGTGGAGGTCGGCGGCATCACCCTGCAGGCGTGGCGCCGGGTGCCCTCGCACCTGAACATGGAGACCCCCTTCGACACGGCGGTGTCCATGACGCTCGCGGTGGGCGGCGGGGTCCTCGTGGCGCTGCTCACCGTCTTCGCCGTCGCCTCCTTCCGGCAGCGGCCGGCCGGCCCCGCGGGCATGGCGCTCGCGGTGCGCTCCGGCTTCGCGATCCTGCTCGTGGCGCTGGCCTCGGGCGCGGCGATGATCGCGCGCGGAGTCGTGCTCACCCGGACCGGCCACCAGGAGGCCGCCTACCACTCGACGGCCCCGCTCAAGCCGCTGCACGGGGTGAGCCTGCACGCCGTCCTGGTCCTGCCGCTGCTGGCCTGGCTGCTGTCCCGCACCGCGTGGAGCGAGCGGACACGGTCGCGGATCGTGGCCGCGGCGGTGGGCTGTTACGCGGCGGCCGTCGCCTGGGCCGGGTTGTGGGCGGTCCTGACGTACTGAAGGGCGGCCGACGTACTGAAGCGGGCCCTAGGAGGACTCTTCCATGCCGGGCTGCCGGTCCAGCCGCTGTCGCAGGCGGGTGACCACCCCGGGGCCGCCCGGCCCCCGGGCGCGGTGGCCGTGCACCCGCGGGTCGTCCGTGACGGCGTACCGCTTCACGTACGCCCCCAGGAAGGCCTGGAGCGTGGCCACGGCCGGGATGGCGATCAGCGCGCCGACGGCGCCGAGCAGCGCGGTCCCCGCGATGACCGAGCCGAAGGCGACGGCGGGGTGGATGTCGACGGTCTTCGAGGTCAGCTTGGGCTGCAGCATGTAGTTCTCGAACTGCTGGTAGACCACGACGAAGACCAGTACCCAGACCGCGTACCAGGGGGCGACGGTGAACGCGATCAGCATCGGCAGCGCGCCCGCCAGGTACGTGCCGATGGTCGGGATGAACTGCGAGACCAGACCCACCCACACACCGAGCACGGGCGCGTACGGCACACCCAGGGCCAGGAGCAGGATGTAGTGCGCGATCCCGGAGACGAGTGCCATCAGCCCGCGCGAGTACATGTAGCCGCCCGTCTTGTCGACGGCGATCTCCCAGGCGCGCAGCACCTCGGCCTGACGCGCGGGCGGCAGCACGGAGCACAGGGCGCGGCGCAGCCGGGGGCCGTCGGCGGCGAAGTAGAACGAGAACAGCACGACCGTCAGCAGCCTGAACAGCCCCCCGAGTACCTGCGTGGACACGTCGAGCACGCCGGCGGCGCTGTTCTGCGCGTACTTGCGCAGCCAGTCGGAGTGGAGCAGGCCCTCCTGGATGTCCACCCTTCTCAGGTCCGTGTGGAACGTCTGGTTGACCCAGTTGATGAGCGAGTCCAGATAGGCCGGGAAGCCCTCGATCATCTTGATGATCTGGCCGGCCAGCATCGAGCCGAGCAGGGTCACGAACCCGGCGGTGGCGACCGTCAGACCGAGGAAGACCAGGAAAGTGGCGAGCCCCCGGCGCATGCCGCGCGCGGCCATCCGGCTCACCGCGGGCTCGATCGCGAGGGCCAGGAAGAACGCGATCAATATGTTGATCAGCAGACCGGTCAGCTGGTGGAAGGCCCAGCTGCCCAGCTGGAACGCGGCAATGAGCGCGAGTGCGAGCGCCATGGCGCGCGGCAGCCAGCGCGGCATACGGCTGTCCAGGGCGGCCTCGGCCGAGGGCGCGGCGGGCGTCGTCGTAGCGGTCGGTGCCGAGTGCGGGGCGAACGGCTCGTTGTCGTCGTCAGCGACTGTCACGGTCAGCGCTTCTCCCCCGGCACGTTCATGACCGTGCAGACCACGCGCCACACGTCCTTGGCCGCCCAGCCGGCGTCCAGGGCCTCGTTGACCGTGTGCCCGTCCAGCTCCGTCATGACATGGTCGCGCGCGAAGGTGTCGGCGTACCCCGGACCGAAGTGTTCCGCCATCCGCTGCCAGAAAACCGTCAACCGCATGACCCCAGTATCCCGCCCCTGAGAGTGGGCCCCGCCGGGGACCGCATGCCGAGACCGCTTTCCGTCCTACGGTCTGACCCATGGCCGAAACAGGAGTTTCCCCGCTCCCCTCCCCGTCCCCGGCGCGCTCCCCGCTCTTCCGCGCCGAACAGTTCATCTGGCTCACCGCGCGCGTACTGGAGCAGCGCCGCTTCGCGTACCACTTCCTGAACGGCGCGCCGGACGCGGTGGAGGCCGCGCTGGACGCCTACCGCAACGAGGACGGCGGGTACGGCCACGCGCTGGAGCCCGATCTGCGCGGCCCCGTGAGCCAGCCCCTGCACACCGGTCACGCGCTGCGCGTGCTGGACTCCATCGGACGCTGCGCCGGGCAGCGCGTGGAGCGCGTGTGCCGCTATCTGACCTCCGTCTCCACTCCGGACGGCGCCCTGCCCGCGGTCCATCCCAGCCAGCGCGGATATCCGGCGGCACCCTTCGTCCCGGTCGTGGACGACCCTCCCCCAGCCTCGAACACGCTCGGCCGGGGGGACCCCCACGGCTCACTGCTCGCCACCGGGCCGGTGGTGGGGCTGCTGCACCGCAACGAGGTATGGCACGCGTGGCTGTTCCGGGCCACGGACTTCTGCTGGCAGGCCGTGGAGTCCCTGGAGAAGTCCCACCCCTACGAGGTGGAGGCCGCCGTGGCCTTCCTGGACTCCGCTCCCGACCGCCCGCGCGCGGAGGCCGCCGCCGACCGGCTCGGCAGGCTGGTGCGTGAGCAGCGACTCGCGGCCCTGGACCCGGAGCGTCTCGACGCCTGCCCGGTCGCGCCCGGCTACGCCCCGGGCGAGCACCACTTCCCGCACGACTTCGCCAAGAGCCCGCGCTCGCTCGCTCGCGCGTGGTTCACGGACGACGAGATGGCACGCTCCCTGGACTTCCTCGCCGCCGAACAGCGGGAGGACGGCGGCTGGCCCGTCCGCTGGCGCCGGTGGGCACCGGCGCCCGCCCTGGAGGCCGGCCCTATCGTGACGATCGAGGCGCTGCGCACCCTCCGGGAGTACGGCCGCTTCATGGGCTGAGCCAGGCCGGCACGGCACGCTGCGTGCGGCCCGTTTCCCCAGGTCAGAATGATTGTCAGTGGCCGGGTGCAGGATGGACGCATGGTCAGCTCCGCCCACCGGGCCCTCGACGGCTTCTCACCCGCGACCCGCGGCTGGTTCACGGGGGCGTTCTCCGCGCCCACCGCGGCCCAGGCGGGCGCGTGGCGGGCCATCCGGGAGGGCTCGGACGTGCTGGTGGTGGCCCCGACCGGCTCGGGCAAGACGCTGGCCGCGTTCCTCGCCGCCCTGGACCAGCTGGCCTCGACCCCGCCCCCGGCCGACCCGAAGAAGCGCTGCCGGGTGCTTTACGTGTCCCCGCTGAAGGCTCTCGCGGTCGACGTCGAGCGCAACCTGCGCAGCCCGCTGACCGGCATCCGTCAGGAGTCCGTGCGCCTGGGCCTGCCCGAGCCCGAGGTCAAGGTCGGCATCCGCTCCGGCGACACCCCGGCAGCCGAGCGCCGCGCCCTGTCCACGCGCCCGCCGGACATCCTGATCACGACCCCCGAGTCGCTCTTCCTGATGCTCACGTCGGCCACGCGCGACGCGCTGACGGGCGTGGAGACGGTGATCCTGGACGAGGTGCACGCGGTCGCGGGCACCAAGCGCGGGGCCCACCTCGCGCTCTCCCTGGAGCGTCTGGACGAGCTGCTGCCCAAGCCGGCCCGGCGCATCGGCCTGTCGGCGACCGTGCGCCCGGTGGACGAGGTCGCCCGCTATCTGTCCCCGCGCCGCAAGGTGGAGATCGTCCAGCCGCAGTCCGGCAAGGAGTTCGACCTGTCCGTCGTCGTCCCGGTCGAGGACATGGGCGAGCTGGGCGGCTCTCCGGCGGCCGACGGCAACGAGGGGGCGGAGAAGCCGTCGATCTGGCCGCACGTGGAGGAGCGGATCGCCGACCTCGTGCAGGCCCACCGCTCCACGATCGTGTTCGCCAACTCCCGGCGCCTCGCGGAGCGGCTGTGCAACCGGCTCAACGAGATCGCGTACGAACGCGCGACCGGCGAGCCCCTGGAGGAGCACCACGCCCCCGCCCAGCTGATGGGCGGCTCGGGCGCGGCCCAGGGCGCGCCCCCGGTGATCGCCCGCGCGCACCACGGCTCGGTCTCCAAGGAGCAGCGCGCCCTGGTGGAGGAGGACCTGAAGGCAGGGCGGCTGCCCGCCGTGGTCGCCACGTCCAGCCTCGAACTGGGCATCGACATGGGTGCCCTCGACCTCGTCGTCCAGGTCGAGTCACCGCCCTCGGTCGCCTCCGGACTCCAGCGCGTCGGCCGCGCGGGACACCAGGTGGGCGCCGTCTCCACCGGCGTGGTCTTCCCCAAGTACCGGGGCGACCTGGTCCAGGCGGCCGTGGTCACCGAGCGGATGCGCTCGGGCTCCATCGAGTCCCTGAGGGTGCCGGCGAACCCGCTGGACGTGCTCGCGCAGCAGCTCGTCGCCATGACGGCACTGGACACCTGGCAGTTCGACGACCTGCTCGCCACGGTCCGGCGCGCGGCCCCCTTCGCCGCGCTCCCCGAGTCCGCGTTCACGGCGGTGCTGGACATGCTCGCGGGCCGCTACCCGTCCGACGCGTTCGCGGAGCTGCGCCCGCGCGTGGTGTGGGACCGGGTGGCCGGCACCGTCACCGGCCGGCCCGGCGCCCAGCGCCTCGCCGTCACCTCCGGCGGCACGATCCCCGACCGCGGCCTCTTCGGGGTCTTCCTCGCCGGTTCCGACCCCAAGAAGGGCGGCGGCCGGGTCGGCGAGCTGGACGAGGAGATGGTGTACGAGTCCCGCGTGGGGGACGTCTTCACACTCGGCACCAGCTCCTGGCGCATCGAGGACATCACGCGCGACCGCGTCCTGGTCTCCCCCGCGCCCGGCGTGCCGGGCCGGCTGCCGTTCTGGAAGGGCGACCAGCTGGGCCGCCCGCTCGAATTGGGCCGCGCGGTGGGCGCGTTCCTGCGCGAGGTCGGCGCGCTGCCCAAGGACGACGCCCGGCTGCGCCTGCTCGCGGCGGGCCTCGACGCATGGGCGGCGGACAACGTCCTGTCGTACCTGGACGAGCAGCGCGAGGCCTGCGGCCATGTCCCGGACGACCGCACGATCGTGGTCGAGCGCTTCCGCGACGAGCTGGGCGACTGGCGGGTCGTCGTCCACTCCCCCTTCGGCGCCCAGGTCCACGCCCCCTGGGCCCTCGCCCTCGGCGCCCGCCTCGCCGAGCGCTACGGCATGGACGCGCAGGTCATGCACGCCGACGACGGCATCGTGCTGCGCCTGCCCGATGCCGACCTGATGGGCCTGGACCTGCTCGACCAGGAGCCCATGAAGGCCGGCACCCCCCTCGACACGGCGTTCGACAGCGAGCAGGCGCCGGTGGGCGCGGCCGACGTCTCCTTCGACAAGGGCGAGGTCGACCAGGTCGTCACCGACCAGGTCGGCAGCTCGGCGCTGTTCGCCTCCCGGTTCCGCGAGTGCGCCGCCCGCGCGCTGCTGCTGCCGCGGCGCAACCCCGGCAAGCGCACCCCGCTCTGGCAGCAGCGCCAGCGGGCCGCCCAGCTGCTCCAGGTGGCGAGCGAGTTCGGCTCGTTCCCGATCGTCCTGGAAGCGGTCCGCGAGTGCCTCCAGGACGTCTTCGACGTGCCCGGTCTCGTGGAGCTGATGGGCGACATCGAGTCCCGCAAGGTGCGCCTGGTCGAGGTCACCACGCCGGAGCCGTCGCCGTTCGCCCGCTCCCTTCTCTTCGGCTACGTCGCCCAGTTCCTGTACGAGGGCGACTCCCCGCTCGCCGAACGCCGCGCCGCCGCGCTCTCCCTGGACTCCCGGCTGCTGGCCGAGCTGCTGGGCCAGGCGGAGCTGCGGGAGCTGCTGGACGCGGACGTCCTGGCCGAGCTGGAGCGCGAGCTGCAGTGGCTGACGGAGGACCGCCGGGTCAAGGACGTAGAGGGCGTCGCCGACCTCCTGCGGGTGCTCGGCCCCCTGACCGACGCCGAGCTGGCCGAGCGGGGCGCCGAGCCGCAGTGGGCGCGGGAGCTGGCCGCCGCCCGCCGGGCCATCCGGGTCCGTGTCGCCGGCGCCGACCACTGGGCGGCCGTCGAGGACGCAGGGCGGCTGCGCGACGCGCTCGGCACGGCGCTGCCGGTCGGCGTCCCCGAGGCCTTCACCGAACCGGTGAAGGACCCCCTCGGAGACCTCCTCGCGCGCTACGCCCGCACCCACGGCCCCTTCACGTCGGCCACGGCGGCGGCCCGCTTCGGCCTCGGCGTGGCGGTCACCGAGGGCGCCCTGCAGCGGCTCGCCGCGGGCGGCCGTGTCGTCCAGGGCGAGTTCCACCCCGCGGGCATCGGCCAGGAGTGGTGCGATGCGGCCGTACTGCGCCGCCTGCGCCGCCGCTCCCTGGCGGCCCTGCGGCACGAGCTGGAGCCCGTACCCCCGCCCGCTCTCGCCCAGTTCCTGCCTCAGTGGCAGCACATCGGCAAGGGCCACGGTCTGCGCGGCATCGACGGACTGGTGCGCGCGATCGAGCAGTTGCAGGGGGCGTCCGTGCCCGCCTCGGCGCTGGAGAAGCTGGTCCTGCCCTCGCGCGTGGCGAACTACACGCCGTCGATGCTCGACGAACTGACCTCCGCGGGCGAGGTGGTGTGGGCCGGCGCGGGCGCGCTGCCCGGCAAGGACGGCTGGGTCTCGCTGTATCTGGCGGACGCCGCCCCGCTGTTGCTGCCGCCCCCGCACCCGCTGGAGCCGACCGCGCTCCACCAGTCCGTCCTGGACACCCTCTCCGGAGGCTACGGCCTGTTCTTCCGTCAGATCGCCGACCAGGTACGCGCCACCACGCACCCCGATGCGACCGACCCCCAACTGGCCGACGCGCTCTGGGACCTTGCCTGGTCGGGTCGGCTCACCAACGACACCCTCGCGCCGATGCGCTCGCTGCTGGGTTCGGGCCGTACGGCGGGCTCGACCGCCCATCGCGCCAAGCGCTCCGTCCCGCGCGGGCGGTACGGCTCCCTGACGGCCGCCGCGCGCACCGCCTCCCGCACCGGCCCGCCGACCGTGGCCGGCCGCTGGTCCCTGCTGCCGGCGGCCGAGCCGGACCCCACCGTGCGCGCGCACGCGCTGGCCCGCACCCTGCTCGACCGGCACGGCGTGGTAACCCGGGGCGCGGTGGCGGCGGAGGGCGTCGAGGGCGGCTTCTCGGCGGTGTACCGGGTGCTGTCCGCCTTCGAGGACAGCGGCCAGGCCCGGCGGGGTTACGTGGTCGAGGGGCTGGGCGCGGCCCAGTTCGCGATGGACGGCGCCGTGGACCGCCTCCGCGCGGTCTCCAACGCCCGCGACCGCGGCGAGGGCCTGCCGGCCCCGGGCTTCCCCGGCGACGGCGGCCCGGGCAACGGCTTCGCACCGGCCGTCGGCGGCCTCCACGACCGGACGGCACCCGGCGTCTTCGACGGCGCCGGAGGTTTCGCCCACCCCGGCCTCGACGGCGACTTCACCTGGCCACCGGAGGAGCAGCCCATGTCCCCGGGCGACTACGTCTCTCCCCGCGACCTCGCCGATCCCTTCGCCTCCCCCGGCTACGGCGGCCCCAGAGGCAGCCGCTCCGACTCCGCCTACGGCTCGGGCACGCACCGGGGCTTCGGTGACCGTCGCACCCACGGCGCGGCGCCCGACCCGCGCGCCGTCGTCCTCGCGGCAGCCGACCCCGCGAACGCCTACGGCGCGGCCCTGCCGTGGCCCGAGCCGCCGACCGGGGCCGGGCACAAGCCGGGCCGCAAGGCGGGCTCGCTCATCGTCCTGGTGGAAGGCGAACTGACGCTGTACATGGAGCGCGGCGGCAAGACGCTGCTGGCCTGGCCGTCCGCGCCGGACACCGTCCCCGACGACGACCTCCGCCTCCGTACGGCCGCGGAGGCCCTGGCAGCCGCCGCCCGCGCGGGCTCCCTCGGCACGGTCACCGTGGAGCGGATCAACGGAGCCCAGGCGCTGACCTCCCCCATAGGCGCACTCCTGGAAGGCGCGGGCTTCGTCGCGAACCCGCGCGGCCTGCGGCTCAGAGCGTGACCGACCGGCGTGGCCCCGGGCCGGTACACGGTGGCACCGCCCGCCGTCACCCCACCGTGGCACCCTTGACGCATGCCCGAAGGTGACACGGTCTGGCAGGCCGCGCGGCGGCTGCACGAGGCCCTCGCGGGCAAGGCGCTGACCCGCAGCGACTTCCGGGTGCCCAAGTACGCGACGGTCGACCTCACCGGCCGTACCGTCCTGAACACCATCCCGCGCGGCAAGCACCTGCTCACCCGCTTCGAGGGCGGCCTCACCCTGCACACGCACCTTCGGATGGAGGGGGCGTGGAAGGTGTACGGGATGGGCGAGCGCTGGCGCGGCGGACCCGCGCACCAGATCCGCGTGGTGCTCGGCACCGCCGACCGCACGGCCGTCGGTTACCGCCTCCCGGTCCTGGAACTGCTGCGCACGACGGAGGAGGAGCGCGTCGTCGGCCACCTCGGCCCCGACCTGCTCGGCCCGGACTGGGACCCCGAGCGGGCCCTGGCCAACCTCCTCGCGGACCCCGCCCGCCCGCTCGGCGAGGCCCTGCTCGACCAGCGCAATCTGGCCGGCATCGGCAATGTCTACAAGAGCGAGCTGTGCTTCCTGCTCGGCGTGACGCCCTGGCTGCCCGTCGGCGCGCTGCCCGCGGACCGCGCCGCGAAACTGCCCGCCCTCGCCCAGAAGCTGCTGGAGACCAATCGCGACCGCCCGGTCCGGCAGACGACGGGCCTGCGCGGCAAGGACCTGTTCGTCTACGGCCGCGCGCCCCGCCCGTGCCTGCGTTGCCGTACCCCCGTCCGGGTCGCCGACCAGGGAGACGGCTCGCAGGACCGCCCCACCTACTGGTGCCCGGCGTGCCAGGCGGGCCCCACTCCCGCGCCGGGAGCACCGCAGAGATGGCGGGAGCGCCATCCCCGCCGCACCAGTTGACGGTCCACTAATTGACGGGCCGTCAGAAACCCTCGTACGGTCCCTGCATGGCCCTCACGGCGTACGACCTCACCGGGCGCACCGCGTTCGTCACCGGAGCCGCCGGCGGCATCGGCCGGACCTCCGCCGTCCTGCTCGCCGAGGCGGGCGCGACGGTGCACTGCGCCGACCGGGACGCGGACGGCCTGCACGGCACGGCCGAGCTGATCAAGAACCGCGGCGGCACGGCACACCTCCACGTCCTCGACGTCACCGACCGGGCGCGGCTCGCCGAGGCCGTACGGTCCTGCGGGCGCCTGGACGTGCTGGCGGCCATCGCCGGGATCATGCACAGCAGCCCCGTCCTGGAGACGCGGGACGAGGATCTCGACCGGGTGCTGAACGTCAACTTCAAGGGTGTGCTGTACGCGTGCCAGGAGGCGGCCCGGCTGATGCTCGCCCACGGCACCCGGGGCAGCATCGTCACGATGGCCTCCGGCGCGGTCGACACCGGCGGTGCCGGGCTGCTCTGCTACGGCGCGGCGAAGGCCGCCGTGGTGCAGCTGACGAAGACGCTGGCCACCGAGGTCGGCCGGCATGGCATCCGGGTCAACGCGATCGCGCCGGGCTGGGTCCGCACCCCCATGACCGACCGCCACGACCGCGAGGCGCAGGCGCACACCGAAGCCGTGATGGCCCGGATGTCGCCGCTGGGCCGGGTCGGCGAGCCCGACGACGTGGCGCACGCGGTGCTTTATCTGGCGTCGGACGCGTCGGCGTTCACGACGGGCCAGATACTTCGCCCGAACGGGGGTGTGGCGATGCCCTGGTGACGTCCCCCGCCCGCCAGGCGGCCGTCCACCGCCCCGTCGGCACGGCCCCCGCCGCCCGCTCCTTGGACGCGCAGTGCACGGGCAGCAGGCTCAGCCCCCACCCGCCGGCCGCAACGGCCCCCTCGACGACTCCGGCGCCCTCCCCCAGAGCGATCCTCAGCACGGCCCACCACCACACCGCGCCCAGCGTCAGCGCGGCGCCCCAGCGCGTCATCCGCCCCACCATGCCGCCACCTCCAGCCGGACGCTAGAACGCTGCCCCATCCACGCGGAAGGCGCACCAAGGGCTCACCGATGCAACACCGGGCAACCGGCCCCGGGCCGAACCGCTACGCATGTTCCGCCTGGAACATCCAGTGATGCTTCTCCAGGTCCGCCGTGACACCGATGAAGATGTCCTGGGAGACGGGGTCCGCCTCGCCGGTCGCCGCAACCCGCTCCCGCATCCGGACGATCACCGCGCCGAGCGCGTCCACCATCGTCCCGACCGCATCCGTGTCCTTGATCCAGCCGGCCGGGGTGTTCCCGATGCCGCTGCCCGAGGCCACGGTGGCCGCGCGCCCGTCCGGTGGGACACCCAGCGCCGACGCCCGCTCGGCCACCGTGTCGGAGTGGGCGCGCGCGGAGTCGACGACCTCGTCGAGCTGGAGGTGGATGGAGCGGAAGCGGGGCCCGACGACGTTCCAGTGGATCTGTTTGGCGACCAGCCCCAGGTCCACCAGGTCCACGAGTGCGCCCTGCAGCGCCTCGGACACGGTCTTCAGGTCCGCATCGGCCAGCCGGCTCTTCACGACGTACATCCGCTTCCTCCGTGCTTCGGTGCCGTCACGTCAACCCCTTCACCATGACCGCCCCACGGAATACCGGCAAATGGACGCAAAAAGCTTGAACGGCGCAGGCGTCGGCAGCGACGCAAAAGCCCTGGCCGGGCTCCCCAGGTCTTCCTGGAGAAGCCCGGCCAGGGCTTCACACGTATCGGGTGGTCAGGCCGCGCAGGCGAACCTCACGCGGCGACGACGTCCACCGCTTCGGCGGGCGCCTTGATGGTCACTCGTTCCGGTGGCACGCCCTTCACCGACACAGAGCCCAGCATCGGGCGGACCGGCGTGGGCACGCGCTCGGTGGCCGCAGCGGACTGCGCCAGCTCGGCGAGCGCCAGCTCGTCGCTCACTTCTCGCATGAGTTCCGACATCCGTACGTCCAGCGCGTCGCAGATGGCGGCGAGCAGTTCGGAGGAAGCCTCCTTCTGCCCCCGCTCCACCTCGGAGAGATAGCCGAGTGAGACTCGGGCGGACGAGGAGACTTCGCGCAGAGTACGGCCCTGGCGTTGGCGCTGCCGACGCAGCACGTCACCCAGCAGGCGACGGAGCAGAATCATCGGTGGCTCCCTCCTCGGACCGCGTAGCCGCATCCTTCTCGCCCCACCGTACCGCCTCGCGCCGCGGCCGTGCGGGGAGCGATGTCGTGTTCACTCAGGGCTGCAAACATCAAAACCCCCCGTTCTGTTCCGTATCCTGTGCCCGCTCATTTCCGGTCTGTTCGCCCGCAAGCTCCTTCAGAAGCAGTGCGAGTACGCTCCGTACACTCTCCATACGGATTTCCGCGCGGCGGCCGTTCAACCGCAGGGCCTCGACTTTTCCGCCACCGGCAGAACCAGTGCCGTCGGTGAGGGGGCCGTCGACGGCCACGAACACCGTCCCGACGGGCTGGCCGTCCTGCGGATCGGGACCGGCCACACCGGTCGTCGCGATGCCCCAGTCGGCCCCCAGCGCCTTGCGCACGCCGGCCGCCATCTGGGCCGCGACCTGCGGATCCACCGCTCCACGCTCGGCCAGCAGGGTGGCGTCGACACCCAGCAGCTCGTGCTTGAGCCTGGTGGCGTAGGCGGTGACCGAACCCTGGAGGACCTTCGACGCTCCGGGGACCGCCGTGATCTCGGCCGCGACCAGGCCACCGGTGAGCGACTCCGCGACGGCGAGGGTCTCGCCCCTCACGGTCAGTAGTCGCACAAGTTCGGTGGCCGTAGAACTCACGCTTCCTCATCCCCCAACGCTGCCGCGCGCTCGGCGATTCCCCGCCGGCGCAGGACAATGGCCTGTCTTACGTAGTCGAGGCCGGTCACGACGGTCAGGACGACGGCCGCGGCCATCACCCAGAACCTCAGCGTGGCCAGCCACCCCGTCAGTGGCAGGACGTACATCCCGACGGCGATGCCCTGGGTGAGCGTCTTGAGCTTGCCGCCCCGGCTGGCCGGGATCACGCCGTAGCGGATGACCAGGAAACGCAGCAGGGTGATCCCGAGTTCCCGGCCGAGGATCACACCCGTCACCCACCACGGCAGATCGCCCAGGTAGGACAGACAGATGAGCGCCGCCCCCATGATCGCCTTGTCGGCGATGGGGTCGGCGATCTTCCCGAAGTCGGTGACCAGGTTGTAGGTGCGCGCCAGGTGCCCGTCGAACAGGTCCGTGATCATGGCGATGGCGAAGGCCGCCCAGGCCAGGGCACGCCAGGCCGGGTCGTAGCCGCCGTTCGCCAGCATCAGTGCCACGAAGCCCGGCACGAGGACCAGCCGGAGCATGGTCAGCAGGTTGGCGACGTTCCACACGCTGGCCTGGTTGACGGCCGCCGCGGCCAGCTTCGCGCCGCGTGGCGGCCGACCGCCGGCCTGGTCGGGAGCCGGACCGGCTGGACCGGAAGCGGAACCGGAGACCTGGGGAGCGCCGTCGGCAGCCGCGGCGGAACCCCGGGCGCGCTGCCCGCCGGAGGAGCCGCCCGCGGCGGATGCCGGGACTCCGGTCATCTGCCCGCCTCCTCACTACACGCGAACGAGCCGGTGAG
This sequence comes from Streptomyces sp. NPDC002676, assembly GCF_053592455.1. Classification (NCBI taxonomy): domain Bacteria; kingdom Bacillati; phylum Actinomycetota; class Actinomycetes; order Kitasatosporales; family Streptomycetaceae; genus Streptomyces; species Streptomyces sp. NPDC002676. Next base: position 16,272 of record NZ_JBSFVT010000013.1, on the reverse strand, counting down.
CGGCTCGGCCACCAGGTCGACACCTTCCGTACCGACCACCTTCGCCTCGACCATACGTCCGACGCTCAGGCCTTCGCCGCTCGTGAGCAGTACCTGGCCGTCGGTCTCCGGGGCCTGGTGCGCGGCGCGGCCGTACACGCCGTCCTCGTCCTCCTCGTCCACGGACTCCACGAGGACCCGCACGGTCTCCCCGACGCGCTCCTCGGCGCGCTGCGAGACCAGTTCCTCGGCGAGCCGGGAGATGTGGGCGAGGCGCTCGGCGACGACTTCCTCGTCGAGCTTGTTGTCGTACGTCGCCGCCTCGGTGCCCTCCTCGTCCGAGTACCCGAAGACGCCGATGGCGTCCAGGCGGGCGCCGGTCAGGAAGCGCTCCAGTTCGGCGAGGTCGGACTCGCTCTCGCCGGGGAAGCCGACGATGAAGTTCGAGCGCACGCCGGCCTCGGGGGCCTTGTTCCGGATCGTGTCGAGCAGTTCCAGGAAGCGGTCCGTGTCGCCGAAGCGGCGCATGGCGCGCAGCACGTCGGGCGCGGAGTGCTGGAAGGACAGGTCGAAGTACGGCGCGACCTTCGGGATGGAGGTCAGTACGTCGATGAGGCCGGGGCGCATCTCGGCCGGCTGGAGGTAGCTGACGCGCACGCGCTCGATGCCGTCGACCTCGGCCAGCTCGGGCAGCAGGGACTCCAGCAGCCGGATGTCGCCCAGGTCCTTGCCGTAGGAGGTGTTGTTCTCGGAGACCAGCATGATCTCCTTCACGCCCTGTTCGGCCAGCCACCGCGTCTCGTTCAGGACGTCGCTCGGGCGGCGTGAGATGAAGGAGCCGCGGAAGGAGGGGATGGCGCAGAACGAGCAGCGGCGGTCGCAGCCGGAGGCGAGCTTCACCGAGGCGACCGGGGCGCCGTCCAGGCGGCGGCGCAGGGGCGCGCGGGGGCCGGAGGCGGGTGCCAGGCCCTCGGGGAGGTCGGTGGGGCCGTGGCCGGGCAGCGCGACGGCGGCGGCCGATTCCTGCCGCTCGGCCGGGCTGATCGGCAGCAGCTTGCGGCGGTCGCGCGGGGTGTGCGCGGCGTGGATGCCGCCGGAGAGGATGGTCTGCAGGCGGTCGGAGATGTTCGCGTAGTCGTCGAAACCGAGCACGCCATCGGCCTCGGGCAGCGCCTCGGCGAGCTCCTTGCCGTACCGCTCGGCCATGCAGCCCACCGCCACGACGGCCTGGGTTCTCCCGTGTCCCTTGAGGTCGTTGGCCTCCAGCAGGGCGTCGACGGAGTCCTTCTTGGCGGCCTCCACGAAGCCACAGGTGTTGACCACGGCGACATCGGCGTCCCCGGCGTCCTCGACGAGCTGCCAGCCGTCCGCCTCCAAACGGCCTGCGAGCTCCTCCGAGTCCACCTCGTTACGGGCGCAGCCGAGAGTGACAAGTGCGACGGTACGGCGTTCAGGCATGGGCTCAAGACTACTTTGTCTGTCTGACACCCGATGTCGACGGGGTTGGCGATCTTGGCCAACCCCGTCGGTTCGGCTCGCGGACGCTCCCTTTTGTCCAACCACCCGCGGGTGCTGTGCGGCCTCGGGGCTATCCGACCTCGGGGTCGCCCTTCGTGTAGGTGAGGCGCTCCACCGCGCCCGGCTGGAAGTCGTCCTCGATCTTCTTGCCGTTGACGTAGAGCTGGATGGCGCCGGCGTCACCCAGGATGAGATTGATCTTCGAGCTGTCCTGGAACGTCTTGGACTCGCCCTGCTTCAGCAGCCCGTCGAAGAGCATTCGGCCGTTGTGGTCCTTGGCGGAGATCCAGCTGCGTCCGTTCGCCGCGCTGACCTGAACGGTCACCTTGTCCTGCGGGGCGGCGGCGATGGCGCTGTCGGACGGCTCGGCGGTCGGCGAGGCCGGCTTGTCCTTCTTGGGCGTGGGCGAGGCGGACTTGGTCTTCGTCGGCGTGCTGCCCTCGGCGACCTGCGACTTCGAGTCGCCTCCGTCGCCGCCCTTGACCGCGGTGAACCCCACGAAGCCGATCACGACGACGATCGCGGCCACCATGGCCGCGGTCCAGTTGGGCCCCCGCCGCTCGGGACGGATCCGTTCGGCCTCGAACAGGGGCGCGGCCGGGGTGGGGGCGGGACGCCCGCCGTGCTCGGCGTCGAACCGCGCGATCAGCGGTGCGGGATCCAGGTGCACGGCCCTGGCCAGCGTGCGGATGTGTCCGCGGGCGTACACGTCGCCGCCGCAGGGCGCGAAGTCGTCCGCCTCGATGGCGTGCACGATCCCGATACGGACACGAGTGGCACTGCTGACGTCCTCTACCGTGAGCCCGGCCGCGACACGCGCCTCCTGCAGGGCGCGGCCCACGGAGGGAAGGGCCTCCTGGGACTCGTCTGGGAACGGACGCTCGTCTTCAGGGGAGTTGCCGATGGACACGGGGGCGCCTTTCGAGCGTGTAGCCACCTGTGCTGGAAGCTCAGTCTAGGGGGGGTGTGAAAGGACGGGGCAACCGGGCGCTGAACTTTGTACGCCATCGGAACGGCCGGTCATCCCGGTGGCGGATCGGGCACGGATCCCCGCAAAGGAACCACACTTCCCCTCTCGCTCAACTTGACGTACGGCAAAGGGAAACGGTTGCCCGCCGATCTCTAACGGGTGGATCACGACGATGCCGCCGCCCGGCGTAACCCGCGTCCGCCGGACGGCCCGCAGCGTGTTGCGCCTACCCCTAGGACTCCCCGCGAATCACGGCGAGCACGCCGTCCAGCTCGTCGGGCTTCACGAGAACGTCACGCGCCTTGGAACCCTCGCTGGGCCCGACGATGTTCCGGGACTCCATGAGGTCCATCAGCCGCCCGGCCTTGGCGAAACCGACGCGCAGTTTGCGCTGCAGCATCGACGTCGACCCGAACTGGGTGGAGACGACCAGCTCGGCCGCCTGGCACAGCAGGTCGAGGTCGTCGCCGATGTCCTCGTCGATCTCCTTCTTCTGCTTTGTTCCCACGGTGACGTCGTCGCGGAAGACCGGCGCCATCTGGTCCTTGCAGTGCTGTACGACGGCCGCGACCTCGGCCTCGGTGACGAACGCGCCCTGCATACGGGTCGGCTTGTTCGCGCCCATCGGCAGGAACAGGCCGTCGCCCTTGCCGATCAGCTTCTCGGCGCCGGGCTGGTCGAGGATGACCCGGGAGTCGGCGAGCGAGGAGGTGGCGAAGGCCAGCCGCGAGGGCACGTTGGCCTTGATCAGACCGGTGACGACGTCGACGGAGGGGCGCTGGGTGGCGAGCACCAGGTGGATGCCGGCCGCGCGCGCGAGCTGCGTGATGCGCACGATCGCGTCCTCGACGTCCCGCGGGGCGACCATCATCAGGTCGGCCAGCTCGTCGACGATCACCAGCAGGTACGGGTACGGCTGCAGCTCCCGCTCGCTGCCCTCGGGCGGCTTGACCTTGCCCTCGCGGACCGCGCGGTTGAAGTCGTCGATGTGCCGGTAGCCGTAGGCAGCCAGGTCGTCGTACCTGAGGTCCATCTCGCGGACGACCCACTGCAGCGCCTCGGCGGCCCGCTTGGGGTTGGTGATGATCGGCGTGATCAGGTGCGGGATGCCTTCGTAGGCGGTCAGTTCGACGCGCTTGGGGTCGACCAGGATCATCCGGACGTCCTCCGGAGTCGCCCGCATCATGACCGAGGTGATCAGGCAGTTGATGCAGGACGACTTGCCGGAGCCGGTGGCGCCGGCGACCAGCATGTGCGGCATTTTCGCCAGCGAGTGCATCACGTACCCGCCCTCGACGTCCTTGCCGAAGGCGACCAGCATCGGGTCGTCGTCCTCGGCGGACTCCGCGAGGCGCAGCACGTCCCCGAGGTTGACCATCTCCCGGTCGGTGTTCGGGATCTCGATGCCCACCGCGGACTTGCCGGGGATGGGGCTGATGATCCGCACGTCGGGGCTGGCGACCGCGTAGGCGATGTTCTTGGTCAGCGCGGTGATCCGCTCGACCTTCACGGCGGGGCCGAGTTCGACCTCGTAGCGCGTGACCGTCGGACCGCGCGTGAAGCCGGTGACGGCCGCGTCGACCTTGAACTCGGAGAAGACCTGGGTGAGCGAGGCGACGACCGCGTCGTTGGCCGCGCTGCGCGCCTTGCCGGGGCCGCCGCGCGTGAGCAGGTCCAGGGAGGGCAGCCCGTAGGTGATGTCCCCGGCCAGCTGGAGCTGTTCCGCGCGAGGAGGCAGGTCGCGCGGCTCGTCGGGAGCCTTCTTGGTGAGGTCGGGAACGGACTTGGTCAGGTCCGGCACGGACTTGGTGAGGTCGGGGAGACTCTCGGCCTTGAGCTTGTCCTGCCTGAGCTTCTCCTGCTCGGGGCGGGCGGCCGGGACCGGGGTCGGCGTGGGCACCGGTGTGGTGTCCTCGCGCTCGCCCACGCTGACGCCCTGGGTGAGGTCCGCGACGAGCGGGGACGGCGGCATGCCGTGCAGCACGGCGCCGTCCAGCGCGGCTGCCGCGGCGGCGGCGACGTCCACGGCGTCCATCTGCCGCTTCGGGTCGGGCTGCGGCACCGCGGAGCGCCTGGGGCGGCCACGGCGCCGCGCGAGGGCCTCCTCCTCGACGTCTGCGGTGTCGTACGCCTGGGGGGCGCTCCGGCGCCTGCGGGGGCGCGCGGGCAATGCCTCGCGCCACTGCTCCTCGTAGCGCTCGTCGTCCTCGGCGTACTCCTCGTACTCTTCGTACTCCTCGGCCTCGTGGTCGTGCAGGACACCCAGGCGCACGCCGAGCGCGCGCAGCCGCTGCGGGATGGCGTTGACCGGGGTGGCGGTGACCACGAGCAGCCCGAAGATCGTCAGCAGCACCAGCAGGGGTACGGCCAGCACCTCGGTCATGGTGTACGTCAGCGGGGTCGCCGCTGCCCAGCCGATGAGGCCGCCGGCGTCCCTTATGCCCTGCATGCCGTCGCTGCGGGCGGGCGAGCCGCAGGCGATGTGGACCTGGCCGAGCACGCCGATGACAAGCGCGGACAGGCCGATCACGATCCGGCCGTTGGCCTCCGGCTTCTCCGGGTGCCGGATGAACCGTACGGCGATCACCGCGAGCAGTATCGGCACCAGTAGGTCGAGCCGGCCGAAGGCACCGGTCACCAGGATCTCCACCAGATCGCCGACCGGGCCCCTCAGGTCGGCCCAGGTGCCGGCGGCGACGATCAGCGCGACACCGAACAGCAGCAGCGCGACGCCGTCCTTGCGATGTGCCGGGTCGAGGTTCTTCGCGCCGCGCCCTATGCCGCGGAAGACGGCGCCGACGGCGTGCGCGACGCCGAGCCAGAGGGCACGCACGAGCCGGTAGATGCCCCCGGTGGGACTGGGGGCCGGCTTCGGCGGCGCGGCCTTCTTGGCGGGCGCTTTCTTCGCGGGCGCCTTCTTGGCCGGGGCCTTCTTCGCGACGGCTTTCTTCGCCGGACCCTTCGCGGGAGAGGCCGCCTTCTTCGCGGGCTGCTTCTTGGCTGCGGAGGGACGTGAGGCCATGGGTGTGAGGTTACCGGGGGAGACGACAGCGGACACGTGTGCCCAGGGCTTCACCCGTTCGTGTCGCCCTTGCCGTGGCACGGAACTGACGCACGCTCATGGGCAACTGTCCCGTCGCGTACGTCAGTTCTGGGTCGGCACCGACGCTCTGCCGCCGCCCGTACCCGGCTCCAGGGCGTCGAGCGCACGGCGCAGCCCGGTGAGCTTGCGTTCCAGATGGGCCGCCGTGGCGACCGCCGCCGCGTCCGCGGACTCGTCGTCCAGCTGCTTGGACAGCGCCTCGGCCTGCTCCTCGACGGCCGCGAGCCGCGCGGACAGCTCGGCGAGCAGCCCGGCCGACTCCTTGCCGGCGACCGCGCCCTTGCCACCGCCCTCCAACTGCAACCGCAGCAGCGCCGCCTGCTCCCGCAGCTGACAGTTCTTCATGTACAGCTCGACGAAGACCGAGACCTTCGCGCGCAGCACCCACGGGTCGAACGGCTTGGAGATGTAGTCGACCGCGCCCGCCGCATAGCCCCGGAAGGTGTGGTGCGGCCCATGGTTGATCGCGGTGAGGAAGATGATCGGGATGTCCCGGGTCCGCTCACGCCGCTTGATGTGAGCGGCGGTCTCGAACCCGTCCATGCCCGGCATCTGGACATCCAGCAGAATGACCGCGAAATCGTCCGTGAGCAGTGCTTTGAGCGCTTCCTCCCCGGACGATGCCCGCACCAGTGTCTGATCGAGCGCAGAGAGGATGGCCTCCAGCGCCAGCAGATTCTCCGGCCGGTCATCGACCAGGAGGATCTTGGCCTTCTGCACCATGGCCCGCCCTCCTCGCCCCGGCGCTACACCGGGCGCCGCCCCAGGGGACGACTCCCTGTCGCCGCCCGTCCTTGTGCCGGTCATCGTAGCCGCACCCCGCCTGTCGCCACACCCTGTCACCGCGATGTCACTGTGCACACAGCGGAAACGCGGAGAGAGTCCCGAAGGTTCCCGGAATACCAGATTCCATCACGTCTCCGGGGAGTGCGGGCCGACGGCTCCGCACACACACCCGACGTTCCCGCAACGTTCACGCACGGTCGGAAAGTTCCCTCACTCCGCCCCCATCCACTGCCGCATCACCGTCAGCAGATGATCCGGGTCGACCGGCTTGGTCACGTAGTCGGAGGCGCCCGACTCGATCGCCTTCTCCCGGTCGCCCTTCATCGCCTTCGCAGTGAGCGCGATGATCGGCAGCCCCGCGAACTGCGGCATCCTGCGGATCGCCGTGGTCGTCGCGTACCCGTCCATCTCGGGCATCATGATGTCCATCAGCACGACGGCCACGTCGTCGTGCTGCTCCAGCACCTCGATGCCCTCACGGCCGTTCTCGGCGTACAGCACCGAGAGCCCGTGCTGTTCCAGGACGCTGGTGAGCGCGAAGACGTTGCGGATGTCGTCGTCGACGATCAGCACCTTCTCGCCGCCGAACCGCACCGCGCGGGCCGGCTGCTGCGCGCACTCCTGCTCGGACAGCGCCGACCACGGCTCGGGCCGGGGCTCGACCTGCGGCAGGCCCCGGCGACGGCGCCGGAAGAGCGCCGCGGGACCGTTCTGCGTCTCCCGGTACGACTTCACCTCCGCCGGCATCTCGATCTCCACGACGGACAGCTCCGAGGACAGCTGTGTCTCGGAGGCGAGCAGTTCGCCGGCCTCCAGCGGGGCCACCGACTGCTGGTAGCCCTGCGGCGGCAGTTCGCTCAGGTGCAGCGGCAGATACAGCGTGAACGTCGAGCCGCGGCCCGGCTCGCTCTGCGCGTGGATCTCACCGCCGAGCAGCTGCGCGATCTCCCGGGAGATCGACAGTCCGAGGCCGGTGCCGCCGTACTTGCGGCTGGTCGTGCCGTCCGCCTGCTTGAACGCCTCGAAGATCACCCGCATCTTGCTGGCCGCGATGCCGATGCCCGTGTCGGTCACCGAGAACGCGATCAGCGGCGCGTCCGGGTCGGTGAGCGAACCGGCCTCCAGCAGCTGCTCCCGGATGGACTGCGGCACGCCCACGCCGGCCGGCCGGATCACCAGCTCCACCGACCCGGAGTCGGTGAACTTCACCGCGTTGGACAGCAGGTTGCGCAGCACCTGCAGCAGCCGCTGCTCGTCGGTGTGCAGGGTGGCGGGCAGCTCCGGGGAGACCCGTACGGACAGGTCCAGGCCCTTCTCCGCGGTCAGCGGCCGGAAGGTGGCCTCCACGTAGTCCACGAGCTGGACGAGGGCGATGCGCGTCGGGGAGACGTCCATCTTGCCCGCCTCGACCTTCGACAGGTCCAGGATGTCGTTGATCAGCTGGAGCAGGTCGGAACCGGCGCCGTGGATGGTCTCGGCGAACTCCACCTGCTTCGGTGAGAGGTTGCCCTCGGCGTTGTCGGCGAGCAGTTTGGCCAAAATCAGCAGCGAGTTGAGCGGCGTGCGCAGCTCGTGCGACATGTTGGCGAGGAACTCGCTCTTGTAGCGCATCGACACCGCGAGCTGCTCGGCGCGCTCCTCCAGGACCTGCCGGGCCTCCTCGATCTCGGTGTTCTTCACCTCGATGTCCCGGTTCTGCCGGGCCAGCAGCTCGGCCTTCTCCTCCAGTTCGGCGTTGGAGGCCTGAAGGGCCTTCTGCCGGTTCTCCAACTCGGCGGATCGCTCCTGCAGTTGCTCGGTCAGCCCCTGCGACTGCTTCAGCAGCTGCTCGGTCTTGGTGTTGACCGAGATGGTGTTGACGCTGGTCGCGATCATCTCGGCGATCTGGTTGAGGAAGTCCTTCTGGATCTGCGTGAACGGCGTGAAGGAGGCCAGCTCGATCACGCCGAGCACCTTGCCCTCGAAGAGGACAGGCAGCACGATCACCTGCGCGGGCGGGGCCTCGCCCAGCCCGGACGAGATCTTCAGGTAGCCGCTGGGCGCCTTGTCCACCAGGATCGTGCGCTTCTCCTGGGCAGCCGTGCCGATCAGCGCCTCACCGGGCCGGAACGACGTCGGCATGGAGCCCATCGAGTAGCCGTACGAGCCCAGCATCCGCAGCTCGTAGGCCTCCTTGCCGTCGGCCACGTCCTTGCCGTCGACGAGCGGCAGGGCCAGGAAGAACGCGCCGTGCTGAGCGGAGACCACAGGCGTCAGCTCGCTCATGATCAGAGAGGCGACGTCGTCCAGGTCACGGCGGCCCTGCATCAGCGCGGAGATACGGGCGAGGTTGCCCTTGAGCCAGTCCTGCTCCTTGTTGGCGATCGTGGTGTCGCGCAGGTTGGCGATCATCTTGTTGATGTAGTCCTGGAGTTCCTGGATCTCGCCGGACGCGTCGACGTCGATCTTCAGGTTCAGGTCGCCACGGGTCACCGCGGTCGCCACGCGCGCAATGGCACGCACCTGCCGGGTCAGGTTCCCGGCCATCTCGTTCACCGACTCGGTGAGGTCGCGCCAGGTGCCGTCGACGTCGCGCACGCGTGCCTGGCCGCCGAGCTGTCCCTCCGTACCCACCTCGCGGGCCACACGCGTGACCTCCTCGGCGAAGCTGGACAGCTGATCAACCATCGTGTTGATCGTCGTCTTCAGCTCAAGGATCTCGCCGCGTGCGTCAATGTCGATCTTCTTCGTCAAGTCACCCTTGGCGATGGCCGTGGTGACCATGGCGATGTTGCGCACCTGACCGGTCAGGTTGGACGCCATCTGGTTCACGGACTCGGTGAGGTCCTTCCAGGTGCCGGCCACACCCGGTACGTGCGCCTGGCCGCCCAGGATGCCGTCCGTGCCCACCTCACGGGCCACCTTGGTGACCTGGTCCGCGAACGAACTCAGTGTCTTGACCATCGTGTTGATGGTGTCGGCGAGCTGGGCGACCTCGCCGCGGGCCTCGATCGTCACCTGCCGGGTCAGGTCGCCATTGGCGACCGCCGCCGCGACCTGGGAGATGTTCCGCACCTGCATGGTCAGGTTGTTGGCCATCAGGTTTACGTTGTTGCTGAGGTCCTTCCAGATGCCGGTGACGCCCGGCACGTGCGCCTGGCCGCCCAGGATGCCCTCGGTGCCCACCTCGCGGGCCACACGAGTCACCTGCTCGGCGAAACTGGACAGCTGGTCGACCATCGTGTTGACCGTCGTGACGAGCTCAAGGATCTCGCCCTTCGCGTCAACGGTGATCTTCTTGGACAGGTCGCCCTTGGCGACCGCGGTCGTGACCTCGGCGATGTTGCGCACCTGGATCGTCAGGTTGTTCGCCATGAAGTTCACGGACTGCGTGAGGTCCTTCCAGGTGCCGGAGACACCCTGCACCTCGGCCTGACCGCCGAGGATGCCCTCCGTGCCCACCTCACGGGCCACGCGCGTGACCTCCTGGGCGAACGACGACAGCTGGTCGACCATCGTGTTCAGGGTGTTCTTCAGCTCCAGGATCTCCCCGCGCGCATCCACGGTGATCTTCTGGGAGAGGTCACCGCGCGCCACGGCGGTGGCGACCTGGGCGATGTTGCGCACCTGGGCCGTGAGGTTGCCGGCCATGCCGTTCACGGAGTCGGTCAGGTCCCGCCACACACCGGCCACGCCCGGCACCTGCGCCTGCCCGCCGAGCCGCCCCTCGGTGCCCACATCGCGCGCGACGCGGGTCACCTGGTCCGCGAAGGCGGACAGCTGATCAACCATCGTGTTGATCGTGTTCTTCAGCTCAAGAATCTCGCCGCGCGCGTCAACGTCGATCTTCTGCGACAGGTCGCCGCGCGCCACCGCCGTCGTCACCTGCGCGATCTGCCGCACCTGGGAAGTGAGGTTGCCGGCCATGAAGTTGACGGAGTCCGTCAGCTCCTTCCAGGTGCCCGACACTCCGTCCACCCGGGCCTGACCGCCCAGGCGGCCCTCCGTACCCACGTCCCTGGCCATCCGGGTGACCTGGTCGGCGAAGCTCGACAGCTGGTCCACCATCGTGTTCACGGTGTTCTTCAGCTGGAGCATCTCGCCGGAGACGTCCACGGTGACCTTCTGGGACAGGTCGCCGTTCGCCACCGCCGTCGTCACCTGGGCGATGTTGCGCACCTGCCCGGTGAGGTTGCGGAATGCAGTGTTGACGGAGTCCGTCAAGTCCTTCCACGTACCGGCCGCGCCCGACACCTGCGCCTGGCCGCCCAGCTCACCCTCGACACCGATCTCCCGCGCGACCCGGGTCACCTCGGCACCGAACGCCGACAGCTGGTCCACCATGCCGTTGACGGTGTTCTTCAGCTCCAGCATCTCGCCGGCCACGTCCACGGTGACCTTCTGCGAGAGGTCACCGCTCGCCACGGCGGTCGTCACGGCCGCGATGTCACGCACCTGAGTGGTCAGGTTCCGGAACACCGTGTTGACGGAATCCGTCAGGTCCTTCCACGTACCCGCCGCGCCCGGCACGTTCGCCTGCCCGCCGAGCCGCCCCTCCGCGCCGACCTCGTTCGCCACGCGCGTGACCTCGTCCGCGAAGATCCGCAGCGTCTCGGTCATCTGGTTGATCGTCTCGGCGAGCTGCGCGACCTCACCGCGCGCCGGCACCGTCACCTTCTGCGACAGGTCGCCGTTGGCGACGGCCGTGGTCACCTGGGAGATCCCGCGCACCTGAGCGGTGAGATTGCCGGCCATCGTGTTGACGGAGTCGGTCAGCTCCTTCCACACACCGGCCACCCCGGGCACCTGCGCCTGGCCGCCCAGAATGCCCTCGGTGCCCACCTCACGGGCCACCCGGGTCACCTCGGAGGAGAACGAGGAAAGCTGCTCCACCATCGTGTTGACGGTGTTCTTCAGCTCCAGCATCTCGCCGGCGACATGCACGGTCACCTTGCGTGACAGGTCACCGCGGGCCACGGCCGTCGTCACCAGGGCGATGTCCCGCACCTGCGCCGTCAGCCGGTTCGCCATCGTGTTGACGGACTCGGTCAGGTCCTTCCACGAACCCGACATACCGCGCACCCGGGCCTGACCGCCGAGCTTGCCCTCGGTGCCGACCTCGCTGGCCACGCGCGTGACCTCGTCCGTGAACGTCGAGAGCTGGTCGACGAGATTGTTGACCGTACGGCCGACCTTCAGGAACTCGCCGCGCAGCGGATGCCCGGTGCCGTCCGGGGCCTGCGTCCGCAGGTCCATCCGCGGCGACAGATCACCCTCGGCCACCGCCGTCAGCACCCGGCTGACCTCGGAGACCGGCCATACGAGATCGTCGACCAGCGCGTTGGAGGCGTCGATGGCAGCCGCCCAGGAGCCCTCGCAGGCGCCCGTCTCCAGCCGTTCCGTGAGTTTTCCCTCACGCCCCACCATGCGCCGCACCCGCGACAGCTCACCCGTCAGATGCATGTTGCGGTCGGCGACCTCGTTGAAGACCGCCGCGATCTCCGACATCACGCCGTCGCCGGACACCGTCAGCCGCTTGCGGAAGTTGCCGTCACGCATCGCCACCAGGGCCGCCAGCAGGCGGTTCAGGGCAGCCGCGTCCACAGCGGTGGTGCCCCCGTTCTTGCCCAGGGACGGTCCGCCCTTCGCACGCGTCTTCGTGCCCCGCGTCGCTGCGCCAGACTCCACTGTGTCCCTCCCGCAGGGGTCGACCATTACTGCTCTGCTCGGCCACTCGGCCCGGCACGCCGCTCACTCGGCATACCGGTTACTTCCGCGTACCAGTTACTGCTGCGTATTTCTGCCAGACGAGATCCGGCCACACCAAGAGCTGCTGCCCGCCGTACACGGAACACACGCAAGCCGACCCGACCTTCATCAGAAGCTTGCCCAGTGTTTCACCCCGGCCGAACCAGGCCATAACAGTTCGGCAGCTTCGCACATCGTCCGCACACCCTGGGGGGTAAACACCGCGACCGGCATCCGCTCGGACGGTGAAGGTAAGTAACCTTGCATGCGGCTGTCCAGCCGTACCGGTCCGACCGGCCTGGGCGCTGGCACGAGCACGAGCGGGCATCGGAGGGGCGGCCCAGACCATGACCACCGGACTGATCCCTGGGGGACAGCCCCCGGAGCCACGGCCGACGGGCGAGCGGATGCCGCAGCAGCGGCGCGAGCCGGACGGCCATTCAGCCCTGCACGCCGACAACCGGCCGAGGAGTTCTGTGATCACCGCGCGCGCGGCTGCCAGCTTCGAGCCCGTCGGGCGATCGGTCGCGACCGCCCGGTCCTTCGTCCGGGACACCCTCCAGGGCTGGGGCTTCGCCGACATCGTCGACGACGCCGTCGTCCTCACCAGCGAGCTGGTGACCAACGCGGTCGTCCACGCGGGCACGCACGCGGAGGTGCTGTGCCTGCGCACCGAGGACGGCGTGCGCATCGAGGTCTCCGACCGCTACCCGGAGCGCGAGGTCCCCCTCCAGACCTCCGCCGCCACGATGGGCAACCCCGACCGCGAGGGTGGCCGCGGCCTCCAGCTCTGCGCGGCGCTCGCCGCCCGCTGGGGCGTGGACTACACGCCCACGCACAAGAACGTCTGGTTTCATCTGGCGCTGCCCGAACGCCCCGTGGGCACCCGCGCCGCCGGCCCCTGCCTCCCCGCCGACCTGCTTCCGCTGGCCGACGGACGGGTCCGCGTCGCCGTCCTCCAGGTCGACCGCAAGGGCTCTCTCACCTCCTGGAACGAGGACGCGGAGGAACTCTTCGGCTACGCGACGTCCGAGGTCATCGGCAAGCCCCTGACCGACTTCGCGGCCTGGCCGCACACCCCGGGCACCGGCACCGGCATCGCCGAGGCGCTCCAACTGTCGCGCTGGGAGGGCAGTTACGGGATCCGCGGCGCCGACGGCCGGGTCGCCCCGGTGTACGCCTCCCACCTGAGGGTCCGCGACACCGGCGGCGAACCCTCCACCGTCTGCCTGCTGGTACGGGACCACGAACGCGCTGTCCTGCAGACGCCGTTGCGCGTCCCGGCCACCGACCAGGTCCCCTCCCCGGACGGCCAGAGCACCGACCCCTTCGAGGTGTTCATCGGCTCCCCCGCCCCGGACGACCTCGACGGCCTCCTGCAACGCACGGTGGAGCGCGCCCGCGACATGCTCGACGGCGACTCCGCGTTCCTGCTGCTGGCCACCGACGACGAGACGGAACTGGAGGTCCGCGCCTCCACCGGCCTGCCCTCCGCCCGCCAGCGCTTCGCCCGCGTCCCGGTCGAGGCGGGCCCCGGCCGCTACGGCTCCGCGCGCATGCCCGCCGTCCACGACGATCTGACCGCCGTACCGGGCGCCGTGTCGCTGCTGTCCGGCACCGGCATGCGCTCGGTCGTCACCGTCCCGCTGAAGGTCGAGGGCCGCCTGACCGGCTCCCTCGGCGTCGCGGCCGAGGCACCGGGCCGGTACTCCAACGAGGAGGCGCTGCGCCTCCAGTTCGCCGCCGACCGCATCGCCCTGGCCGTCGAGTCGGCCCGCCTGGGCGAGCTGGAGCGGCTGCGCCGCGGCTCCCTCAGCTTCCTGGTCGAGGCCTCCGACCTGCTGGCCGGCACCCTCGACCGCGACCAGACGCTCGCCCTGATGGCGCAGATGACGGTCCCGACCCTGGCCACCTGGTGTGCGGTCTACACGATCGCCGACCAGGCTTCGGAGCCGTACCTGTCGTACGTCCTGCACGAGGACGAGGAACTCATCGACGGCATCAAGTCGTTGCTCTCCAAGATCCCCGCGCCCGACCCCGTACCGACCCCCGGCGCCCGCGTCTGGACGACCCCCGGCGCGGTGGCGCACCAGGCCGCCCTGCGCACCTCGATGCGCAGTCTCGGCCTGGCCGGGGGCCCCACGCAGCAGGTCGCCGCGGGCATCGGCCCGACCCTCGCCACGGCCTCCGCGGTCGGCGGCGAGACGGTCGTGCTGCCGCTGGTCGCCCGCAACCGCGTGATCGGCATGCTGACCCTCGGCAAGCCCACCGACGAACACTTCCGCCAGGAAATCCTGGAACTGGCCGAGGACCTGTCCCGCCGGGCCGCCCTGGCCCTGGACAACGCCCGCCTGTACTCGGAGCGCACGGCCATCAGCCAGGCCCTCCAGCGCAGCCTGCTCCCGCCCGGCCTGCCGCACATCGACGGCGTCGAGGTCGAGGTCATCTACCGCGCGGCGGGCGAGGGCAACGAGGTCGGCGGCGACTTCTACGACGTCTTCCCCATCGGCAACGGCGCCTACGGCTTCGCCATCGGCGACGTCTGCGGTACGGGACCGAACGCGGCGGCGGTCACGGGCCTCGCCCGGCACGCGCTGCGCCTGCTGGCCCGCGAGGGCCTGAGCGGTCCGGCTGTCCTGGAGCGGCTGAACTCCGCCATCCTCGACGAGGGCGACCGCAGCCGCTTCCTGACGCTGCTCTACGGCGAGCTGCGGACGCAGCAGGACGGCAGCGTCGAGCTGAAGGTGGTCTGCGCCGGCCACCCGCTCCCGCTGCGCCTGCGCCAGGACGGCACGGTGGTGGCGGCGGCCGAACCGCAGCCGCTGCTCGGCGTCATCGAGGACCTGGAGCTGTACGAGCAGACGGTCATGCTCGATCCGGGAGACGTTCTGCTGTGCGTCACCGACGGCGTCACCGAACGCCGGGAGGGTTCGCGCATGTTGGGCGACGACGGCCTCGCCGACGTCCTCACCACGTGCACGGGTCTGACGGCCGGCGCGGTCGCGGCCCGCATCAAGCGCGCGGTGGAACGCTTCGCGTCGGACGCCCCGTCGGACGACATGGCGATTCTGGCGATGCGCGTCCCGGGCCTCCACACGGACTGAGGCCCGGCGCCCGCCCGCCGGGCGCACGAAAAAGGCCCACCCTTTCGGGTGGGCCTTTCTGCTGGAGCCCCCAAACGGAATCGAACCGTTGACCTTCTCCTTACCATGGAGACGCTCTGCCGACTGAGCTATAGGGGCCTGTCGCTTTCGAGGTTTCCCTCGCGGCGACAAGAAAACCATACCCTGAACAGGCCCGATCTCCCAAACTCGTTCGGGCACCGATCAGAAGGCGGGCTGGAGCAGTCCCCCAAGAGCGTTGCAGGCGGACACGATCCGCTGCATCTCCCGCTTCGTCAGCGTGGCGTCCACGGGCAGCGCCAGCGTCTCGTCGGCGGCGACCTCGGTCTCCGGCAGCGCCACGCAACGCCGGAACTCGGGCAGCCGGTGCACGGGCGTCTTCACTGGCACCCGGCACTCAACGCCCTTGGCCCGCAGGGCCCGAGCGAAGGCGTCCCGGTCCGGCCGGCCGTTGCCCGGTACACGCACGACGTACTGCTGATAGGTGTGCCCGTCACCGCCGTCAGGCGTCCGTACGCCCTTGAGCTTGCTGTCGAGGTACGCGGCCCGCTCCCTGCGCTGCGCGACCTCGTCGTACGGCGCCTCGGACTCGCCCTGTTCCAGCACCAGCAGCTCGTGGCGCTGCCCGAGCGCGTGCAACCGGCCGATGTCGGCACGCCGTCCGAAGCGGTGTACGACAACGACGGCCGCCGTGTGGGAGGTTATCGCCGCTTCGACAGCGGACGGGTCCAGGCAGTAGGTGACCGGATCTATGTCGGCGAACACCGGGGACGCGCCCGCCAGGGTCACGGCCTCGGCGACCTCGACGTTCCCGAAGGCCGGTACGACGACCTCGTCACCGATTCCGACGCCGGCAGCCCTGAGCATTGCAGCAGTACCCATGTGCTGGATGCTCGGCGCGCAACGTGAACGACACGTTAAGCAAAACGTAAAAAGGTCGGACCCTGAACCGAAGTTCAGGGTCCGACCTTATTAAAAGGAGTTCGGCGGCGTCCTACTCTCCCACAGGGTCCCCCCTGCAGTACCATCGGCGCTGTGAGGCTTAGCTTCCGGGTTCGGAATGTAAC